>CAWBTJ010000021.1:0-25509 GCA_963791645.1 Vulcanimicrobiota bacterium | reverse complement strand
GCAGCACGGTGTTGTCGGCGAAATGCAGCAGGCTCGCGAGGAGCCCGGCAAGGAGCAGTACCTTCACCATTCGCATCGAGCGGACAGCGCTAAACCTCGCGCACCCGCACGACGCCCTTGCCGACAAGGCGGCGTTCGTGCAGGTCCGCGACAGCCTGCGCCGCATCCGCGAATGCATACGTCGCATCCACGCGCGGGTGCAGCTTGCCCTCGCGCATCAGCGCGAACATCGCATCGAAGTTTTCGCGATTGTGGGCCGGGTTGCGTGATGCCCAGTCGCCCCAGTACACGCCGAGCACGTCGAGCTCTTTGAGCAGGATGCGGTTCGCCGGGATCTGCGGGATCGTCCCGCCCGCGAAGCCGACGATGAGCAGTCGCGCGTCGCGCGCCGCCGCGCGCAGCGCGGTGTCGAACTGCTCGCCGCCGACGTTGTCGATCGCCACGTTGATCCCGCCGTCGCTCGCCTTCTTCACCGCGTCGACGAGGTCGGACGCGCCTGCGTCGAGCACGACGTCCGCGCCCGCGCGCTTCACCGCGGCGCGCTTCGCATCCGAGCTCGCCGTTCCGACGACGTTCGCGCCGAGCGCCTTCGCCAGATCGACCGATGCCGTTCCGACGCCGCCGCCCGCGCCGCTCACGTAGAGCCATTCGCCGGCGCGCAGCGCCGCGCGGTCGACGAGCGCGTGATACGCCGTGCCGTACGTCAGGATCATCCCCGCCGCGGTGACGAAGTCCAGCGTCTCCGGCAGTACGATCGTCGTCGCCGCGTTCGCGACGGCGCGCTCGGCGAATCCGCCCATCACGCCCGCGGCGACGCGGTCGCCGACGCGCGGCTCGCGCACGCCCTCGCCGACCGCCGCGACGATGCCGGCCACCTCGACCCCGGGGCTGAACGGCAGCGGCGGCTTCACCTGATACAGCCCTTGCACCAGTAGCACGTCGGGGAAGTTCACGCCCGCCGCGTACACGTCGATGACGATCTGACCCGGCCCCGCCTGCGGTTCCGGCATGTCGGCCGTCACGAGTTCCTTCGGCGGCCCGTAGGCGCGGCACACGATCGCTTTCATCCGCTCGTGCTTGCGAAGCGGGACGACGGGTTCCTCGTCCGAAGCGCACCGGGATGCAGCGAGCGATCTTTACCAGCGTCGCCGATCTCGAGCGCATGCACGGCGAGCGCGTCGGCGAGAGTGCGTGGCGCACCGTGACGCAAGAGCTCGTCGACGAGTTCGCGCACGTGAGCGGCGACCACCAATGGATCCACGTCGACCCCGAGCGTGCGCGGCGCGAGTCGCCGCTGGGCACGACGATCGCGCACGGCTTCCTCACGCTCAGCTTGCTGTCGTCGATGACCGCCGAAGTCATCAGCATGCCGACGGCGCGCATGAGCCTGAACTACGGTTTCGACCGGCTGCGGTTCGTGTCGCCCGTGCCCGTCGGCTCGGAGATTCGCGGCACGTTCGCGATCGAAGACGTCCGCCCGCTCGACGACGGCGCGCAGATCACCTGGCGCGCCGAAGTCGAGATCCGTGATGCGCCCAAGCCCGCGCTGGCGGCGCTGTGGCTGACGCGCGTCGTCTTCGCGGAGAGCGGTCGGGCCTGATTCAGCGCTTGACGAAGTCGCTTAGAGCGACCTCATACTCATTTGCCGGCGCATCGTATTTTACGCTGTACTTCGTCGGGTAGTATCCGTGCTGCTTGACCGATGTGGGCTGCGGAAACGCCCCGGCCGCTCCGCCCTTCTTCATGAGGCCTGCCTTTGTGAACATCACCTCAAAGAACGCGACGTCGTTGTTCCAGTAGCCGATGATCGGCGAAACGGCGAACTTCCCGCCGTTGAACTCCGGCGCGGATTTCGGGATGACGTGCATGCCCATGCCTGGGACATAATCCGGCGCAAGGATGGCGTTGGGCGGCAGCAGGTGGTTGTCCGGCCGAACGGTTCCGGCGGCGGCACCTGGCACGATACTCGCCCGCACCTTCTCGGTGATCGTGAAGAAATGCACGTCGAAGTGCGGGACATTGTAGACGTGAACAGGATCGTGGCCCATCGGATGCCACTGCATGTTCGCCGTCTGAACCAGGCCGCCGTTCTCAACCGGCAGGACCGCCTCGGAGCGTTGCTTCGGCAACGCGTTGAGCAGCGAAGCGGGGATCGTCAGCGCAATGAGCGTCGGGTGCTTCTGCGCGTCGAGCTTTACGATCGGCTTCGCGCCAGTGTCTTTCCAAACGGCGGGCGGCGCGTTCATGTCGGGCGCCATCGCGGCGAAGGCCGACGCGGCCAGTCCCAACGTGGCGATACAGCATGCAGCAAACGTAGCGGCGACCGGTCGTGTCATGTGTTCCTCCAAATGTGGCCGCCGCAACCGCCCGGCAGCCAGGGTCGTTCGGTCGAGCCGGTTCGGGCTTGCGACGGGGACGCCCTTGCCTACCCGGTAAAAGTGTGACGCCATGCTCGCCTCCGCCGCCACCGGGCTCGCGCCGCGCCGCCGCGACCTGGACTTCCAGCTGTTCGACGTGCTCGACGTCGAAGCGCTGCTGCGCCTGCCGCATTTCGCCGAGCACGATCGCGCGACGCTCGACGGCGTGCTCGACACCGCGTACGAGATCGCCGCCGATTATTTCGCTCCGTCCGCGGCGGAGCTCGACGCGTTCGCGTTCCGGCTCGACGGCGGCAACGTCGCGACGCCCGAGTCGCTCAAGCGCGCCGTGCGCGCGTACGTCGAGGCCGGCTTCATGGGCGCCACGTTTCTGGGCGCGGACGGCGGACTGCAGTTGCCGTCGACGCTCTCGTCGGCGGCCGCGATAGTGTTCACCGCGGCGAACGGCTCGGCGAACGCGTACGCGTTCCTCACCGTCGGCGCGGCGCATCTCCTCGCCGCGTTCGGCGACGACGAGCAGCGCGAGCGCTGGATGAAGCCGATGATCGAAGGCCGCTTCTTCGGCACGATGGCGCTGTCGGAGCCGCAAGCGGGCTCATCGCTCGGCGACATCACGACGCGCGCGGTTCCCGCGGCCGACGGCACGTACCGCCTGACCGGCAGCAAGATGTGGATCTCCGCGGCGGAGCACGATCTCACGGAGAACATCGTCAACCTCGTGCTCGCGAAGCTGCCTGACGCGCCGCCCGGCGTGAAAGGCATCTCGCTGTTCATCGTGCCGAAGTTCGTGCTCGACGAGCAGGGCCGGCCTGCGGCGCGCAACGACGTGCAAGTCACGGGACTCAACCACAAGCTTGGCCAGCGCGGCGTCGTCAACACCGTGCTGACGTTCGGCGAGCGCGGCGAGTGCGTGGGTTACCTCGTCGGCGCGCCGCACGACGGCATGCGCCAGATGTTCCACATGATGAACGAGGCGCGCATCGCCGTCGGCGCGGGCGCCGCGGCGCTCAACCTTGCCGCGTACGAGTACGCGCTCGGCTACGCGAAGGATCGCCCGCAAGGCCGCCGGCTCACCGACAAGAGCCCCCTCTCGCCGCCGGTGCCGATCGTCGAGCACGCCGACGTGCGCCGCATGCTGCTCGCGCAAAAAGCGATCGCCGAAGGCGGTCTCGCCCTCGTGCTGTACTGCGCGCGGCTCGTCGACACGGCCGCGGCGTCGCAAGACGCACGCGAGCGCGACGACGCGAACCTGCTGCTCGACGTGCTCACGCCGGTCGCGAAGACGTGGCCGTCGGAGCACGGCATCGAGTCGACGTCGCTCGCGATCCAAGTGCTCGGCGGATACGGCTACTCGCCGGAATACCCGGTCGAGCGGCACTTTCGCGACCAGCGCCTCAACCCGATCCACGAAGGCACGACGGGAATCCAAGGGCTCGACCTGCTCGGGCGCAAGGTGCGTCTGCACGACGGCGCCGGACTGCGCGTGTTCGTCGACGCGATCGCGCGCGACATCGATGCCGCGCGCGCGGTGGAGTCACTGCGAGCCGAAACCGATGCACTTGCCGCGGCGACCGAGGAGCTGGTGCGCGTGACGCGCACACTGCTCGCCGCGCAACTCGAGCTCGGCCCCGAACGCGCGCTCGCCGAAGCAACGGCGTACCTCGACGCGTTCGGCACGATCGCGGTCGCATGGCGCTGGCTCGTGCAAGCGCGCGTCGCCGCCGCCGCGCCGCCCGACGATTTCACCGCCGGCAAGCTTGCGGCGTGCCGGTACTTCTTCCGCTACGAACTGCCTGCGGCGATAGCGATGCTGAGCCGGCTCGCGGCGCTCGACGACCTGATCTTCACGGTGCGGCCGGAGATGCTCTAGCGCGAGATCATCCGCGTCCGGCGCGCGTCATTTGATAAGCTGGGAGGAGCAAGCGGTAACGGCGCGAATCGGACCCGTCCCTAAATGTAACGAGGTGAATACGATGATCGAGCCGACGACTTTCCACGACGAGCGCGCCGTGGTCCAAGGGTACGGAAATTGCGGTTCCAGCGGTTGCAATTGCCCGGCTTATGGCGGCAACGCAGATACCTGCACCAACTGCGGGCACAACTTCGGGACGCACTATTAGAGCCGCTCCGACACGCTAGCCGTCGAACTCCGAACGAATACGGAGGCGCGGGCCGCTCGGGTGCGAATGCCGCGGGATGCTCGTTCGACGCGTCCTCACGGTCGCGGCGCTCGTCGCGTGCCTCGTCCCGGCAGTGCCGGTGACGACGAGCGCCGCTGACGTAGCGTCCGACCTCGCCCCCAGTTTCTCCGAGCCGTCGGTTTCGCCCGATCACGGCGAGATCGCGTTCGTCTCGGGCGGTGACGTGTGGAGCGTTCCCTCGGCGGGCGGGACGGCGCGACTGCTCGCGGCCACCGGTGGTGTCGCGCGACGGCCGCTGTTCTCGCCCGACGGAAAGCGGCTCGCGTTCGTTTCGGCGCAGCCCGGCGCGAGCGGGATCTACGTGCTGACGCTCGACGGCGGCACGCTGCGGCGCGTTACGCACGACGACCAGCTGCCCGACGTGAGCGCGTGGTCGGCCGACGGGCGCTTCGTGTACTTCTCGTCATCGTCGCACAACATCGCGTACGACGGCGACGTGTACCGCGTCGCCGCGGACGGCGGCACGCCGATGCGCATTTTGCACGAAGATTACGTCATGTCGACCGCGCCTGCGCCGTCGCCCGACGGCGCGTCCATCGCGTTCGTGCGCAACGGTTTCGTCGACTGGGCGCGGCGCGGCCACAGTCACATGGACGAGTCGGAGATCGTCGTCGCGCATCCCGGCGCGCGGCAGTTCGACACCGTCGTCGCCGGCGCGGCGAAGAATCGCTGGCCGATGTGGGCGCCCGACGGCCGCACGCTGTACTTCGCGTCCGACCGTGGCGGCAGCGACCAGCTGTGGGCGCACGCCGCCGACGGACACGTGCGCCAGTTGACGTCGCTCAAAGGCGGCCGCGTGCTGTGGCCGTCGATCTCGCGCGACGGCAAGCTGATCGCATTCGAGCGCGCGATGAAGATCTGGACGTACGACGTCGACAATGGTGCGACGCGACAGCTCGCGATCGTGCCGCGCGGTCTGCCCGCGGTCCTCACGCAACGCCACGTCACGCAGACGAACCGTTTCACGTCGCTGGGGCTGTCGCCCGACGGCAAGAAGATCGCGTTCGTCGGCCGCGGCCGCGTCTTCGCCGCGAGCGCCACGGAGGGCGGCGAGGCGCAGCTCGTCACGACGCACGACGACGCCGCGTACGACGATCCCGTGTGGGCCGCGGGCAGCCGGCGCATCGCCTACGTCGTGGACCGCGGCGCCGAACAGGCGATCGCGACGTACGACTTGCCCGACGGGCCGCAGCGCCTCGTCACGCCGGCCGGGCACCACGACGACTACCCGCACTGGTCGCCCGACGGCAAATCGCTCGCGTTCGTGCGCGACGGCCGCGAGCTGCACGTGATGGACGTCGCGACGCGCGCGGACCGCATCGTCGCGCACGGCTTCATGGACCGCCGCCCGTTCGGCGACCTGGGCAACATCGCGTTCTCGCCGGGCGGCGACTGGATCGCGTACGCGGATCAAGATCGCGGCGGCTTCACCAACGCGTTCGTGGTGCGCACGAGCGGCGGCACGCCGCGCGCGGTGACGTTCTTGCCCAACGGCAACGGCGGCCCGCTGGCGTGGGCGCCCGACGGCACGCGGCTGTTCTTCGTCACGTCGCAGCGCACCGAGAACGGCACGATCGCGCAGGTCGATCTGATCCCGCGCTCGCCGCGCTTCCGCGAGGACGCGTTCCGCAAGCTGTTCCCGGCCGACGAACCGACGCGCCCCGAGCTGCCGTCGCGCACGATCCCGGCGACGCCGCCGCCGAGCGCGTCGCCGAAACCGCAAGGCGCCGCATCGCCGGCGCCGTCAGCCGCGCCGAAGCAGACGACGATCGACTTCAACGACATCCGCGAGCGCGTCAGCTTCGTGCAGACGGGGCTCGACGTGAACCGCGTCGTCGTGACACCGGACTCCAAGACGCTCGTGCTCGTCGCTGTCGCCGCGAGCCAGGAGAACCTGTACGCGTTCTCGATCGACGAGACGTCGACCGACGAGCAAGTCGCAAAGCAGCTCACCAGCACCGCGGGCCACAAAGCCGACGTCGCCGTCACGCCGGACGGACGGAGCGCGATCTATCTCGACGCGGGGCGCGCGTTCGTCGCCGACCTCGGGGGCAAGGGCGCGAAACCGATCGGCCTCGCCGCTGAGCTCGACGTCGACTTCGCGCACGACAAGCCCGTGGTGTTCGCGCAGGCGTGGTCGATGCTCGACCGCTGGTACGCCGATCCGTCGTTTCACGGCGCGGACTGGAACGCCGTGCGGCAAGAGTACCAGCCGTACGCGCTCGCCGCGCGCACGCCGCAAGAGTTCTACCGCGTCATGTCGCTGATGATCGGCGAGTTGAACTCCTCGCACACGGGCATCCGCGCGCCCGCGGCACCCGGCACGCCGCGGTTCACCACCGGCCGGCTCGCCGTCGACTGGGACGTCGCGGAGTACGACCGCAGCGGGCGTTTGCGAATCGCTGCGCTCGTGCCGCTCGGACCGGCTGTCGTCGCGGGCCACATCGCCGCCGGCGACGACGTGCTCGCCGTGGACGGCCGCACCGTCGACCGCACTAGGGACGTCGACGAGCTGCTCGCGAACCGCATCGGCAAGCGCACGGAGCTGCGCATCGCGCCGCACGGCGACGCGGCGGCCGCGCGCACGGTGATCGTGCAGCCCGTCGACCAGCCGGCCGAAGAACAGTTGCGCTACCACGCGTGGGTCGCGTCGCGGCGCGCGTACGTCGAACGGATCAGCGGCGGGCGGCTCGGTTACGTCCACATCTACGACATGGGCCAGGACGCGCTCGCGAAGTTCTACGCCGATCTGGACGTGCAGAACCGCGCGAAGGCCGGCGTGATCGTCGACGTGCGCAACAACTCGGGCGGCTTCGTCGACCCGTACTCGGTCGACGTGCTGACGCGCAGGGAGTACCTCACGTTCAAGTCGCGCTTCGGCTACGATCCGCCCGAGCGCACGTCACTGGGGCAACGCACGCTCGACCGGCCGTCGGTGCTCGTCGTCAACGAGCACAGCCTCTCCGACGCGGAGAACTTCACCGAAGCCTATCGCCAGCTGCACGCCGGTACGGTCGTCGGCGTGCCGACCGCGGGCTGGATCATCTTCACGAGCAACACCGGCCTGGCCGACGGCGGCACCGTGCGGCTCCCGTCGACACGCGTGATCGCGCACGACGGCGTCGACATGGAGCTGCACCCGCGCCCGGTCGACATCCGTGTCGAGAACCCGCCGGGTGCGGCGGAACGGGGCGACGATCCCCAGCTCGACGCAGCGGTTCGCGAACTGCTGCGGCGCGCGGGAGGCCGTCGCTAAGGGAGCTGGCGATTGCGGCGTCAGCCGCCGCCGTCACCGCTGCGCACGGGCATCAGCACGTGCAGGCTTGCGCCGGTGATGCGGTGTGCTTCGCGTTCGCGATGCCGATGACGCGCAGCTGCGCGCCGGGCGGCGTGTCGGCGACGAGCGATCCCACGACGTGGTCTTGCTCGTCGATGATGGTGTACTGGTGCCGGCGGCGACGGCGAGTGCGATCGCGGCGGCGTGGAACGGTGATTTCACGAGCATCTCCTGGAACGGTGCACCGCCATCGGTACGCCGCCGAGGAGCATCGCGGATCGAGCGTCAGTACGCGAACATCAGCGCGGTCGTCAGCGTGTTGCGGCGCGTGCCGCCGCCGTCGCGGCGGAGCGTATCGAACGCGGTGAACCGCGCGTTGCGCGCGACGCGATAGCCGAAACCGGCGGTCAGCGCGCGCGCGAACGCCGTGTCTTGCGTGCCGTCGTAGCGCGCGAGCGCGAACCAGCGCGCGTCGAGCTCGTACCGCACTTGCGCGAATCCGCCGCTCGAGACGAGCGCGCCGCGGGCGTCCGCGTGCGTGTCGAAACCGTGCTGGTACACCGCGTCGAACCGCGCTCGCCCGCGCGTGACCGCAACGCCGTAGCCCGTGCGCCGGAAGCCGTCGCCGGCGCCGTCGACCGTGCGCACGCCGTCGTATCGATAGGCGGTCAGCACGACGTCCGGCATCGCGTGCCGGACGAAGATCTCACGGTCGAGCCCGCGCGCGGCCAACCGCGATCCCGCTTCGCGGCCCCGCACCGCGGCGACGCTCGCGCTGAGCCCACGCGCTTCGTCGCCGGCGGTCAGCGACAGGCCGATCTTGGGCTCGAAGAACGCGAACGGATTGCCGCCCGCGGTTTGGTCCCAGATCGCGAAGTGATCGGTGGTCTCGCGGAACGTCTCCGGATCGACCGGCAGGTCCAGGGTGAACTGGCCGGCGCGCACGGTCAGCGGGATCCGCGCCCCGTCCGGTGTCGCCCGCCATGCGGCCCAGAGGTCGCGGGAGCGGCCCGGCACGCCGCCGTCGACGACGTACTGCTCGGCGAAGTACGAGCCGCGCTTTCCGATCGGTCCGCCCGCGAGCACCTCCACCTCGTCGACGACCGCCTTGGGCAGGCCGCCGCCGTCGCTCGCATAGGCGAGATTCACCTTGACCGCCGCCGGAAACGCGCCGTGCTGCGGCGCCCCGGGCAACCGATAGCCGTAGGCCCGGAACTGCTCGCCGAACTCCGTCAGGTGGGGCACGGTCGTGTGACAGGCCTGGCACGAGAGCCCGTAGCGGTGCGCGAACACGGGGATCGCCGCGGCCGGGCGAGGCGCGATGACGATCGCGATCAGCAGCGCGCTGACCGCGAGGGCGAGGCGGGTCACGGTAGGCTCTCCTAAATGACGAGTTAGGAAGGCCTAATCGAGACTCGGCGGGCCGATTCCTGGCGGCGGAGGTTCCCGTTCGGGCTGCGAACCGGGCCCCGTGGTCACGCTGCGCTTCCTCGGCACCGGCGGCGCGCGCTGGGTCGTCGCCAAGCAGATCCGGTCGTCGGGCGGTTTTTGGCTGCAGACCGATGGCGCGAACATCCACGTCGACCCGGGGCCCGGTGCGCTCGTGCGCGCGCTCGCGCAGGTTCCGCGCTGCGATCCTGCGTCCCTCGACGCGATCGTGCTCTCGCACAAGCACCTCGACCACTCGGGCGACGTCAACGCGATGATCGAGGCGATGTGCCAGGGCGGCTGGCGGCCGCGCGGCGCGCTGTGCGCACCGCGCGACGCGCTCGACGAGTCGATGCAGCCGGTCGTGCTGCCGTACGCGCGGAGATTCGTGCCGCGCGAGTGGGTCGTCGAAGCGAACGGCGGCCCGTTCGCGGTGGGCGACGTCGAGCTGCGCTCGTCGCTGCGGCTGCAGCATCCCGTCGAAACGTACGGGCTGCACTTTCACACGCCGTCGGCCACCGTTTCCTACGTGCCCTGCACGCGCTACTTCGAGGACATCGTCACCGACTATCGCGCGCACGCGCCCGACGTGCTGGTGATCAACGTGCTGCGCTACCGCGACTCGATGGACGTCGACCACCTGACGTTCGACGACGCGCGCGCGCTCATCGAGGGCATTCGCCCCGGCGCGGCGATCATGTCGCACTTCAGCACGCGCATGCTCGAGCGCGATCCCAAACGGCTCGCCTACGAGCTCGAAGACGCTACCGGCGTGAAGACGTTCGCCGCGTACGACGGCTGGAGCTACGACGTCGCGTGACGCCGCCCGAGATCGAGACCGCCAAGCCCGGCGACACCGACGCGTTCTGGAAGGCGCACGACCGCGACGCGCGCAGCGAGCTATGGAATTTCCGCGTCGTCTGGCACGAGCAGACGCACGATCTGCTCGCGCGTGCCGACGGCGGCGAGATCGTCGCCGCGCTGCGGCTGCGGATCGCGGCGTCCCTCGGCCACGTCGACGCGCTCTACGTCGTGCCGGCGCAGCGGCGCAACGGCGCGGGGCGCCGGCTCCTCGCCCGCGCCGAGGACGTCGCGAACTATTATAACTGCCACAAGATGACGGTGCCTGTGCGTCACGGCGGCAGCGCGCAGGCGTTCTTCGCCGCGTGCGGCTACGTCGTGGAGGCCGTCATCCCGCAGCACACGTTCAAACTCGACGTCGCGCTGCTGCGCAAGTTCCTGCTTTAGCTAAAAGCGAAGGCGCGGCGGGCGCGGGATGCCCGCCGGCCGCGGCGGTTCGACGGCGTGCGGCGCCGTCGCGTTGCGACCGCGGTGCCGGCCGGCGAACACTTCGTGCACGGCTCTCCACTGCGGACCCGCTGCGCGCCGGTTCTGCAGCGTGCCGTCGTAGAGAAAGACGTTGCCGCGGCCGCTGATCGCGTTGACGAGCGGCCCGCCGCCGCCCACCGTCGCGGTCGCTTCGCCGTCACCGCGCTGTTCGACGGTGCTGCCGCTGCGCCGGTCGAACAGCGTGTAGACGTGACCGTCCTGCGAGCGGCCGGTGACGTTTGCGGCGCCGTTCACGCCGAGCGCGATGTTCCCGTTCTGCGTCTCGAAACGCGCGAGGCCCGGATCGAAGCTGCCGCCGTCGTAGACGATCGAGCCGTGCACGCTACTCGCCTCGATCTGTTTGCTGCGGCAGTGCTCGAACACGTCGTGCGCCGCGACGCCGCGCACGCGAATGCGGTCGAACGTCCCGTCGGCGGCGAAAAACGTCCCGTAGTTCATCTGCACGAACGCGGTCGTCGTCGCGCCGGTGAGCTGCACGTGGCCCGTGCCTTGGATCAGGAACAGGTTCGCGCCCCGATAGCCTTCGATCGTCGTCTGTCCGCCGCCGACGCGCAGCGCGAGCAATCCCGTCGACGCCGGCACCGTGACGACGAGGTGCGAACCTTCCGGCGCGTCGATCAGCACGGTGTCGTGCGGGCCGGGCCGGAACGCCGCGAACGGAAACTCTTCGGGCGGCAAGACGCCCAACCTGGCCGTCGCCGGCGCGCGCCGGGTACATCATCGCGGGGATCTGGCGCGACAGCGGGAACCGTGGCGTACCGAACGGCACGACCTGCCGGCCGAACGCGGGGACGCTCTCGTCGGCGTAGTCGAACTGCACGGTGGAGCGGTCCCACACGTGCACCGCGACCTCGTTGCCCTTGCCGCGCACGATGACGTTCACGACGGCTTGGTCGCCGACGTCGTACGACGTCGTCCCCGCCACCGCCGGAGCGGCGGGCGCCGCGAAACACAGCAGAAGCGCCCCTAGCCCCGCGGCGATCCACCGCAAGGCTCGGGTCCGGAACTCGTCCACGGCCCCATCGTACCGCCCGGGCGTAGGCTCGGTCATGAACCGCCGGTGAAGGATTCAGGCTCGGCCGGCAGGCGGGCGCGGAACACCGACCCGCCCTCGGGCCGCGCCTCGGCGGCGACGGTGCCGCCGTGGACCCGGGCGATGCTGCGCACGATCGCCAGGCCGAGCCCGGTCCCTTCGACGGTCCGCGCGTGCGAGGGATCGCCTCGGAAGAAGCGGTCGAACAGGCGGTCGGCCGCATCGCCGCCGATCCCGGGCCCGGTGTCGGCGACCTCGATCACCGCCCAGCCGTCCTCGTGGCGCACCTCGACGTCGACGCGGCCTTCGTTGGTGAACTTGAGCGCGTTGTCGACCAGATTCCCGACGAGCTGGCGCAGCAGGCCGCCGTCGCCGACGACGATCGTGCTCGCGCTCGGCGGGTGATGCGACGCAAGCGCGAGCCCTTCGGCGACCGCGCGCTCCTGCGCGTGCGCCACCACGTCGTCGACGAGCCGCTCGATGACGACGGGCTCTTTGGGGATCGCGTCGCCGGCCTCGGCCTTCGAAAGCGTCAGCATGCCGGACACCATTCCGGCGAGCCGGCCGCTCTCTTCCGCGATCGCTTCGAGCGACGTGCGCGTGATCTCCGGATCGCGGTCGCCCCAGCGCTGCAGCATCTGCGCGTTCGCGTTGATGACCGTGAGCGGCGTGCGCAGTTCGTGCGACGCGTCGCTGATGAACTGGCGCTCGCGCGCGAACGCGGATTGCAGCCGGTCGAGCATCGCGTCGAACGCGCTCGCGAGCCGGCCGACTTCGTCGCTGCGCTTCCAGCGCAGCCGCCGGTCGAGCCGTTCGGAGCCGATCTCGGCGACGGTTCTGGTCAGCCGCTCGATGGGATCGATCGCCGACGCCGCGATGAAGTACGACGCGATCACGATGACGATCATCGCCGCGATCGTGACGAGCAGCAAGATCGTGCGCGCGCGCTGGATGAGCTGCGCGACGATGTCGAGCCGTTCGGCGACGTGCGCGACCGCGATCGGCCGGCCGTCGGCATCGAGCAGCACGCGGTTGAGCACCAGCATCGTGCCCGGGCGCTCGCCTCCCACCGGCACTTCCTCGTACGCGCGGTCGGTGCCGCGCGGCGGCACGAAGGGCGTGAACGCCAAGCCGCCCAGGTTCGTGCTCTTGCCGAGGATCTGGCCGCCGGTGGTGTCGATCTGGATGTACTGGTTCGCCGCCGCGAAATGATCGAGCGTGGCACGGTCGGAGACGACGAGCGGCGGCGAGCCCGACGCCGGGCCCGGCACGCCGAAGTTCATCGCCTCGACGGCGGCAACCGCGCTGCGCTCGATCTGATCCGCGGTCTCCGCGAGGTTCAGCTTCGACTGGTCGATGAGCTCCGACTTGAGCGTGAAGTCGATCGCGAACGCGCCGACCGCGAGCACGAGCACGATCAGCGCGGCGTACACCGCCGCGATTCGCGTGCGAAGCGAGCTCATCGCCGCCTAGTCTTTTAAGGCGTAACCGACACCGCGTACGGTTTGCACGAGCTTGTCCGAAAACGGATCGTCGATCTTGCCGCGCAGGTAGCGGATGTAGACGTCGATGAGGTTGGAGTCACCCAGGAAATCGCTGCCCCACACGCCGTTGAACAGCTCGTCGCGCGAGTGCACTTTATTGCGGTGCAGCAGCAGATACTCCAGCAGCGCGTACTCTTTGGCGGTGAGGTGAATGGCCTGCCCCGCGCGCGTGACCTCGTGGCGGTCGCGGTCCATCACGAGATCTTTCACGGTGAGCACGTTCTCGTGCGGGTCGCGGTCGCGCAAGCGCGCGCGAATCCGGGCGAGCAGCTCTTCGATGGAAAACGGTTTGACGACGTAGTCGTCGGCGCCGCGGTCGAGGCCCGCGACGCGGTCGGGGATGCGGTCTTTCGCGGTGAGCATGATGATGGGCACGCGCGACTTCGCGCGCACGCGCGCCGCGACTTCCATCCCGTCGAGCTTGGGCAGCATCAGGTCCAGCACGACGAGATCGGGTTCCTTGAGCGCCTTCTCCAAACCGGACAGCCCGTCGGCGGCGGTGTCGACTTCGTAGCCTTCGTGCTCGAGCTCGAGCTTGAGCACGCGCGTGATCTGCGTGTCGTCCTCGACCAGCAGGATCTTGTACTTGCGGTGCTCCTCGGCGGCGGAGTTCGCGGCGGTCACCGGGCCTCGATGCGGCTGCGCGAAGACGGGACCGAGATCTGCGAGATCCACCACGCGGCGGAGGCGCCGACGGCGAGCCACAGGACCGTGTAGCTCGACGTGAGCCCGGCGGTCTGCACGGCGTAGATGGCCGCGTCCGCAAACCGTTGGGTCGCGTGCGGCGTGCTCATGACGATCCACGTGAGCCATGCGGCGACCGCGACCAGCGTTCCGATCACCCACAGTTCCCAGCCGCGCACGGCCGGTTCCGGCCGGTAGACCGTCGCGGCCATGACGCGCGCGTGGAAGCCGGCCGGCGGTTCGGCCAGCGGGAGCGCCGCGATCGCGCGGTCGAGGTCGTCGTCGTCGTAGTGGTTCATGTGCTCAGGGCCTTCCTAAGCTGTTCTTTCGCCCGAAAGAGGTGCGTTTTCACCGTTCCGAGCGGAAGGTTTAACACGGTTGCAATCTCCTCGTACTGCTTCCCTTGTAGATGGTACAGCGTGATGACCGTGCGGTACTTCTCAGGAAGCTCGTCGATCGCGGCGTGGAGCCGCCGCGCTTCGTCGTTGCGCTCGGCGAGCGCCGCGGGTCCGGCCGACGGGTCGGCGCGGTCCGGGAGCTCGTCGCGGGAGAGCCGTTTGCGCTTGCTGAGCCGGTCGCAGCAGGCGCGGTAGCAGATGGTGAAGATCCAGGTCGAGAACTTCGCGCCCGGCCGGAACGTGCCCAGTGCCCGATAGGCTTTGAAGAACGCCTCCTGGGCGGCGTCCTCGGCTTCGGTGGGGTCGTGGAGGGTTCGCACGGCCAGGTGGTAGACGGCGCGCTCGTATCGCGACACCAGCTCGCCGAAGGCGTCCGGCTGCCCCGCGAGGGTAGCCGCGATCAGCGCCTGGTCGTCGACGACCGGCGCCGCTAACGGCGGTTCCACCGCGAGGGCGAGTCCCATCGTGCCCCCATGTACGCGCGAGCACCCCGCCGGTTTCGCCGAAACTCCACAGCCGACGGGTCGTACATGGGGCATGATTTCCCGCTCGACCCTCGTCGGCGCCTTGGTCGTCACCGAGCTCGTGATCGTGGCCGCCGCCGGACAAGCCATCGGCGGCGGCGGCCCGGCCTACGCCTCGGGACCGCACGCCCGGCACGCACACGCATTTCGGGATCGTCTTTCACGACCGCAGGCATAATGAGGCGCCGGCCGTCACCGCGACCGTCGACAAGACCTTTGCCGCCGGCGGGCCGGCGCCGCACGTCGTGGTCGACGTCAGCGACGTCCCCGTCACGGTGCAGACCGGCAGCCGCGCCGGCAGTCCACGTTCTGGGCACGGTGCGCAAGTCGGGCTTCGGCAACGCCGAGGACGGCGCGATCACGGCGGTCCAGACCGGCGACGGCGTGCGCGTCAGCGCGAGCCGAGACCAGCGACGTGCGCGGGAGCTTTCGAGCGCACGCTGCGGCTCACCGTTCCGCCGGGCGCGCTGGTCGAGATCGCGAGCGGCGGCGCGCGTCGAGGCGAGCGGTTTGCGCGCCAAGCTGATCGCGCACGTGAACGACGGCGCGATCCGCGTGAGCAACCATCGCGGCGACGTCGACGTCACGACCGCATCCGGCGACGTCGAACCTCGTCGACGTGCAGGCCGATGCGATCGTCGCCCACACCGACGACGGCCACGTCAAGCTCACCTCGGTCGGCGCCGACCACTTCGACGCGCACACCGCGTCGGGCGAGATCGCGGCGACCGACGTGCGCGCGGTCGACGGCGCGCTCAC
This sequence comes from Vulcanimicrobiota bacterium, assembly GCA_963791645.1. Lineage (GTDB taxonomy): Bacteria > Vulcanimicrobiota > Vulcanimicrobiia > Vulcanimicrobiales > Vulcanimicrobiaceae > Vulcanimicrobium. The sequence goes on along the minus strand of CAWBTJ010000021.1, from coordinate 9,933 downwards.
GACGGCGGACGGCGCCGTCGCCGTCACGTTCGCCGCGAGCAGTGACGCGAACGTGAATCTCCACACCAGCGACGGGAGTATCATCGGCGCCGGCGCAGGCGACACCTCGCAATCCGCCGAGAGCAGGAGCATGCGGCTTGGGTCCGCGCGCGGCAGCTTCAGCGTCTCGACCGACAGCGGATCGATCACCATCAGCCAAGGAGCCAAGGTCTAAGCCATGCGTGACGATGCGGTCGTCTCGGTCTTCATCACCATGTTCGTGTTCGGTGCGCCCGTCGCGGCGTTCATCGTCGCGCGCGTGCTCCGGCACCAGGAGCGCATCGAGATGCTGCGCCGCGGAATCGTGCCGCCGCCGGAGTTCGACAAACGCGCGTACCGGGCTTGGCGCAAGACCGGCGCGCCGTGGCCGCCGCCGGGCGGCACCGGCCGCAAACGCCGTGGACGCAACCCACGCCAGCCGGCCTGGCAGCCGCGCCAACGACGACGACCCGCAGCGCGCGCTGTTACAAGGGGATCCGCATTGCGGCCGTCGGCCTGGCGCTGGTGATCGGTCTGTCGTTCATCGGCGGCACGCCCGGCTCGCCGGACTTCCGCGGCGGCCCGTGGCTGCTGGGCGGCCTCATCCCGATGTTCGTCGGGATCGCGCAGATCCTCATCGCGGTCCTGTCCGGCGCGCAGCTCCCGGGCGTCCAGGCCGCGCACGACGTTCATCCCGCCCCCGTACACGCCGCCGGGACCGGGCGCTCCGCCGCCGCCCCAGCCGCCGCCCGGATACGGGGCCACGCCGCCGCCCACGCCGCCCCCGTGGGCCCAGCGCCCGCCGTTCGAGGAGCTGTCCAAGCCGGTCCAGCCGCCCGATCTGCGCTAGCGCGGACGAGCCGGACGAAACCGAAAGGGACGGGTCGCCTGAGCGATCCGTCCCTTTCGATGTGGCCTAGACTTCCGTTCGCGTGCGGACCGTCAACGACAGGTGACGATCGCCATGGCCCAGCCGGCAGCGGTTCGCGTGCGGACGAGATAGCCGTGGTCGGTGCGGTCGTAGACGTGGTAGCCCGCTCGAAGCGCGTCGGCTAGCGTCTTGAAGACCATGATACCGGGCATCTCGTTCTCCTTCCCGGCGCCGTTCTGCGACGCCGTGTATCCCTAACGTTCGGCAAGCTCGCGAAGTTCTTTCACCTCGTTGAGCGAAGCGTTACGAAAGGATGAGAGCTCCACGGCTAGTCGTCGCCCTCGACGTACGCGATCCTGCACGTGCCGTCCGGCTAGTCGAAAACCTTACCTCGCTCGGCGTGCTGTTCAAGGTCGGCTACGAGGCGTTCTACGGCTACGGCGACACGATTCGCGAAGCGCTCGCCGCTCACGGCGCGGAGTACGCGCTCGATTTGAAGCTCCACGACATCCCGAACACGGTCGAAGCGGCGATCCGCGCGGTCGTCCGGCCGGGGGTGCGGCTTTTGACGGTCCACGCGCTGGGCGGCGCGCCGATGCTCGACGCGGCGGTGCTCGCGGCCGGCGAACGCGCCGCCGAGCTGAAGATACCGGTGCCGGAAATCTTCGCGGTGACGATCCTCACCAGCATCGCGCCGGAGGATCTCGGCGAGCTCGGACTGATCGGCGGGCCCGGCGAGAACGCGATGCGGCTCGCCGCGCTCGCGCGCGACGCGCGCTGCTCCGGCGTCGTGTGCAGCGTGCGCGAGGTAGCCGATCTCAAAGCGTATTTCGGCACGGAGTTTCGCACGTTCTGCCCCGGGATTCGCCCGGCCGGAAGCGCGCACGGCGATCAGCGCCGCGCGGCGACGCCGCGCGAAGCGCGCGAAGCCGGCGCCGACTACGCGGTCGTCGGACGGCCGATCGTCGGCGACGCCGATCCGGTCGGTGCGGCGCGCGCGATCCTCGCGGAGCTGAACGGATGAGCTCGGCGACGGCGAGCGATCTTGCTGCGCGAGCTCGAGGCGCGCGGCGCGATCCTGAGCGGACATTTCCGGCTGTCGTCGGGCCGGCACTCGAACCGCTTCGTGCAGAAGTTTCGCATCCTCGAAGACCCGCCGCTCGTCGAGCGCGTCGCGGGCGCGCTTGCGGCCTACGCGCGCGCGCTCGCGCCGACGGTCGTCGTGAGCGCCGCGGTCGGCGGGATCGTGCTGGGCTACGAGACGGCGCGCCAGCTCGGCACGCTCGGTATCTTCGTCGAGAAAGAGAATGGCGTGCCTGCGCTGCGGCGCGGGTTCGCGCTAGGCGCGGGCGATCGCGCGTTCGTCGTCGAGGACGTGGTCACCACGGGCGGTTCGGTGCGCGAGGTGCTCGACGTGGTTCGCGCGCGCGGTGCGGACGTCGCGGGCGTCGGCGTGATCGTGAGCCGCGCGCACGCGGACTTCGGCGTCCCGACGACGGCGCTGCTCGATCTCCCGATCGAGTCGTTCGATCCGGCGTCCTGCCCGCAGTGCGCGGCAGGCGAACCGATCACCGAACCGGGCTCGCGGTTCTTGGGCGCGAAGTAGGCGGCGGTCTCGATGGACTATTCGAAGATCGTTCGGCCGGAAGTCGCTTCGATGAAGGCGTACACGCCCGGCACGACCGTGTCGCAGGCGCGCAAGAAGTACGGGCTCGATTCGTTCGTGAAGCTGTCGTCGAACGAGAACCCGCTCGGGACGTCGCCGAAAGCGGCTGCGGCGCTGGCGGCGATGGGCGATCTGCAGGTGTACGTCGACGACGATCATGCCGAGCTGCGGCGCCGGCTCGCCGAACCGTACGGTTTCGGCGTCGAGCACGTGCTGGTGGGGCACGGCTCGAACGACGTCGTGCGCACGCTGTTCAGCGCGCTCGTCGCGAGCGGCGACGAGGTCGTGATGGCCGATCCGACGTTCTCGCTGTTTCCCAAGGACACGGTGCTGTTCGGCGCGACGCCGGTCAAGGTGCCGCTGCGTGACGGCGTGCACGACCTCGACGCGATGCTCGCCGCCGTCACGCCGCGGACGAAGATCGTGGTGGTCGTCGATCCGAACAACCCGACGTCGACGCGCGTGGAGCGCGACGCGTTCGACCGCTTTGCGCGCGCGCTTCCGAGCGACGTGGTGCTGCTCGTCGATCAGGCCTACCGCGAGTACATGCCGGCCGGTTCCGTCGAAGCCACGGACTACGTGAAATCGCGGCCGGGGACGGTCGTGCTGCGCACGCACTCCAAGCTGTACGGGCTCGCGTCGCTGCGCTTCGGCTACGCGCTGGGCGACCCGGAGCTGATCGCGTACGCGCAGCGCGTGCGCCTGCCGTTCAACGTGTCGCGTCCGGCGGCGGTCGCCGCGCTCGCGGCGCTGGACGACGACGAGTTCGTGCGGCGCTCGCTCGCGGTCAACGAGGCCGGCAAAACGTACCTCGCGGGCGAGCTCGCGCGGCTGGGTTTGCACGTGTATCCGACGGCGGCGAACTTCGTCGCGGTCGCGGTACCCGGTACGGCGACCGACGCGTACGAAGCGCTGCTGCGGCGCGGGATCGTCACGCGCAGCGGCGACGCGCTGGGCATGCCGGGCCGGCTGCGCATCACGATCGGCACCGCCGAGCAGAACGCGCTGCTGGTCGAAGCGCTCGCCTCGCCGGCGCTCGCGCACGCATGAACGCGGCGGTCGCGGTGCGCCGGGGTGACGAGGGCGATCGCGACTTCGTGCGCGACCTCGGCCGGCGCACCGCGACCAGCAGCGTCTCGGCGGTGCGGATCGCGCGCCACGACGACGTGCTCTACTCGCTCGAACGGCTGGCGGAGTTCGTGTTCGGCCGCCGGCACGCGGCGCTGATCGCCGAACGGGACGGCGAGCGCGTCGGCTTTCTGCTGCTGCTGTACGACATGCCCGACGAGGTCACGCTCACGCAGCAGGCGTTCGTCGCGTACACCGCGGTCGAACCGCATGCGCGCGCAGCCGGCGTCGGGCGCGCGCTGCTGGTCGCCGCCGAAGCGCACGCGCGCGCCGAAGGATTCGGCTACGTGAGCCTGATGGTGACCGAAGACAACGCCCCGGCGCGCAGGCTGTACGACGGCGCCGGCTTCGTGACCGAACGCCGCATGATGACGAAGGTGCTGTGAGCTCGGCGCTGCTGCGCCGCACGCTGATCGTCGTCGTGACGGTGATCGTGCTCGTCGCGGCGGTGCTGTTCGCGGCGCGCATCCCGCACACGATCTCGATCTTCCTGATCGCGGCCTTCATCGCGTTCGGCGCGCAGCCGCTGGTGACGCGGCTCGAGCTGCGCATGCCGCGCCCGCTCGCGATCGCCGCTCGTGTACGCGGGCTTGCTGAGCGCGCTCGTCCTGCTCGCGCTCGTCATCGTCCCGATCAGCTACGCGCAGATCCTCGCGCTGGTCGGCCACACGCCGCAGTACCTCGCGTGGTCGGGCGACGTCGTGCGCCGCAGCGAAGGCGCGCTGCGCCATCTGCTCGGCAACCGCGTCCCGCTGCCGTCGTACACCGACATGCAGGCGGAGGCCGGCGTGCGGCTTTCGGCGTTCGTCACGGCGGCGGTCGCGAGCTTGGGCACGATCGTCGTCGGCGCGTTCACGGCGATGCTGATCGGCGTGTCCGCGCTGATCCTGTCGGTGTTCTTCCTGCTGCAGGGCAGCGGCGTGCGCGACGGGATCCTCGCGTTCGTGCCGCCGCGCCGCCGCGACGGCGTCGGCGCGCTGCTGCGCGAGCTGACCGCGGTGTTCGGACACTTCGTCGCGGGCCAAGTGCTGCTGTGCGCGATCGTCGGCGCCGCGGTGTGGCTGCTGCTGTTTCCGACCCATTTCGCGTTCGCGCTGCTCGTCGCGGTGATCTGCGCGCTCGGCTACGCCGTGCCGTTCGTCGGGATGCTCGTCGCGCAGGTCGCCGCGGCGCTGCTCGCGGTGCCGCAAGGCACCGGGATGGTGATCTGGGTGACGGTCGCGATCTTCGTCGTCGCGCGCGTCGCCGACAACGTGCTCACGCCGAAGATCATGGAGAAGTCGGTCGGCGTCTCGCCGATCACCGTGATGTTCGCGGTGTTTGCCGGCGGCGAGCTGTTCGGTTTCCCCGGGCCTGATCTTCGGCATCCCGGCCGCCGCGCTGCTGAAAGTGCTGTTCGGCTACTTCGTTCAGCCGTACGTCGTGCGCATGCAGGCCCAAGGCGCCGCGGAGCCGGCCGTCGACGCCGACGCCGTCATCGTCAGCGTGAAGCTAGCCCAGCCCTGAGCCTTCGTACGCGGCGAGCGCGAACAGCGCCGCTTCGCGGGCGGGCGTGAGGCCGGCTTTGAACGGCGCGTCGCCGCGCTCGTGCTGCGCCCAGCGCAGCGTGTCCGCGATCGTTTTTTCCACCGGGCGATAGCGCATGCCCAGCGCGACGCCGCGCGACGGATCGGTGCGCGTGATGCCGTCGTACTCGAAGCCGTCCTCGGACCACACCGGCAGGTCGCTCCACGGGCTCGCGTTCCATCTGCGCAGGAACGTGAGGTCGACGGGGACGACGTTCGCCTCGGAATCGCTCGCGGCGGCGCACGCGCCGAGCAGCGCGCCCAGCGTCGTCGGTTCCGGCGGGCCGACCGTGTTCACGACGCCGGCGTGCTCGCGCTCGAGCGCGTCGACGACGAACTCCGCGAGATCGCGCACGTCGATGTACTGCACCGGCGTGTCGAGCGCGTCGGGCACGAGCACGTCGCCGCCGCGCGCGAATCGCAGCGGCCAGTACGTGAAACGGTCCGACGGATCGTTCGGGCCGACGATCAAACCCGGCCGCACGATGAGCGTTCGTTCGGGGCCGAACGCGGCGACCGCTTCCCGCTCGCATAAGAGCTTGAGCGCGCCGTACGTTTCCGGCGTCATCACGTCGCGCGACGCGCCGGCCGGGAGCTCGAGCGTCGGCGACGATTCGTTCACCGGCGCCTTCGACACGTCGTACACAGAGATGCTCGAGATGAAGACATACCGTCCGGCGCGTTCGCGCAGCGCGCCGGCGCTCGTCGCGACGACGCCCGGAACGAAACCGCACGTGTCGACGACGGCGTCCCACGTCGCGCCGGCGGGCAGCCGGTCGAGATCGGTCGCGCGGTCGCCGAGCACGCGCTCGACATCGGGAAAGAGCTCGCCGCCGCGCTTGCCGCGATGGAACAGCGTGACCTCGTGGCCGCGCGCGAGCAACGTCTCGACGACGTGGCGGCCGAGAAAGACCGTCCCGCCGAGCATGAGGACGCGCAACTACATCGAGTCCGGGGCGCTGACGCCGCACAGCGCGAGCGTCGTCGCGAGCACGGTCTTCGTCGCGATGCACAGGCCGAGCCGCGCCGTCGTGGTCGCGTCGTCGGGCGTGAGCACGCGGCAGGCGTCGTAGAACTGGTGGAAGTCGCTCGCGACCTCGCGCGCGTACTTCGTCAGCCGGTGCGGCGCGCGCGCGCGCGCGACGCCGGCGACGGTCGGACCGAACTCGGCGAGCCGCCGCGCGAGCGCGAGCTCGGTGGGCTCGACGAGCGCGGCGAGCCCTTCGCCGCGCTGCGCCGCCGCGAGGTGCGCTGCGTGCGAGTCGCGCGCCTTGCGCAGCACCGACGCGATGCGCGCGTGGCCGTACTGCACGTAGAACACCGGGTTGTCGTTGGACTGCTTCTTCGCGAGCTCGAGATCGAACGTCAGCGGCTGATCGGTCGAGAGCATCACGAAGAAGAAGCGCGCCGCGTCGACGCCGACCTCGTCGATCACCTCTTGCAGCGTGACGAGCGTGCCGGCGCGCTTGGACATCGAGAGGATCTCGTCGCCGCGCTTGAGCGTGATCTGCTGGACGAGGATCACCTCGAACGCGCCCGGCCGCTCGTACGCGTTCGCCAGCGCGTCGAGCCGCTTGATGTAGCCGTGATGATCCGGGCCGAGGAAGTCGATGACGTGGTCGGCGCGCTGCAGCTTCTCGTAATGGTAGGTGATGTCGTTGGCGAAGTACGTCGGCCGCCCGTCGCTGCGGATGACCACGCGGTCTTCGTCGTCGCCGGTGTCGGTCGTGCGCAGCCACGTCGCGCCGTCTTTTTCGTACAGCACGCCGAGGTCGCGCAGGCGCTGGATGCCCGCCTCGATCTTGCCGGCGTCGTGCAGCTCCTGCTCCGACTGCCACAGATCGTACTCGACGCCGAACCTGCGCGCGACGTCCTGCTGCTCCGCGAGGATCGCGTCGCGCGCGACCTTCGCGAGCTGCGGCGCCGCCTCGTCTTCGGAGACGTGCAGCCAGCGCTCGCCGTCGCGCGCGCGCAGATGCTCCGCGATCGGGATCAGGTAGTCGCCGGGATAGCCGTCTTCCGGAAACGGAAACGCCGGATCGAACAGCTGGCGATAGCGCGCGTACAGCGAGCGCCCGAGCGCGGCGAGCTGCGAGCCGGCATCGTTGATGATCCACTCGGTGAACACGTCGTAGCCGGCGTGGCGCATCGCCCGCGCCAGCGTGTCGCCGATCGAGAGCGTGCGCCCTTGCACGACGACCAGCGGACCGGTCGGGTTCGCGCTGCCGAACTCCAGCGAGACGCGCTCGCCGTTGGGCGCGCCGCGCCCGTAGTCCGCGCCGTCGCGCAGGACGTCGCCGACGACGCGCTGCCAGAACGCCGGCTGCAGCTTCAGGTTGATGAAGCCGGCGACCGCGGTCGCTTCGGCGACCGTCGCGCGGACGCCGTCGTCGGCAAGCGCGCGCGCGATGATCTCGCTCCCGATGTCTTGCGGCTTCTTGCGCGCGACGCGCGCCAGACCGAATGCGACGTTGGTCGCAACGTCCCCGAACTCGGGGCGGCGCGCGGGCTCGAACTGCACCACGGGATCGGCATCGGGCCACAGCGCGCGCGCCGCCGCCGCGAAACGGGCGGCCAGCTCGTCGAGCGAAAGCAACGCGATCTCCTCAGTGGTGGTAGGGTTCATCGCGGGCGATCTTCGCCGCGCGGTACACTTGCTCCACCACGAGCACGCGCGCCCATTCGTGCAGGAAGGTCAGCGGCGAGAGCGACCAGCGCACGTCGGCCCGCGCGAGCAGCGCCTCGGACGCGCCGTAGGTCCCGGCGACGACGAACGTCAGCCGCGCGATCCCGTCGTGCGGCAACCGCTCGATCCGGCGCGAAAGCTCCTCGCTGGAGAACAGCTCGCCGGACCGTTCGAGCAGCCAGACGTGGTCGGTGGGATCGAGCAGCTTGAGGATCGCCTCGCCCTCGGCCCGAATCGCGCGCGCCGGATCGCCGCCGTCCGCCGCCCGAACCTCGACCTCATCGAGCCGGTGATACGGCCGCAGCCGCGCGCGAAAATCCGCGAGCGCATCGGCGATGTAGCGCTCGCGGACTTTCCCGACGGCGATCAGCCGGACGTTCAGGCGGCGGGATCCCGGGCCGCTGCGGCGCGGATGTCGTCGGGAAACGCGAGATCGTTGTCTCGCGCGTAGTCGCGCGCGATCGCGACGAGCTCGGGTTCGTCGATGTCGATGATTTCCAGTGCGACCACCTCGTCGTCGTCGTCGAGCTCGACCATCACGCCCGTGGGTTCGTAGCGGCGCCCATCCTCGCTACCATACTCGCGAACGCTTCCATCCCGTTCGCGGAGGACTCGTAGTGAACCGCGCATTGATGGTTCACGATACTCGATGTAACCGAGGGAGCATTCAGGGTCGACTGTAATTCGAATTGTCTGCTTCATTGACGTCTGCGCCGCTCGTTTCGACGACGCTCTTTTTCGCGCCGGCCACTTCGGCGGCGCTCTTGCAAGGTGACCGTCCTGACGTATGTCTCGGATCGGTTCGTCACGACTTTCGCGTCCCGCCCGTCATCCGTAACACCGAAGTGCTCCACCGCCGAATCGCTCACGATGCGCTGAATCGGATACCAGACGATGGCCTCGACTTCATCTTCGGAAATGCGATGGAGCTTCATACGTTCTCGTGCGTGGGCCGAGTATCGCAGCGGATGCTCGTCCATGTCAATCCCGCACCGGGCGTGGCGGCAGCGCGTAACCGTCCGCGCCGCACGTGATGCGGCCGGAGAGCTCCAGCTCGGTGAGCAGCGGGAACAGCTCCGCCGCCGCGAGGTCGAGCCGGTCGGCGAGCAGTCCGGGGTCGCACGCGGCGTCGCGCAGCGCCGCGAGAACGCGCCGCACGGCAGCCGAATCGCCGTCGCGCGCCGCCGCATGCGCGTCGTGCGATGGCCCGGCGGACGCCCCGCGCGGTCGCCGCGGCGCCGGCGCTAGCGGCAGCGGTAACGCCGCCAGTACGTCGTCCGCGTCGCGCACCAGCGTTGCGCCGTCGCGGATCAGCGCGTTGCAGCCCGCGGCTTTGGGGCGGTCGACGTCGCCCGGGATCGCGAGCACCGGGATGCCGCGGTCGCCGGCGTGGCCGGCCGTGTTGAGCGCGCCGCTGCGCGCCGCCGCTTCGACGACCACCACCGCGTCCGCGAGCGCCGCGATCACCGCGTTGCGCGCGAGGAACTGCCACGGGCGTGCGACGACGGCCGGCGCGAACGGCGAGACGACCGCACCGCCGCCCGCGACGATGCGCGCGGCGAGCTCGCGATGGCGCGGCGGGAAGAAGTGGTCGTGACCGCCGCCCAGCACGCCGATCGTCGGCGCGCCGGCGGCGAGCGCGCCTTCGTGCGCCGCCCCGTCGATGCCGAGCGCGAGCCCCGATACGACGCACACGCCGCGCTGCCCGAGCTCCTCGGCGAGGCGGCGCGCGCGGCTGCGCCCGACGTCGGACGGCGCGCGCGTGCCGACCACGGCGATGCACGGCGCGCGCAGGCCGTCGAGCGTGCCCGGCGACCCACAAGCCGTCCAGCACCGAATCGCCGAGCCGGTCGCCGCACAGCGCGTCGAGCTCCGCGCGGGCCACCCAGCGCCGCGCCGTCGCGTCCTGAGCTTGCTGTAGGGCCTCCGGACCGGGTCGAAGAGAGTCCACACCGGTCTATCACGCCTGGCCGGACCAGCGGCAAGGGAGGGCGCAAGC
>CAWBTJ010000020.1:0-32434 GCA_963791645.1 Vulcanimicrobiota bacterium | reverse complement strand
AGCTCTGGGCGAAATACCGCGAGCGCCCCGCCGCGCTCGTCGCCGAGGTGAATCCGCAGTGAGACATCCCAACGTTCCCGAGTCGCTCGACGGGTGGGCGATCTTGCACCGCATGTTCCGATTCGACCGGCGCCGGTGGGACGCGCTCGCCGCGGACCGCAAAACTGCGATCGAACGCGAGGCCGCGGCGCTGTTCGCAGCGCTCGCGCGCGATCCCGACACGGACATCGGGCTTGCGCAGGTGCTCGGCCACAAAGGCGACCTGATGCTCACGCACTACGCGCGCTCGTTCGACGCGCTCGGCGAGGTGCAGGCGCGCGTCGACAAACTCGCGCTGCGAGACTATCTCGAACCGTACGAGTCCTACGTGTCGATGCTCGAGCTCGGGCTGTATGCCGACACGGCGAAGTTCCATGCCGAACTGCGCGACCGCGGCTTGAAACCGCACTCCGACGCGTGGAACGACGCGTTCGACGCGATGCTGCGCGAAGCGGCCGAGGAGCCGCGCAACGCCGGCGCGGCTGTGGGCGCGCATCCCGCAGCGCCGCTACGTTTGTTTCTACCCGATGAACAAGAAGCGCGACGGCGCCGACAACTGGTACAACACGCCGTACGACGAGCGCGCGAAGATGATGCTCGAGCACGGCAAGATCGGCCGCTCGTTCCACGGGCACGTGACGCAGGTGATCTCGGGCTCGATCGGGTTCGACGACTGGGAGTGGGGCGTGGACCTGTACGCCGACGATCCGCTGATCTTCAAGAAGCTCGTGTACACGATGCGGTTCGACGAGGCGTCGTCGCGCTTCGGCGAGTTCGGGCGGTTCTGGACCGGGATGCAGTTCTCGGTAGCGCAGCTCGGCGTGTTCCTGGCCGGCGAAGCATCGCCCGCGCTGCTCGCAACGGACGCCACGCAGCCGGTGTTGCGCTAGCATGCCGTTTCTTGGAATCGACCACATCGATCTGCGCGTCCCCGCGCTCGGCGCCGTGGAAGCGTTCTACGATCGTCTCTTCACACGCTTGGGCCTCACGAAGAAGAAATACTCCGTCGTCACGTTCGGCGGCGAGTCGTGGAACGACGGGACGTCCGAGAACTACAATACCGTCGAGTGGTACGAGGAGCACGTACACGGACGCCGCGCCGCGTTCTTCGGCCTCATCGAAGAGGAGGGCGCGCAACCGGCGCGCGGCCGCATCGCGTTCGCGGTCGAAAGGGACAGCCTCGAGGAGTGGACGCGCGTGCTGCCGGAGATTGGCGCGCGCGAGATCGAGGTCAGCAGCGAGGCATCGTACCCCGCGGTGTTCTTCACCGATCCGCTCGGCACGCGGCTCGAGGTCTGCGCGCGGCCGCCGCGCCCGTGAAGCTCGACGCGCCGCTCAAGCGCGATGCGCTGCTGGCGGTGTGCTCGCTCGCGCCGCCGCCGCGGCCCGGCGCGTGCGCTTGGTGCGATGCCGCGCTGCCGCCGCGCCGGCGGACGTGGTGCAGCGACAAGTGCAACGACGCGTTCTGGGCGAACCACTGGTGGTCGGTCGCGCGCACGACCGCGAAGCGGCGCGACCGCTATCGCTGCCGGCGCTGTGGCGTGCGCGGCCCGAAGCGCCCGACGCACGCGGCACACCGAACGCTCGCCGCGTACCGCAAGGCGATGCGCGCGTATCGCGAGCAGAAGAAGATCGCGCGGCTCGAAGTCAACCACGTCGACCCCGCGCTAGGACGGCACGGCGAGCTCTCTTGCGTGCACCACCTTGCGAACCTCGAGACGCTGTGCCTGCCGTGTCACAAAGAGCACACGGCGGCGCTGCGGCCGGGCAAACGCGCCGTTCAGCTCGATGCCGGCGACGTTTCCGAGTCGGGTCTTGCGATCGCTTTGCCGTAGGCGTGCGCGCCGCCGAGCTCCGCCATCCGCGGCGTGCCACGGGGATAGCAGCCGTTGGGGTGGGCGCGCTCGAAGAGCACTCCGCGGGCCGCCATGTATTCGAAGTTCTCCCAGAGCGCGTTGCTGCGGGTCCGGCGCATCCGTTCGACCACCGGCTCCAGCGCGTGCCACATCGTGTTGGTTGAAGATGAAGCGACGTCCATCATCACGCGCTCGTCGAGCAATCCGTGTTTCATGTACGAACCGATCTGCTCGAACCACGCGCAAATCGAGATCTCGGGATGCTTCACCGGATCGGTGATGTGGTCGAATTCCTCGAGGAACGCCGGATCTCGCAGCTTTTCTTGCAGCTCGTGCTGGACGTAGGACATGGTCCGCCGAAACTCGGGATCGCGCCAGTCGTCGAGGACTTTGAGCATGCCGGCGAGCGTGGTCTGCGCTCGCAGGTGGCGAATCTGCCGCAATGCGGCGAACGCGGTGCCGGCGACGACCAGCAGCGTCACGGTCGAGACAACGGCGTTCCACAGCGCGAAGTCGGTCGTCATCACGTCCTCCGGAGCGAGCGAGCTGTTCACTTTTTCGGGCGTCGGGGTCCGTCCTTTTGGGAAATCTCCCTTCATGACGACAACCGCGGCGTCCGCCGACTTCGATCGAGACGCGCAATCCCGCCACCGGCAAGACCATCGCGCGCTACGAGCCGCACGACTCCGCGCGCGGTGGGCGAGCGGCTCGATGCCGCAGTCGCGGCGCAGCGCCGCTGGCGCACGACGCCGTTCGCGGAGCGCGGCGAGAAGCTGCGCGCGGCGGCGCGGTACCTCCGCGAGCACAAAGCCGAGCTCGCCGAGCTCGCGACGCGCGAGATGGGCAAGCCGATCGCCGAGGCGGAGGCCGAGGTCGAGAAGTGCGCCGTCGTCGTGCGGCTGGTTCGCCGAGAACGCGGAACGGCTGCTGGCGAACCAGCCGCATCCCGTCGGGCGCGACGCGCAGCTACGTCGCGTTCCGGCCGCTCGGCGTGCTGCTCGCGATCATGCCGTGGAACTTCCCGTACTGGCAGGTGTTCCGCGCGGCGGCGCCCGCGCTCATGGCGGGCAACGTCGTCGTGCTCAAGCACGCCGCCAACGTCACGGGCGTCGCGCTGAAGATCGAGGAGATCTTTCGCGCGAGCGGTTTCCCCGACGGTACGTTCACCACGTTGCTGGTCGGCAGCAAGGCGATGGAACCCATCGTGCTCGACGACCGCATCGCCGCCGTGACGCTCACCGGCAGCGAGGCCGCCGGCTCGTCGGTCGGTGCCGCCGCCGGCAAAGCGATCAAGAAAACGGTGCTCGAGCTAGGCGGCTCGGATTACTTCATCGTGCTCGCCGACGCCGATATCGAACAGGCGGCGGAGGTCGGCGTCAAGGCGCGTTTTCAGAACACCGGCCAGAGCTGCATCGCCGCGAAACGGTTCATCGTCGAAGACGCGGTGTACGACGCGTACGTAGATGCGTTCGTGCGCAAGACACGCGGGCTGAAGGTGGGCAACCCGATGGAGCGCGACACGAAGATCGGTCCGATGGCGCGCACCGATCTGCGCGACGAGCTCGTCGCGCAAGTGCGCGATACCGTCGCGGCGGGTGCAACGCTGCTCGCCGGCGGCGAACCGCTGCCGGGCGCGGGCGCGTTCGTCAAACCCACGGTCGTCGGTGAGGTCGCACCCGGAATGCGCATGGCGGTCGAAGAAACGTTCGGTCCCGCGGCCGCGATGATGCGCGCGCGCGACGCCGACCACGCGATCGAGCTGGCGAACGACTCGCGCTTCGGTTTGGGCGGTAATCTCTGGACGCGCGACATCGCGAAAGCCGAAACGCTCGCGGCGCGGCTGGAGTCCGGCAACTGCTTCATCAACGGCATGACGGCGTCCGATCCGCGGCTGCCGTTCGGCGGCGTGAAGAAGAGCGGCGTCGGCCGCGAGCTGTCGGAATTCGGAATTCGCGAGTTCGTCAACGTGCAGACGATCTGGATCGGACCGGACACCGGCGCGAGCGCCGTCGCCACGCCCTCGGAGTAGACGCTCCAGGGAGTTCTCGTGGAGGCCGCCAAAGGGGCACGACTGCTTGCTTGGCAGCGAAGGGCGCGAACGATGAGTGAAACGATACGAAAGCTGTCCGTCGTCGACTCGGCCTTCCTGTTCGCCGAAACCGCGGAATGCCCGATGCACGTCGGCAGCCTGACCATCGTCAAGTTGCCCGACGGTTACGACGGCGATTTCTACGAAGACTTCAAGGCGCGCATCGCGAGCCGGCTGAACCTCGCGCCGAGCCTGCGCTGGAAGCTGTCCCAGGCGCCGTTCGACATCGACCGGCCGAGCTGGGTGGAGGACGAGCAGTTCGACCTCGACCGGCACGTGCTGCGCGGCGCGCTGCCCGAGCCGCACGACCGCGCGACGGCGCAGCGGCTCGCGGGCTGGCTGCACGCGAAGACGCTCAACCGCGCGCGCCCGCTGTGGGAGATCTACATCTTCGACGGCATGCCGAACGACGAAGCGGCGATCTACTCGAAGATGCACCACGCGCTGATCGACGGCGGCGCGGGCGCCGCGCTGACCGAGATCCTCTACGAGGCGTCGGCCGAACCGGCGGCCGGCGATGCGAAGGCGTCGCCGAAGACGTCGAGCGGTGCGCCCAAGAAGCAAGACGTGCGCGACGTCGCGTCCTCGATGTTCGCCGCGTATGCGGAGTTGTGGCGCGCGCCGTTCCAGCAGTCGTCGCTCGGCAAACTCGAGCTGCCGCGCAGCGGCGGCAGCGATCTCGCGTCGGTGCTGCTCGACGCGACGATCCATTCGGTCGAGTGGCCGCTGCGCTTGGGCGCGAACTTCAGCGAGATCGCGACCGCGTATTCCGCTGCGCTGACCAACGCGTTCAAGCCCGACTCGCTCAAGGCGCTCGACCTGCTCTCGGCGCCGTCGACGCCGATCAACGTCGCGATCTCGTCGGAGCGCAGCTTCGCGGGCGTCACCGTGTCGATGGCGCGTGTGAAAGCGATCGCGGCGAAAGCCGGCGGCAAGGTGAACGACGTCGTGCTCGCGCTCTCGAGCGGCCTGCTGCGCCGCTATCTCAACGAGCTCGAAGCGCTGCCGAAGAAATCGCTCACGGCGTTCGTGCCGATCTCGGCGCGCGAGAAAGGCGACGCCGAGCTCAAGAATCAGGTGTTCGGGATGATCGTGCCGCTCGCGACCGACGTCGAAGACCCGAAGAAGCGTCTCGAAGCGATCGTCGCCGCCGCCGCGACGTCGAAGGATCTCGCGAACCCGTTCCGCTCGCTGATCCCCCATTTCGCGGACATCCCGACCTTCGGCACGCCGATGCTGCTGCAGCTGCTCGCGGTGTTCTACGGCCGCTCGCAGCTGGCGAACAGCGTGCCGCCCTCGATGAACGTGGTCGTGTCGAACGTGTTCTTCTCGCGCACGCCGATCTACATCGCCCGCGCGCGCATCGAGCACGTCTACCCGATGTCGATCCCGGTGCACGGCCAGGCGCTCAACATCACGGTGCACGGCTACGTCGACGGGCTCGACTTCGGGCTGATGGCGGCGGCCAACGTGATCCCGAACGTGTCGCACCTCACCGAGCTGCTGACCGACGAGCTCGACGAGCTCGAACGCGCATACGACTCGGCGGCCTGATCTTGAGCGACGTGCTCTCCCGCGAGGCGCTCGCGCCGATCCCCGGTCCGCCGAAGAAGCCGGTTCTCGGCAACATCCTCGACGTCAGCGCGTCCGCGCCGGTGCAGAATCTCGTCGCGCTCGCGCGCGAGCTGGGCCCCATCTTCCAGCTCGACATGATGGGTAAGCCCATCACCGTCGTGTCCGGTTTCTCGCTCGTCGACGAGCTGAGCGACGAGTCGCGCTTCGACAAGTCGGTGCGCGGCGCGCTGCACCGCGTGCGCACGATCTCCGGCGACGGGCTGTTCACCGCGTACACCACCGAGCCGAACTGGTCCAAAGCGCACAACATCCTGCTGCCGAACTTCGGCGACCGCGCGATGCAGGGCTATCACCCGATGATGCTCGACGTCGCCGAGCAGCTGATGCTCAAGTGGGAGCGCCTCAACCCCGACGACGAGATCGACGTCGTGCACGACATGACCGCGCTGACGCTCGACACGATCGGCATCTGCGGCTTCGGCTACCGCTTCAACTCGTTCTACCGCGAGGACAACCATCCGTTCGTCGACGCGATGGTGGATGCGCTGGAGATCTCGATGAGCCAGCGCGGGCTGCCGTTCGAAGAGATCTTCACGCGCCCGCGCCAGGCGCGGCTCGCGGGCGACGCGCAGTACCTCAACAAAGTGGTCGACCAGATCGTGCACGACCGCAAGGAAGCTCGCTCGGCGCAGGCGGACGAGCCGCAGAAAAAAGACATGCTGGACTACATGCTCGCGGGCGTGGACCGCAAGTCCGGCGAGCGGCTCGACGACACGAACATCCGCTATCAGATCATCACGTTCCTGATCGCCGGGCACGAGACCACCAGCGGCCTGCTGTCGTTCACGACGTACTTTCTGCTGAACAATCCGGACGCGCTGGCGAAGGCGTACGAGGAAGTCGATCGCGTCCTCGGCACGGACTTGTCGGTCAAGCCGACGATGAAGCAGGTCAACGCGCTGACGTACGTGCAGCAGATTCTGAAAGAATCGCTGCGGTTGTGGCCGACGGCGCCGGCGTTCGCGCTGCTGCCGTACAAGGACGAGGTGATCGGCGGCAAGTACGCGATCAAGGCGCGCGCGCAGGTCGTGGTGCTGCTGCCGGCGCTGCACCGCGATCCGGCGGTGTGGGGCGAGCGCGCGGAGATCTTCGATCCCGAGAACTTCGCACCCGAGCGCGAGCGCGCGCGCCCGACCAACGCGTACAAGCCGTTCGGCAACGGCCAGCGCGCGTGCATCGGGCGGCAGTTCGCGATGCAGGAGTCCGCGCTGGTCATCGGCATGATGCTGCAGCGCTTCCGGCTGATCGACCACACGCGCTACAAGCTGAAGCTCAAAGAGACGCTGACGATCAAGCCCGACGGGCTGAAGATGAAGGTGCGCCCGCGCGTGCACAAGATCGTCGTTGCCCCTGCCGCACCTGCTGCCGTTGAGTCGCAAGCGTCTGGGCGGCGTAACGGTGCCGCGCCCATGGGCGCGACTTCCCCCGCGCCGCCGGCGCAGTTGCCGGGGCACGGCACGCCGCTGCTCGTGCTGTTCGGCTCGAACCTGGGGACGTCGGAAGACGCGGCGCGCCGGGTCGCCGACCTGGCGGCGGGTCAGGGCTTCGACACGCGTGTCGCGTGGCTCGACGATTTCGCGGGGAAGCTGCCGACGCAAGGCGGCGTGCTCATCGTGTGCGCGTCGTACAACGGTGCGCCGCCCGACAACGCCGCGGCATTTTATCAATGGCTGCAAGACGGCATGGCCCCCGGCGCGCTCGCGGGCGTGCAATACGCGGTGTTCGGCTGCGGCAACCGCAACTGGGCGTCGACATATCAGGCGGTGCCGCGCTTCATCGACGACAAGCTCGCTGAGTTCGGAGCGCAGCGCCTGTTCGCGCGCGGCGAAGGCGACGCGCAGGAAGACCTCGACGGCCAGTTCCGCGCGTGGCGCATCGCGCTGTGGCAGCAAGTCGCGAAGGACTTCGGGGTCGCGTTCGACGCGCAAGCGGAGTCCGACACGCGCCCCCGCTACGCGATCGAGGTCGTCGCCGGGCCGCAAGCCAACCCGCTTGCCGCTGTGCACGGCGCGAACGCGATGCGCGTCCTGGTCAACCGCGAGCTGCAAACCGGCGGCCGGCGGTCGACACGGCACGTGGAGCTCGCGCTGCCGGCGGACGCGAAATACGGCGTCGGCGATCATCTCGGCGTCGTCGCGGAGAACCCGCCGGCGGTGGTGGCGCGCGCGATGCAGCGCTTCGGCTTCGCGGACGACACATACGTACGTTTGAGCGCGGCGTCGTCGCGACCGCCGTCACTACCGGTCGACACGCCGGTGTCGCTGGAACGGCTGCTCGCGCACCACGTCGAACTACAGCACCCCGCGACGCGCAAGCAGATTGCGACGCTTGCCGAGCACACGAAGTGCCCGAACACGAAGCCGCGGCTAGAGGCGCTCGCCGCCGACGACACGGACACCTCGCCATACCGGACCGAGGTGAAGCGCAAGCGTCGCTCGGTGCTCGACCTGCTCGGCGAGAACCCAGCGTGCGAGCTGCCGTTCGAGATGTTCATCGACATGCTGCCGGCAATGACGCCGCGCTACTACTCGATCTCGTCGTCGCCGCTGGCGGAACCGGACCGTTGCAGCATCACGGTCGGCGTCGTGCGCGAGCCTGCGTGGTCGGGCCTCGGCACGTTCGAAGGCGTCGCGTCAACGTATCTCGAGCGCCACGCCGGCGAGCAGATGATCGACGCGTTCGTGAAAGACTCGAAGAGCGGCTTCCGGCTGCCGGACGATCCGTCGAAGCCGATTCTCATGATCGGCCCGGGCACGGGGCTCGCGCCGTTCCGCGGTTTCTTGCAAGAACGCGAAGCGCTCAAACGCGACGGCAAGGCGCTCGGCCGCGCGATGCTGTTCTTCGGCTGTCGCCGCCCGGATCAGGACTATCTCTACCGCGAAGAGCTCGAACGCTGGGCCGCGGACGGGATCGTGGAATTGCACGTGGCGTTCTCGCGGCTCAGCGAGACGAAACGCTACGTCCAGCACGACCTCGCAAAATGCGCGGACGACGTGTGGCCGGTGCTCGACGGCGACGGCGTCGTGTACGTGTGCGGCGACGGCAGCCGCATGGAGCCCGACGTCCGCGCGACGCTGATCGATCTGTACCGCCGCAAGTCGGGCGCCGACGTAGCGGCCGCGAAGCGCTGGCTCGAGACGTTGACGGCGAACAAACGCTACAACCTCGACGTGTGGGGTTCGACCTAGCCGGTCGTCGCCTTCCGGCGGCCGGTGACTCGGGGGCGGTCGAACGTGAGGTTGCCGGACAACTCGCGCGACGCATCCACCTGCGCGAGGAGGTCCTTAGCCTTTTTCTCAACGGTCGCCATGGCGTCGGCGCCGGCCACGAAGCGCTGCGGCGGGCCCTGGCGCGCGAGCCGCACGAGCGCGTTCGCAAGTTTTGCCGGATCGCCGTCTTGCCGGCCGTCCATGGACTTCCAGGCGGCGACGGTCCGCGCGGTGCGTTTCGCGTAGTCGGCGATCGTGGGCTCGGCGTACTTCGTCGATTTGGGCGCGAGCAACTCCGTGCGAAAGAAACCGGGCTCGACGAGCATCGTTTGGATGCCGAAGGGCTCGACCTCGCGGGCGAGCGACTCGATCCAGCCCTCGACCCCGAACTTGGAGGCGGCGTACGCGCTGCAGAACTCTTGGCCGACGATCCCTGCCAGCGAGGAGATCGCCACGACGAGACCGTAGCGCTGCGCGCGCATGACGGGAAGTACCGCGCGCGTAACGTTCATTGGGCCGAACAGCGTGGTCTCGATTTGCGCCCGAAAATCCGCGGGGGAGAGTTCCTCGAAGAACCCGGCATAGAAGCTGCCGGCGTTGTTGACGAGGACACTGATGCTGCCGAATCGCTCGACCGCGGCGCGCGCGGCGAAGTTGGCGTCGTCAAGGCTGGTGACGTCGAGCTTGACGACCAGGAGGTCGTCGTGGGTTCCGAGCGCGGATCTGACCCGTTTGGGGTTACGTCCGGTGGCGACGACCGCGTGTCCGGCGGCGAGGGCCGCCTTGGCGAAGTCGACACCCATGCCGCGCCCCGCTCCGGTAATGAACCAAACCTGCTGCGTTGCCATATCGCAGTGCATGAAAACCTAGGAGGCGAAGCGAGATGCAGGGGGCGATGTAGCCCCATGGCGACATGGGAGCAGGTCAGGCGGTACGCTCTTGCGCTACCCGGTGCGGTGGAAGAGACCTCGTACGGCGACGCGGCCTGGAAAGTCAACAAGAAGCTCTTCGTGTGGGAAAGGCCGCTTCGCAAGTCGGATCTCGAAGCGCTCGGCGATGCAGGCCCGCGTGGCGCGATTCTCGGCGTGCGGACAGCCGATCTCGAGATGAAGGAAGCACTGCTGCTGAGTGATCCGCGTGCCCTATTTACGATACCGCATTTCGACGGCTATCCGGCCGTGCTCGTGCAGCTCGAGAAGATTTCGGCCAAGTCCCTGAAGCAGCTCATCGAGGAGGCGTGGATCGGGCGCGCACCGGAGCGATCCGTACGCGAATATCTCGCAAAACGAAAACGCTCATAGCGGAATCGTGAAGATCACATGCTGTTGATCGATTGGCCGCCGTCCACGACGAGCGCTTCACCGGTCATGAACGACCCAGCATTCGACGTGAGGAGAAGCAGCGGGCCTGTCAGCTCTTGCAGCTCGCCGATGCGGCGTTGTGGAACGCGCTTCAGCGACGCTTGCGCCCAGTCGGTCTTCAGGAAATCGGCGTTGATCTCGGTCGAGAAATAGCCTGGACAGAGTGCGTTCACCCGGATACCGTAGCGCGCGAATTCCCATGCCATGCTGCGGGTGAGGTGGATCAGGCCCGCTTTGCTCGCCATGTACGGGGCGACGGCCGGGGACACGCGCAAACCGAGGATCGACGCGATGTTCACGATGCTGCCCGGTTTCTTGGCCGCGACGAGCCGCCGTGCCGCCTCGCGCGCGACCAGGAACGGTCCGCGCAGGTTCACCTCGACGACGCTGTCCCACTCGGCCGTGTCCATTTGCAGGATCATGTGCTCGCCGCTGATACCGGCGTTGTTCACGACGATGTCGCACAGCACGCCGTCCGCGGCAAGCTGCTCGAAGCCCGCGGTGATCGACGCTTCGTCCGTCACGTCCATCGTCAGCGCGCGAGCGCGTTCGCCAAGGCGCTTCGCGTCGGCTTCGATGCGGTCCGTGCGGCGTGCGGCCAGCACGACCGTCGCGCCCGCATCGTGCAGCACCTGGGCGAAGTGCCGACCCAAGCCGCTCGACGCGCCCGTGACCAGCGCGACGCGACCGTCGAGCGAGAACAGCTCGTTCATGGCGGATTGCCTTTCGTGTGCGGTTACCACGTGTCGATCGACGGTCGTTTCTTACCCGTTCGGGCGGGCGGTGCCGGGATCGCACGCAGGCCGCGTACGATCCAGTCGCGGGTGTCGCGCGGGTCGATCACGGAATCCAATTCGCCGACTGATGCGACGTGCAGCGCCTTGCCTTGCGCGTACGACTGCGCGACCATCGCGTCGGACGCGGCTTGGCGTTCTTGCGGGTTCTCGATCGCCGCGAGCTCTTTGCGATAGCCCAGGCGGACGGCGCCTTCCAAGCCCCTCGGGCCGAACTCGCCCGTCGGCCACGCGATCGAGAAGAACGGTTCGTGCAGGCTGCCGGCCGCCATCGCTTGCGCGCCCAGCCGTAGCCCTTGCGCAGCGCGATGAAGAACACTGGCACCGTCATGCTCGCCGCCGTGACGAACATGCGGCTGAGGCGGTCGCCACCTCGACGAGCTTCTGATTGCGGCGCTGCAGCGTGCAGTCGCGCTCCACAGATGCGTCCACCTCGACTCGAAGGGCGCGCAGGCCGAGACGGCCGCCGCGGAAGGCGTCGCCGAGAAAAGCTAACCACCGTGATCGACGCCGGCGCGGGCCCCAAGCGCGCCCGCCTGCGGCAGATGAAGACGATCGCCACCGGCCTGCTGGCCGTGATGGCGATCGTTTTTGCGATCGCGTCGCGGCTGCAGCCCGCGCACCACTGGTTGGCCTGGGTTCAGGCGTTCAGCGAAGCGGCGCTGATCGGCGGGCTCGCCGACTGGTTCGCCGTCGTCGCGCTGTTCCGCCATCCCGGCGGCGTGCCGCTACCGCACACCGCGATCGTGCCGCACAACAAAGACCGCATCGGGACGCAGCTTGGCATCTTCGTCGAACAGAATTTTCTCACGCCGACGCTGATCGCGTCGAAGCTGCGCGAGCTGGACCTCGCCGGCCACGCTCTGCGCTGGTTCGCCGTTCCCCGCAACTGCGCAGCGCTGTTCACCAACGTGCGCGCGCTCGTGCCGCGGCTGCTCGACGCCGTCGACGACACCGAGATTCGCGCCGTGGTGCGCAACGTCGTCGCCGACGAAGTCGCGCACCTCGACCTGTCGCGCGCGGCGGGCGGCGTGCTCGAGATCGTGACCGCCGACGGCGCGCACCAGCGCGTGCTCGCGCGCATCCTGCCGGTCGTGGCGGGCTGGTTGAACGGTCAGCGCGCCGAAATCAAGCGCCGGTTCGCGAAACGCTCGCTGCTCACGCCGGGCTTCGTCGACGCGTACATCGTGAACCGCTTCGTCGACGGGATGGTCGACTTGGTCGACGAGATCGCGCGCACTGCGGACCATCCGATGCGCCGCGACTTCGACGCCTACGTGCGCGATTTCGTCGTGCGCTTGCGCGACGATCCCGAGACGCAAGCGCAAGCCGAACGCCTGAAAACCGCGATCCTGCAAGGCGCCGAGCTCGATCAACTCGTCACCGCGGCCTGGAGCGCGCTGCGTTCGCGGCTGGAACGGCCGCCGTCGGGATCGCCCGAGTCGACCGGTTTACGCTTCGCGGAGATCGCCGCGCGCATCGCGCGCGAGATGCTGGACGAGCCCGCGCTCGTCGAGCGGCTCAACGTGCGTCTGTGCGACCTGGCGGAGTCGGTGCTCGCGCGCTTTCAGCAGCAGTTCTCCACGTTGATCACGGAGATCGTGCAGCGCTGGGACGCCGACGAGATCAGCCAGAAAATTGAGACCGAACTCGGCCCTGACCTTCAGTTCATCCGCCTCAACGGCAGCCTCGTGGGCGGTGTCGCCGGCGTGATGCTCCACGCGGCGCTCGTGGTGAGCGGCGCCGCGTAGCGGCGCTGTGCGAGCGACGGCCGCGTAGGCTAGCGGCCCGCCCCGTACGCGATCGCGAACGGCCCGGTGCGCGCGAACGATGCGAACGCGTTCTCCGGCTGTGCGAGCCGGTCGGCGACCGCCCACAGCACGGCGGCGTTCGCGCCGAGGCCGATGTGGCTCGCGCCGATCACTTCGATGTTCTCCGTGCGCGCGTTCGTCTTGAGCACCGAGGAGCGCCAGCTCACGATCCCGTCGACCTTCGACCAGATCGATGTCGACGGCATCGGCAGGTCGCCGGCCAGCGCGTCGAGCTCGTGCGCCATCTGCTCGCCGTTGTCCCACGGGCCCTCGCCGCTGACGAACTCGTACACGTCGCTGATATTGCTCGCGTTGGGGTTGCGCGAAAACGGGCTGCCCAGCGTGATGATCGATCGCACGGCGTCGGGCATCGCAAGCGCGAGATCGCGCGCATACACGCCGCCGAGACTCCACCCGATGATGCTGACTTTCTTGCCGGTCTTCTCGTGGATCGTGCGCAGGCGCTCGCGCAGCTTCGCGCGCATCCGCGTCACGCCGCCGAGATTGCGACCCAGCTCCCAGCCGTATGTCTCGTAGCCGAGCGCCGTCAAGAAGCGGCGCAGCAGGCTCGTCGAGATGTCGCTGACGAGAAAGCCCGGCAGTACGAGGACGGGATGTCCGTCGCCGCGCGGTGCGGTGAGCAGCAGCGGCGAGGCGGCGACCGCAAAGCCGGCTTCCCAGAGCGCCCGGTACTCCGCGAGCCACAGCAGCTTCGACGGGGGACGGAGCCCTCGGTGGCTCGGCGCCGTCGAACCGGCAAAGTTCCAATTCGCCGCCGTCATGCGAAATCAACCGTTCTCATCACTGGGTTCGTTCCCCGCCGGACGGGCTGCGAACCGTAGTTCGCGCTCGCTTGCATTCGCCAAGCGAGCGGCCCAGTACTCTTTTCGCCCGTTTACATCAGCCCCAGTCCCAAATGCGTACCAGTCTTTACTGATTCGTGCGAAGATGCGGCCGGGTGGGCGTACCTTGTCTCGGGCGGGCGAATCGACAGCCAGGTAGTGAAGGTCGCGCTTCCGTCGACATCTTCGAACCACACGACGTGAAGGCGATCCATCGCGCGGCGCAGGACTGCGATCCGCTTATCGGTGTCGGGAACTTTCCCGGTGGGAGTCTCCCCATAAAACTGGCTGATCGGGATCGACTACGCGCGTAATTCGAGGTCGCTGCTTTGCCACTGATCGTATGAAGTCGAATTCTTGCCGATGAGCACGGAGCGTCGTGCACGAAGTCGCGGCGCGCCGCGGCCTGGTCGTTGGTGTAGTCGTCGGCCTTGTCGCGCGGGATCTTCGGCGACGGGGCCGTGCGCTCGCTCATGACTCGTCGATGTCCTCCGCCGACAGGCCGTACGCCGCCGCGCGCGTGCGAAAGCGCGCGACGTCGAGGCTCAAGATCACCAGGTCGTGCTTGACGCCGTCGCCGTCCTTGACGTGGTCGCGCAGCAGCGCCTCCGCGCGGTAGCCCATCGTTTCGAACACCGTGACGGCGCCGATCTGATCGGGCGTCATGTGCGCGACGAGCTTCTCGATCCCCGTCTCCACCGCCAGCTCGCCGGCGGCCGTGCTGAGCACGCGCCCGAGCCCGCTTCCGCGCGCCGCGCGCGCGACGACGACGCGCAGCTCCGCGACGTGCGCCGACCACGACAGCGGGTCGCGCACGATCGTCGCGCAGCCGACGACGCCGCCGCCGCGCAGCGCGAGCAGCGTCGTCATCGCGTCGCGCTCGATCTCGCGCACCCACGCGGCGAGCACCTTCGGGTGCGCGATGTCGCGCGGCAGAAACAGCAGGTCGTGCGGCGGCAGCTCGCGCGCGAACGCGAGCACCGCCGCTTCGTCGCCGGCGCGCATGAACCGCAGCTCGACGTCGCCGCCGTCGAGCGTGACGGTGCGTGGATACGCCTCGACGCCGGCGGCGCTCATACGGATCTCACTCCGAGCCACGCGTCGAGCTTCGGCCACAACCGCTTCACGGCGTTGGGTCCGGCGACGAGGCTGACGTGGCCGCCCTTGAGCACGACCTCTTCCTTGTCGGTCGAGCCGACGTGGCCGATCAGCGGCCTCGCCGCGTCGTACGGCACGATGTGATCGTGCTCGGCCATCGCGTGTAGCATGGGCGCCGTGATGGCGCCTAGGTCGACGCGCTTGCCGCCGACCACCAGCTCGTTCTTGTGCAAGCGGTTCTCCCAGATCAGCTCTTTGATCGTCTCGCGAAAATACTCGCCCGCCAGCGGCAGCGTGTCGGTGGACCAGCGCTCGAACGCGCGGAACGACTTGACGAACTTCTCGTCCCACATGTTCTCCCAGAGCGTGATCTGGCCGGCGATGCGGCTCGCCGGGCGCAGCATGTCGAACGACGTGAAGATCATCTCCGAGGGTACGTTGCCGGTGGCGTCGACGAGCTTGTCGACGTCGAAGTAGCGCCGGTCCGACCACTTTGCGAACAGCTCCATGCGGCTGAAGTCGATCGGTGTCGTGAAGCAGACGAGGTTCGTGATGCGGTCGTGCGGGTGCAGCGCAGCGTACATCACCGTCAGCACGCCGCCCATGCAGTAGCCGAGCACCGTGATGTCGTCGACGCCGCTGTCGTCGCGCACGATCTGCACGCACTCCGGGATGAAGCGCATCGTGTAGTCTTCGAAGCGCAAGCCGCTGTCGGCGGCGACCGGCGGGCTCCAGTCGATGAGGTAGACGTCGTATCCCTGTTTCAGCAGAAACTCGACGAAGCTCTGCCCGGCGGTGAGGTCGAGGATGTAGCCGCGATTGCTCGTCGCCATCACGATGAGGATCGGGATGCGGTAGATCTCGTCGGCCAGCGGGCGGTAGTGGTAGAGATGCAGCGTGCCGCGGTCGAGCAGCACGTCCTTGGGCGTCGGGCCGACCGCAGGCGCCGGCGAAGCCAGGTAGTCGAGGCCTTTGAGGCTGCGCTGAATCGCGCGCTGGACCTCGTCCTGGATCCGCTCGGCGGTCGGGTTCACGTTCGTCGACCGCTCACGACTCGGCGGCCGGCGGGCTCTTGGTGCGCGGCGGGCGCGGACGTGCCGGCGCCGCCGCGGGCACCGTCGCCGTCGATACCGCGTCAGCGCGCGGCGCGGATGCGATGCGCTCGAGCAGCGCGTTCATGCGGTCGAGCCGCGCTTCCACGCCGCCGATGCGTTCGGCGATCGCGAGCACCTCGGCGCGGCTCGGCAAGTTCGCGCTCGCGAGATAGGTCGCCATGAACTGCTTCATCGTTTCTTGGAGCTTGAGCATGCCGCCCATCGCGCCGTGCATCGAGCTGCTGTACTCGTCCGACGCCATCGTTTTGTTGGCGAGCGCGTTGACGTTGGTCTCCCACTGCGAGAGCATGTCGCGCCACAGCGCCATCGGGTCGGCGGGCTTGTCTTTGTCGGCCACGATCAGACCGCTGCCGTCTCGCCGGCCCGCCGCTTCGCTTCTTCCTCGTACAGGGCGGTCTTGAGAATCTTTCCGACCGCCGTCTTCGGCAACGCGTCGCGGTACTCGACCACCGCGACCATCTCGTGCTTGCCGAGCTTGTCCTTGAGGAACTCTTTGAGCTGCTCGATGGAGAACGGCTCCGCGCCTTTCTTGAGCGCGATGAACGCCTTGGGCGACTGGCCGCGGTACTCGTCGGGGATGCCGATGACGGACACTTCGGCGACGTCGGGATGCGTGTAGATCGCTTCCTCGATGTTGCGCGGGTACACGTTGAAGCCGCCGCACAGCAGCATGTCCTTGATGCGGTCGACGATGAACACGAAGCCGTCGTCGTCCATGTACGCGACGTCGCCGGTGCGGAAGAAGCCGTCGGCCGTCATGGAGTCTTGCGTCGCTTGCTCGTTCTTCCAGTAGCCCTTCATCACGTTGGGGCCCTGGATGCAGATCTCGCCGCGCTCGCCCAGCGGCACGTACGTGTTCGGGTCCTGAACGCTCGCGAACTTGAGCATGATGCGCGGCAGCGGGATGCCGCACGAACCGCCTTTGCGCATCCCGCGCATGGGCGTGAACGTGCCCGACGGCGACGTCTCCGTCATCCCCCAGCCCTCGTTCACCTCGCTGCCGGTCACCTTGCGGAACTGCTGCTGCACCTCGACCGGCAGCGGCGCGCCGCCCGACGCGCAGTATTTCAGCGACGTCAGGTCCAGCTCGGCCAAACCCGGATATGACAGCAGCGCGCTGTACATCGTCGGCACGCCCATGAAGATGGTGATCTTCTTCGCGACGAGGTCTTTGATGACGGCTTCGAGGTCGAAACGGATGTGAATGACCGACTCCGCGCCGAGCTCCATGCACAGCAGCATGCACGCGCTGAGCGAGTAGATGTGGAACAGCGGCAGCACCAGCAGACAGCGCTCCTCGCCGGGGATCAACACCGGCGGGTCGAGCTTCGTCGTCTCCACGTACTGGCTCATCGCGGCCGTGAGGTTGGCGTGCGTGAGCATCGCGCCTTTCGGTAATCCCGTCGTGCCGCCGGTGTATTGCAGCACCGCGATGGTCTCGGCCGGGTCGCCGAACGGGTGCTGCTCGTACGCGCCGTCGTTGGCGATCAGCGCTTGGAACGAAACGCGGCCGTTGGCATCCGGCGCAGCGCCGCCGGTGAGGCCGGCGAAGTCGGGGAACCCGCCGAGATCGTCGAGGCCGCCGACCACGAGCGTCTTCAAGCCGGCGTGGCCGACGAGCGCTTCCATCTGCGGCAGCAGCATCGGCAGGTCGAGCGTGACGAGGATCTTGGTCTCGCTGTCTTCGACTTTGTGGGCGAGCACTTGCGCGGCGTCGAGCGGCGAGTAGTTCACCACCGTGCCGCCGGCCTTGAGCACGCCGAAGAACGCGACGAAATAGTGCGGCGTGTTCGGCAGGTACAGCCCGACGTGCACGCCCGGCCGCACGCCCAACTGCTGGAAGCCTTTCGCGGCGCGGTTCGCGAGCGCGTGCAGTTGGCGGTACGTCGCGCGGCGCCCCATGAACTCGAGCGCGGGCCGGTCGGCGAAACGCGCCGCGGCCCGGTCGAGGATGTCGTACACGGGTCCGAGCGCGAGCGGCGCGTCCCAGCGGGCCGGCGCGGGGTACGATTTGACCCAAGGCGTGTCGTTCATCGTTTCTCCTGGGCGTGCGCGGCGATGGCGTCGATGATGCGCGGCCACACTTCTCGTGGAAAAGAGTGGCCCATTCCTTCGATGAGGAGCAGCCGCGCGCCGGGGATCGTCGCCGCCGTGTCGCGGCCGTGCTCCTCGGGGACCAGCGGATCGGCCGTGCCGTGGATCACCAGGGTGGGTACCGTGACGCCGCGCAGGGCCTTGCGGCGATTGCCGGAGGCGATGATCGCGAGCATCTGGCGCGCGACGCCGGGCGGGTTGATCCCGCGGTCGTACGACGCGGCGCCTTGCCGGGCGGTGCGCTCCGCATTGAACGGAAAATGGTCGCCGGCGAGCACCGACCACGTGTGGACGTACTCGCGGACGTAGCCCTCGCGGTCGAGCGGCACTTTCTTGCCGAGCACCGCGAGCGCGCGCGGTTTCGGACCCGGCAGCCGCGGGTCGCCGATCGGCGCCATGATCGACGTCAGCGAACGAACGCGCGCAGGATAGAGGATCGCGAGCTCTTGCGCGATCGCGCCGCCCATCGACGCGCCGACGACGTGTGCGCTGCGAATGCCGAGCGCGTTCATGAGCCCGATCGTATCGGCGGCCATGTCGCGCAGCGTGTACGGCACGCGGAACATGATGCGCGTGGCCGACGCGAGCATCATCTCCGCGAACTGCGGCGTGCGCGCTTTCGGAAAGCGCGTCGACATGCCGATGTCGCGGTTGTCGAACCGCACGACCCAGAAGCCGCGCGCCGCGAGCTGCGCGCAGAACTCGTCGTCCCAAATGATCATCTGCGCCGCCAGCCCCATGATGAGCACCATCGGCGGGTTCGCGGGATCGCCGAACGTCTCGTAGCAGAGCTGGATGCCGTTGGCCGGCACGAAGGCCGCGTTCACCCGGACAGCTTCGACGGCAGACGCGAAATTTCCCGGACAACGAGTACGGGATAGAGAAGAGAAGACCATGCTGAGAAGAGTGGTACCGAGTCTGTTCGTCACGCTCGCGCTCGCGCTGCAGCCGCTGTGCAGCGGAGCGCAGGAGCTGTCCCCCGCCGACGAGCTTTTCAAGGCGAAAGACCAGGTCGCTTTCTTCGAGGTGTACCATATCGCCCATGAATCGACGTCGTACCGCACTGTCGTGCCTCTATCAGAGGTGATCAGTCCGTCGAGCCAGGATTATGTTCGGATAAGCGAGCGAAACTGGCGCGCCGTCGACGCGTTGTACCACGCTTTCTCGATTACGCCGTTCGAACGTACTTCAGAATGTCCGACGCACCCAAAACCATTCAGATTGGACGTACGCTGGGCGATTGTCGTGACGTACAAAGACGGATCGCACGACGCGCTCGGCTTCAACGATCTGGTGGACTGCATCCAGAGTTCGCGCTCGCCGAAGGCGTGGCGCTCCGGCCGCGATCTGTTCACCTACGTCGTGCAGACGTTTCCGTTCATGAGGTGAGCGCCAGCACCCAGTGCTGCGTCGCACCCTCGACTTCGTCGACGCGAAAGCCCGCATGCCGCGCCAAGTGCACGAACGGGCTGTTCTCGCGCAGCGCGCACGCGACCAAACGCCGCAGCCCGCGCGCCTTGACGCGCTCGATCAGCGCGTCCAGCATGGCCGTCCCGACACCGACATGGCGCGTGCCGCGGGCGACGACGATGGCGAGCTCCGCCGACTCCTCATCCAGCAGCACGGCGTGCGCGGCGCCCAGCGGCACGGTGCCATCGAACGCGATCACGCCGATCGTGTCGGCACGGTCCTCGACGAACCGGTGCACTTCTTCGGCATCGAAGTGATCGACGAGGTGGAAGAAGCGGCAGTAGCGGTCCTCGGCGGTCGTCGACTCGAGGATCGTGCGGTATGCTTCTTCGTCGGTCGGCGCGATCGGTCGCACGAGCATCGTGATCATCTCGGTTCTTGGACGCTGGTAACGGACCTTTGCTAGTCGCGATGAAGCGGGTGGGAGTCGTGCGCCGCGACCTCGATAATTCTTGCTCTCGGCGCCGGCGCGCTGCTGTTGGCATACGTGGTCTTCAGACGTCTGCGCTAGGGTGGCCGCGGCGGTACCTTCGCGCCGCTCGAGATCGGCTCTCGACCTCCCCGGCGATCGGGGCTAGTCTTAGGGCGGATGAACCGCTGGCTGTCAGTCGTGATCGTGGCCGCCGCAGCGTGGCAATGCGGCGCGCCCGCCCTTGCTGCCACGGCTGCGCCGAACCCGCCGAATGGGATCGCGGACGCGCTGCAGCGCTACACGGACGCGCGCGCCCGCGTCGAGGCGGAGCTCGGCGTGGCCGAAGCCGCGGCGCTGCACGGCCGGCTGTTCGACGATCTCGCGCTGCAAACGGCGCCGCCGCCGGACGGCTACAGTGCGGCCGATTGGGCGGACACGGTAGCGAACACGCTGCGGCTCGATGTGGAAGCGGTCGACCAGCTCGTCGCGGGAACGCCCGCGCCGCTGCGCGCGACGCCGGGGCTGCACGAGATCCTCGTGCCGTCGCGCGTCGACAAGCGCTGGCAGCTCGTCGCGGTGTACGTGCCGCCGGCGCTCAAACCGGGCAGAGCGCCGCTTGCGATCGCATTGCACGGCAATCCTGAGACGGAGTCGCATCTACTCGGGATGCCGTATCTGCGCCGCCTCGCCGACCGCACGGGCACGATCGTGATCGCGCCGTTCGGCCGCGGCATCTACGACTACGAAGAACCGGCCGCCACCGACGTGTACGATCTGCTGCGCGCGGTGCAGGAGGCGCTGCCGATCGACCGCGGGCGCACGTATTTGGTAGGCTACTCGATGGGCGGCTTCAGCGTGTTCAAGATCGGCCCGCGCGGCGGCTACCGTTGGTCGGCCGCAATGTGCATCTCGGGCGCGATTCTCAACAGCGGCGTGCGCGCAGTGTCGATCGCGTGGCAGACACTGCCGGTGTACGTCGTCACCGGCGCGCACGACGAAAGCATCCCAACGAAATACGGCGAGCAGACGGCGGCGTACCTCGCGAGCCTCGGCCTACCGGTGAGTTTCTACGAAGAACCGAACGGCACACATTTCATGCGCTCCCTGACACCGTCGCTGCAGCGCGCATGGGACGACATGCACGCCGCCCTCGTCCGCCGCGAGAACGTGCCGATCGTGCGCGCGGGTTTCAACCTACCGGGAAGCGCGCCGTCCGCGGTGCTTCATCCCTGAGCAGCACTGTATCAGGTTCGACTCGAGAGACGCTGACGCTATCGTGCTCCTTTCGGCCATCATGTTTGTGTTGGACGCTTGAGCGATGCAATCGCGGGACGCATCATCTGCGACGAGGTATAATGGGGGCGCTATGAACATCGTGTGGGACGCGTTCCGCGCTATCGAGGCATTCTTCCGTTTTGATGGTAGGCGATACGTCGATGGTTAAGCCACCCGACCTTTCGCGCTCGATCACGTGCCGACAGTAGAGGAGTTGCACCATGGCGCGCGGCGGAAGTGACCCTGAGCGTCGCTCACGCGAGTTTGACGTCACGGGTGCGATCTGTTGGACGCGGTGCAGGACGGCGTTTGCCGAGCGATCGCGTCCGCTCGTAGCTCGTTGGATGCTCGAAGGCGGCTACAGGCCTTACGGTGCAAAGGCTGTCCGGAAGACCGGCGCCGCCGCTCCAACCCGTCCGAAAAACTGAGTGAAGACGACTGAACTGCGCCGGCTCTCAGTTCTGTTTGGTAATTTGCCGGCTTCCTAACTCGTTAGTGGCGTTACGTTTCGTCGAAGTCTGTTGCTGCAGGCGCCCAAATTCGCTTTGGGCGACGGGACGGCCAACGTTGCGGCATCATCGCTTCGCCTTGGTGCACCAGTACGCGGCCTCGATCGCGTAGCTGATCGACGCGCGTAGGCAGACGCAGGCGAAGACCACCTCCGACGCGCGCGTGGGATCGGCGGCCGTGTAACGAAAGCCGCCGGTCGACTCGTCGACGCTCGCGTCGATACCGTTGGCGCGCAGGAAGCGGACGACCACGTCGGCGTTGAAGTCGTCGGGCTGCACGAGGCCGGCCATGTTCTGGTGCTGTTCGTTCGTCACGTCCGCGATCGTGGCGTGAAACTCGGTGAGCGGCGCCATCACGCGGTCACCGGGTCGGGTTGATGAAACGCACGGATTTCGGCAGCGGAAAAGTCGCGCCGAGGGCTCGACGTTGATACGTCGAACGCGCATATTGTCATTCGATGTTAATCCCATCGGGTGACGGACTCGGTCGGTGTTTACGCACCGGCCGGGTCGCTTAGTGGTAAATTGCGAAGATTCGCTACCGAATTATAGCACGAACATGCGTTCGTATCAACAATTTGAGCGAACGCAGTTCAGCCGCCGGGGGATGTGGTCGCATGAACGCTGACGTGACGCCAATCAAGGACGCTTTGGTCGGCATCTGGTTGTTCGACTCGGCCGGAATACAGTCACAGGTATCGCTTGCGCCCAACGGCACGTACACGAACACGCTGGTGAACGGCGCGCAGGGACATTCGGGAACCTGGGCCGTGAGCGGCGACGGGCCCGGCAGCCATACGATCGTCTTCACGCTGCAGTCGTGGTTTCCAACGGAGTACGTTGGACCACTCGGCTCAACGACGATCATCATGCCGAAGACAGAGACGTGGATCGTCACCGGCGTCCAGCCGGATCAGATACTCATTTACGGCGGTACCCTGCGGCGGTTCACCCAGGGGATGCCCGCCCCGGGAATGCCGATGGGCGGCGGCATGCAAAGCGGAGCCGTGTTCCCGGGGATGATGACGACGGACGCCTACAACGCCGAAATCGCAAAGGAGATGCGCCAGATCGGCGACGCCGGGCGCAAAGTGTTCGGCGGGATCATGAAGATTTTCAAGAAGCGCTGAGCGTCGGCGAACGCCTAATCGCGAGTGAGCGTTCGCATCGCCGCGAGATAGCGTCGGACCGCGCGGTCTTGTAGGGTATCGGCGAGCGGCGCGACGAGCCGCGCGAGCGAATGCGCAGACCGAGATACGCTGTCGATGTCGAGACGAGCATTGCCGGCATCGTCTCTGGACACGATGAACGCCTGCTCACCGCGTTCGGGGTGTACAGAGAGCGTGCCGTAGGCGAATCCGTATCGATTCGGTTCGTCGACGACGACCACGATGCGACACGTTCCGCCGACGAATCCGATCGGTAGCGGTGCGCTGAACGCGACGTTGGTGCCGACCGCGATCGGGCCGTCCGCGGCGACGCGCAGCCCTGCGCCGCGGTGCATCCCCCAGGTACGAAGTCCCTCGACTGCACGCTCGAACGCATGCGAGCCTGCGAGCGGAGTCGTCCAATGACGTCGTATCAAACCGGAAGATGCGACGTTTCCGAGTGAGACTCCGACCGGCGCGTACGTCAATGAGTCGGTCCGGGCCCGTTCCAACAACGCGCCGAGATCACGCTCTCGTGCCGGCCACGGCCGAATCCTCAAATAACGTTGCGGCGCGTTGCGTAGAGCCGCACGGCGTTCTCGGTCCCCATGCGGTGGCCGCGCCGGCGCAACAGGCTGAGCGCTCCGCGGCGCTCACCGACCGCGGCGAGCAGCGCGGCGGCCCCCGGCCGGTAGTACGCGCCGAGCGCGCCGAGGCGTTTGAACGTCTCGACCGCGCGGCCGTACTCGCCGCGCGCTTCGTATGCGGCGCCCAGCGTCATCAGCGCGTCGGCACGCTGCGGCACGAGCTCCAGCGCGTGCCGCGAGTACACGATCGCATCGCCGAAGCGGTGGTTCGCGAATGCCGCCGACCCCAGCCACGCGGTCGCGGTGACGGAAAGCGGATCGAGCTCGGCCGCCGTTTTCATATGACGCAGCCCGTCCGCGACGCGGCCGCTTCCCAGCAACGCGATGCCGTACCATTCGTGCGCGGGAGCGTACGACGGATCGAGCGCGAGCGCGCGCCGCAGTTCCGCCTGGGCGATCGTCGCATCGTTGCGGTCCAGCGCGAGAAAACCGAGCGTCGCGTGGGCTTCGGCGGACTTCGGATCGAGCGCGAGCGCCGTGTTCGCGTACGCGCGTGCCCGCGCGAAATACACTGCCGGGTCGTGTGTGCCGTAACAGTAGTCGCCCATCGCGATGTTCGCGTCCGCGAGCGCTGCGTAGCCGCGCGCGTCGCGCGGATCGCTGTCGACGACTTGTTCGAAATAAGCCAAGCTCTTGCGCACGCCTTCGCGCGTGCGCAGGTTCCAGTAGTAGCGCCCGATCTGGTACAGCTGTCCGTGTTTGTCGGCGATCTGTGCCGGCACGGCACCGTGATGACCGAGCCCGTCGCTCGCAACGAGCACGAGCGACGCTGCGAAGAATCCGACGCCTGCCAGCGCGGCGGCGATCCGGCGCCGCAGCGCATGCGCCCGGGCGGTCGTGGAAGTCGCGGGCCTTTCGAACGCCGGCACGACGAGCGCCGGTACTGGAGCGTCGGAGAGACTTCGCACGGGCGCGATGAAGCGGTAGCCGCGGCACGGGATCGTCGCGATCGGGTCGGCCGAGCCGTGCGCGCGAAACGTCTTGCGCAGAACGTGGACGTTCTGCGCGAGGTTCGCCTCGTCCACGAAACCCTCGGGCCAGATCCGATCCAGCAGAACGCCTTTCGCGAGCACCTCGCCGGGGTGCTCGAGGAGCGCCAACAGCGTCGCCACGACCTTGGGGCCGAGCGCGACGGGCTCTCCGCCATGCATGAGGAGCAACTGCTCGACGTCGAGTTGGAAGGGGCCGACCTCATAAACGCTCATCGTGCCCTGCGCATCGAAGAATCTTTGAGAATTTTTTGAGCGTGGTTCGCCGCTCTCGGCCGTATGCTGAGATGGGCGATTCGCCCGCGCTGGGAGTTCGAGACATGATGCAACGAATCTTTGGTCTGCTCGCCGCCGTGGCCGTCACCGTGCTCGCCGGCTCTTCCGGCGCCGCCGCCGCGCCGACCGCTCGGGAAGCGATGGGCTCGGTGCGGTTTCTCGTCGGGAACTGGAGCTGCGCGCACACGGTCGGCGATTTCTCCGGCACGTATGCGGAGACGTTCGCGAACGCGATGGACGGCCGGTGGCTGAAGCAGACGTACGAGTTCCCCGCGACGAGCACCGAGCCGGCGGTCAAGGCCGAGTACTTCTTCGAGTACGACCAGCGAGTGCCGCGCTGGGTGCGTTTCGGCGCGCACAGCAACGGCCAGTACTACGGCATGTACAGCTCGAGCGCCGGCGACACGAGCTGGGTGTGGAACTACGTGCTGCCGGCGTCCAAAGGCACGGCGACGTGGACGAAACGGTCGAACACCGAGTACACGATCGACGGCCCCGAGTACCCGGAGAACGGCAAGCTCGTCACGGAACACCACCGCTGCACGAAAACCTCGTAGCCGTGTCCTAGCTCAACTGGCAATTCACCATCCAGCTGATCCGGAATTTGTCGGTGAACATCCCGAACTTCGCGCCCCAGAACGTTTTCTCGAACGGCATCGTGACCGTGCCACCGGCCGAGAGTTTCGAAAAGACGTTGTCGGCTTCGGCTTCGGTTTCCGTCGAGAACGACAGCGCGAAATTGTCGCCGGGATTCTTCACGCGATCCGTCGTGGCATCGGACGCCATGAGCTGGCCCGCGGGCGAGCGCAGCACGCCGTGCAGAACCTTGTTCCCCCAGTCCGCAGGCGCCGACGCGGCGGCGGGCGTGCCCTCGAAGCGCATGATCTCGACGTCGCCCCCGAGCGCCTCACGATAAAAGTTCAGAACCTCTTCGGCATTGCCGTTGAAGAACACAGCCATTGAGCTGCATCGAATCGTCCTCTCGCTCACGAAACCTGGCCGCCCTGGGACGGTAGCGTCCGGGTATGAAAAATCGCTGAGCCTCTCGCGCCGGGTTCGAGGGCTACGATGCCGAAATCTTCTCCGGCAAGGGGAATTCGCCGATGGCAAAATGGTCGAAGCTGCGCTGTTCGTTCTGCAAGAAAAGTGACACGGAGGTCGCGAAGCTCGTAGCCGGCCCCGGGGTCCATATCTGCGACGAATGCGTCGCGGTCGCGAGCCGGCTGATGGAGGCACCACCCCCGCAGCGGCCGGTCCCGGACACGCAGTCGTTGCCGCAACGCGTCGCGACCGGCATTCGGCGCCTGTTGCATCCCGGTGCCAGCGACCGCTTGCGAAACGTTCCCGCCCGCTAGATCGATCGCGTCGTTCTGAAGGACGTTCGATGAGCAGCGCTTACGTGCACGGCTACGATCGGAGGGAGAATCTTCGCTTACACGACCAGGCTGCGACACTCGTGGAGTTGCTGCATTCGGATACGGTGTACGAGGCGGGAAGCAGCGTCTTGGAGGCGGGCTGCGGGATTGGCGCTCAGACGATAACGCTGGCGCGCAACAGTCCGAACGCCCGAATTACGTCGATCGACGTGTCCGAGGGCTCCCTCATCGAAGCGAGAGAGGCCGTCAAGGCTGCCGGCGTCGCGAACGTGACGCTGCAGCAGGCCGATATCTTCAACTTGCCGTTTCCGCCTGAGACGTTCGATCACGTCTTCGTGTGCTTCGTCCTCGAACACTTGGCGCGACCCGTCGAAGCGCTGACGACCCTGGAACGCGCCTTGAAGCCCGGTGGGACCATGACGGTGATCGAGGGCGATCATGGCTCCGCGTATTTCTATCCGGACAGCGAATTCGCGCGCAAATCCATTCAGTGCCTGGTGGAGTTGCAAGCACGAGCACATGGGAACGCGTTGATCGGACGAGCGTTGTACCCGTTGCTGACCGAGGCCGGATTCGACAAGATCCACGTGTCGCCGCGAATGGTGTACGTCGACTCCAGCAAGCCCGAGCTCGTCGAAGGATTCACGAAGAGGACCTTCACCGCAATGGTCGAGGGCGTACGGCGATCGGCGATCGCATCGGGCCTCATGAGCGAAGCCGACTTCGATACGGGCATAGCCGACTTGTACCGAACCGCCGGCGAAGACGGCGTGTTTTGCTATACGTTCTTCAAGGCAACAGCTACAAAGGAGTCCAGCGTCAGCCTAGTGTAGGCGCCCGGTAGAGAGCGCCTCGGCGACGCGCTCGCGCCCAAGGCTCAGCCTCGGCCCCCGGCGCCGCGGTACACGAGCGCTTCGGCGACGTGTTCGCGTGCGACGCGGTCGGCTCCGGCGAGATCCGCGATCGTGCGCGCGACGCGAACGACGCGGTCGAAGGCTCGCGCGCTGAGCGCGCCGCGCGTGACGGCGCCTTCAAGAAGCGCGAGCGGCTCGGTGCCGAGCGGGCAGAGCTTCCGCACGTCGGCCGCGGGGATCGCCGCGTTCGTCACGGTTTCCGTGTCGCGCAACCGTGCGGCCTGACGTTTGCGGGCCGCTTCGACGCGTCCGCGCACCGCTGCGGATGACTCTGCAGGACCGCGCCCGACGAGCTCGTCGAACGACACCCGCGACACGGTGACGTGGAGATCGATTCGGTCCAGCAGCGGACCCGATAGTTTCGCGAGATATTTCTGTACCGTCGCGTCGTCGCAGCGGCAATCAGAAGCGCGGTCGCCGCGGAAGCCGCACGGACACGGGTTCATCGACGCGACCAGCGTGAAACGCGCGGGAAACGTCATCGTGGCGGCAGCGCGCGCGATCGTCACCGTGCCCTCCTCGAGCGGTTGGCGCAGCACCTCGAGCGTCGAGCGCGGGAACTCGCCGAGCTCGTCGAGATACAGCACTCCGTGCTGCGCGAGCGAGATCTCGCCCGGGCGCGGGACCGAACCGCCGCCGACCAGTGACACCTTGCTCGCGGTGTGGTGCGGCGCGCGGAACGGACGTGCGGCAACGATGCGCGGCCGCGGGCCAAGCAGCCCTGCGACGCTGTAGACCTTGGTGACGTCGAGCGCCTCCGCCGTCGTCATCGCCGGCAAAATCGACGGCACGCGCCGGGCGAGCATCGTCTTGCCGCAGCCGGGCGGACCCACGAGCACGACGTTGTGGCCCCCCGCCGCGGCAATCTCGAGCGCGCGTTTCGCGAGCGTCTGTCCTTTCACGTCCGCGAAATCGCCGGACGCGGCGCGATCGCTCGCGTCGATCACCGTCGTGCCGCGGTGACGGAATTTCGCACCGTGCCCCAGCGCGACGGCAACCGCGTCGGACAGCGCCGGCACCGCGTAGACGTCGATCCCATCGACCAATGCGGCCTCGGCGAGGTTCGCCTCGGGCACGAGGATACGCGCGAATCCGGCGCGCTTCGCGGCGAGCGTCATCGCGAGCGCGCCAGGCACCGCGCGCAGGCTTCCGTCCAGGGCGAGCTCACCGCAGGCGACGCAGTCGCCGAGCGTGCCGGACGCGAGCTGTTCGTCCGTCGCCAGCAGCGCGAGCGCGATCGCGAGGTCGAAGCCGGCGCCGGTCTTGCGCATGTCGGCCGGCGCCAGGTTGGCGAGCAGCTTTCCGGGCGGAAAGCCGAAGCCGGAGTTCACCAGCGCGGCTCTGATGCGCTCGCGCGACTCGTTCAGCGCTCGATCGGGCAGCCCGACGATGGCAAAGCTGGGTGTCCCGGCGGCAGAGTCGGTCTCGACGCGCACGACATGGGCGTCGATCCCGGCGATGGCGGCAGAAAAGGCGAGGGCGAGCATGCGCCCTTCCATCACGCGCACTGCTTGCCGCAGCAAGAGGACCGAGTCGCAAATCGGTCTCCACACGGTGCACAGGAATGACGCCAGATACTGTGGATAAGCGCGGAACCAATTTTCGATCCGACCGTACGGTACGGCCGGGTCGCCGTCCCTTGCGTCCGCAGGCCCTCAAAATGAGCGCGGTCGCCGGGAGTCCGAGCCGTCCGATTCCTGCTGCTTGGCGCACCAAACGGCGGTTTCAAACGAATTCTCTACGAATCGATAGCAGGCTGTGGACGGCGTGCGCGGCGGACCTGGGCGTCACGAGGCGGCTAGCGGCGGCGCCCGCGTGCTAATGATAACGCCTCTCAACTATCTCGCAAAACAGCCGCCCGGCTGCGCGCGCAGGGGTTCGCGCCTCGGCTCCCGCATCCGGTCCGACGGTATGAAGAAGCCTCTCGTTCTCGCATGCGCCCTGGCGCTCGTCCTCGGCGGCTGCACGAAATCATCGGACTCGTCCAGCTCCTCGAGCTCGACTACGACGACCGCGGCCAGCCCGGGCGCGGCCGCTCCGGCCGGCAGCAAGACGATCGGGTTCTCGGTCCAGAACCGCGAGGCCCAGTTCTATCAAGACATGGAAGCCGGGATGAAATCCGAGGCGGCCAAGTTCGGCTACACCGTGACGGTCGTCGATGCCGCCCGCGACAACGCCAAGCAGCAGAGTCAGGTCGAGGACTTCATCTCCCAGAAGGTCGCCGCGATCGTCCTGACGCCGTACGACTCGCAGGCCATCGGCAGCGCGATCGTCGAGGCGAACAAGTCGAACATCCCGGTCTTCACCGCCGACATCGCGAGCGCGTCGAAGGACGGCAAGGTCGTCTCCCACATCGCCAGCGACAACGTCCAGGGCGGCATGCAAGCCGGCCAAGCTCATGTGCGCGGCGCTGCCGGGCCACGTCGGCACGATCGCGATCATCGACGAACCCGAGGTCACGTCGGTCCAGGATCGCGTGAAAGGCTTCAAGGACGGCATCAAGGCGCTGCCCCGGCGTGACGGTCGTCTCCGACATCGACGGCGGCGGCGAGCGCGCGAAGGCATCGTCCTCGATGGAAGACATCCTGCAGTCGCACAAGGACCTCAAGGGCGTCTTCGGGATCAACGACGACTCGGCGCTCGGCGCGGCCAAAGCGATCGAAGGCGCCGGGCTCAAAGGCAAGATCGTGGTGATCGGCTACGACGCGGCGCCGGAAGCGCGCACGGCGATCGCGGCACGGCTCGATGTACGGCGACGCGATCCAGCACCCCGACCAGATCGGCGCCAAGACGATCGACGCGATCCACGACTACTTCAGCGGCAAGACGCCGGCCGCGAAGATCGCGGTCCCGGTCGGCACCTACACCAAGGCCGACGCCACAAGTAACAGCGGACGCTGCGCGCGGCGCCGTTGCTCACGATGCGCGACATCGTGAAGACGTTTCCCGGCGTGCGCGCGCTCGACGGCGTCACGTTCGACGTGATCGCGGGCGAAGTGCACGCGCTCGTCGGCGAGAACGGCGCCGGCAAGTCGACGCTGATGAAGATCCTCGCCGGCGCGCAGCCGGCGGATTCGGGCGAGATCACGATCGACGGCAAGACGGTCGCGATCGACGGCCCGCAAGACCGCCGAGCGGCTGGGCATCGGGATGATCTACCAGGAGTTCAACCTCGTGCCCGATCTCGGCGTGATCGAGAACATCGTGCTCGGCGTCGAGCCGCGGCGCGGCCTCTTTCTCGACCGGCCGGCCGCCGCCGCGCGAAGCGGCGAAGGTGCTCGGCGAGCTCGGCATCGTGCTGCCGCTCGACCGCCACGCGCGCCGGCTGTCGGTCGCCGCAGCAGCAGCTCACCGAGATCGCGAAGTGCCTGGTGCGCAAGGCGCGGCTGATCGTGATGGACGAGCCGACCGCGGCGCTCACCGACCGCGAGATCGCCGCGCTGTTCGCGCTCATCGCGAAGCTCAAGGCGCAGGGCGTCGCGTTCGTCTACATCTCGCACCGGCTCGAGGAGCTGCCGCGCATCGCCGACCGCGTCACCGTGCTGCGCGACGGCAAGGCCGTCGAGACGCGCCCGATGGCGCAGATGCCGCCCGACGATCTGATCCGCCTGATGGTCGGCCGCGCGCTGGAGAACCACTTCCCCGATCTGCCGCCGGTCGCGCCCGACGCGCCGGTCGCGCTCGACGTGCGCGGCGTGAGCTCGGCGAGCGGCGTGCGCGTGAACGACGTCGCGTTCCAGGTGCACGCGGGCGAGATCGTCGGCCTCGCCGGGCTCGTCGGCGCGGGCCGCACCGAGATCGTGCGCGCGATCGCCGGCGCCGACGTGCCGACCAAGGGCGAGATCTTCGTCGACGGCAAGCGCGTCGTGGTGCGCTCGCCGCGCAGCGCGATCGCCGCCGGGATCGCGCTGATCACCGAGGACCGCAAGGCGCAAGGGCTCGTGCTCGGCATGACGGTGCGCGAGAACACGACGCTCGCGCACCTCGGCGCAGTTCGAGCGCGGCATCGTTCATCGACAAGCCCGCGGAGACGGACGATCGCGAACGCGGAGATCGCCGAGCTGCGCATCCGCACGCCGTCGGCCGAGCAGACCGTGCGCAACCTCTCCGGCGGCAACCAGCAGAAGGTCGTGCTCGCGAAGTGGCTGATCGGCCACGCGCGCGTGTTCTTGTTCGACGAGCCGACGCGCGGCATCGACGTCGGCGCGAAAGCGGAGATCTACGCGCTGATGGTCGAGCTGCTGCAGCAGCGGCGCGGCGATCGTGATGGTGTCGAGCGAGCTGCCCGAGGTGCTCGGCATGTCGCACCGCGTGCTCGTCGTGCGCGGCGGCGAGATTCGCGCGGACTTCGCGCGCGCCGACGCGACGCCCGACAAGGTGATCGCCGTCGCGACGGGCGTGGCCGCGTAGATGGCCGACGCGAAGGTTCCGCAAGCCGCCGAGAAGGCGCAAGTCAAAGCGGAGCTGACCGCGCGCGCAGACGACGTCGCGGCGAAGAACCGCCGCGCCGCGACGATCCGCAGCGGCGGGCATCGCGGTCGGATTCGTCGTGCTGCTCGTTCGTCGTCAACGTGCTCGCGCACGGCAACTTCCTCGAGCCCGGCAACATCACCAACGTGCTGCGGCAGATCACGGTGAACGCGATCATGGCCGTCGGTCAGACGTTCGTGATCATCACGGCGGGCATCGATCTGTCGGTCGGTTCGCTGATCGCGCTCACCGGCGTGGTGATGGCGCAGGTCGCGAACGCGCTGCCGTTCGGCGGCGCGGGGAACTTCGTCGTGACGCTGCTCGCCGGGCTCGCCGTCGGCTGCGCCGCCGGCTACGTCAACG
Organism: Vulcanimicrobiota bacterium; assembly: GCA_963791645.1. Classification (GTDB taxonomy): domain Bacteria; phylum Vulcanimicrobiota; class Vulcanimicrobiia; order Vulcanimicrobiales; family Vulcanimicrobiaceae; genus Vulcanimicrobium. The sequence goes on along the minus strand of CAWBTJ010000020.1, from coordinate 642 downwards.
CGCTGCCCGGTCGTGCGGCTGGACTTGCCGCCGTTCATCACGACGCTCGCGATGATGCAGGTCGCGCGCGGGCTCGCGTTCATCCTCGCGCACGGCCAGCCGATCCCGCTCGCGAACAGCGCGCCGTTCGACTGGCTCGGCACCGGCTATCTGCTTCGCCGGGCTGTTCGGGCTTGCCCGGGATCCCGTTCGCCGTGCTGGTGATGGCGCGTCGTCGCGATCGTGTTCGCGATCGCTGCTCGGCCGCACGGCGTACGGACGCTACGTGCTCGCGCTCGGCGGCAACGAGGAAGCGGCGCGGCTCGCCGGCGTCGACACCGTGCGCGTGAAGACGCTCGTCTACGTGATCTCCGGCGGCTGCGCGGCGGTCGCGCGGGCTGCTGCTGATGTCGCGCTTCGCCTCGGGCGCGCCGCAGAACGGCACCGGCTACGAGCTGCAGGCGATCGCCGCGGTCGTCGTCGGCGGCACGTCGCTGATGGGCGGCCGCGGCACGATCGTCGGCACGTTCTTCGGCGCGCTGCTGATCGGCGTGCTCTACAACGTGATGAACCTGCTGCACATCGAGTCGTACACGCAGCTCATCGTGCTCGGCGCGGTGATCCTGCTCGCGGTCGTGCTGGACGAGCTGCGCAAGCGGTACC
>CAWBTJ010000019.1:0-62167 GCA_963791645.1 Vulcanimicrobiota bacterium | reverse complement strand
GTTCTCGAGCTCGGCGTGCGCGAGTGCGTCCTCGTCCGCGTGTGCCTCGGCATCGGCGACGAACTCCGCCATCCCAGGCAGCGCGTCCCATGCCGCGCGCACGCGCCAGAACGCGCGCCGGTGCTCCGCGCACGGGCCGTGCGCGTTGAGCGCCGCGATGTGCTGCGGCGACGCGTAGCCTTTGTGCTGCGCGAAACCGTATTCCGGATAGCGGTCGTGCAGCGCGACGAGCAGCCCGTCGCGATGCACCTTCGCCACGATCGACGCCGCCGCGACCGTCGCGCACTTCGCGTCGCCCTTGATCACCGGCAGCTGCACGCCGCCCCACGTCTTGATGCGCACGGCGTCGGTGAGCAGGTACTCCGGCGCGACGTGCAGCGCCGCGAGCGCGCGCTCCATCGCGAGGATGCTCGCCCAGTAGATGTTGATCCGGTCGATCTCCTCGACGGTCGCCTCGCCGATCGCCCACGCGACGCACGTCGCCTTGATCTCGACCGCGAGCGATTCGCGCAGCTCCGGCGCCACTTGCTTGGAGTCGTTGAGGCCGCGCAGCCGCAGCGGCCCGTCGGTGACCACGCAGGCGGCGACGACCGGTCCGGCGAGCGGGCCGCGCCCGACCTCGTCGATGCCGCCGACGAGCCGGTAGCCCGACGCGCGCGCCCGCTCCTCGAACGCGTGCAGGCGGTCGAGCCGGCGGCGCTCGCGCTGCGTCGCGTTGCGCTGCTTGCGGCTCTTGTCGGCAGCGGTCACGACGCGCGCTCCGCGCGCTCGAACGTGATCCGGCCGAATTTCCCGTCGTTGAAGTCTTTCAGATACGCTCCGGCCGCATTGTGCAGATCGACGTCACCGCCGCGGCGCGCGAAGCCGCGCGCGCGCGCGAACGTCTCGAGATCGGGCAGTTCCGATTGCGGCCGGTGCTCGCGCGACCACGCGGCGAACCGGTCGACGACCTCTTCGGGGTCGAAGCGCGCGCGCGGCAGCGCGCCGGTCAAAGCGAGCTGCCATTGCGCTTCCGGCGTCGCGATCTTCGGAACGAGAATTCCCGGCGTGTCCATCACTTCGAGTTTCGGCGCGACGCGGAACCATTGCAGCGACCGCGTGACCCCGGCCTTGTCCTCGGCCTTCGCCGCCGTACGGCGCAGCAGAGCGTTGATGATCGAGGATTTGCCGGTGTTCGGGATGCCCACCACCATCGCCCGCGTCGTCCCGTGCTCGGCGACGAACGCCGCGAGCTCCGCCGCGATCCGCTTCACCGATCCCTGGTCCTTGCCGTTGACCGCGATCGCGGTGCGCCCGTGCGCTTCGTGCCACGCGAGCCATTCACGCGTCGCGTGCGGATCGGCAAGGTCCTCGCGTCCCAGGATCACGAGCCGCGGTTTGCGCGCCGCGAGCCGGTCGAGCGCAGGATTCGACGACGCGCGCGGAACCCGCGCGTCGAGCACCTCGATCAGCACGTCGACGATGGCGAGCCGCTCGCCGAGCTTTCGCATGGCCGTCGCCATGTGGCCCGGATACCACTGGATCGTCGCCTGCAGCGGCGGGCGCTGCGCCACTACCGCGTCGTCGTCCGCCATCAGATCGTCCGCGGCGGCCAGATGCCGACCAGCGCTTTGCCGACGACGTCGGAGTCGTGCAGCACGCCCCACGTGCGCGAGTCGTCGCTCTCGGCGCGATTGTCGCCCATCACGTAGTAGGCGTGAGCCGGGACCGTGACCGCGGCGGCGCTGCGCCGGTCGTTGAAGCGCACGTACGGCTCCGCGAGCGGCCGGCCGTCGATGCTCACGACGCCGTCGCGCACCTCGACGCGCTCGCCGGGCAATCCGACGATGCGTTTGATGTATGTCTCGGGGTTGGGCGCGTCGTGGCGGAAGGCGATCACGTCGCCGCGCCTCATCGAGCCCAGCTTGTACGCGAGGGTGTTGATGAGCACGAGCTCGCCGGCGTGCACGCGCGGTTCCATCGAGAGACCGTCGACCGGCGACGTCCGCATGAAGAACGCCGTTGCGATCAGGAGCAGCACCGCCAGCTGCGCGGACAGCGAAACGATCGTTCGCGTCTTCGCCACGGACGGCTACGTTCGACCGCGCTAGTGCAGAATCCTGATCCGGTTCAGCGGCCAGAACAACAGGAACGCGTGGCCGGTGAACGAGGCCTTCTCGCCCTTTTTCTGGCCGCTGAAATACGTGCCGCCGGTCTGCGCGCAGCCCCAGGCGTGCGAGTCTTGCGAGTTCGTGCGGTGGTCGCCGAACATGATGTAGCAGCCGTCGGGCAGGCGGTCGGGCGCGCTCCACTTCTCGCGCGGCGGGATGTTCGCGATCGCCGGATCGAGCGGCGTGCCGTCGACGTAGATCCCGTAGTTCTTGACCTCGAGCTCGTAGTTCTGCTTGTCGTAGATGTACGGCTCGACCAGCGCGACGCCGTTGCGGTACACGGTGCCGTCGTGCACGCGAAGCTGATCGCCGGGTAGCCCGATCGTGCGCTTGATGAAATCGTTGGGGCTGATGATCGGCGGCGGGAACACGACGATGTCGCCTTCGTGCGGCTTGGTGAAGCGGTACTCGAACTCGTTGACGAGCAGCACGTCGGAGATCTGCAGCGTCGGCTCCATCGACCCGCTGGGGATGAAGAACGTGCGCACGACGAACGTGATGAGGAACAGCGCGACGAGGCCGGCGACGATGAACGCGTCGAGGTACTCGCGTATCGACGGTGCGCGTCGACGGCGCTTTGGCCGTCTCGATGCCGGGCCCGGCCGGCGTGCGGTCGGTGCGGATGCTGATCGCCACGCGCACGATCGCGAAGACCGCGATGAGCGCGAGCAGTTCGAGCGGGGTCACGGGGAGACCGCCTTACTTGGCGGTCTTGCGCTCCGTTTTGCGGTCGACTTTGCGCTCCTTGATGCGCGCGGCCTTACCGACCTTGTCGCTCAAGTAGTAGAGGCGCGAGCGGCGGACGATGCCGCGCTTGGAGACTTCGATGCGGTCGACGCGCGGGCTGTGCAGCAGGAACGAGCGCTCGACGCCGACGCCGTGGGCGACGCGCCGGACGGTGATCGTCTCGGCGAGCCCGCCGTCCTGGCGGACCGTCACGACGCCTTCGAACATCTGGATGCGTTCTTTGCCGCCCTCGACGACCTTGGAGTAGACCTTGACGGTGTCGCCCGGACGGAAATCCGGGACGGAAGGCTTCTCCTGTTCCTTCTGGATCAGGTCGAGTACGTTCATGACAGCTCTCTGACGAACAGCGAAAGCGCCGCACGGGGGCGGCGGGCAACCCCGGTAGTGTACCACGAGGCCCCTACCCGGGCAAGGGCGGCGGGTCCTCGTGGTCGTGATCTTCAGCGCGGCTCGCGGGCGCGTAACGATGGGGAGTTGGCGGTAAAGGCAAAGCCATGATAAGCGACCTCCAAACCCCGACCATCTTCGCGAGCGGCATGCCCGGCAAGCCCGGTGGCGGCGGCACGCCACCGCCCGGTGGTGGCGATGCGCCCGAAGACGAAGAAGAGGAAGAGGAAGAAACCTAGGGGTAGGCCGTGTCGCCGTCACCCACGGCGCGCGGCTCGCAATCGAGACTGCTCGCGGCGCCATTCCGCGATTTTGGCGTGGTCGCCGCTGAGGAGTACCTCGGGCACGTCGACTCCGCGGAACCGCGGCGGACGCGTATACGCCGGATGGTCCAGCTCGGGGCTCGTCCACGATTCCGAGGCGGCCGACTCCGCGTCGATCGCGCCCGGGATCAGACGGACCGTCGCGTCGAGGAAGGCCATCGCGGCGATCTCGCCGCCGGTCAGGACGAACTCGCCCACGGAGACTTCCTCGACGGGATAGAGCTCGCGCAGCCGCTCGTCGACGCCCTCGTAGTGGCCGCAGATCAGGACCAGGCGGTCGAGCTCGGCCCATGCTGCGGCGTCGGCTTGGCGGAAGACCGGGCCGCTCGCGGAGGTCAGGACGATGCGGCGGCGTTCGTCCGGCGGCGCGGCGGCCAGGATCGCGTCGAGCGTGCGGGCGAGCGGCTCGATCCGCAGCACCATGCCGGGGCCGCCGCCGTAGGGGCGTTCGTCGGCGCGCTCGCGGCCTTCGAGCGCGTCGAGCAGGTCGTGCATCCGGACCTCGACCAGGCCGCGCTCCACAGCGCGGCCGACGATCGACAGCCCGATGACGGGGGCGAACATCTCCGGGAAGAGCGAGACGACGTCGACGTGCAAGACCCCCACGTGGCGTTCTTCGACCGTCTGCGTCGTCTGATCCCGGGCGGGGCGCCGTCGGGGCCGTTCGCGCGCGGCGCGCGCGAGCTCGACCGCGGCCGGCTCGACCGCGCCGAGGCCGCCTTCGCCGAAGCGCTCGGTGCGGCGCGGACCGTCGCGGAGGTCGCCATGGTGCGCAACAAGCGCGCCATCATCGCGATCCACCGCCGCGACCGCGAGCTCGCGATCGCGGAGCTGGTCGCCGCGCTCGAAGCCGACCCGCGCTGCGCGGCGGCGATCACGACGATCGGCAACATGCTGCTCGAGGACGGCGACATGGACGAAGCGGTCGCGCACTACGAGTACGCGATCCTCGTCGACGACGGCTACGCGCCGGCATATCACAACCTCGGCGTCGCGTTCCACCGCAGCGGCCGGCGCGGCGAAGCCGTGCGCATGCTGCGGAAGGCGACGCGGCTCGAAGGGCGCATCAGACGCTCGTGAGCGAGGAGCAGCTGCGGCTGGACGCCGATCTGATGCGCGTGCTGCGCGCCGGCGTGACGCACGCGATCGCGCACGGCGCGGAGTTCGTCGCGCCGTCGCACTTGATGCTGGGGCTGCTCGCCGATCCGATCATCGGCCCCGCGATCGCACCGCTGGTGCCGCGCGACAAGATCGACAAAGCCGCCGCCGGCGCGGCCGCCAAGCCGTCGCAACTGATCGAAGTGCTCGAGGAACCGCCGCCCGACGGCGACGAGCCGCCGTTCGCGCGGTATGATTCGCTGGCGTTTCGCTCGCAGGACGGGACGCGCACGCTGTATCTCGACGGCGAGTCGTACCGTCTCTTCATCGAAGGCGCGCGCCGCGCCGTCGACGTCTACCGCGCGAAGCACCTCGTGTACGGCTTCACCGCGGAAGCCGTCAAAGACCGCGACCTGCTCAGCTTGTTCGGCACCGACCCGCAAAGCGTGAGCAAAGCCGTCGAAGGCTTCTAAGACTACAGCGTGTGCGTCTCGACGGCCGTGATGTCTTCGAGGTACGTGAACAACTGCGGCAGCGTGATCTTCTCGAGCTCGCCGCGCTCCTTGATCGTGTCGCCGTCCTCGCCTTCGTCGCGCAGATAGCAGCGCGACTCCACGCCTTCCGAGCCCTCGCTCAAGAACGAGACCGCGAAGCCTTTGCCAAGCGTGTCGTCGTAGATGCGCATCGCGGCGGGGTTGAGGATCTCGATCGAGTGCGACGCGTTGTTCGCGTCGAAGATCGTGATCGTCAGATAATCGCGGTTGACGATCTCGATCGAGCCGACCACGAAGGTGTTCTTGGCCGAGAAGAACTCGTGCCCTCGCTTATTGCGCGAGCTCACTTCGTAGAACACACGGTGCGCGACGAAACGGTTGAGGATCTTCCGAAGCGTCGCGATGGACGCCAGGGTCTCGGTCCGGTTGCCGCGGGTGTAGATGATCTTCAGGGCGTTGGGGCCGGCCTTCGGTGATCTCCGCGCGCGCCGCCTATCGCACCTCGCGGGGCATGACGCGTTGCACGGGACCGGGAAGAAACCCTCCGCATGCTCTCGATTCCCGACATGGCCGTCCTCGGCGCCGCTGCGCTGCTGTTTTTCGGTCCCGAACAGCTCCCGCGCGTCGCCCGCAAGGCCGGCAACGTCATGCGCGAGATCCAGAACACGTCCGCATCCTTCATCCGCGAGCTCGAACGCGCGGCGGACGTCGAAGAGGCCAAGGACGCCAAGCCGTACGAACCGCCGCCCTACGAAGCGCCGTACGAGCCTGCGGCTGACGACGCCGCGCCGTACGACACCGCGCCGTACGAAGCGGCGCCATACCGGGCGCCGTACGACACGTCGCGGTACGAGCCGCCGGCACCCGAGCCCGACGCGCCCCGTGCCTCCGCGGCGCCCGGGCCGTTCGTCGCCGGGGAAAAGCTGGCCGAGCCGCGGCCCGGCGCTCGACCTGCAGCGGTCAGCCGCCGCAGAGCCGCCGCCAGAGCCCGATCACGCGCCGCACCTCTAGCCGCGTCTCCGCGATAAGGCGGGATCCCGCCGTAGCGGTCGACGGCGCCCGCGCCCGCGTTGTACGCCGCGATGGCCCGGCCGTACCGTTCCTGCGGCGGAAACTGCCGGTACCGGGCCAGCAATCCGGCGAGGTGCGTCACGGTGCCGTGAAGGTTCGCCTCCGCGTCGTCGGGGTCGACGCCGAGCCCGGCCGCCGTCCCCGGCATGAGCTGTCCGAGCCCGCGCGCGCCGGCCCGCGACACCGCATGCGGATCCCACGCCGACTCGACCGCGACCAGCGCGACGACCAGTCGCGCATCGATGCGCACGGCATCGGCCTCCGCGACGACGCGCGCGGCCAGCCGCATCGCATGCGACGTCGTCGAGCGCCGGATCGAACGCGCGCAGCGCGGAGGCATACGCCACGAGCACCGAAGCAAGAAAAGGGCCGAGCACACGCGATTCGGTGCCCGCCCTAGTTTGCAGTCAGTTCAGTTGGCGCCGGACCGGGCGCAGCCGCCTAGAGATTGAAGTTCGAGCGGATCTCGCTGATGCGGGATTCGAGCGTGCTGCGGACCTGGCGGTGGAGCTTTTCTTTCTGCTCGTCCGGGAGGCGCTGGTAGACCAGGTAGCCGGCGGCCGAGAGGATTCCACCGAGGACGCCCACGAGGACGGTCCGCCCCGCGTCGGAGTTGGCGGCGGCGTCGCCGGTCTTGCTCTGGAGCTCCCCGTTGAGGGGTTTGGTCGTGTCGTGCATCGTGGGATTCCTTTCGACGCCGGTGTACCCGGAATCCCCATCCGACCTACGTGCGTTCGGCTTCGGGCTCGCGAACGTACCGGATCGCGCCGCGGTATTGCGTGGCGATCTGCTCGATCGCGAGCTCGGCGGTCGCCACGATCGCGCGGACGTCGTCGCGGTCGCGGGCGTCCTCGGGCCAGCGCATCAGCAGGTCGCCGGTGCGGCGGTGACCGGTGACCGCGACGTGGGCGACGTCGGTCAGCCCGACCCAGGCGGCCTGGAGCAGCGCCGACACGGCCGCGCAGGCGACGTCCTCGCCCGGCTCGCCCTGCCCGGCGTGCCCCGTGGAAAAAACAGAGGACAGCCGGTCACGGCTGTCCCTGCGAAAACGGACCTCGAGCATGTGCTCAGAGGGCGATCTTGTCGATCCGGACCTCGGCGAACCGCTGGCGGTGGCCGTTGAGCTTGCGCACGCGCTTCTTGGACTTGTAGCGGAAGACGAGGATCTTCTTGTCCTTGGCCTGGCGCAGCACCGTGCCGGTCACCGTCGCGCCGCTCACGAGCGGGCTCCCGATCGACACGTCGTCGCCGTTGGCGGCCAGGACGATGCGGTCGAACGTCACCGACGCGCCGACCTCGGTCTCGATGAGATCGGTCCGGATGACGGAGCCTTCGGACACGCGGAACTGCTTGCCGCCGGTCTCAACGATCGCGTACATAACCCAGGGACTTTATCACGCGGCCGGGTGGATCGTCAACGCGACATGTCGTGTCTCACCGTCTACAGGCTCGCTCTCCCACGAGGAATCACCGTGAGAACTACCGACCCGCCGCTCGCTTCGTCCCGCTCCGTCGTCCCGCTCACCCTGAAGCTGAACGGCCGCGAGGCGACGTTCACGATCGAACCGCAGGTTACGCTGCTCGACCTGCTGCGCGACCGCGCCGGCCTGTCCGGCACGAAGAAAGGCTGCGACCGCGGTCAGTGCGGCGCGTGCACCGTGCTGGTCAACGGGCGCCGGACGCTGTCGTGCCTGGCGCTCGCGCTTGCCGCACGCCGGCGACGAGGTCACCACGATCGAAGGCCTCGCGGACGGCGACGCGCTTGCACGCCGTGCAGGCCGCGTTCGTCGAGCACGACGCGTTCCAGTGCGGCTTCTGCACGCCCGGGCAGATCCTCTCGGCGGTCGGGGTGATCGCCGAAGGCCGCGCGCACGGCGAAGACGAGATCCGCGAAGCGATGAGCGGCAATCTCTGCCGCTGCGGCGCCTACCCGAACATCGTCGCCGCGATCGTCCGCGGCGCAGGCGGCACGCTGATGCGCGCGTTCGAGTACGTCGTCGCGGAATCGCCGGCCGCGGCGCGCACGCTGGTGCGCGAGGTCGACGGCGCGCGCTTCTACGCCGGCGGCACGACGCTGATCGACCTGATGAAGAGCGACGTGGAGCGACCGCGGCGCGTCGTCGACATCTCGCGCTTGCCGCTGACATTCGGTCGAGCGGCGCGGCGACGTGGTGCGCATCGGTGCGCTCGCGCGCAACAGCGACGTCGCGTACGATCCGCTCGATCGCGGAGAATTTCCCCGCGGTGTCCGAGGCGCTGCTCAGCGGCGCGTCCGGGCAGATTCGCAACGCCGCGACCGTCGGCGGCAACCTGCTGCAGCGCACGCGCTGCACGTACTTCCGCGAGACGCGCTGGCGCTGCAACAAGCGCGAGCCCGGCAGCGGCTGCGACGCGCTCGACGGCTTCAACCGCGGCCACGCGATCCTCGGCACGAGCGACGCCTGCATCGCGACGTATCCCGGCGATTTCGCCGTCGCGCTCGCGGCGCTGTCCGCGCGCGTCGTCGTCGAAGGCGACGGCGGCGAACGCACGATCGCGTTCGACGACTTCTACGTGCTGCCGGGCGACCGGCCCGATCGCGAGACGGCGGTCGCGCCGGGCGAGCTGATCACCGCGGTCGAGCTGAGCGTCGAGCCGCTGCACGCGCGCTCGCATTACCTCAAGGTGCGCGACCGCGCGTCGTACGAGTTCGCGCTGGTCTCCGTCGCGTGCGCGGCGGAGCTGAGCGGCGGCCGGATCGCGCAGGCGCGGCTCGCGCTGGGCGGGGTCGGCACGGTGCCGTGGCGCGCGCGCGACGCCGAGAGCGCGCTCGCGGGCGCGGCGCCCGGACGACGGCGCGTTCCGGCGCGCGGCCGACGCCGCGCTCGCCGGCGCGACGCCGCGCGAGCACAACGGATTCAAAGTCGAGCTGGCGAAGCGCGCGATCGTGCGCGCGCTGCGCACGGTTTGCGGAGGTGCGGCATGACCGCGATTACGCGAACGTCCCGCGACGAGCGGGTTCATCGGGCTTCCGCATCGACCGCGTCGACGGTCGCGCGAAGGTCACGGGCGCGGCGCGCTACTGCCGCCGACGCGCCGGTCGACGCGCCGCTCTTCGCCGTGATCGTGCAGTCGACGATCGCGCGCGGGCGGATGACCGTCGATCGACGAGAGCGCGACGCGCGCGGTACCGGGCGTCGTCGAGGTGGTGACGTACCGCAACGCCCCGCGCGTCCCGGCGATCCCGTTCGACTTCACGCTGCCGGTCCAGGAAGAGCTCGCGCCGCTGCAGACGCGCCGAGGTGCACTACGACGGGCAGCACGTCGCGGCGGTGGTCGGCACGACGTTCGAGGCGGCGCGCGAAGGCGCGGCGCTGCTGCGCATCGAGTACGACGTGCAAAGCGCCGAGGTGACGATCGAGACCGCGCACCAGATCGATACGCCCGCGCAGTGGTTCGGCGACGACATCCAGCCGCGGCGCGGCGAGCCGGAAGCCGCGTACGCGGCGAGCGACGTGCGGATCGACGCGAGCTACGTCACGCCGGCCGAGAACCACAACCCGCTCGAGCCGTCGGTGACGGTCGCCGAGTGGCGCGACGGCGAGCTGACCGTGCACGACTCGACGCAGTGGGTGCGCGGAACGCGCGCCGCGCTCGCGAAGCACTTCGCGCTCGACGAGGAGCGCGTGCGCGTGATCGCGCCGTTCCTCGGCGGCGGTTTCGGCTGCAAGGGTTTCTTCTGGCCGCACACCGTGATCGCCGCGATGGCGGCGAAGCTCACGAACCGCCCGGTGAAGCTCGTGCTGACGCGCGAGCAGATGTTCACGTCGTGCGGGCGCCGCAGCGAGACGCACCAGCACCTGCGCGTCGGCGCGGCGCGCGACGGCCGGCTGACAGGCGGTGCTGCACGACGTCGTCAGCGAGTCGTCGCGCGTCGGCACGTTCGTCGAGTCCGCGGGCGGCGTCACGACGATGCTGTTCGACATCCCGAACATCGCCGTCACGCACCGCCTCGCGCGGCTCGACGTGCCGACGCCGACCGCGATGCGCGCGCCGGGCGAAGCGCCCGGATCGTTCGCGCTGGGCAGCGCGCTCGACGAGCTCGCGTACGCGTGCGGCGTCGATCCGCTCGACGTGCTGCGCCGCAACCACACGAGCACCGATCCGACGAGCGGCCTGCCGTTCTCGTCGAAGCACTTGCTCGCGTGCTACGAGCGCGGCGCCGAGGCGTTCGGCTGGAGCACGCGCACGCACGCGCCGCGCTCGATGCGCGCGGGCGACGAGCTGATCGGGTGGGGCGTCGCGACCGCGACGTATCCGGCGATGCGGGCGCCGGCCGAAGCGCGCGTGACGATCGGGGCCGACGGCACGATCGACGTCGCGAGCGCGACGCACGACCTGGGCACCGGGATGTACACGATCCTCGCGCAGATCGCGGCCGACTCGCTCGGCGTCGACACCGAGCGCGGTCCACGTGCGCATCGGCGACTCGACGTTCCCGAACGCGCCGGTCGCGGGCGGCTCGATGAGCTCCGCGAGCGTCGGGCCCGCCGTGCAGGATGCGGCGCAACGCGCGTATCGAGACGCGCTCGCGCTCGCGACGTCGTCCGAGGCGTCGCCGCTGCACGGCCTTGCCGAGAATGCGGTCGAAGCGCGGGACGGCGCGCTCCGCGCGAAGGACGATCCGTCGCGCTCGATCGCGTACGCGCGATCTCGCCCGCCTTTCGGAGACGGGCGCGATCGAAGCGCTCGGCAGCGCGTCACCCGGCGACGAGGGCGAGCGGTATTCGTTCCACTCGTTCGGCGCGCAGTTCGTCGAGGTGCGCTACGACGAGGAGCTCGCGCGGCTGCGCGTGTCGCGCGCGCTCGGCGTGTTCGACTGCGGACGCATCCTCAACGCGAAGACCGCGCGCTCGCAGATGATCGGCGGGATCACGTGGGGCATCGGTATGGCCTTGTTCGAGGAGACGGTGCGCGATACGCGCGCGGGCGCCGTCGTCACGAACAACCTGGCCGACTATCACGTGCCGGTGAACGCCGACATCCCGGATATCGAGGTGCTGTTCGTCGAGGAGCCGGATCTGCGCTTCAACCCGCTCGGTATCCGCGGCGTCGGCGAGATCGGCATCACCGGCGTGGCCGCCGCGGTCGCGAATGCGGTGTACCACGCGACCGGCGTGCGCGTGCGCGACCTGCCGATCGTACCGGAGAAGCTGCTCGGTTCGGCCGCGGGCTAGCGGGTTTGCAGATCGAACGCGTGCGGACGGTCGTCCTCGCCGGCGGCCGTTCGCAGCGCATGGGTTTCGACAAGCTCGTCGCGCTGTTCGCGGGCGAACCGCTCGCGCGCCGCGTCGCGCGCGGGCTGGCCGATCTGGAGCCGCTGTTCGTCGCGACACCCAGCGTTCGCGATGCTATTGCAGACGTGCCCGGTCTGCCGGTGATCGTGACGGAGCCGACCGCGGGCCCAAGTGCGACGCTCGCCCTCGCGAACGCGGCGATACCGTCGGATGCGTACCTCGCCGTGCTCCCCTGCGATCTCCCGTTTCTCGATGCCCCGCGCGTGCGCGCGTTCGTCGCACGCGTGCCGGACGACGCCGACCTCGCATGGCCAGTCGTCGCGGATGTGCCCGGTCATCCCGTCGTGTGGTCGCCGAAAGCGCGCATGCGCATCGCAGCGTTGCGTGACGACGAACCGCCGATGCGCGCGCGTCTCGATCCCGCATTGCGCTCGGGCGCGATCGACGAGCTCGACATCGCGCATGTCCTCGACGTCGACACCCCGGACACCTGGGCGCGTGCCGAGGAGCGCGCGAACCGAACTCCTCGGTGAGCGCGGTGCGGCGGCCTTAGGCGGTCGCCGCGGCCTCCACGACGGCCGGGCCGTCGTCGAGCCGCAGTGTCAGGCATTTCGCGCCGCCTCCGGCGGAGTGAAACTCCGAGAGGTCGGTGCGGGCCACGCTGTAGCCTGCGTCGTGCAGCCGTTCGCGCAAGCGCCGCGTGCACTCGTGCAGGATCACCGCGTCGCCGATCTCCACCGCGTTGCACGCGAGGTGCAGCGCGTCGTCGACCGACACTTCGATCAGATAGCCCGGCTCGATCGCGCGGCGCAGCAGTGTCTGCGCGTGCGGCGAGAACGCGTCCATGTACGCCATGACGTGCCCGCTCGACAGCGGACAGAGCACGGTGTCGAGGTGGTGAAAGCGCTCGTCGATCAGCAGCAGCGGCAGCACGCGGCAGCCGACGATCTCCTGGAGCTGCAGCGTCGCGCCGCGCTCGGTGCGCCAGCCGTACCCCGCGTACAGCAGCGGGCGCACGCGGTCGAACATCGCGTCGCCGGCGCCTTCGAAATAGGTTTGGCGCAGGAAGGTCGTCGCGTAGCCCGCGCGGGCGAGCGCGGCGCGGTACACCGGCTGCTCGCGGCGGCGCTGGGCGTGGCGGAAGCTCGACACGATCGCGAGGTTGTCGACCATGAGCGCGGCGTTCGCGGTGAAGACGAGGTCCGGGGTGCGCGCCTGCGCGTCGATGCGCACGAACTCGACGTCGCCCAGCAGCCGGCGAGCTCCATGAACCGTGCCCATTGGCGCTGCGCATCCGCCGTCGCGTCGTCGTGACCGGGCGGGCAGACCAACAACCTCGTCGCCATGATGCACCGATCCTAGCGTGAAGCGGCCGGCTGTGTCGTTCGACAAACGGTGCGCCGCCGGGCGGTGGCGTGCCCCGCTGGTGGGTACGGCACCGGTATGGAACGCGACACGAACACCGAGCAACAGGGCGATTACAAGAACGCGCTCCCGTCGGAGGTCACCGACCACCCGGACTCGGGCATGCCGCGCCAGCTCCGCACCCAGGCGGACGACGAGGCCCCGCTGAGCCGCCGCGAGGCGGACGTCGCGGGGATCTCCCAGACCCCCGAGGTGGTCTACGGCGAGAGCGACGAGGACCAAAACCGCGACGACCAGCGCGACGCGCACCACGGGTCATCCTGAACCCGTCGAAGAACGAACCGGACGAGCACGTTTAGGCTCGTCAGCGCGCGTCAGACGTCTTCGACGTAGACGTCCTCTCCGTCGACGCGCACGGTGTAGGTTTCCAGCGGCATGACTGCGGGCAGCGTCAGCGCGCGGCCGGTCGTCACGTCGAACAGCGCCCCGTGGCGCGGGCACATGATCTGACAGCCTTGCAACTCGCCCTGATCGAGCGGGCCGCCGTCGTGCGTGCAGACGTCCGCGACGGCGTACAGGTCGCCGTCGACGTTGCACAGGAGCACCTCGACGCCGTCGACGACCACGCGCTTCGTCGTCGCCGGCGGAATATCGTGAAATTTGGCGACCGGCTGGGGCATGCGGCGTCGTTCGCGAAGGGCGACGCATGACCCGTTCCGCATCCATCCTGCTCGCGCTCGCCGCCGCGCTGACCATCACGCTGCCGCTAGCAGCGTCCCGTCCGGTCGTCGCCGCGACGAGCATGACGTACAAACCCGCTGCCGCGAAGACCGCCGCCGCGCAGATCCGTCACGCTTCCCGACGGCCTGAAATATACCGACCTCAAAGTCGGCAAAGGCGCGAAGCCGCACGCCGGCCAGACGGCGATCGTGCACTACACCGGCACGTTTCTCAACGGCAAGAAGTTCGACAGCTCGCGCGACCACGGTCAGCCGTTCGAATTTGCGCTCGGGCAGCACGGCGTGATCAAATGCTGGGACGAAGCCGTCGCGACGATGCGCGTCGGCGGTCGCCGCAAGCTCGTGTGCCCGCCGCAGCTCGCGTACGGCGAGCGCGGCTACCCGCCGGTGATCCCGCCCAACGCGACGCTGAACTTCGACGTCGAGCTGCTCGGCGTGCGATAGCCCTCAGCGCGCGGCGAGGAACGTCGCGATCGCGTCGCCCGCCGGCGTGTTCGCATAGAACACGTCGTTGTGTCGCGCTCCGGGCACAACGACGAATCGCTTGTCCCGCGATCTCGCCGCGCTTTCGACCGCCCGTCCTTGTGCGATCGGAATCAGCGTGTCCGCATCGCCGTGCAGCACGATGAGCGGCGCGTCGACGCGCGCGATCTCACGCGCTTCGTCAAGCGCGATGCGCAGCGAGCGGGTGGGCGCCGGGCGCAGGCGGTTGACGGGCCACGGAAAGAACCGGTCGCGCACCGCGAGCGCCTCGGTCATCGCATCCGACGGCGGTGCGTGCAGGACGAGCGCCCGTACCGGGCGCGATGCCGCCATGTGCACCGCGATGGTGGTTCCGTACGAGAGCCCGTACACGAACGGGTTGCCGCGGCTGCGCGCGCGCACCGCGTCGAACACGCGCAGCGCGTCGTCGCGCGACGCCAGCGCGTCGATGCGACCGCCGGAGAACTCATAACCGCGATAGTCCCACATGACGGTCGTGAAGCCGAGCCGCCGCACGAACCACGTCGCAAGCGGTAGCATGTTCTCCATGCTGCCGGCGTTGCCGTAGTCCATCAGCAGCCACGGCGCGTTTCGCCGGCCGCGCAGGATCCAGCCGCGCAGCGCGGTTCCGTCGGCTGCGCGCACGGTGAACGGCTTCGACGCCGGGGCGGTGCCATGCGGCGAGATGGCGGGCGCGGCGGCGGAAACAGCAGCTGCGCATCGCCGACCGGCACCGGCGCGCCGACGGCGAGCGCGACGACGGCGAGCGACGATGAGCGCCGCGAACGCCATCGCGCTCCAGCGCAGCACGCGCCGCGCGCGCATCGTCAGCAGACCGGGCCGCGCGCGAGATTTTCGACCGGCAGCACGGTGAACGTGAAGCCGGGCCCGAGCGTGATGTTGCGGCCCCAGCGCACCATGTTCACGCCCGATCATCACCAGGCCCGGGACGGGCATCGGCACGTGGGACGCGGCTTTGTTCAGCAGCGGCTCCGACGGCGACCACGTGACCGGCAGCAGCGGGTTCATCGTGACGGGGACGATGCGCTCCGCGGCCGTTCGCCTTCTCGAGCACGATGTAGCGCGGCTCGAGCGACAGCATGCCGTCGTGGTTGTGGCGCCCGGCGGAGCTCGCCGCGCGGATGATGCCGTAGCCGAGCGTGCCCGCCGGCACCTTGCGTCCCGTCGTCGAGCGCCGTGCTCTCGGCGACCTTGAACCGGAACGGCGCCCCGCTGTGCGCGTTCCCGGAGAACACCGTCGAGACCATCTCGCTGGGGATCTGCCACGCGCAGACCTTCGCAGCCCGCACCGGCGAGGGCGCGAGCGAGACGACGGCCAGAGCGCCTGCCAAGGCGAGGAGCGATCGAGCGCGCACGCTCGCGATTGTTCCCCAACGCGCGCCGATCGGATGCGACTTCCGTTTTCGGACCGGTCCGTCAGGACCGGGAGGGGTTCAGTCGGCTCAGCCGACCGAACCCTCCATCTCCATCTTGATCAGGCGGTTGAGCTCGACGGCGTACTCCATCGGCAGCTCCTTGACGAAGAAGTCGAAGAAGCCGTTGACGATCATCGCGGTCGCGTCCGCTTCGGTGAGCCCGCGGCTCATCGCGTAGAACAGCTGCTCCTCGCCGATCTTCGACACCGACGCTTCGTGCTCGACCGTCGAGCGCTGCTCGTCGATCTTCATCGTGGGCTTGGTGTCCGACGACGACTTGTCGTCCATGATCAGCGCGTCGCACTTCACGCGCGTCTTCGCGCCGACCGCGCCCGCGTGGATCTCGACCAGCCCGCGATACGTCGTCTTGCCGCCGTGCGCGGTGACCGACTTGTTCGTGACGACCGACGTGGTGTTCGGCGCCGCGTGGATCACCTTCGCGCCGGCGTCCTGGTGCTGGCCTTCGCCCGCGAACGCCGCCGAGAGGATCTCGCCGCGCGCGCCTTCGCCCATCAGGTAGATGGCGGGATACTTCATCGTCAGGCGCGAGCCGATGTTGCCGTCCACCCACTCGACCGTCGCGTTCTTGTGCGCGTACGCGCGCTTCGTGACGAGGTTGTAGATGTTGCGGTACCAGTTCTGGATCGTCGTGTAGCGGATCGACGCGCCTTCCATGGCGATCAGCTCGACGACGGCCGAGTGCAGCGACGCGGTGGAGAACTGCGGTGCGGTGCAGCCCTCGATGTAGTGCACTTTCGAGCCTTCGTCGGCGATGATCAGCGTGCGCTCGAACTGGCCCATGTTCTCGGTGTTGATCCGGAAATAGGCCTGGAGCGGCATCTTCACTTCGACGCCCTTGGGCACGTACACGAACGAGCCGCCCGACCACACCGCGGAGTTGAGCGCGGCGAACTTGTTGTCTTGAACCGGGATGACGGTCGCGAGATACTTCTGAACGATCTCGGGATACTCGCGCAGCGCGGTGTCCATGTCGCAGAACAGCACGCCGTCTTTTTCGAGCTCCTCGATGACGGAGTGGTACACCACCTCCGACTCGTACTGCGCCGAGACGCCGCTCAGGAACTTGCGCTCCGCTTCGGGGATGCCGAGCCGGTCGAACGTGCGCTTGATGTCGTCCGGGACGTCGTCCCAGTTCTGTTCGGTCTTCTCGCCGGCTTTGACGAAGTAGCGGATGTTGTCGAAGTCGATCTCGTTGAGGAGCGCGGTGTCGCCCCACGTCGGCATCGGCTTGGAGCGGAACACGTCGTACGCTTTGAGGCGGAAGTCGCGCATCCAGGCCGGCTCGTTCTTCATCGACGAGATGCGCTCGACGATCTCGCGGTTCAGGCCCTTGTCGGACTTGAACGCGTACGTGTCCTCGGGGTCGTGGAATCCGTGTCGGTATTCCTCGATGAGGGATTCGGTCGTGGCGGCCATGGGTCTCCCAGCGTATCGGTCCGCACCAGCTCGGTCAAGAAAGTGCAGAGGTATCTGTACTATCTAACCCGCTCAGACGCCTGCACCGTGGCGGTCGTCGTCGCCGAGGTCCGGCACAGCGCGGAGATACGTCAGCGGGACGCCGGGCGCCACCGCGGACAGAATCGCCGGCGGCTCCGGCCCACTGGCTGGCGCCGATCTGATCGGGCGGCCTGGTCGCGGGCTCGGCTGCTTCGACGAGCACCGCCTCCTCGATGACGGCGTCGAAACGGCCCGCGAGCGCGAGCGCGATCATCGCACCCTGCATCGGCGACAGGCTCGGGTTGAAGGCTGCATTTTCGGCGTAACGCCCCTCGACGATCGTGCCGTCGGCCGTGCGCAGGCCGACCCCGGCGTACGTCCCGCTGTACGGCGCATAGGCGGCGCACGCGCGCGCCGAGCGCGGCGGCGACGACGGGGTTCTCGTCATCGTCGGGCGCCGCGAGCACCAGCGACCGCGAACGACGGCTCCATCAGCCGACCGGCTGTTGCCGAGGTCGCCCGGCCCGAACGCCGCCGGCAGCAGCTCGGCGAGCGTCGTCGTGCGCCTGGCCCGGCACGCAGACGCGCAGCTCGCTTGCGGTCCGGAGCTCGTTGAGGAACTGGCGGCAAAAACCGCAGGGCGCCGCCGTGGAGGCGATCAGCGTGACGCCGGTCTCGCCGTGGACCCACGCGTTGTAGACGGCCGCCTGCTCGGCATGGACGCTCAGGCTCAGCGACTCGCCGAGAAACTCCAGGTTCGCGCCCGCGTAGAGCGCGCCCGACAGCCCGAGCGCGATCGCGCCGACCGGGAAGTTCGAGATCTGCGGCCGAGCGTAGCCTTGGGCCCACGGGAGCAGCTCGAGCGCGAGCTGCTCCGGCGACAGCGCCCGCTTCGGCGGCCCGCTTCCGGGCGTCCGCGGGGCTGAGAAACGGCGGACGCACCGGTTCGGGAGGCATCGTCGCGCCTTCGACATTCGGCCCATGCTTCACGCCGCGGACGAAAGCTATTTACAAGGGACCCCCCGGGGGGTACCATAGGCGACGGACTTCATCGACCCCGTGCTCCTTATGGGTATGGGGTCGCCGCAGTTCAAGGGGGACGGCGCGCCCTACGCGCCATCGCAGTGGAACGCCCGTTCGGCCCAAAGGAGGCCGCGCCGGCAAGAGTCTGCTGAAAGGTCGACAGCGAGACGGTGTACCGCACGCGCTGGACGACGCACCTGGAGGTGGGATTCTCCCAACCGAAAGCTCCCGAGGAGACCAGAAAAAAATTGAAAGCACTCGGTACGCACATCGTCTGCGAGTTGTCCGGCTGTGATGCCGCCAAGCTCACCGACGTCGACGCGGTCCGTGCGATGATGGAGAACGCCGCGAAAGCGGCCAACGCGTCCATCGTCACGACGGCCTTCCACCGCTTCCAGCCCCAAGGGGTGTCCGGAGTGGTGGTGATCGAGGAGTCGCACCTGTCGATCCACACGTGGCCGGAGACCGGCTACGCCGCGATGGACTTCTACACGTGCGGCGACCACACCGATCCCTGGGCGGCGTGCGAATACGCCGCGGAGGCGCTCGACGCCAAGACCATGCTGACCACCGAGGTGAAACGCGGCGTCGAATCCGGCCACAACCGCTTCACCCACGTCGTCACCACCGAGCACGACACCCGCGAGCTGCTGGCAACGGCCTAAAGCTCCTCCTCGGGAAACCCGGCTCTGAGAGACCCGAAGCCCGCCGTGAGAACGGCGGGCTTCTTCTTGTGGAAGGGCATGGCGTTCGCTCGGACAACCCGACGAGCGCCATGCCCAAGACCGAGCACTATCAATGGTACACCGAGCAGTTCGCGCCGACGGAGCTGCACGCGCACGCGATCGAGGAGACGTACTTCGCGGGGCGCACGCCGTTCCAGTCGGTCGCGGTGCTGCGCACGGCGGTGTTCGGCAAGATGCTGGTGCTCGACGGCGACACGCAGTCGTCGCAGGCCGACGAGAAGATCTATCACGAGACGCTGGTGCATCCGGCGATGGCGTCGGTGGACGATCGCAGCGAGGTGCTGATCCTCGGCGGCGGCGAGGGCGCGACGCTGCGCGAGGTGCTGCGCGATCCGTCGGTGCGGCGCTGCACGATGGTGGACATCGACGGCGAGGTCGTCGAGCTGTCGAAGAAGTATTTGCCGGAGTTTTCCGACGGAGCGTTCGACGACCCGCGCGCTCGCGTGATCATCGGCGACGCGCTGAAGTTCATCAAAGAAGACACCGATCGCTATGGCGTCGTGATCAGCGATCTGACGGAGCCGCTGCCGGACTCGCCGTCGTTCCCGCTGTTCAACGGCGACGTCTTTCGCGACATCAAGGCGCGGCTCGCGCCGGGCGGTGTGTACGTGCTGCAAGCGTCGACCGCCGGATTCCACAACATGGCGCTGCACGCCAAGATGGCGCGCTCGCTTCGGGCGCATTTCAAGCACGTGCGAAGCTATTACACGCACGTTCCCGCGTTCGACAACGACTGGGCGTTCATCGCCTGCAGCGACGCCGCCGATGTGGCCGCAACGGAACCCGCGCGAATCGACGCGTATGTCGGCGGGCTGCGCGGCGAGAACTGGTTCTACGACGCCGAGACGCATCGGCGGTTGTTCGCCCTTCCGCTTGTACCTGCGCCGCGAGCTCGCGAAGGACGGCGACGTCTTCGCCTGAACCAGGATTCTCATGACCACCGAGATCAACGGCACGCTTCGCCGTACCGCGCTCTACGATGCACATCTGGCGCTCGGGGCGCGGATCGTGCCGTTCGGCGGGTTCGAGATGCCCGTGCAGTATGCGGGCATCCTCAAGGAGCACGAGGCCGTTCGCAAGCGAGCGGGCTTGTTCGACCTCTCGCACATGGCGCAGTTCGACCTGCGCGGCGCCGACGTCGGCACGTGGGCCGAGTCGCTGACCGTCAACAAGGTCGCGAACATGAAGCCCGGTCAGGCGCGCTACAACATCTTCACCAACGAGCACGGCGGCGCGCACGACGACGTGATCTTCTACCGGCTCGACGACAACCGCTGGCTGCTCGTGGTCAACGCCGGCAACGCCGACAAGATGTGGGCGCACGTCAGCGGCAACCTCTCCGGCGACGTCAAGGCGACGAACCTGCACGGCGAGCGCGCGCTGATCGCGATCCAAGGGCCGCGTTCGGTCGAGTGGCTGCAGCCGTACATCGAAGCCGACCTCGCTTCGATGAAATACTACGCGTGCGCCGAGACGCGCGTGAAAGGCTCGCGCGAGACGGTCGTCATCGCGCGCACCGGCTACACCGGCGAGGACGGCTTCGAGATCTTCCTGCCGTCGGAAGACGCGACGCCCGTGTGGGATCTGCTGCTCGCCGAGAACCGCGAGCGCGGTCTGGAAGCGTGCGGGCTGGGCGCGCGCGACGTGCTGCGGCTCGAAGCCGGCATGCCGCTGTACGGCCACGAGATGACCGAGGAGATCACGCCGCTCCAAGCCGGGATGGCGTGGGCGATCAAGTTCGACAAGCCCGAGTTCCGCGGCCGCGACGCGCTGCTCGCGCAGCGCGACGCCGGCGACTACCCGCGCATCGTCGGCGTCAGCATGGAAGGCCGCGTCCCTGCGCGCGCCGGCTATCCCGTACTGGCCGGCGGCAAACGCGTCGGCGAGATTCGCAGCGGTTCGTTCGGGCCCGCCGTCGGCAAGAACATCGCCACCGCGCTGGTCGAGCCGTCCGCCGCCGCGGACGGAACGGCGCTCGACGTCGAGGTGCGCGGGGCGCACCACCCGGGCGTCGTCGTTCCGGTGCAGTTCTACAAGCGCCCCAAGGCGACATAAGCCGGAAGGTTCCGCGGCGTCGCGGGCACTACCATGAGCACCGAGATGGCGAACGTACCGGCAGGTCTGCTTTACAGCAAAGAACACGAATGGGTGAAGCTCGACGCGGACGTCGCGACGGTCGGGATCACCGACTACGCGCAGGCCTCGCTCGGCGACATCGTCTACGTGGAATTGCCGCGCGTCGGCGCCGGCCTGACGCAGTTCGGCAGCATCGGCGTGGTCGAGTCGGTCAAAGCCGTCTCGGACATCTTCACGCCGGTCGGCGGTGAGGTCGTCGGCATCAACGACGGCCTCGAGAGCGACCCCGCGGCCGTGAACCGCGATCCGTACGGCGACGGCTGGTTCTACAAGGTGAAGCTCGCCGACGTGAGCCAGACCGGCGATCTCATGACCCCCGAGCAATACGAGCAGCTGATCGCCGCGTCATAGGTACGACCATCGTCGCTGCGCTCGACTGGAAACGGACCTAGGCTGAGCGGGGTCTAACCTCCGTTCGCTAGTTTCCTCGCGCGACCGCGAGAGCACCCCCGGAGAATACGTGTACACGCCGCATACCGATCGCGACATCGAGGCGATGCTGCGCGTCATCGGCGTCGACTCGCTGGACGATCTCGTCCGCGTGCCCGACGCCGTCGCGCTGCGCCACCCCGTCGAAGTCACGCCGCAGCTCAGCGAGATCGAGATCGCCGAACGCTTCGGCCGCCACGCGGCGCGCACGACCGCCGGCGACTACACGTCGTTCCTGGGCGCCGGCGCGTACCGGCACTACGTGCCGCCGGTCGTCGGCGCGATCGCGATGCGCGGCGAGTTCCTGACGTCGTACACGCCGTACCAGGCCGAAGTCTCGCAAGGTTACCTCCAAGCGATCTACGAGTGGCAGACGTACATCGCGCTGCTCACCGGGCTCGACGTCGCGAACGCATCGGTGTACGACGGCGCGACCGCGCTCGCCGAAGGCGTCATCATGGCGGTCAATGCGACGGGCCGCAAAGGCGTGCTCGTGTCGAGCGCCGTCCACCCGAACTACCGCGCCGTCTTGCGCACGTATGCCGAAGGGCTCGATCTCGCCGTCGATGAGCTGCCGTACGGCATCGACGGGCGCACCGACCTGTCGTCGCTCGATGCCGCGCTCGCCGACCAGCGCTACGCCGCCGTCGTCGTGCAGTCCCCGAACTTCTTCGGCGCGGTCGACGCGCTGCCGGCAGGTGTCGCCGATACGATCAAGGCGACCAAGACGGTCGTCATCGGCGTCGTCGCCGAGGCGATGTCGCTGGCCGCGCTGTCGGCGCCCGCGTCGTGGGGCGTCGAGATCTGCGTCGGCGAGGCGCAGTCGTTCGGCAACGCCGTCGCGTACGGCGGGCCGCACGTCGGCTTCATCGCCGCCACGACCGCGCATCTGCGCCGCATCCCCGGCCGGCTGGTCGGCAAGTCCGTCGACGGCGCGGGCAAACCGGCGTACGTGCTGACGCTGCAGGCGCGCGAGCAGCACATCCGCCGCGAGAAAGCCACGTCGAACATCTGCACCAATCAGGCGCACTGCGCGCTGTGCGCGACCGTGTACCTCGCCGCGATGGGCAAGACGGGCCTGCGCGACTGCGCGGCGCTCAACGTCGCGCGCAGCAACGAGCTGCGCGACAAGGTCACGGGGCTGCCCGGATTCGCCGCGCGCTTCGCGGGCACGCCGACGTTCAACGAAGTCGTCGTCCGCGTGCCGGGCCGCGCCGCCGCCGTGCTCGCGACGCTCGAAGAGCACGAGATCCTCGGCGGCGTCGACCTCGGCCGCTTCTATCCGGAATTGGAAGACTGCATCCTCATGACGGCGACGGAGCTCACCTCGAGCGCCGACGTCGACCGCCTCGTCACCGCGCTCTCGGAGATCCCGGTTCGTGCCACTGCCAGCGTTTGATACTCCACTGATCTTCGAGACGGGCCAGGACGGCCGGGCGAACTGCTATCTCCCGAGCGGCCCCGCGCTCGACACGCTGCTGCCGAAAGACGCGCTGCGCGACGAGCTGCCGCTGCCCGACAACAGCGAGCTCGACGTCGTGCGCCACTTCACGCGCCTTTCGCAGAAGACGTTCGGGATCGACACCGTGTTCTATCCGCTGGGATCGTGCACGATGAAGTACAACCCGCGCATCAACGACGCGATGGCGAACGTCCCCGCGCTGCGCGACCTGCACCCGTTCGCGCCCGATCACGCGGCGCAAGGCGCGCTCGCGGTGATGTGGGAGCTGGAGCGCGCGCTGGCGTCGCTGTTCGGCATGGCGGCGTTCTCGCTGAACCCCGCGGCAGGCGCGCATGCCGAGCTCGCAGCGCTGCTGATCGCGAAGGCGTATTTCAAGAAGAAGGGCGAGCCGCAGCGCAACGTCGTGATCGTGCCCGACACCGCGCACGGCACGAATCCCGCGTCCGCGGCGATGGTCGGCTTCAAGGTGCTCTCGCTGAAATCCGACGCGCACGGCCGCGTCGATCCCGACGAGATGCGCAAGGTCGTCGGCCCCGACACCGCGGTCTGCATGATGACCAACCCGAACACGCTGGGCCTGTTCGAGCCGCGCATCCACGAGGTGTCCGACGTCGTGCACGAGGCCGGCGGCCTGATGTACTACGACGGCGCGAACGCGAACGCGCTGATGGGCAACACGCGCCCGGGCGACATGGGCTTCGACCTCATGCACCTCAACCTGCACAAGACGTTCACGATCCCGCACGGCGGCGGCGGCGCGGGCGCCGGCCCGGTCGGCGTCGCGCCGCACCTGATCGACTTCTTGCCGACGCCGGTCGTGCGCGCGTACGACGCCGGCGGCAAAGACGTCGACGCGAGCGGCTGGCGCGAGACCGCCGACCTCACGTTCGCGCTCGACTTCGAGCGGCCCGACTCGATCGGCCCGATGCGCTCGTTCTGGTCGAACTTCGCGCACATGGTGCGCGCGCTCGCGTACACCTACGCCAACGGCGCCGACGGCCTCACGACCGTCTCCAAGCTCGCGGTGCTCAACGCGAACTACATCCGCGCGTCGATCCGCGACGTCGTCGACATCCCGTACGACGAGATCAACCGGCACGAGTTCGTCGCGTCGGCGCAGTCGCTCAAGCGCGACACCGGCGTGCGCGCGCTCGACATCGGCAAGGCGCTGCTCGACCGCGGCTACCACGCGCCGACGGTCTACTTCCCGCTGATCGTCCCCGAGTGCCTGATGATCGAGCCGACCGAGACGGAGTCGAAGGAGACGCTCGACGCGTTCATCGCGGACTTCCGCGACATCATCGCGACGGCGAAGTCGGATCCGGAAAAGGTGCTCGAGACGCCGGTCAACACCGCGGTCGGCCGGATCGACGAGACGCGCGCCGCGCGCCAGCCCGATCTGCGCTGGCAGGCCGGCCGCGGCGGGATAGCCCGCCCTTAGTTGCAGCTCTTCGCGATCGGCAAGAACGCTTTCGCGGCGCTGGTTCTCGCCGGCGCGCACCGCGGCGGCCATGTTGAGGCTCCACTCGTTGAGTGACGCTTTGTCGGCCAGCGCGTTCTTGCCGGTCAGCAGCGGCATGCCGCGCGGCGCATTCAGGTCCGGCGCCTCGGCGGGCGGCTGCATCGGCGTTCGCCGGCAGCGGCGCGATCTTTCCGCGGAACGCGCCGCTGTCTTCCATGCCGTTGCGCACCGCGGCGTTGCGCTCGCGCATGACGAACTCCTGAAGCTGATTCGCGCGCGCCTTCTGCACGTCGTAGAGCTGCTGGAGCCCGCTGCGCTCGGCGACGACCTGCGGATCGCTCGTATCTTTCAGCCGCGGATCGCGCAGCGCTTTGTCCAGCCACTGCGCCTCGGTGAGCAGCGCCGTCGCGTCCGCGTCGAGCTTGGCGAGTGCGGAGTCGCGAAAGACGTCGTTCTTGTGCTACCGGGTCGGCGGCGATCTCCGCGTACTGCGGCAACCGCACGCGCGTTTGCAGAAACCGGCTGTCGGCGCGCTGCGCCGCGGAGAACGACGGGCAAAACGAGATCGCGCATCGCCGCGCACGCCGGCGCCGTCGAGCGGACGCGGCCGATCTCCGGCAGCGGCGATGCCTC
This sequence comes from Vulcanimicrobiota bacterium, assembly GCA_963791645.1. GTDB lineage: Bacteria > Vulcanimicrobiota > Vulcanimicrobiia > Vulcanimicrobiales > Vulcanimicrobiaceae > Vulcanimicrobium. The sequence continues at coordinate 37,248 of CAWBTJ010000019.1, read as the reverse complement.
CGGCGCGGCGGTTTGCGCCGCCGGCGGGGCCGGAGCTGGCGACGGGACCGCGCCGAGCGCGAGCGCCACGGCGACGGAGGCGGCGGCGAAGAGATGCGGCATCGCTCGTGCCTCGTCAGCGGCAGCTCTGGGCGATCGGCAAGAACGTGTGCGCCGCGAGATTTTCGCTCGCGCGCACGGCGGCCGCCATTTGGCCGCTCCACTCGTTGAGCGACTGCATGTCCGCCATCGCGATCTTGCCGTTGATCAGCGGCATCCCGCGCGGCGCGTTGAGCGACGGCGGCGGTTTGAGCGGCGTGTTGTCGGCCGTCTGCTGCGCCTGGTTGCGCGATGCGAACGCGTGGTTGTCGCCGATGCCGTTCTTTGCGATCTCGTTGCGCTGGCGCATGACGAACTCTTGCAGCTGGTTCGCGCGCGCCTGCTGCGTGGCGTAGAGCTGCTCGAGCTGATTCTTCGCGGCGATCACCTGCGGATCGGTGGGGTCCTTGAAGCGCGGATCGCCCAGCGCCTTGTTGAGCACCAGCGTCTCGTTGAGGATCTTCGTCGCGTCCGCGTCGAGCTTCGAGAGCGCCGACTCGCGGTACACGTCGGTGCGGTGTTCGGGATCGTCGGCGATCTCGATGTACTTCGGCAGCCGCACGCGCGTCTCGGTGAAGCGCGCGTCCGCGCGCCGCGCGGCCGCGAACGACGGGATGATGAGATCGCGCATCGCCGCGCACACCGGCGCTGTCCGCGCGCACGCGGCCGATCTCGGGCAGGTTCGCGGCCGGCGCGGGCGTCTCGGTTCCGAACGGCTGCAGCGTCCCGAGCGGGAACGGCGTCCGGTTTGGGCGTCGGGACGGCAGCGAACGCGATCGCGAGCGCCGCGGTGGTGGCGAGAGCGTGGGGCATCGCGGCTATTTTCGCGGAGGCCGAGAGGGACGCCTCGGGAAGCAGGCGGCATGGATCGCGCCCAGACCGCCGACGCCGAGCTCGACGCGTTGCTCGCCGCGGAATGGCGCGACGATCGCCGCCGCCACCCGATGGCGGCCTCGCTCGACGGCGACCGGTCGGCAGCGGATCGCTGGGACGACCAGTCCGAGCCGGCGCTCGCCGACGAAGCGGAGCACCGCCGCGATGCCCTCGCGCAGCTTGAACGCATCCCGCGCGACACGCTCGGCGAGGCGCGGCCGGCTCAACCGCGATCTGTATGCCGGCCAGCTGCGGGACGCGCTGCGCGGCTACGAGCTCGGCACGCATTTCCTCGCACTCGACCCGCGTGACGGCGTGCAGACCTACGCGCATTACGCCGACCAGCTGCCGTTCGACGATGCTGCGGATTACGAACGCTGGCTGATGCGGCTCGACGCGTACCCGCGCGCGGTCGCCGATACGATCGCGCTGCTGCGAGAGGCCGTCGCGCGCGAGCTGCTGTGGCCGCGCGCATCGATGGAGCGCGTGCCCGCGCAGCTCGACCGGCTCGTCGTCGAACCGGAACGTTCGCCGTTCTACGCGCCGTTCGCGCGCATCCCCGCTTCAGTCCCCGCGGCGGACGCCGGCCGTTTGCGCCGAGCGCGCGCGCGCGCGATCGCGGAGCGCATCAACCCGGCGCTGCGCGAGCTGCGCGCGTTCGTCGTCGAACGCTACCTGCCGGCCGCGCCCGAGCAACCCGGGCTGACGCACGTGCCGGGCGGCGACGCGCTGTATGCCTACTTCACGCGCACCTACACGACCACCGATCTCACGCCCGACGCGATCCACGAGCTCGGCCTGCGCGAGGTGGCGCGCATTCGCGCCGAGATGGAAGCGCTCGCGCCGCAAACCGGTTATTCGGGTTCGCTGCACGGCGTGTTCGCGCAACTCCGCGCCGACCCGGCGAACTATCATCCCACCGGCGAAGCGCTGCTGCTCGCGTACCGCGCGATCGCGAAGCGCATCGATCCCGAGCTCGTCAAGGTCATTCGCACGCTGCCGCGGCTCCCGTACGGCGTGGTGCCCATCGCCGACGCGCTCGCGCCCGACACGACGACGGCATATTACTATCCGGGCGCGCTCGACGGTTCGCGCGCGGGTTTGTACTACGTCAACCTGTACCGGCCCGAACAGCGCCCGATCTACGAGATGATGGCGCTGTCGCTGCACGAGTGCGTCCCCGGGCACCATCTCCAGATCGCGCTCGCGCAAGAGCTGCGCGGCTTGCCGGAGTTTCGGCGCGCGTCCACCGCGTACACCGCGTACGTCGAAGGCTGGGGCTTGTACGCCGAGTCGCTCGGCGACGAGATGGGCTTGTACGACGACGCGAAATCGAAGTTCGGCGCGCTGACGTATCAGATGTGGCGCGCGGTGCGGCTCGTCGTCGACACCGGGATCCACGCGCGCGGCTGGTCGCGGCAGCGCGCCGTCGATTATTTCCTCGACAACGCCGCGAAGACGCGCCTCGACGTCGAGAACGAGATCGACCGCTACGTCACGCGCCCGGGCCAGGCGCTCGCGTACAAGATCGGCGAGCTGAAGATCCGCGAGCTGCGCGAGCGCGCGCGGCGCGCGGCTCGGCGCGCGGTTCGACCTGCGCGAGTTCCACGACGTGATCTTGGGCGCGGGCGCGCTGCCGCTGGACGTGCTTGGAATCCCGGGTGGCCGGCTGGCTCGAGCGCGCTAGCGCAACCGATTGTTGACGAAACCTCGCGGAGAATGCGGAGTCGGCGTCGTATCAGCCCGGCATGGCCAGGCGCCCTACGCCGACTCTCACCGAGGCGGAGTACCGTCTCATGAACATCCTCTGGGACCTCGGCAGTGCGACCGTGGCCGACATCCACGCGCGCCTCGACGACCGTCCGATCGCCTACACCACGGTCCTCTCGACGCTGACGATCCTCGAGCGCAAAGCCTACGTCCGCCACACGACCCGCGGCAAGGCGAACGTCTACAAGCCGCGCGTCGAACGTGACGCCGCCCGCCGGACCGTCGTCGACAACGTCCTCGCGACGTTCTTCGACGGCTCGCCGCGCGCGCTGATGCTCAACCTGCTCGCGTCGGAGCGGCTGAGCCCGGACGAGGAGCGGCGCTTGCGCACGCTGCTCGAGACCGAAGGCTGAACGCCGCGGTCACGGCGCTCGCGGCGCTCGCCGCGGTCGTCGCGAGCGTCCCGCTCGCCGCGGGCGCGCTGATCGCGGCGCGGCCGTTCGCGCGCGCCGCCGACCGTTACCGGGTCGTCGCGGCCGGCTTCCTCGCCGCCGCGTTCGTCGGACCGCTCGCGCTCGCCGCCGCGGTGCTGCGGACCGCTCCCGACGACGCCCCCGCCGCCGCCGGTGCGGTTGCGGCCGGCACGCTCAAACTGCTGGCGCTCCCCGCCCTCGCGGTCGCGGCCGTCGTCGCGGGCGCGCTGCTGCTCGGCCTCGCATGCGACGTCGTCCGCCTGCGCCGGGTGAAGCGCCAAGCCGTTCCGTTCGGTTCCGTGGCCGTGCGCGGCGCCCGGATCGGCCTGTCACGGACCGTTACGACGCCGACCGCGATCGGCTACCTCCACCCCGCCGTCATCCTTCCCGACGGCTTCCGCGCGCGCGTCGACGACCGCGAGTGGGACGCCGTGGTCGCGCACGAGTGCGCGCACCTCGCGCGCGGCGACGATTGGGCCAAAGCGGTGCAAAGCGCGATCCTGCGCGCCGGTTGGTGGATCCCGGGCTTGTGGGTGCTGTCGCGCGCGCTCGATCTCGAGCGCGAGCTCGCCAGCGACGAGCGCGCCGCCGCCGAGACGGGCGCCCGGCGCTACGCGGCCTGCCTGTTGCGCCTCGCCACCGACCGCGCCGACGCCGTCGCGCCCGCGCTGTGGGCGCGCCGCTCGCACGTCGCGATCCGGGTCGAACGCCTCGTTCGGCCGACCTCCCAAGCCGCGCCGGTCGTGCGCGCCGCTGCGCTGGGTGCCTTCACCGCCGCCGCGCTGGGCGTCGATCGCGACGGCCGTGCTCGCTGTCCCGGGCACCGCGCCGGGCGCCGCCGCCGTGCCGCAGCGCGCGCACGCCGTCGTCGCGCACCCCGCGACGCGGCACGCCCTGCCGCGCGTCGCCGAACGAGCCCGCCGCCCGAAGCGCGCGCCGCATACGCATACGCTGGCCTACACGCACCGTCCGCGCCGCCGCGCCGGTCGCGCCGCGTGCGTTCGGTCCAGCGCATCATCGCCACCGTGGCGCGGCGCACCGTCTCGCGCGCGCTTGCCGACGTGCCGTCGCGCGCATTGCGAGGTCGCCGGACGTCCTCGATCCGGCCGGAGTTCGGCCCAACCGAGACGCTGGCGTTCGTGGCCCCGCACCGCAAGTGCCGCACGTGCTTCGGACCGCTGCGCTCCCCCGACGACGTCCCCGAGCAGACGTTCACCGCGGGCAAGACGGTCGCCAGCACGGGCTCGGGCGCCGCGGCGGCCGTCGCGGCCGACGACCCCGCCTCGGGCCCGGTCGACCTGGGCTCGGGCCTAATTTGGTACCGCCTCCCGGCCCGGGTCCAAGGCCCATAAACGGTCCGTCCGGCGGTTCGTCCTCTTGGGACCTCGCGCTATACTAGAGAAAACCAGCCCGACGTCGGGCTGTCACTGTCTCCGGGGACAACCATGCGGATCAAGTACGAAGTCTCCGCCGGCGGACTCACCTTGCGGCGGAACGGAAACTCGTTGGAAGCGCTGCTCATCGGGCGGGGCGAGCCGCGCGTTTGGTCCCTGCCCAAGGGCCACGTCGAGGCCAAGGAGACGCACGAACAGGCCGCCTTGCGCGAAGTTCGCGAGGAGACCGGCTGCTGGGCCGAGATCCTCTCGAAGCTGTCCGACATCTCGTACTGGTTCTACCTGAACCGCACCAAGCACCGGAAGTCCGTCCACTTCTACCTGATGCGCTACCTCTCGGGCGACACGGCCAACCACGACCACGAGGTGGACGAGGCGCGCTGGTTCGAGATCAAGGCCGCCAAGAAAGCGCTCAAGTACGTCAACGAGAAGCGCCTGGTCGACCTCGGGCTCGAATGGCTCGAGCAGGACGGCAGCGGCATCTTCGAACCGGAGACCGTCACCGCGGCGAAATCTGTCGGGGATTCCAGCGCCTGAGGTGTGTTCGCGTTCCGCGAACACTCGCGGTCCTCGCTTCGCTCCGGTCCGCCCTCGATGACCATCGACATGATTGCTGATTCGGACAACGGGCTGCGCGTCTCGCTCGACGTCTTCGACGGCCCGCTCGACCTGCTGCTGAACTTGGTCAAGGAGCGCCAGCTCGACATCGCGACGGTGCCGCTCGCGCTCGTGGCCGATCAGTACCTTGCCTACATCCAGGCGATGGAGTCGCTCGACGTCGAGCTCGCGGCCGACTACCTCGTCGTCGCCTCGACGCTGGTGTTCCTGAAGTCGAAGGCGCTGCTGCCGCCGATCCCGATCGAGCTGGCCGGCGACCCCGAGGAGTCCGCCGAGGCGATCGAGGCGCGGCTGCGCGACCGGCTGATCGCGTACTCGAAGTACCGCGACGCCGGTCAGGAGCTCAAGGGCCGCGCGGCCGAGGCGGCCGCGTACTTCCTGCGCCCCGACGGCGGCGACGCCACGGCGGACTTCGTGCAGCGCTACCGGATCGACGCCGCCAAGCTCGCGGGCGCGCTGGCGGCCGCGCTGCGCGCCGCCAAGCCCGAGAAGCGGACCATCGTGCGCGAGCGGGTCTCGCTCAACGAGCAGATGGACGTCGTCAGTCCGGGCCGTGCGCCGCGGCGGGCGCGCCTCGTTCTTCGGCCTGTGCGCCGGGCTCGACCGCGTCGCGATCATCGTGACTTTCCTCGCCGTCCTCGAGCTCGTCCGCCGCGAGCGCATCCGCGTCGCGCAGGACGCCGCGTTCGGGGACATCGAGCTCCTCCTCGTCCCGCAAGAAGACCGTGCAGCCTGAACTCGTCGACACCGGCAAGCTGCAGCGCGACCTCGAAGCGCTGCTGTTCGTCGCCTCCGAAGCGCTCTCGATCAAGCAGCTCGCGAAGCTGACGGGGGCCGAGGAGCCCGAAGTCACCGTCGCGCTCCAGCGGGTCGACGAAGAGTTCGCGCACCGCGGCATCGTCCTGCGCGAGATCGCCGGCGGCTACCGCTTCGCCAGCTCGCCCAGCGCCCGCGAGGCCGTCGAGGCGTATCTGATGCCGCCCAAGACGAACCTGTCGCCCGCGGCGCTGGAGACGCTTGGCGATCGTCGCCTACACGCAGCCCACGACCAAGGGCGACATCGAAGGCATCCGCGGCGTGTCCGCCGACTCGGTGATCGCGACGCTGGTCGACCGCCGGTTCCTGGTCGAGTCCGGCCGCAAGGACGTGCCCGGGCGCCCGATCCTGTACAAGACGACGCCGGATTTCCTCGAGGCGTTCGGCTTGCGCTCGCTCGAGGAGCTGCCCCCGGTCGACGTCGACGGCACGAGCCCCGTCGAGCTGGCGCTCGCCTTGCCGATCCAGACGATACTGGCGCCCCACGAGGGCGAAACGGCGGTCGAGGCAACCCCGGACGCCGAGGACGCGGTCCTACGGGACGAAGCGGCAGCAAAGAACCGCAACGAGACGCCGGTCGAGACGACCGTCGCATAAGAAACGGAGTCACCAACCATCACCCGTCTAGCGGGCTCGCCAAAAGCGAGCCCACCATCCGAGATCACGCCCGCCGACGTGTGGGCGCAGATCGACAAGAATTGCCAGCGCGTCGCGCTGATGCACGAGCTCATCCAACCGGGTGAGCAGTTCGCCCTCACCGAGGGCCAACAAGAGGCCGTCGAAAAGCTGACGACCGGCCTCGACGACGGCAAGTTCGAGTTCTTGCTCAAGGCGCCGACCGGCTCGGGCAAGACCGAGGTCATGCTGCGCGTCGCCGTCGACACGATCCTCGCGACCGGCGGCTACATCTCGATCCTCGCGCCGACGCGCGACTTGATTCGCCAGCACGTCACGTACTTCAGCGAACGGCTCGAAGGCACGGGCATCGGCGTCGGGCAGATCCACGGCGGCGCATCGCCCGGCGAACGCCGCACCGTCGAAGCGGGCATCGAGAGCGGCGCGATCAGCGTCGTCGTCGGCTCGGCGATGATGCTCACCATCGACCGCCACTGGGAGATCCTCGACAAGAGCGACCTGCTGATCGTCGACGACGTCAACGCGTTCGACGAGCGCGAGCACCTGCGCTTGCTGCAAGACCTCGACTGCCCGATGCTGTTCGCGACGGCGACGCCCGACGAGCTGCGGCGCTTCCTCGAGCGCATCGGCGCGATGGACAACGTCGTCGCGATGAAGGGCATGCCGTTCGACGTGCTGCCGACCAAGATCCACAAGGTCGAAGGCGTGTGGGGCGAACCGCCGGCGGAGCAGCTCATCGCGCGCCGACGAGCTGATCAAAGACCATCTCGCGCGCGGCTCGCGCATCTTCGTCATCGGCCGCACGCGCGGCGACGTGCCGCGGCTCGCGGAGCGGCTGGAGAACACGTACGACATCGACGTCGAGCAGCTGCGCGGCGACATGGCCGACACGGAAGAGCAAGGCCGCCGCCACCGCCGCAAAGGCGTGCGCGTCAACGAAGTCGGCACGCGCATCGAGATGATGAACAGCTTCCGCGGCAAAGCGCCCGCGGTGCTCGCGGCGACGAACCTCATCGGCAGCGGCATCGACATCCCCGCGGCCGACCTCATCGTGATCACCGACTCCGATGCGTTCGGCGAGTCGGAGATCGAGCAGCTCATCGGCCGGGTCGGCCGGCGCGAGCGGCCGTCGGACGCAGTGCTGCTCACGGGCACGACGTTCGAGAAGAACCCGTCGCGCGCGATGGCGTCGCCCAAGGCGAAATCGTTCATGCCGCGCGGCACGCGCGCGCGCCAGTTCAACTACGGCCGCCGCTAACGCCGGATGCGCCTCGGTACGCACGTCCGCGTCGGCGCGGGGTACGACGCGGCGGTGGAGTACGCACAAAAACTCGGCTGCGGCGCGCTGCAGTTCTTCGCCGGCAACCCGAAGACGTACCGCGTCGGCGGGATCGACACGCCCGCGCTGCAGCGGTTCGCGAGGACGCGCGCGGCGGCCGGGATCACGCCCGCGGTGATCCACACGTCGTACCTCATCAACCTCGCGAGCGAGGACGGCAAGACCGTCGCGAGCTCGCTCAAGCTGCTGAAGAACGATCTGAAGATCGCCGCGGTGGGCGACGTCGCCTACGTCAACACGCACCTCGGCTCGTACGGCAAGCGCGACCGCAAGGACGGGTTCGCGTCGGTGGTCGCGGCGCTCGAGGCCGCGCTCGCGGGCATCGACCCCGACGTCTCTCTCGTGATCGAGAACAGCGCCGGCGCCGGGCAGCTCTGCGGCGGCACGATGGAAGAGCTCGGCGCGTTCGTGCGCGCGATCGGGCATCCGAATTTGCGGTTCTGCCTCGACACGGCGCACACGTGGGCGGCCGGCTACGCGATCGATACGAAGGACGCCGTCGGCCGCTTCTTCGAGCTCGTCGACCGGGAGCTCGGCCTCGACCGGGTGGTGATGTTCCACTTCAACGACACGGAGATCGAGCTGGGCGGTCATCGCGACCGCCACTGGCACATCGGTGAAGGACGGATTGGGATCGAAGGGTTCCGCGCCATCGTCGCGCATCCCGGAGTCCAGGGGAAGGTCGCGATCCTCGAGACGCCGGGTGAAGAGGAAGACGACCTTCGCAATTTCCGCACCATGCAAACCGTGCTGGACGGGATCGCAGCGTGACGAACATGCCGGAGGGGAGACCATGAGCGAAACGCCGGAGCGAGACGACACGTCCTCTGAACGCCGCAGCGCCAAACGCATCGCGATCCGCCTGCCCGTCGTATACCGCGGCCCCGACGGTGCGCCCAAGCACGGCACCACCGAGAACGTGTCGCGCCGCGGCATGCTGCTCGTGGCGCAGGAAGCGGCGCCGGAGGGCACGCGGCTGCGCGTCGCCGTCACGGGGCTCGACGGCCGCGAGCGCGAGATCATGGCCGAGGTGGTGCGCTCGACGCCCGACGGCCGCGTCGCCGTGTCGATCGCCGAGAGCGACGGCGCGGAGATCGACGCGATCGTCGACTCGGAGGACCCTCCGCCGCAGGCGTGATCGCGCGCATGATCGTGCACTTCGATCTCGATGCGTTCTATGCGTCGGTCGCGCAGCGCGACGACCCGGCGCTGCGCGGCGTGCCGCTGGCGATCTCGGGATCGTCGCGCCGCGCGGTGGTGCTGACCGCGTCGTACGAGGCGCGCCCGTTCGGCGTGCGCTCCGCGATGCCGCTCTACCGCGCGCTGGAGTTGTGCCCGCAACTCGTCGTCGTGCCGCCGAATTTCGCGGCGTACCGCGAGAGCTCGGACCGCGTATTCGCGATCTTCGAGGACGGCGCGCATGCGGTGGAAGGGCTGTCGCTCGACGAGGCGTTCGTCGCGCTGCCGGATGCCGATCTGGACGCGGCGGTCGCGTTCGCGCAGCACGTGCGCGCGCGCGTTCGCGACGAAGTGGGCTTGACCGCGAGCGCGGGCGTCGCGACGGGCAAGATGGTCGCGAAGATCGCGAGCGACGTCAACAAGCCGGACGGCTTGACGGTCGTGCGCGCCGGGGACCGAAGCGGCGTTTCTCGCGCCGATGCCGGTCGGGCGGCTGTGGGGGATCGGTCCGAAGACGCAGCCGCGGCTGGAGACCGCGGGGATCCGCACGATCGGCGACGTCGCCGCGCTCGACGAGCGCCGGCTGTACGATCTGTTCGGGCGCGGCGGCGCATTCTACCGCGATCTCGCGCGCGGCGTCGACGACCGTGAGGTCGACCCGTCGCGCGAGCGCAAGTCGATCTCGACCGAGGAGACGTTCGAGTACGACGAGCGCGACGAAACGCGCATCCTCGCGCTGCTGCGCGTGCAGGCCGACGAGCTCGCGCGCGACTTGCAGGCGAAAGCGCTGCGCGCGTCCACCGTCGGCGTGAAGATCAAGAAGGCCGACCACACGGTCACGGGCCGCCAGACGTCGCTCGCCGTCGCGACCAACGACGCCGACACGATCCACGATGCGGCGGTGTGGTGCTGGCAGCGCGCGGGGATGTACGGCGTCCCGATCCGTTTGCTCGGCACGCGCGTCGCGTCGCTCACCGACGAGGAGTCGCGCGAGCTGCGGCTGTTCTGATCTAATGCGGCGGCCGCTACGGTTTGCCGTACAGCGTGAACAGGTGTCCGTCGGGGTCTTCGAAGTTCGCGCCGTCGTTGGTGCCGTCGATGGAATGCGGTTCGTTCAGGAACGTCACGCCGCGCGCGCGCAGCCGGTCGTAGGCGTCGCGCACGCCGTCGACCGCGAGCACGATCTCGACGGGTTCGGGCCCGGCGGGCGGCCGCGCGCGCGAGAGAGCGCCGCTGAGCACGATCATGGTGCCGCCCATGTCCACGAACGCGAACGCTTCGACGCGCCCGCACGGTGTCAAGCCGAGCTTCTCCGTATAGAACGCGATCGACGTGTCGACGTCGCGCACGCCGAGCATCAGCGCGTGGAGCTTCAGGGCGGGTGCCGTTTCGGTCACGGCGTCTTTGGCGTGGTGAAGAACGGGATGCCGATGCCTTTCGCGCCCAGCGCGTCGGCGAGCGCGTCGAGCTCGTTCATCTTGTCGCGCGCCGGTGGGATGAACCGGCGGTCCTCGACGTCGCCGTCGCGATAGCCCTTGCGCAGGTTGTCGAGGATCGCCGCGTATGCGGCGAGCGCCGGCGCGACACTGCGGTCGGTGCGCGCGGCGGTAACGAGCTTGCGCGAGTACCGCGGCTCCCCCGTCGCCGTTTCATACGGTGCGCCCAGCGCTTTGAGCTGTTCGAACGTGACGAAGTGGTTGACGCCGTCGCTGACGATCTGCTCCGTGAGTTCCAGCATGCCGTCCGGATAATTCGTGCCGGGCGCGCGCAGCGTCGCGACGACGCGCGAATACAGCCCATCGAGCGCGCCGCTCGGGCGCTCGCCCTTGATGTAGACGTCGAGTGAGTTCGCGTCGAGGTTGCGCAACGCCGCCGGCACGGACGGCGGCTGGCCGGGCGGGACGTTGCCGAACGGGATGACCGTCGCGACGCCGAGTGCGGGCAGCACGACGCTGCTCGCCAACGGCTTCGCTTTCTGCAGTGTCCACAGCAGCTCGTTCGCCCAGCGCAGATGGCGCATCTCGCCGACCGCGATGCCGAGCAGCTCGTGGCGCGCGAACTCCGCGAAGTCGAGCAAACCCGCCGGCGCGCCGCCGAGCTCGCCGGGTGCCTTGACGCTGTAGCGCGCGTAGAGGTATTCGAGCGCCAGCACGTGCTCGAGCGATGCGGCATAGACGAGATGCTGCGCGAGCTCCTCCGTCGACCCGAACGGCTTGACGTCGGCCGCTTCGTTCGGCCGAAAGAAGCCCGACGACTCGCGCCCCCCGAGCACGAAATCGAGATCTTGCCAGCGGCGGTTGATCTCGTAGTGATCGATCTGCCGCGTCGCGGCCGCCGTCGACCGCCGCCTGCACGTCGCCCGACGCGAAGCGGTCGGAGCGCAGCCAGTCGACGCGCACGCCGCCGAGCAGCACGTTGCCGAGATCTTCGCTCCCCAGCACCTGCTCGCCGAGTTGCACCGCCGGAAGCACGATGTCCGGATGATTCGAGGCCCAGTAGTTGCACGCGCAATCGCGGAAGTCGTGCATCCACGGCGAGCACAAGCTCTGCCCCAGCTCGCCGGGCGCGTACGCGTCGCTCAGCACGCCCGTCGCGGTGTTGATGAAGCGGCGGCGCCAACCGCGCAGCGTGACGGTCGTGCGCGTGCGCGCGGCGGGGCGCCGGCGCTCGAGCACCAGCGTCACCTCGTCGGGCGCGAGCATGCGCACCATGCGCCATATCGTGCTGCCGACGAGATGGGTTCGCGCGCCGGGGTCGTGGAGCGCGATCGTCGTCCCGCGCTGCGCGATGCTCGCGACGTACCAGTCGCCGGTTTGCAGACGTGTCGCCGCGGCATCGAGCGCCGCCGCGAGTCTCGGTGCGAGCTTGCGTTCGTAGCTTGGGACGGTCGGATCGTCGTCCGCGGGGCTGAGCGCGGGGTCGTTCGGGTCCACGCTGTCGAGCCGCATCCCGACGCGGCCCTGCGTGCGCGCTTCACCCGGGTCACCGTCCATGAAGCTGAACACCAAGCCGGGGAAGAACCGGCGGTCCAGATTGCGGTGATCGAACTCGAGCCCGGGGAAGCAGTTCGCGACGCCGTCCTCGATGCGCGTCGTGACCGGGTTCCCGACGACGAGCCGCTCGAGCCGCGTCGCGGGCAGATTACGCGGTTGGATCTTGTTCATCGCTCACCCCTCGGCCGCGAAAAGATCGGGCCGCACGTCGCACGCGCGGTCGTAGTAGGAAAGACACGTCTCCAGCCAGCCGCGAATGTAGTCGCAGCCGTCGCGGCCGTGATCGGCGACCTCGGCGTGGCACCCGCCGCCGCAGAGATAGCGCGCCCAGCAGCTGCGGCACGGTTCCTGGCGGTCGACGTGCCGCTCGCCCAGAAACGTCGCGCGCGCTTCGTCGTCGAGCCCGCTGCCCAGATCGCCGAGCGCGAAGCGCTCGTCGTCGATCGTGCGGTGACACGCGTAATACTTGCCTTCCGCGCTCACCGACACGTAATTGTCCGCCGCGCCGCACGGCAGCGGGCGGTTCGACCCGCGCGCGATCTCGCGCATCGCGACGACGAAGTTCGTGAACACGGGCGGTTCACCGCGCTCCAGCCGGTCCCACTCCGCGGCGGCGGCAGCGCGCATCCCGCGCAGCAGCGCCGCCCAGTCGTCCGCGCCCGACAGCGCGAGGTCGGGCCGCGGGCCGCTGCGCAGCGGCGCGACGCCGATCTCGGCGAAGCCGGCCGCGCGCAGGTCGTCGACGATCCGGCGCACGTCGAGGTCGAGCCGCGTCAGCGTCGCGCGCGCCGCGACGCGCGCACCCGCCGGCGACGCGAGCAGCGGTGCGGCGCCGCCGATCACGGCCGCGAAGCTTCCGCGCCCGGCCGCGGTCGGGCGCAGCCGGTCGTGCAGCGCGGCGCCGCCGTCGATGCTCACGGTGACGGCGAACGCGTGGCGGCGCAGCAGCGCGACGTCGTCGTCGTGCAGCAACGTTCCGTTCGTCGTCACGGAGTAGCCGATCGCGACGCCGTGCTCCGCGCGGCGGCCTTCGGCGTAGGCGACCGCGTCGTGGATCAGTGCGCGATTCGCAAACGGTTCGCCGCCGATGAAGCCCAGCGTCACGCGGCCGCCGCGGTTCCCTTCGAGCAGCGCGTCGATGGCCGCGAACGCGGTCTCGCGCGTCATCCCCGCGCGCGCCTTGCCGCCGAAGCGGCCCGCGTCGGCGTAGCAGTACGCGCAGCCGAGGTTGCACGACGTCGCGACGTTCAGCGCGAGCGCGCGCGGCGCCGGCGGCGGCGCGAGCGCCGCGCCGCGTCCCGCGAGCGCCCACGGCCGCAGCGCGTCGATCGCATCGGGCGCGCCCGCCGCGAGTCCGGCCGCGTGGTCCGGTTCGAGCCGCACGAGCGACGAGCTCGGCACCAGCAGCACCAGCTCGGGATCGCCCTCGAGCTGATGAAACCACGGTGCGATCGTCATCGCGACCGCTTCGCGGGCTTCGCCGGCCGCTTCGCGGCCGCTTTGCGGACTTTGCGGGCTTTGCGGGCTTTGCGGGTGTTGCGGGTTTTGCGGGAGCAGCCGGCTTCGGTATACGGATGCGTTGCAGCACGTCGTGCATGTGTCGTTCCCCGGGGGTGAGCTGCGCGAGCGCGCTGCCTTGCGCCGCGAAGACGGTTGCCCTCGCCTGCGCCGCCGGGACGACCTTGTCGAGAAACGCCATCACCATGTCGTACTGCCGGCGCGTCAGCGACAGCGACGAGGCGGACTCGTCGCGCATGTACGGCGGCATCCGCATGTCGTGCGCGGTGTCGTCGTTGGAGCGCGGATCGCGCGGCGGCCAGCGTTTCACGCCACCCTTCGCGGGCGGCTTCTTCACGCCGACCCGGTTCGGCGCGAGCTCCGCGAACGGCGCCCACGGCGGGCGCAGCAGCGACCGCACGCGGTCGGCGTTCGCGCGCAGCCAGTCGAGCAGATATTCCGCGCTCCCGAGCTGCGAATGTGTGTCGACCGCGGCTTTGGCGTAGCGGCCCGCCTGCGGATTGGGCGGGATGTTCGCAGGGTCGATCTTCGTTGGGATCGTGTCGTATACGATCCTGGGCGATTTGATCGCGTAGCCAACGTCAACGTACGTCATCGTGCCGCCGTCCTTGCGCGGCGGTTTCGCGGGCGCGGTCAATTGGCTGGGGTCGTTTTCACCGATCGCGCGGTCGCGCGTGTAGTCGAGGTGCAGCAGGCTCACCGTCTCGAACACGCGCTGGAAGAGGTCGACGATCTCGTCGGCGCTCGGATCGCGGATCGGCAGCGCATCGCGGTCCGACAGGTCGTCGGCGAGCGACAGGAAGCAGCGGCGGTCCGGCGCGTAATCGGGCGGCGCCACGGCGACGCGTGCGCTCGCGACTTTCAATGCGCCGTTGAACTGCAGCCGTGCGGTCAGCACCCCGTCGCACGTGTCGTCCACGACGCCCCAGTTCGGGCTGCCGAACGGATTGGGCCCCGGCACGTCGGCGCCGTCGTACGTGTCGGACGGCTCGGGATTCTCGTACTTTGCGTAGTCGCCGTCGTAGCTGCACCACGCCGCGGCCGGATTGAGGATGCGGTTTTCCGCGGGGACGAGCTCGTGCAGGCGCATCGTATCCGGATCGAATGCGGCCGTCGCGGCGGGCGGCCCGTACACGAGCCCCTTCGCCGGGATGACGCGCACGCGCAGCACGGACAAATCGACGCTCATCTCGTGGGTGGTGACCGGCTTGAGCACGTGCAGCGCGCCGAGCGGGATCGGGCGGTCGGAAAACACCAGCGGATTCCCGCCGGGCGAGGTGACGCTGATCGCGTCGAGCGCGACGCGCCCGAACTCGGTGGCATTGCGCTGCGCGTACGCGCGAAACGCACACGCCTCGTTGCCGCTGCGCCGCGCGGCCTTGCGATTCGCCAGCCGGAGCTCGTACGACACGTTGCCCAGCTCGAGATCGAGCTCGTGAAGCAGCGCGAGCGTGACGGGCTCTTCTTTCGGTCCGCTGCCGCGGTCCACGTTCGCCCACAGCTCGAAGAACGGCGCGGTCGGACGGATCCCGAATTCGTCTTTGAAATGGATCACGCTCGGCAGGTACGGGCGCGGCACGTCGTCGGGCCCGATCTCGAAGCTGATCGCCGGCGAGATCGCGGTGTGCCCTGCGCCGTAACGCGAAGGATCCTCGCCCCAATCGAACGACTCGACGGGCACCGGGCTCGAGCCGAGGCGCGCGATCGCGATAGGAGGGTTGAAGAACAGCTCGGTCAGTACTGGAACAGCCACAGGTGCAGGAACAGCCATGACGCCTCCGTCTCCGGTCGAGGCAAGCGGTCCGCTCGCTTACGAGTCGGCGTTGCGCGATCCCTGCGCCGCCGTCGATGTGTTCGGGTCCGGCCGCGCCGGTCTCGCCTGCGCGACGATGCTCGCGCGCGCGGGCTATGCCGTGCGCGTGCACGAGTCGGATGCGGGCACGTACGACGCGTACGAAGCGTTCGACGCGTCGGCGACCGAGGCGCTTCGATCGCTGGGCGTCGATCCGTTCGCCGCGTGCGACGCGCGCTCGGTGCGCGGCTTCAACGGCGACGCGTACGTCGTCGCTCGGCGCGAGCGCGTGCGCGCCGCGCTGCTCGCCGTCGCGCGCGGCGCGGGCGCTGCGACCGATCGTGCGAGCGGGCCCGCGCACGTTGACGAGCAGGGGTGGATCGTCGACGCGACCGGCCGCAGCGCGCTGCGCACGCCCGTCGTGCGCGAGCCGCCTGCCGTCGGGTACCTGTTCGACGGTCCGCCCGCGGCCGCGCTCGCGATGCTGCGCGCGCCGTTCGGCTGGGGGTATCGGATCGGCGACGAGCGCGGCTCGACGATCGGCGTGATCGCAGCGAAGCCGTATGCGAGCGAAGCGGCGGCGCGCGCATGGGCGCAATCGGCATTCGGCGTCGCGTTGTCCGCCGCGGCGGCGACGCGCCGCTCGGCATCGGCGCAGCGGTGCGCGCGCGCGATCGACGGCCGCACCGTGGCCGTCGGCGACGCCGCGTTCGCGCCCGACCCGATGACGGGCCAAGGCCAGAGCTTCGCGCTCACGAGCGCGGCGCTGGCCGCCGCGACGATTCGCACGTGCGTCGAGCGCCCGGCGCTCGACGCGGTGGCGCGCGCGTTCTATGCCGACGCCGTCGCGCGCGCCGCGCGGCGCGGCTCGGGCGACCATGCGGGCAGCGGCGCGCGCGACGTCGATCTGCACGCGCGCTACGTCTTCGCCGGCGAGGTGCGCAGCGGCGGCGTGCTGCGCGACGGTTTGATCGACGAAGCGCAGGTCGTCGCGTGGGACGGCACGCACGCGCGCTGGACCGCGGGCGTGGATCTGCTCGACGTCGCGGCCGCGTGCCCGAGCGCGAGCGCGGGCTGGCACGTGATCGACCGCCTCGCGCGGCGCGGCGTCGAACCCGACCGCGCCGTCGCAGCCGTCTCCGGCGCCATCGCGCGCGGCCTGCTGCGCCCCGCGTCGTGAACGCGGACGGAGCGCGGCAGGAAAGCTTGTACGCCCCCGTGGAGTAAGCCGCGATGACGCAGTTGATGACCATCGCCGGCGGCGTGATCAGCGTGTACATCTTGCTCGCGCTGATCACGTCACACGTGTGCGAGTGGATCTCCGCGTTCACCAACCAGCGCGGACATCTGCTCGAACGGGCGATCGTCGTCCTGCTCGGCGGCATCCGCCGTGACGCCGCGCGCGGCGACGCGACCAAAGAGCTCGTCGATCGTCTCTACGACCACCCGCTGATGGGAAATCTCGGCGCGAACAATCGCTTACCGAGCTACATCCCCGCCCGCACGTTCTCGCTCTCGCTGATCGCGGCATTGCGCGAATACACGGTCGCGATGCCGCAGGGTGGTACGCCGGTCGCGCCCGCTCCGATGCCGCCCGCGTTCTCGGCGCCCGACGTGCTGCTCGACGATCTCAAAGCGCGCGTCACCGGATTGCCCGACGGCAAGTTGAAGAGCACGCTGATCACGGTGCTGCAAGGGAGCAAGAACGACTACGACTCCGCGCTATCGGCGATCGACACGTGGTTCGACGCGCAGATGGACCGTGTCGCCGGCGCGTACAAGCGCTGGGCCGGCATCGTTCAAGCGATCGTCGCGGCGATCATCGTGGCCGCCCTCAACGGCGATACGTTCACGATCCTGTCCCAGCTGCACGACAGTGCCGTCGCGACGGCCGTCACCAACACCGCCAATGCGGCCGCAAATGCGACCAACGGCCAAAACATCGGTCAACTCGCGACCGGGCTTTCGAGCTCCGGCGTGAGCGTGGGCTGGCCCACGCTGCCGCCCGACGTCGCCGCCTGGCTGACGAAGATCGCCGGGCTGCTGATCACGTGGTTCGCGGTGCTGATGGGTGCGCCGTTCTGGTTCGACCTGCTCAAACAGGTCGTGCCCGTTCGGATGGCGGGCATGAAGCCCGTCGGCACCGACGACGAAGCGAGCGGCGACAAGCAGGCGAAGCACGTGGCGCCCGCGGTCAGCTCGTAGCGTTCAGATGTGGTCGGTGCTCCAGCACGGGTCGGCGTTTTCGCGCGGTTCCGCCGCGACCGCGCGGAATGCTGCGCGAAACCGCGCGCTGAGCGGCAGCACCATCGCGATCGCCTCCTTGCGCGCGCGCACCGCGCCGCGCGGAAGCGCGTCGCGCGCGATCGCGGGCGGCAGCCAGCCGCGGATCGTCCGCAAATCGCCGGCGCCGGCGCGCAGCAGCGGCGGGATCAGCGCCGCGTCGTCGTCGCGCGCGAACGCGATCTCGTCGAGCGCGAACGCGTCCGCGGCGGGGATGCGCCGGCCGGCGACGTAGGCCGCGAGCGTGCGCCCGCGCCGCACGCCCAACCGCACGATCTGCGCCGCGTGCTCGCGCGACGCCGCGCGCAGGCGCTGCCATTCCCAATCCAGCGGCGTGCGCGCGAACGCGAACGGCCGCCGCGCGTCGAGCGCGCCGAATACGCGGCGCACGGACGTCGCGTCGGCATCGCCGAGCACCGCAACCTCGATTCGCTCCGGCGACAGCGTGCCCGCGCGCAGCGCGATCGTGCGCGACGGAAGCGCGACGAAGCCCAGCCGCTCGTAGAACGCCGGATGGACGTCGCTGAACAGATAAGCGAGATCGGTGCCCGCGTCGCGCTCGGCGTCGAGAAACGCGCCCAGCAGCGCCGTCGCGCAGCCGCGGCCGCGCAGCGCGTCCGGCGTGAACACCGCGCCGATCCCCGCGGCCTTGTATGTGCGCGCGCCGCAGCGCAGCACGCGGTCGTAGCGTTTGCACGACGCGACGAGCTCGCCGCCGACGCGTAGCCCGAGCGTGCGAAAGCGGCGCTTTCCCCAGCCGCTGTTCGCGGTCGCGAGAAACTCGGCGGCGTATTGCTCGAAGGAGCGCGCGCCGGACCACAGCGCGAACGATTGCGGCAGCACGTCGCGCACGTAGTCGTCCGGCGCGACGACGTCGAGCCGGATCGCGTGCGCCGATCGTCCGCCGGTCATGGTACCGTCGTCCGACGGCGAGCCGGCGCAGCCCTGTGAATTCTAGACGAACGCGAGGGTCGGGTACGTTCCGTTGAGCACGTCGCTCGGATTGCGGCCGAGCCACTTCTCGATCACCGTCGCGTAGACGGCGCGGAAGTCGGTGGAGAACTTCAGATCGCCGTGGTCGAGATCGGTGAGTGACGGATGGTCGCCGTAGATGCCGCCCTTCACGCCGCCGCCGACGATGAACAACGGCATCGCGGTGCCGTGGTCGGTGCCGTTGGATGCGTTCTGCGACACGCGGCGACCGAACTCGCTGAACGTCATCGTCAGCACCTTCTTGTCGAGGTTGTGCGCCGCGAGATCTTGGTAGAACGAGAGCAGCCCGTCGCCGAGATACCCCAGCAGCCGGTCCTGTTGCGCGCGCTGGCCCGCGTGCGTGTCGAACGAGCCGATCGAGACGAAGACGATCTTCGAGCCGGCGGTCGAGCCGATCAGCTTTGCGGCGAGCGCGAGCTGCTGCGCGAAGCCGTTGGGCGCGTAGGTCGCTTTGTTGGTGAACTCCGCGGTCTGCTTGCGCAGCACGTCGCCGCCGTGGTAGGCGTCGCGCGCGGTCTGCGCGATCATCGAAAGGTACGGCGACTGGCCGGCTGTCGCGCCGTCGTACAGCACGCCGGCGCTCTGCTTGGACGCGAGATCGCGGCCGGTGTTGTACGCGAACGCGTTGAGCGCGCCGATCGCGGGGACCTCGACGTGCGATGCGACGAGCGCGGCGGGCAGCGTGTCGCCCAGCGACACCGCCTCGAACAGCGACGCGGGCTTCGCGGTACCGGAGAAACGGCGGTCGAGATAGCGGCCGAGCCAGCCGTACTGCTGCGGGCGGTCGGGCGACGCCGTCTCCCAGATCTGCGTCGCCTCGAAGTGCGAGCGGTTGGGGTTGGGGTAGCCGACGCCTTGCACGAGCGCGACGCGGCCCTGCTTGTAGAGCTCGTTCAAGCCTTTGAGCGCGGGGTTGAACCCGATGCGGTCGTTGAGCCTGAGCACTTGCGTCTCGGTGACGTGGATCCCGGGACGCACGCGGTGGTACGCGTCGTCGCTCCACGGCACGACCGTGTTGAGCCCGTCGTTGCCGCCGCCCATCTGGATGACCACCAGCACGTTGTCGGGATCGACGCCGTTCGCGAACGACGGCAGCAGCGGCGAGCTCGCCGCGACCTGCGCGAGCACACCGCTCGCGTTCCCGCCGAGAAACGCGACGGAGAGTGCGGAGGTGACGAAGCTTTTGCGTTTCATCGGCGTCCTTCGATCAGTCGAGCTGGTTGACGGGGAGGTTGAGCGCCAGCGCGAGCGCGCCGCGGATCTTGTCTTGGTAGTTCTCGGGTCCGAACGGCATCGGGTTCTGCATCGTCGCGCTCAGTCGCGCTCGGCGTCTGCGAGTTCAGGTACGCGACGAGCGTCGCGCGCACGTCGGAGGTGACGTCGTCCTGCACCACGCCGCCGACGATCGTCTCCGCGACTTTGGCCGGATCCATCCCGACGCGCCGCACCATGTCGTCCGGCGAGACGTTGGGTGCGGGGACCGCGGCCACGCCGTTCTTGCCCGGCGCGGTCTGCGCGACCAGGCCGTTGACGAAGTTGAAGCGCGCCAGCATCGTCGACGTGTTGATCCACGCGGGGCCGCCGTCCCAGCCTTTGACGCTCGGCGGGTTCAACGGCTCCTGCCCCATTCGCGCGAGCTGGTAGATGACGTTGGGCGGGACGGTTTGCGCGCCGATGTAGCGCAGCGTCCCGATCGCGAGCTCGACCGGCGACTTGGGGATCGCGCGGTACGCGCGCGGCGAGTAGAAGACGTTGGAACGCAAAATCGTGCCGACCGTCTTCGCGACGTCGTAGCCGGAGAGCGCGTAGGTCTGCGCGACGCCTTCGATCAGCTCGGGCTCGGGATCGCTGTACACGAAGAACTCGAGCAGCTTGTGCGCGAGAAAGCGCTGGTGAACGGGCTGCGACACGACGATTGCGATGACGTCGTCGGCGTTGAACGCACCGGTCTTGCCGAGCACGGTCTTGATGCCGTCGTCGTGGCGCGCGGGGACGAACGCGGCCTGCTGGTTCTTGTCGAGCGTCCAGCCGGTGAACGCGCGCGCCGCTTCCTTGATGTCGTCCTCGGTGTAGTTGCCAAGGCCGAGCGCGAACAGCTCCATCACCTCGCGCGCGTAGTTCTCGTTCGGATGCGCCTTGGCGTTCGCGCGGTTGTCGAGCCAGATCAGCATCGCCGGATCGCGCGTGACGGCGGAGAGCAGCACCGGGAAGCGGCCCAGCGCGAGCTGCCGGAACAGGTTGATCTGCCCGACCATGTATTGCGGCTGCACCTTGCCCATCGCCGTCGCGAAGTGACCGTGCCAGAACAGCGTCATCTTCTCGGCCAGCGGGCGGTTCGTGCGCAGCATCCGGTCGAGCCACCACAACTGCGCCGCCTGGCGCGCGCGCTTGGGATCGTAGATGATCGCGGACTCGGGGTAGAGCGGGAAATCGAGCTCCGCGACCGTCGGGTGGAGCAGCGAGTCCACCGCGCCGCCCATCCCGAGCGCGGCAAGCCGCGCGACGTCGGCGGCGGAGCCGCCGAAGCCGGCCCGCCGCAGCAGATGCGCCGCGTGGCGCGTGGCGAAGCGGCCGGCGTACGGGGCCAGGGGCGCCGCGTCGAGCGCGCCCGGCGGGCGGAAACCGACCTGCGGATCGGTGGACGTGTCGATCTTTGGCGGCAGCACGGTAACCTCCGAACGCCCTGGGCTTCGACATCATTTCGGCGCCAAGGTGTTGCCGGATGAGAGCCGGGTGAGAGTTCGTCAAAGCGTGTGAAAAGACAGTGTCCGCGCCGGCCGGCATCACGAGGCGGAAATCCATGCGACACGAACTGGTCATGCGGAGGCGCGCAGACTGCGATGAGTGAGATGGAACAACGCGACATCCAAATACGGCCGATCACCGTGGCCCAGTATCATCGCATGCTCGAAGTCGGCATCGTCTACGAGCGCGAGCCCGTCGAGTTGCTCGACGGTCAGCTGATCGCGATGCCGCCCGAGGGTCCGCGCCACGCCAGCGTCATCAAAGCGCTGACCGAGCTTCTGGTCCAGCGGTTCGCCGGTCGTGCCATGGTTTGTCCCGGTAACCCGGTCGAACTCGACGACACATCGGAACCGCAGCCCGATTTTGCGCTCGTCCACCGGCATGACGATTGGTATGAGAGTGGCCACCCGCGGCCGCCGGACGTTTTCCTCGTCATCGAAGTGTCGCTTACGACGCTTGCATACGACCGCCGCCAAAAGCTGCGCGCGTATGCGCGCAGCGGGATCGCCGAGGTCTGGATCGTGGACGTGGCACAACGCCAAGTCGAAGTGCATACGGCACCGCACGAGCTCGGCTATGCTGACAGCGTCGTCGTCGGTCGCGACGGCACGCTCACGCCACGCGCGTTCCCGCACGACGCAATCGCCGTCTCGGACTTCTTGCCTTAGCGCGCGTTCGCCAGCAGCGCGGCGATCTCGCTGGCGAGTTCGGGTGCGGCGACGCCGCGCGTCGGGCGGCCGCTCGCGCAGATCGTCACGGAGACGTCGGCGCGGGCCAGCGCGGCCGCGAACAGACGACGCTGCTCGCGCACGTAGGCCGCGCGCGGTTTGGCGTGGTGCTCGTACCAGGTGAACTTCGCGGTGCGCGCCGCGACCGTGTCGCCCACGCTGTCTTTCGGGATCATCCCGTAGGTCGTGCTGAACAAGAACGCGTCGGGCACGTAGTACGGTGGGAACGACCCGGCGCTCGCGTCGACGACGAACACGTGATCGAACCGGCGCGCGAGGATGCGCTCGACCGATGCGACGGCGACGGCGTCGCCGCGTTCGTCGACCAGCTCGGGGCCGGTGTGCTCGGCGGCGGCGAGCCGCTCGCAGTACGCGAGTGCTGCGGCGAGATCGTCGAACGGATGGCGCGCGGCGTACGCGCCGATCACGCCGATCACCCGCTCGATCAGCGTTGCGCGCAACCGCGTGCGCGCGCTTGTCTCGCCCGTGCGGGGCAGCAGCAAGCCGCCGTCCTCGACGATCGCGCGTGCCGCCGTCGCGACGTCGCTCGCGCGCAGCCATTCGCACCAGCGCGTGCGACGCGCGCGAAACGCGCTTAGCCGCTCGCGCGCGATCTCGGACAGATCCGCGTCGCGCTCGCCGCGCAGCACGTTGCTGCCGAGGCGCAGATCGCGTTTGCGGTCCCAGCGCCGGTCGGTGTCGGTATCGTTCGCCGGCAGCGCGAACAGCGCCGGCTGCGGGTTGGCCGGCTCGCCGCACAGGACCGCGATCGAGGCGTCGGAGAGCCTCAGCATCGGCGTCTGCAGCACGCGCAGCGTCCACACGTGGTGGAACGGGTCGACCGCCGTCCACAGCAGCGCGAGCGCGTCGCGCACGTCCGCGCGTTCGAACAGCGCCGGATCGCCCGCGAGCGCCACCGGCACGTCGCGCGCCGTCAGCGCTTCCTCGTAGTCCGCGAGCGTGCGCAGCGTGCGGTGCACCACCGCGATGCGCGCGGGCGGCGTGCCGCCGCGCACGAGCGCCGCGACGCGTTCGGCGACCTCGCGCACCTCGGCGGCGCGGTCGGCCGCGCGCAGCACGTGCACCGCGTCGCCGGGCGGAACCGGGCGTGCGGGATCCCCGTCGATCACTGCGCGCATCACCGCGAGAATCTGCGGATGCAGCGTGCGCGCCGCGAGCGGCACGGTCGTCACGGCGCGGCCGAGCACGCGCTCCGGCCGCGCGCCGGCGAAGGTCTGCGTCGCCGCGTCGGCATGCCCGGCTACGGCGACTCCGTCGAGCGCGTCGCCGAAGAGCGCGCGCAAGAACCGCAGCGCTGCCGCCGACAGGTCGTGCACGTCGTCGACGAACGCGACGCGCAGCCGGCGCCGCAGCGCGCGCGCGATCGCGGGATGGTTCTCGAGCAGGCGCGTCGCCTCGGCGAGCGCGTCGCTCGCCGTCAGGCAGCCGCGCCGTACGAGCTCGTCGACGTACGCGCGGTAGAGCCGTGCGAGGATCTTTGCCAGGTCGAGCTCGCGCTTGCGCTGGCGATCCAACTCGGACGCGCCGACGGCGAGCGACGCGCGGTGCTCGTCCTTGGTCGCCGACAGCAGCGCCGGCGACGTGAGGTTGGGCGGGTTGGCGTAGAACGTCGTCGCGCCGCGCATCGCGACGGCGAGGAACGCGTCGTCGTCGATGCCGCTGTCGCGCAGCTTGCGGATGAGCCGCAGCGCGGCGCCTGCGAAGCGCGCCGGCGTGCGCAGCCCCGCGATCTCGGGATCGACGTCGGCGCCGAGCCAGTCGCTCCACTCCGCGGAGAACAGCGGTGCGGCGGCGCGTTCGAAGATCTCCTCGGCGTCGAGCGGGTCGATCGCTTCGAGGTCGAGCGCGAGGCCAGTGTCGAGCGGGTGCGCGCGCAGCAGCTCGAACGCAAGCGCGTCGAGCGTCGCGCCGCGTACGGCGATCCCCGTCGCGTCCGCGATGCGGGCGGCGAGCGCGCGCGCGCCGTCGTCGCGCGCGGCGGTGACGATCGCCGCCTCCGCGAGCGCGGGCTCGGCGGCGACGAGCGCGGCGAAACGGCGCACGAGCGCCTCGGTCTTGCCGCTCGTGGGCGGCCCCGTGAACGCCAGCAGGCCGTGCTCCGCGGGCAGCGCGAGCGCGCGTTCGAGCGCGAGCACCGCGACCTCGGGCTTCATCGGCCGAACCGCTCCTCGAGCGCAAGCGGCCGTTCGCGGCACGCTTGCGCATACGCGCAGTACCGGCACGCGTTCGGGTCGTCGGTCGCGGGGAAGTCGGCGAGCGTGCCGCTCGCGAGGCGCGACGCCAGCGCGATCATGCGCTCGCGCGCGCGTTCCAGCTCCGCGACGGCGATCTCGCCGGTTGCACCGCGGCTGCGCGGCGCGCGCGAGGTCGTCACGACCTCGAGCTCGACCGGGGCGACGTCGAGCAGCGCGTCTTTGAGCGGCACCAGCGCCAACCGCGACACGACGTCACCCTCCGCGGTGCGCGCCCAGTAATAGAACGGCAGCTGGAACTCGCGGAATGCGCGCACGTCGTCCAGATATTCGTCGGCGCTCGTCGCGATGGAGCCCGTCTTGTAGTCGACCACGGTGACGGTGCCGCTGCGGTCGTCGCGGTCGAGCCGGTCGATGTAGCCGACGAAGCGGTGGCCGCCCAGCTCGACGTCCGCCTGCGTCTCGCAGCCGATCACCTCGAACGGCGCGCGGCGCGCGCGCTCCAGCAGCCACGACAGATACTTCTTGGCGGTGCGGCGCGCGCGGCGCTTCTGCAGCTCGAACTCGACCGGGGCGTCGAAGCGCGTGCGGTGGCGGTCGAACGCCGCGACGACGCAATAGTCGAGCGCAGCCGCGAGCGCGGCGCCGTTCCCGTCCGCGAAGCGCGTGTGCGTCGCGTGAAAGTCTTCCAGCGCGGCGTGGAACGCGATCCCGTAGAACGAAGCCGACGAGCCGCGGTCCTCGACGGCGGCGCACGCGTAGCGAAACCACCACTTGCGCGCGCACTCGGCGTACGTGTTGAGCGACGACGCGCTGAACGAGAGCTTGCGGATCGCGACCGGCACGTGCGGTTCGTCGTCGACCGGCGGCGCCGGCGCGACGTCGTCGAGCGCGCGCATTGCGGCGCGGCGCGCCGCCGAGCTCCGCCTCGATCTCGGCGATCACGTCGCGCGCCTCCCACGGTTCGGCGAACGCGCGCGCCGCGTCGAAATCGCGCGCGACGCGTTCCAGCGCGGTGCGCGCCGGCGGGTCGTCGAGCGGAAACGCCGCGAAGATCGCCGCGAGCACGGTCGCCGCCGACGCGTCGGGCGTCTTGTACGCCGCGGTGATCGTGGCGAGCCCGTGCGCGAACCGGTTTGCGTCGGCGACCGCGCCTTTCGCGATCGTCTCCAGCAGGTCGTCGCGCTCGCCGGCGCTCGCGAGCAGCGTGCGCGCGTCGTCCGGCCGCACGCCGCTCTGCGGCGCGAGCAGCGCCCGGCGTGCGTCGGCGTCGCGCTGCGAGCCGGCGTAGCGCAGCAGCGCGACGACGCCCTCGACGGCGGCGAGGTCGAGCGGCGGCGGCGCGGGCGTGCCGAGCTCCGCGACTTCGAACGCGAGCCCTGCTTCGACCGCGAGCCGCCGCCACGCGAAGGCGTCGTCGGGATTGGCCAGCAGAGCCGCGTCGACGGCGAGCGCGCCGGGGTCGAGCGCGGGTCGCGTCGCGACGGCGTGCCGCAGCGCGCTGCGCACGTCGAGGGCGTCGGCGAACGCGACGAGCGTGCGCACGTGCTGCGCGAGCGTCTCGAACGGGGCGGGGACCGCGTCGCGGTCGAGCGCGTCGACGATGCGGCCCGCGAACGACGGGCTGGAGCGGACGTGCGCGCGAGCGTGACGTCCTCGCGCGTCGCCGCGATGCGGCGCACGATCGCGCGCCGCTCGCCCTCGCCCAGGACGCGGCGGCCGACCAGCCGCGTCAGGAACGCGGCCGGCGCGAGGGCGTCCCCCGCGCGGCAAGCGGCGCTCGTCGACCAGTAGCACGCACGTCAGTTCGGTCGCGGTGACGACGCGACCCGCGGGGGCGTCCACAGATCGGTGCGGAGAATGTGGACGGACGTGGAATCGGTGGACCGATGCGCAGGCTGATCGTGGGAGTGTCCGGGGCAAGCGGCAGCGCCTACGCGGTCGCAGCGCTGCACGCCCTGTATGGGAATCCTGACGTCGAGACGCACCTCGTGCTCTCGGAGCAAGCGCGCCGGACGATCGAGTTGGAGACCGGCACGACGGCCGGCGAGCTGGAGGAGCTCGCGTCGGTGGTCCACCGCGACGGCGATTTGGCGGCGCCGATTTCGTCGGGCTCGTTCAAGACCGACGGGATGTTGGTGATCCCGTGCTCGATCAAGAGCGCGTCGGCGATCGCCTACGGGTTCAACGCGAACCTGCTCGTGCGCGCCGCGGACGTGTGCCTGAAAGAGAAGCGCCGGCTCGTGCTCGTCGTGCGCGAGACGCCGCTGCACCTGGGCCACTTGCGCACGCTGACGCAGCTGGCGGAGCTCGGCGCCGTGATCTTACCGCCGGTGCCGGGCTGGTACGCGCGGCCGAAAACCGTCGACGACATCGTCGCGCACACCGTCGGCAAAGCGCTCGACCAGTTCGGGATCGACGCGAAGCTGTTCCCGCGCTGGACCGGCCCGCGCTGATGCGGCGCACGGCGGCGCGCGGGCGCTCCGCCGTGGGGCTCGTCACGATCGCGATCGCGGTTGCGGCGATCCTGTCGATGTTCGCGCAGAACCGCGACCTGCGGCGCACGATCGGCGCGAGCGATTTCACGGCGTTCTATTGCGGCGGCACCGTCGTGCGCGAGCGGCTCGACCCGTACCGCGCGGCGCCGCTGGAAACGTGCGAGCGCGCGCGCACCGTCGCGCCGGGGAGCGTCGCGCTGCCGGCGGGCCTCGTTCCGGCACCGGTACCGGGCTACGTGCTCGCGCTGTTCGTCCCGCTCTCGCTGCTGCCGTTCGCCGCGGCGGCGATCGTATGGTACGCGCTGCTGATCGCCGCCGTCGTCGCGACCGTCGAGGTGTTGCGCGCGCTCACCGCGTTGCCGCGCGCTGCGATCGTGGCGGCGGTGCTGGGCACCGACGTCGTTGCGAGCGTGACGTACGGCCAGCTGATGCCGCTCGCCGCGCTCGGCATCGCCGCGGCCGCGCTGGCATTGGCGCGCGGACGTCCGCGCATCGCTGCCGTGGCGTGCGCGGTCGCGCTGCTGCAGCCGCAAGTCGCGCTCGCGCCCGCCGCGTCGCTGCTGCTGTGGGTTCCGCGTGCGCGCATCGTCGTCGCCGGCGGGTGCGCGTTGCTCGGGCTGATCTCGCTGGGCGCGATCGGCCTCGCCGCGAACGTCGAATTCGCGCGCTCCGTGATCGGCACGCAGGCACTCGCGGAGGCGCCGTTCGACATCCAATTCAGCCTCACGTGGCTGCTCGTTTTCTTCGGCAGCGGCGAGTCCGCGGCGCTGCACGTGGCGTCGGTCGAATACGTCGCGCTGGTGGTCGCCGGCGTGCTGCTGGGCCGGCTGCTCGCGATCCGTTTGAAGCTGCCCGAAGCGCTCGTCGTCGTTCCTGCGGCCACGGCCCTGCTGGGCGGAACGTACCTGCACGTGTTTCAGCTCGTCGCCGCGCTTCCGTGTGCGCTGGTGCTGGCCGCGCGCGTGCGCGCCGCGCGCGTGCCGGCCTGGATCGCGGTGGCGCTGCTCGCCGTGCCGTGGGAGTCGAACAACTCGCGGCTCATTCTCGCGCTGAGCGCCGTCGCGGTCGCGGTGATCGTCGTGACCGCACTGAGCCAGCACGCGGCGGCGGTGCGCGTGCTCGCGGCGTGCGCGGCGGTGGCGTTCGTCGCGCTCGAACCCGTCGCGGCCGAGCGCGTGCCGAGCACGATCGTCCGGCCCGCGGCGACCGCCGAAACGTTTCTTGCGACCGGCGTCGATCCGAACCTCGCGCCGGCGGTTCACGGCCTCGCGCTGCGCGCGCGCCCGCGGCGGGTCGAGGCGTCATGGCGATTGCTTGCGAAAAAGACGCCGGAATGGGCCGGCCTCGCGGCGCTGTTCGCCGCGCTCGTCGCCGCCGCGTCGGCGGCGAAGCGTCGAACGGGCGTCAATGCATGACGAGCGTGAACGACGCGGGGACCGCGCGTTCGCCGTCGTGAGCCCGCGGTAGCGCCTGCACGACGTATTCGCTCGTGGGGTTGTCGCCTTGGATCGTGACGTGCAGCTTCGCGCGGCCGTGGATGACCGTGACCTTGTAGAGCGCGCCGACGTGGTCGACGTGCTTGCCGTCGTCGGGCTGGTCGGCACTGATGAACTTGCAGCCCGGTGTGAGGCAGCTGAAGACGACGATACGGTCCCCGTTCTCCGGCTGCGGCCCGCTGACGCGGACGTCCAGCAGCTTGGGGAAGTCGACGACGTACTTCGCCGCGCCCGTGGCGGCGTACGCCTTCAGATCTTGCCGGTTCCCGGAGACGATCTGGGCGCGCACGTCGACGAGCTTGGCCGGGGTCTTGCGGACCGCGTGCGGCGCCGGTTTCGCGGCGGCACCGAGCGCGAACACCGCGACGGCGAACGCGGCGAGCGGGCGGATCACGCGGGCGATCTCATGACCGGCGCTTACGCGACGGCGGGCGCGCCCTCCCGCGTTCGGGCCGGGCTCCATGCGACGCGCGGCGGGATGAGCCGCAGGTCGATGCGTCCCGCGTGTTCCAGCGCGAGCGTGATCAGCCAGGCGATCGTGTCGTCGGAAAGCGCCGTCGGCTCGAGGCCCAGCGTGCGCAGGTTGGAGTTCACGCAGTTGTAATAGTGCGCCTCGCGCTCGACGCGCGGGTTCTCGACGTGCGCGATCTCGCACGCCAAACCGCGGTCGCGCGCGACGCGCGCCACGCGTTGCGCGAGCTCTTCCACCGCGAACGTCTCCGTGAACTGGTTGAACACGCGGTACTCGCCCGCACGCGCCGGATGTTCGAGCGCGATGTCGATGCAGCGCACGGTGTCGCGGATGTCCAGGAAGCTGCGCTGCTGGCCGCCGCTGCCGTACACGGTGAGCGGATGGCCGAGCGCCGCTTGCACGCAGAAGCGGTTCAGCACCGTGCCGAAGATGTGGTCGTAGTCGTAACGGTTGGCGAGCGCCGGCGACAGCGCGGTCTGCTCGGTCGCGGTGCCGTACACGACGCCTTGGTTCAGATCGGTCGCGCGCAGACCCCAGACGCGGCACGCGAAGAAGATCTGGTCGCTGTCGCTCACCTTGGTGAGATGGTAGAACGAGCCGGGCTGCTTGGGAAACGGCAGCGTGTCGCTGCGGCCGTTGTGCTCGATCGTGATGAAGCCTTCCTCGACGTCGATGTTCGGCGTGCCGTACTCGCCCATCGTGCCCAGCTTCACCAGGTGCGCATTGGGCGCGTGCTCGTGCAGCGCCCACAGCACGTTCATGTTCCCGACGGTGTTGTTGAGGAGGGTGCGCACCGCGTGCTCGTGGTCGATCATCGAGAACGGTGCGCTGCGCTGCTGGCCGAAGTGCACGACGGCGGCGGGGTTCGCGTCGCATACGATCCGGCACAGCGCGGCGTAGTCAGTGACGTCGATCTCTTCGAACTCGATCTTGCGCCCCGTGAGGCGCGACCACTCGTCGACGCGCCGGCGGGTCGACGCGATCGGGACGAGAGAGTCGAGACCGTGCTCGCGGTCCCACGCGCGCCGTACGAGGCTGTCCACGATCGTGACGTCGTGCCCGCGCATCGAAAGGTAGAGCGACGTCGCCCATCCGCAATAACCGTCGCCGCCGATCACCAGGATCTTCATTCACGCCGCTCCCGCGAAGATGCCGAACAGACGCTCGACGTGCGCGTCGAGCCGATAGCGTTCCGCGTGCGACCGCGCCGTCGCTGCGAGCCCGGACCACGCCGGCTCGTCGAGAACCGCGCCGATCGCCGTTGCCAGCGCGCGCTGATCGGCGCGCGGCACCGCGATGCCGGCGCCGCCGATCCAGTCGCCGATGCCGCCGACGCGATATGCCACCGCGGGGCGCCCGCGCGCCTGCGCTTCGATCCCGACCAGGCCGAACGGTTCGGGCCACAGCGACGGCACCGCCACGGCGTCCGCGTCGTCGATCGCCGTGCGGAGCTCGGTCGCGGTGAGGTGGCCGCGCCACGTCACGGCGACGCCGTCGCGTTCGGCTTGCACGTGCGCCTCGCGTTCTTCCGCGTCACCAGAGCCCGCAACGACGAGCCGCGGCCGGTCCGCCGGCGCCAGCTGCGCGAGCGCACCGAGCAGCGAGCGCAGCCCCTTGCGCGGGGTCAACCGCGAAGCGAACACGAGCGTGCGCGAAGGCGGCCGCTTCGCCGGTTGCGGTGCGTACGCCGCGTCCGGCAGCGGCGGGGGCGTGATCGCGATGCGCGCGGTGTCGATCCCGTTCGCGGCACACGTCTCGCGCATGTGCGCGCTGGACACGAGCACCGCGTCGGCGTGCGCCAGGCGGTCCCGCACCGCTTCGCGCTGCGCGATACGGTGAAACGAGGACGGGCGCGGGCCGTGCACGCAGCCGCGCACGATCGTCGCGCCGCGGCAGGCGCCGCCCATCGCGGCCGTGCACGTCGCTTCGAACTGCGGGTACACGCGGTCGCCCGTCGGACAGAAGACGCGATGGTCGTGGACGCGTGCGATCCAGCGCGGCGCGTGCGCGATCACCGCGTCGAGAACGGCGGTGTCGAACACGCTCGCTGTGACGACGACGTCGGGCGGCGCACGGCGCAGCTCGTCGGCGACCGTACGCGCCGCGGTCGCGGACGGCGCGCCGTCTTCGCCGGCCCACCCGATCGCGCGCGCATCGTCGACCGGCGGCGGCCCTAGAATCTCGCGCGCCAGCAGGCGCACGCGCGCTCCTTGCGCCGCCAACGCCGGCAGCACGGTTTCCCAATACCGCTCTGCGCCGCCGACATCGCCGACGCGGTCGCAGAGCACCGTGATGGCGCGCATGTGGCCGTGCTACCCCGCTCGGCTGAGACGGGGCTGTGAGAGAGCGTGCGCGCGGAAGTTCTCAGCCGCGCTTAATGATCATCAGGACGCGTGGTGTCGTGACGGTCGTCCCCACCGTACCGTCGGCGGTCCGCAGCGCCAGCGCCGCGTTCGGACCGCTCGCGAGGATCACGGCGCGTTCGAACGCGTCCGCGCCGAATGCGCCGGGCTGCGTGCGCAGCTCCTTGGCCAGATCGACGAGCGCGACAGGCGTCGTCGCGATGAGGAACGTGCGCTGGCCGGCGTACGCGAGCACGACGCGCGGCAACTCCGCGGTGTCGGCGCCGAACGCCGGGATGACGCCGCCCGGCGCGATCACGTACGGGCCCGCGCCGGTGACGGCGGCGTCGCCGAGCGGCGCGGTCACGTCGCCGCCGCCGGTCAGCGCGGCGGTCACCAGCGCGTCGTCCGACGGCGCGGCTGCCACGCGCGCGGTGAACAGATCGCTCGCGAGGTTCGCGACCGTCGCGCACACGCGCCCGCCGAACACCGGCCCGGTGAACGCGAACACCGTCACGCGACCGATGCCGCCCACGGTCGTGTCCCGCGCGTCGCATGCCGGGCCGTCCGCGGCGGCCGGTGCGGCCGAACCGGCGGCCGGGGCGCCGAAGGAAAGGGCGAGCATGACGGCACCGATCGCAAAACGCATCGCCGGGAGAACGCGCCCGGCCCGGGTTCCGTTCATGCAGCGCTCGGTGCGAACAGCGCGTTTGCGCGGACGACGTCTTCGACCCGGTCGACGTTGAGCGCGATCTGCGGCTGCGTGCAGCGGATCGCGCCGACGCGCGCGTGCAGTAGGCGCGAAGCACGTGCTTCCGCCTGCTCGATCGCGAGGCGGCCGATGACGAAGCGCGCGAGCACGTCCCAACCGAAGAGTCCCGCCAGGCGCCACGGCGATTTGCGCGCGTCGCCGAGCGCGTCCATGAACGTGTTGAGGCGCGGCAGGACGCGCGGCCGCAGCGCGACGAGCCCGCCGCCGCAGTAGCGCCCGTCGCGCAGGCGCGCCCACGTGTGCGGAAACTCCGGATACTCCGCTTCGTGATGCCGCCGTTCCAGGCACGCGTACGCGACGTCGAGGTCGCGCGCGAGCACCGCGTCCACGAACTCGTCGACGGCGGCCGCGTCCAGCGCGGGCAGGTCCGACGCGGCGACGATCACCAGCGCGTCCTCGGTGAATCCCGCCATCCCGGAGCGCAGGCTTTCGAGCATCCGCGCGCCGTCGCCGCGCACCTCGCTCGCGTTCGCCAGCGCGGGATGCGCCGCCGCCGACGGCGGCGCGACCGCGACGATGCGGTCGATGCGCGACGACGCGCGCAGACCCATGATGGTGCGCTGCACCAGCGGCACGCCGCCGACGCGCACGAACGCCTTGTTCGGCGCGCCGGGCTCCAGCGCGGCGACCGCGTCGGCGCCGCCGCCGGCGAGCACGATCGCGTCTAGCGCCACACGCTGCTCGTTGCGAACGGCACGACGTGGACCGTCGCGCCGGCGGGCGCGCGCAGCCGCGGTGCGAACGCGCGCGCCGGCGCTTCGCCGTCGAAGAGCGCGAAGCACGCGCCGCCCGAACCGGAGAGCATCGCGCGGTGCGGCGCGCCCGCGTCGTCGAGCGCGCGCAGCGCCGCATCGACCGCGGGATACGCGTCGCGAACCACCGGTGCGAAGTCGTTCGTCAGCGCGGCGAGGACGCCGGCGTGATCGGCGCGCTGCAGCGCCTCGCCGCAGCGCAGCGACGCCGAGTCGCTGCGCGGACGCGTCGCCACGGGATGCGCCGCGCGCGATGCGTCGAGCGCTGCGTACGCGGGTCCCGTTGCGACGTGCGCGTCGGGCACGACGAGCACGACCCACCACGGCGGCGCGGCGCCCAGCGCGGTCACGCGCTCGCCGGTCCCTTCCACCAGCGCCGGGCCGTCGACGAGAAAGAAGGGCACGTCGGAGCCGAGCGCGCGCGCGTCGGCGACCCAGTCGCGCGCACCGGTGTCGCCGAACGCGCCCCGCATCGCCGCGCGCAGCACGGTCGCGGCGTCGCTGGAGCCGCCGCCGAGGCCGGCCCCGACCGGCACGCGCTTGCGCAGCGTGACCGCGACGGGCGCGTCGGCGAGCCCGACTTGCGCGAACGCGCGCGGCACGAGGTTGCCGCCGGCGAGCGACGGCGGATCGCAGGCGAAGACGAACCGGTCGCTCGGCGCGAACGCGAGCTCGTCGCTGAGCGCGACCGGCACCATGACGCTGCGCAGCGCGTGGTAGCCGTCGGCCCGTTGCGCCAGGATCTCGAGCGTCAGGTTGATCTTCGCGGTCGCCTCCACCACGCCGCCGTTCGTGGTCGCCGGGCGCGGCCCCGGTGCCGCGCCGCGTTTGCGAAAGCAGGGAGGCCCGGTCCGCCGTCCTCCGGTAGAGAGACGACGCTTGGGACCGACCTTTGATGCGCAGCGGAACGAGTTCAGCGCGTATGTGCTCCGCGAGGAGCAGACTCCGTTCGGGCTGACGCTCGGCAATTTCAAGACGTTCGCGACCTCGACGCCCAAGGGCGGTATTCGCGGGCTCTGGGACGCCGACACCGATCAGATCATCTTCGGCGCGCACCAGATCGCGTACCGCGCGGGCGGCGGCGAAACGCTGTTCCCGCACCAGATCACGCGCGAGTTCACGTTCTTGCCGTACGCGCAGATCGCGGAGTTCGCGATCGCGCCCGACCTGCGCGTCACCGAGACGTTCTACGTACCGCACGGCCCGCTGCACGACCGCGTCGTGTCGTTCGTCATCGACATCACGCTGCATAACGCGTCGCCGGTCCCGGCGAGCGTGCAGATCTTTCCGTGGGCGCTGCTGATCGGCCAGCGCTTCTACGGCGAACCCGAGAAGCACGTGCGCGCGAGCACCGGCGACCGTTTCATTCGCTCGTTCGGCGAGGAGTCGGGCGGGGTGCGCTGGTGGGGCGGTTCGCGCACGCCGCATACCGTCGTCGTCGCGTTGCGCGAGCAGACCCTGCTGCAGGGGATGACGCGCGGCACGCTCGACGAAGGCGCGCACCTCGGCGAGATCACGCCGCACCTCGCGGAGTTCGCGTCGAGCCGCATCTTCGGCGCGTTCGAATACTGCGTCGACGTGGCGCCGGGCGAGCGCGAGTCGCTGCGGATCGCGGTGGTCTACAACAAAGGCGGCGACGACAAGACCGAAGCCGGTGTTGGAGCAGCTGCTCCGCGATCCGGACGCGCTGCCCGCGACGGAGCGCTACTACGCCGACAAGCTCGCCGACGCGCGCCTCCTCACGCCGTCGCCGCTGATCAATCGCGGCGTGAACTGGGCCAAAGTCAACATGCTGCGCGTCGTCAAGGAGTACCCGCAGGGCTGGGGTTCCACCAACTCGCCGCCGTCCGACATCCTGGTCTCGCGCGACACGTCGTGGTTCGTGCACGGCTACGATTACTTCATGCCGCAGTTTTCGCGCGACGCGATCGAGCTGTTCAACCGCTTCGTCGAACCGTCGGGCCAGGTGGTGGAGTACGTGCGCGGCGTGAACGGCTTCTCGACGTTCTACGACCTCAACGTCAACGACGACACGCCGCTGCACATCATCGCGATCCTGCACCACTACAATGCGACGCTGGACGACGCGTGGCTGCGCGGCGTGTTTCCGCTCGTCACGCGGATCGCCGACTACATGCTCACGCAGCGCGACGCCAACGGGCTGCTGTTCTGCAAGGCCGGCGGCGAGGACATGTTCGGCATCACGTCGTGGCGCAACATCATCCCGCTCTACAAGCTCGACGGCGCCGTGACCGAGATCAACGCCGAAGCGTACTTCGCGCTCGAAGCCACGGCGCGGCTCGCGGCGATCGTCGACGACAGCGCCGCGTGGGAGCGATATTCGAACGAAGCGACCGCGCTGCGCGATGCGATGCTGTCGAAGCTGTTCAACAGCGACACGTCGGCGTTCGTGCTGAACTACGACGTCGACGGCAACTACCAGGACAACTTCACGGCCGACGAAGTGTTCCCGGTCCTGTTCGAAGTGGCCGAGCCGTCCGTGCGCAAGGCGATCCTGAAGCGCTTGATGGAGCCCGACTTCACCACGCCGGTCGGATTGCGCACGATCTCGACGGCCGACTCGTGGTACTTTCCGTCGCACGGCTTCGGTCTGTTGGGCGGGGTGTGGCCCGACCTCACGCTCTGGTTCGTGGTGGCGCTCGCGCGCAACGGTGCGCACCACGAAGCGGCGCAGTGGCTCGAAGCGATCTACGAGACGATGGAAGCCGGCGCGGCGCGCAACACCGTGCCGGGGCAGTTCGGCGAATGGTTCGACGGCGGCTCGCTGACGAACCGCGGGATGTACCTGTCGCCGTGGACCGGCGCGAAGTATCTGTGGGCGGTCGCGGAGACCGTGTGCGGTCTTGACGGCTATCGCACCAGCGGCCGCCCGCACATCGCGCCGCTTCTGCCCGCGGATTGGACGTGGACGGCCGCCGTGCGCGTGCACTGGGGCGGCCGCCGCCACAGCTACGTGATCGACGCGGAGGCCAAGACCATCGTCGGCGACATGGACTTCGCATCGGCCGACGAGCCGTACCGCGTGTACTACGCCGGCACCGACGTGTCCGACGAGATCCGCACCTCGCCGGTCGAGGTGGGCGCGGTGGGCTTCGAGGACGGGCACGGCGGCATCCTGATCTACCTCTGCAACGACCGCGCGGCCGCCCGCGAGGTCACGGTGGACTTCCGCGGCGAGACGTTCCGGCGCCACGTCGAGGCCGGCCGGATGCTCGAGATCCGCATCGGCGAGCCCGTGCTGGTCGACGCGATGCCGACCCACGAGCCGCGACAGGCCGCCGCCCCCGTCGGTTAGAAACCACGGCGCCGTGCCGCCTACCCGCCGTCTGGGGCTGTCAGCGCTCCTGGCCGGAGGCGCGGTCGTCCTCCTGATCTCCATCCTGATCGGCCAGAAGCTCGGCGACCGGGTGCTGCTGCAGACGGAGCGCCGCGTCCCCATCATCGGTTCCGGCGTGACGCCCGTCCCGGGCGCCGGCGGCGACGCGTCCGCGCACGGCGAGCTGAAGAACTGGAAGCGCCTGCAGGTCGTCTCGGTGGCGACCGACCCTGCGTTCCCGGACCCGCGCGTGACGCCCCCGCCCAGGCCGACGCAGGCGCCGTACACCCCGCCGCCCTATCACGCGACGCCGATCCCCGAGCCGACGTACAAGCCGCTGCCGCCGACGCGCGGGATCTACACCTCGCCGCCGCTGCCGATCCCGCTCGTGTCGCACGAGCCGGGCGCGACGGAGACCGAGCCGCCGACCCTGTCGCCCGAGGAACGCGCCAACGTGGCGCCGTCGGTAGGCGCCACGAGGCCGCCGTGGGTAGGATTGGTCCTCATTGTCCGCATTGTTGGCGGGCGTTTCGAGCAGGACAATGAGGCGGATATGAACGGACAGTCGCAGCAGACGGGCACCGACACGGTCAAGCGCGGTCTCGCGCAGATGCTCAAGGGCGGCGTCATCATGGACGTCGTCACGCCGGAACAGGCCAAGGTCGCCGAAGAGGCGGGCGCCGTCGCGGTGATGGCGCTCGAACGCATCCCAGCCGACATTCGCGCCGACGGCGGCGTGGCGCGCATGAGCCACCCGGCGCTGATCGAGCGCATCATGCAGGCCGTCACGATCCCGGTGATGGCCAAGGTGCGCATCGGCCACATCGGCGAGGCGCGCCAGCTGCAGTCGCTCGGCGTCGACTACATCGACGAGTCCGAGGTGCTCACGCCGGCCGACGACCTGTTCCACCTCGACAAGGCGCCGTTCACCGTGCCGTTCGTCTGCGGCGCGCGCGATCTGGGCGAAGCGCTGCGCCGCATCGCCGAAGGCGCGGCGATGATCCGCAGCAAGGGCGAAGCGGGCTCGGGCAACATCGTCGAGGCCGTGCGCCACATGCGCGCGATCCGCGACGGCATCGCGACGCTCGCCGCCGTTCCGAAAGAAGAGCTCGTCGCGCGGGCGCGCGATCTCGGCGCGCCGCTCGAGCTCGTGCGCGAGATCGCGACGAACAAGAAGCTGCCCGTCGTGCTGTTCTGC
>CAWBTJ010000018.1:0-126342 GCA_963791645.1 Vulcanimicrobiota bacterium | reverse complement strand
ACGCTGCTGCGCTACGACGCGCACACGCAGCTGCAAGACCTCATCGTCGCCGACCGCGCGCGCTACGTCGCGCCGACCTGGCACTTCGAGAACGCGACGACGTACCACTTCGACAATTTCGGCGACGCGCAAAAGCTCACGGCGCCGGTCGGCCTCGACATCGACATCGGCGCACGCCCCAACCAGATCGCGAAACAGTCGCTGCAGATCAACGATCCCGAGCAGCTGTCGCGCGCCGAGATCAAGGCGCGGCTGGAGTCAGGTCAGCTCACACCGCAGCAGGTGCGCTCGTTCGACGCGACCTACGCCGGGAAGCTCGCGCGGCCGTTCGCTGCATTCGTGTTCACGCTGATCGCCGTTCCGTTCGGCTTGCGCCCGGCCCGCGGCGGCGGCACCGGCCTGGGTTTCGGCCTCGCGGTCGCGATCGTGTTCGTCTACTACGTGATCTCGACGATCTTCCAGGGCATCGGCTCGGCCACGGGGCTGGCCGGGCCCGCCGCGTGGACGCCCAACCTGCTGTTCACCATCATCGGCGCGACGCTGCTGCGGCGCGCGTCGCGAGTCTGAGCGTGATCGCGAACCTCTCGGGCATCGCGCTCGTCGTCGCGATCACCATCGTCGCCGGCGGCATCGCGTACATCGGCGACCGGGTCGGCCATCAGGTCGGGCGCAAGCGGCTCACGCTGTTCGGGCTGCGGCCGAAGTACACGTCCACGATCGTCGCGGTCGCGACGGGGATGCTGATCGCGCTGTCGGTCACGTCGGTCGCGCTGATCGGCTCGCAGCAGGTGCGCACGGCGTTCTTTCGCCTTGGCCAGATCAACGCGCGCATCAACGACCTCCAAGCGCGCGCGATCGCGACGCAGCGCGAGCTCGACTCGACGCGCGACCGCCAGTTCGTCGTGTCGATCGGCTACCCGATCGGCAACATCGTGCTCACCACGCGGCTGTCGCAGCCCGACGCCGTCGTGCTGGCGCAGCTGTCGGGCTTCTTCGACAACACGGTGCGCACGGCGAACGCCCAGTTCGCGCACGCGCCGTACGATTTGAAGCCGTATCGCAAGACGTCGAGCGATCCGGAGATCCAAGCGCTGCTGCGCCAGCAGCTGGCGAAGGACCGCGACAGCCTGCCCGCCGACGCGCCGGTGATGTTCCTGCCGCTGATCGGGCAGAATCTTGTTCAAGGGCGACGTCGTGTCGTTCACGCTGCAGCCGTACGCCGACATTCGCGTCGCGGCGGCCGGCGACACGCTTGGCATCCGTCGACGTGCAGGGCGGACAGCTCGCGGACAGCCTCGTCGTCCCGCTGCAGCGGCTGACGGCCGCCGCCATCGCGGAGATGGAACGGCGCGGGATGCCGGCGGTGTTCGCGCTCAACCCGGCCCCGAGCAACAACGTCCAGGAGATCCTCAACCAGCTCGCGCCGCCTGCGCGGGCACTACCGCCTGGTCGCCAAAGCGGGGCTCGACATGTACCCGCACTCCGGCGGTATCCTGCATCGACTACTCGCTGGTGCCGCGATGACGATCCTGGGCCTGGACCCCGGCACCCGCAAGTGCGGCTACGCCGTGGTGACGGGCGTCGACGCGCCGCCGCTGACGCTGGGCATCGTCCCGATCGAGACGCTCGCCGAACGGCTGCGCGAGGTCGTCGCGGCGACGCCGGTGGCGCTGGCCGCGATCGGGCGCGGCACCAACGCCGCGGTGGTCGCCGACGTCGTGCGGTCGCTGGGCGTCCCCGTCGAGCTCGTCGACGAGCGGGAGACCAGCCTGCTGGCCCGCGCCCGCTTCTTCCAGGACCACCCGCCCCGCGGCTGGCGCCGCATCGTCCCCCGCGGGATGCTGCTGCCGGACCGGCCCATCGACGACTACGCCGCGCTCCTCATCGCGGAACGATTCCTCAAGGCTTCTTGATCGGGGCAGGAGTCCCGACGCTCGCTTCGGTATAGCGACCTCGGCATGCGTTCCGTATCGAGCGCGTCGTCGTCGTGCCCGCCGCGGTAAGCACCGAGACGGGTTCTTCTCGCCGGTTCGGTTCAACACAGTTGACCCGAAAACCGACGGGGACGCGGCACGCGCGAGCGGAACAGCCTGTCACACCTGTCTCGGAGGAAACGATGAAGCGTCTCGCTACCCTCGTCCTCGCAGCGAGCTTTGCAATCTGCTCGCTCCTGGCGTTGGGTCAGAGCGCCTCGGCAACGCCGTTCTCGGACGTGCCGGCGAACCACTGGGCGTATCAAGCGATCCAGTCGCTCGCGGCCGACGGTTTGGTCGAGGGGTATCCCGACGGTAAGTTCAAGGGCGACCGCCCGTTGACGCGCTACGAGATGGCGGTGCTCGTCGCACGCGTCATCGCGAAGCTGCAAGCCAACGGCGCCGGGTACGCCTCGAAAGCCGATCTCGACAAGCTGCAGAAGCTCATCGATGCGCTCAAGGACGAGCTGGACTCGCTCGGCGTGCGCGTGACGAATCTCGAGGACGCGCTCGACGCGCTCGACAAGCGCACGAAGTTCGCGCAGTCGATCCAGCTGCACGGCGCGATCCTCGACAACAACTCGTACCGCCAGCGCTACGGCGTCCCGCAGACGATCGCGCACGGTGGGATCGATCCGTTCGTGAACGTGTTCCTGACCAGCCCGGCCAACAACAGCCCGCTCGAGCAGGCCGGCGCCGGCAACTTGATCCGGTTCGACGACAAGCTCAACTTCACGTACACGATCAACGAGAACCTCACGGTCTCGCTGCCGATCCACATCATCAACTACCAGTACGGCGGCGAGTTCACGCCCAACGCGAAGTACTCGATCCAGCCCGACGTGGTGGTGAACATCGCCAAGGTCGGCGCGCTGACGAACGTGTACTTCCGCGACGGCCAGCTCGACAACCTCAAATCGTCGCGCGTCGGCCTCACGTACCGCGCGCCGGACGCGACCCAGCAGGGTCCGGGCTTCGAGAACCCGGTCCAGCCCTACGAGAAGGGCTTCGAGATCGGCGGTGTGCTCAACGGGCTCACCGAATTCCAGTTCTCGTGGACGCGCCTCGACCAGTCGATGATCAACACGCTGGCCGGCGTCGCGGATCCGTCCGGCGAGTTCGCCAACAACAACTACTTCTTCATCGTCACGCGGCCGCAGACGAGCTACTTCCAGCCGGGCGCACCGAACTCGGCTGCCGGCGCGGCGCGCACCGACACGTTCACCGCTGCGGCCGGACCGATCTCGTCGGTGTACCTTAGCACCAAAGCGGTCGTCGGCACGGTCTACGTCTCGGCGATCAACGGCACGCCCTGCTCGTCGGCCGCGCTCACGCCCAGCGGCGCGGGTTGCCCGATCGCGGGCGGCGCGTGGTACTACATCGACCAGACGAACCAAGTCGTCTTCATATCGCCGCTGCCCGGTCGGCTCGGTCGTGCAGATCACGTACGTGCGGCTGACGTACAACAACAACGACCAGTTCCAGCGCTATCACTTCAACGCGCGCATCAACCAGAAGATCAAGGGTCTGCCGGGCGCCGAGATCGGCCTCTCCGTCAGCCGCATCTTCGACTTCGCCGACGTCAGCAACTCACAATTCACCAACTTCTACCAGTCGGCGCCCAACGGCAACGCGGCCGGCAACGGATACGGCGCCGTCAGCGACACGGTGTTCGGCCTGGACGCGCAGCTGCCGCTCTCGTTCATCACGCTGGGCAGCGACCGCACGCAGCACCCGGTGCTCTTCGGCGAAGGCGCGTACAGCAAGTACACGCCGGACTTCTACAACACGCCGGCCATCACCGACAGCGCGCTGGTCGTCGGGCTGCGCCTCAAGCTCTCCACCGCGACGGCCACCGTGCAGTACCAGGCCGTCGGCCCGAACTTCCTC
This sequence comes from Vulcanimicrobiota bacterium, assembly GCA_963791645.1. Classification (GTDB taxonomy): domain Bacteria; phylum Vulcanimicrobiota; class Vulcanimicrobiia; order Vulcanimicrobiales; family Vulcanimicrobiaceae; genus Vulcanimicrobium. The sequence goes on along the minus strand of CAWBTJ010000018.1, from coordinate 122,479 downwards.
GACGGCGGCCCGCTGCGCTACTTCGGCCCGGCACCGTCCACGTTCCAGTTCTGGCGCGGCAACTTCTTCCCGCAGTTCTTCGGCTTCGGCAACAACCTCGCGATCAACACGACGTTCGACCAGACGATCACGCCGGCTTGCGCGGGGACCGCGTGCACCAGAAACAACGCGGGGCTCACGTACATCTATCCGGTGTTCAACCCGTTCGTGGCGAGCGGACCGCAGTTCTTCAGCGCGTTCGCACCCAACTCGCAGGGCTTCACCGCCAACGTGACCGCGCCGATCAGCATGGGCGAAACCACGCTCAACGCGCGCTTCCTCGGGCAGCACCTCCAGGAGATGGTGCCCAACGGCTACGGCCAGCTCGCGTACGGTCCGGGCTTCGCCTCGAACCTGCGGCTGAAGTTCGACAAGCTCGAAGGGGGCTTGCAGTTCGGCGTGCCGATCTTCAACACGAAGGCGGCCGTCAACCTCACGGCATCAACCGAGCATCTGTATCGCCGCGACACCACGGCCTACAGCTACGTGCCGTTCAACGCCGCCGCGGGCGGTCCGGACGCGAGCTCGGCGGCGGGGCTCAACGCCTTCCTCGCGATCCCCGGCAACACGCCGGTGCTGTTCTATCCCAACTTCGTCGACGAATACCACTCGACGATCGCCGCCGGTCTGACCTTGCCCGTCACCAAAGACCTCAACTTCGGTGTCGCGTACAACACGCAGACCTACCACGGCGCATACGGGACGACGCAGTCGCAGAACATCTCGCAGCGCAAGGACATGTACGACGCGACGCTCATCTACAACATCCCCAAGACGACGAGCTCGATCGGCGTGCTCTTCCGCAACCAGAAGTACACCGACGCGATGATCCCGACGTACAACTTCAACCAGAACCGCGAAGACCTGAACTTCTCGATCCGGTTTTAGCGCCGAGCGGGAACGCCCGACCACGAATGCCCTGGAGCCGCGAGGTTCCGGGGCGTTCTCGTTGTAGGGGTTCGTGGTGATCCGGACGGTTGTGGTGGTGGTTGGGCTCGGGATCGCGGCGTTGCTCGGCGCGGTGCAGCTCGCGTCGTCGGCGGCATACGGCGACCTGGCCGTACGTCCGTCGCTCCCCGCCATGCTGCACGACCACGTCCCGACGCTGTTTCGCCCGCTGCTCGGCAACGCTCGAGCCCGCGCGGAAGCCGCGGTGCACGACGGCGATCTCGCCGCCGCGGAACGCCTCGCCGCGGCGCTGCCGAACGACGCGGAAACCGCCGACGTTCGCGGCCGCATCGCGGCAGCGCGCGGCGAGCGCGACGCAGCCGTGCAGTTCTACGTCCGCGCCGGCGACGTCGTGCGCGCGCAAGCTCTGATCGACGCCCTCGCAACGACGCAGCCCGATCGCGCCCTCGCCGACCAGGCACTTCTAGTGGCGGCGCACCAGGACGACGCGAACGCCGGCGAAGCCCGCGGCGAAGCGTGGTGGCGTCTCGGCCAGCTGCAAGCCGCGGCGGGCTACCGCGATGCCGCGCAACGCGCATCCTACTGGCGCAAAGCGGAAACATCGTACGAACGCGCATTGGCGCTCGCACCCAACGAAGAGACGTACCTCCTCGCCGCGGGCTTCCAATCGTTGGCCAACGGCGACGTCGCGGCCTCATCGCGCTGGTACGCGCACGCGGCCGAAGTGGTCCCGAACAGCGCGGACGCCTACGCCGGCCTGGCCTGGACCGCGGCCGCAACGCACGACTGCGCACACGCCCGCGACAACTTGGCCCGCGCCCGCGCACTGCGCGCAGCGACGACGACCGCGCCCGCGCGCGACCCGGTCGACGACCCCCTCGCCGGCCCGGCGCTCAAACGCTGCACCACGTGATGGCTGCGCCTCACCTGTGATCGTCGCGCTCGACACGCAGCTCGCCGTCGGCACCGCAACGGGCATCGGTGTCTACCAGCGCGACCTCGCGAACGCACTCCGCGCGGAAAACGTTGACGTGCGCCAACTGTGCGCCCCATGGCTGAACCCCTGGCGCTTCGACCGCCGCGTGCTCTGGGACCAAGTGCTCCTGCCGCTGCAAGCCGCCCGCAGCGGCGCGAGCCTGCTGCACGCAAGCGCCGGCACGATGCCGTTCATCCGCATGCTACCGACGATCGTCACCGTCCACGACCTCGCCTGGCACCGCGTGCAATCCCACACGCGCTCGTACGCACGCACGTACTTCGGCACGCTGCAAGCCCGCGCATACAAACACGCCGCCGCAATCGTCTGCGACTCGAACTTCAGCGCAAACGAATACCGCGAACTGGTCGACCCATCGGCAAAGATCGACGTGATCTACCCCGGTGTCGACGCACGTTTCGCCCAGATCGAGCGCTACCCGGATCCGTCGCCATTCGCCTTGGTCGTCGGCACGGTGGAAGCGCGCAAGAATCTGCTCGTGCTCATCGAGGCGTTGCCGTCCCTCCCGACCTTGCGCATCATCGCGGTCGGCCCGCCCACGCCCTACGCCGACGCCGTCCGCGCGCGAGCCGCCGAGCTGAACGTCACGGACCGCGTCGAGCTGCGCGGCTACGTTGAGCGCGAAGAGCTCGATGATTTGTACGTGCGCGCCACGTGCGCGCTGATTCCATCCAAGTACGAAGGCTTCGGCTACGCGCTCGCGGAGGCAATGTGCGCGGGCGTCCCGGCGATCGCGGCCCGCTCATCGTCGCTGATCGAAGTTGCGGCCGACGACGTCCCGCTCATCACCGCGGATGACATCACCGCATGGATCGCCGCAATCGCCGCGCTACTCGCCGAGGTCGAAGGCGCGCAACGCCGGGCCGATGACGTTCGCGAACGCGCAGTTCAACGATTATCTTGGGCCACGGCTGCTTCGCAGATGCAGGCGATCTATCACCGCGTCGCGCGCTCTTGAAAAGCGATCGTGGCAAGGCGGGTGGCGGACAGTGCTGTGACGGGGACGCTCCCGCCGCCGCATCCTGCGGCTCTGGTCACTCGGTTCTCCGCTCGCTCCCGCCCTCCGGGCTCCGCTCGCTACGAAACGCCCCGCCACAGCACCGTCCGCCACCCACCTCATGACGATCACGGCACGCCACACGGGCACGAGGTTGCTAATGCAACCAGAGCACGAGTCTGCTAATGCAAACAGAGCACGGAGGGTGCTCGTACGGGCAACTCCACCATCGTGCATAAGCCGACCGATCGTGCCAGGGCGGCGGGAGCCACGGTGGTGCGGGGGGGCGTTGCGGAGTTCGCGGAGCCCGGAGGGCGGGAGCGAACGGAGCACCGAGTGACCGGAAGCGCAGGATGCGCTGGAGGGAACGTCCCCGCCGCATCACTGTGGCTCACGACGCCCAAGCCACGATCCTAATAAATCGGCGACCCAGGAGCCCCGGGCGCAACAGAGCCGTCGTCCTGCGCGAACGTCAGCCGCAACGGATACGACGATCCGCCCTCCGGCATCGTGACGATGTGGATCCGGCGGAATGTTCCCGCGTTGATCGTCTCTTGCCAGATCTTGAAGCGTGAGAATGCCGCGAGCGCGTGGGCTTGGACGAGCGTGCCGTCGATCAGGAATGTGCCGGTCGCGCGGCCTCCGCGTGGGTTTGCGTAGAGGGCGATCGAGCGTGGGCCGCGGGTCATGTTGACGACCACGACGTTCATCGATTGCTCGACGCCGTAGTCGCCGCTGAGCGCTTCGCCTTCGCGTAGGTTCGGGAGCGGGAGCTGGCCGATCGGGATGTCGAGGTCGGCTCCGTCGACGTCGTAGGTGCGCTCGAAGAAGAACGTCGGGACCGGATAGACGCCGCGTGCGTGCGGTGCGCCGCCGGCGAGGAGTTGGGTGGTGTCGATGGATTGGTCCGTCGGCGCCAGTGCGTCTTGCGCGACGAGCGTGAGGTCGAGCGGGTCGCCGCTGACCAGGCGTAATTGCAGGATTGCGCTGATGACGTTTGCGGCGGGGAGCGGGTGGTCGACGAGGTTCATCGTGGCGCCCGGGGCGATCGTCATCACGTGGCCCTCGTTGCGGGCTTCGCGCACCAGGAACCGTTTGGTGGAGAGGTGGCCGACCTCCATCTCGTTGGTGCCGGGGCCCGCGCTGCCGTCGATCATTTGCACCGTTGCGGGCGCGTTGGACGGGTTGCGGGCTTTGAGCAGGATGCGGCGCGCCGGTTCGTTCGCGGGGTTGAAGTGGTAGTACAGGAACCGCTGTGCCTGCGTGCGGTCGAGGCGGGCCGTGAACAGGACGCCGTTGGCGGTGAGGCGTTCGGGATAGTCGCTTACCAGCAGGCGCGCGGGCTGGATCGACGGCAGCGCGGTGTTTTCGATGATGACGTGCGTCGTGCCGTTGACCGGCAGGTAGCCGTTGCCGGCGATTTGGGATGGGACGTCGAGCTCTAGGCGGTCGTCGATCTTCAAGTTGCCGTGGATCGGGATCGTTTCGAGGGGGACGTTGATCGATGCGCCCGAGCGGAGGCTGGCCGCGCGGGTCACTGCGAGCGCGACCGCTTCGCGCAGGTAGTCGGACGACGTCGGGTTGCCCGTGACGCGCAGCGTTGTTTCGTCGGCGACGCTGCCGGCGGCGTATGCGACGCGGATCGGGACGTCGCGTTGGACGCTGCGCGCGTCCGTCACCGTCGCGGTCGTCGTGCCGACCTTGAGGCCGGTGACGTACACGATGCGCTGCGCCGGGTCGACGATCACGGTTGCGATGGTGGGGTCGGCGACCGTTGCGGTGAGCGTGCCCAGCGAGCTGTTCACGCGGGCCGTGACCGTTTTGCCCGGCTCGACGCTGATTTGCGGCGGCTCCACGATGATCGGGGGTTGGGTTGGGGAGGCCAGGGGGGCCGGCGTGTACGTTCCGGGCGGGCTTTGGGTCTCTGCCGGGCCTGGCATGGGCGTGTTCGGGCCGGCCGGGACCGGCGTTGCGACGCTGCCCGGGGGGTTGACCGGGCCCGACGGCGGCGGTGCGGGGGGATTCACTTGCGCCGCCGCGGCGAGTGCGAGGGCGCAGACGGCCGCGAGGCTAGTTAACGGCGCGAGGACGCGTCGCAAGCGACTCCTTATCGAGGGTGACAGACGTCAGGCGATCTTTTGCGCGGCCGGTTCCCGCGACACGGCCGATGCCAAGAGCGTCTTGTAGCCGACGTTCGGGAACAGCACGGTGACCAGGTCCTTCTCGGCGCGTTCGACCGTGCCTTGTCCAAACTTCGCGTGGTAGACGACGTCTGCTATCCGATAGCCGGAGGAGGTGAGCACGCGGTGCCCCTGCAGGCAGTTGTCGCACGCGCCGCAGGTCTCGGCGTCGTAGTCTTCACCGAAATAATTAAGAATGAACCGGCGGCGGCAGCCGGTGGTCTCCGCGTACTGCAGCATCATCGCCAGCTTCGACTGGTCGTACTTTTTCTTGGTCTCGTAGTTGGCGAGGTTCAGCACCATCTCGCGCTGCTCGCGCGCCGCGTCGGTGAGGACGTACTTGCCGCGCATGGCGTTCTCGATGAAGCCGCTCTTTTTCAGCAGCGCGATGATCACTTTGAGCTTCGTCAGCGGGAGCTGCGTGATCTTGCGCAGGTCGGTGAGGCTGACGCCGCCTTCTTGCGCGCCGAAGATCTCTAGCGTGCCGAACACTTTCTGGACCTCTTCGACGTCCGGGTATTTCCCCGTCAGGAAATAGTTTTGCACGCGCGTATCGCTCATGCGGTAGACGAGCACGCACTTCGACGGGTCGCCGTCGCGGCCGGCGCGGCCCGCTTCCTGCGTGTACGCTTCGACGCTGCCCGGCAAGTCGTAGTGCACGACGAAGCGGATGTTCGGCTTGTCGATGCCCAGGCCGAACGCGTTGGTCGCGACGACGGCGCGGATGGCTTCCTGCATGAACAGCTCGTGGACCGCCGTGCGATCGTGTTTCTGCAGCTTCGAGTGGTAGACCGCGGCCGGTAGGCCGAGCTCGTCGTGCAGGTATTTCTGCACTTCGAGCGCGTTCTTGATCGTGGCGGTGTAGACGATGCCGGTTTGCTCGAGCTCGCCTTTTTCGAAGAGCTCCTTGAGCTGTTTGAGCTTGCCGGCCTCGCTTTCGGCGCGTTTGACCACGTACTGCAGATTCGGGCGGTCAAAGCCTTTGACGATCGGCTTGACGTTGGGGATGCCGAGCTGGATGAGGATGTCTTCGCGCACGGCGGGCGTTGCGGTGGCGGTCAGGGCGAGCACCGTCGGGTTGCGGAGCTGGCCGATCACTTTGCCCAGGTTGAGGTATGCCGGCCGAAAGTCGTGGCCCCATTGCGAGATGCAGTGCGCTTCGTCGACGACGAACAATGGGATCGTGAGGCTCTTGAGGATCGCGACGAACGCGTCGTCTTCGAGTTTTTCCGGCGTGACGAAGACGATCTTGAGCTGGCCCGATGCGATGCGCGCCATCGCCGCGAGCTCTTGATCTTCCGAGAGCGTCGAGTTGAGCGCCGCGGTCGCGGTGACGCCGCGCTGCGAGAGCATGTCGAGCTGATCTTTCATCAGCGCGATCAGCGGCGACACGACGATCGTCGTGCCTTCGATGAGCAGTGCGGGGAGCTGGTAGCACAGCGATTTGCCGGCGCCCGTTGCGAGGATCGCGAGCGTGTCCTCGCCCTCCAGGATGCGGTTGATGACCTCTTCCTGGCCCGGGTTGAAATGCTCGTAACCGAATTTCTCGCGCAGCGCTCCGCGCAGATCGACCGTGGTCTCCATCGTTCCTCTCCGGTTTGCCGCACCTGCCCGACGACAGGCGACGCCTCGCTTGGAAAGCGGACGCCACCGGCGTTCATAGCCGGTGTGGTCCGGGTACCCTACCCGGCACTCCTTAAAACGCCGCGAGCGGGTGCGGGGTTCCTGGTATCTCCGCCGGGCGGACGATGCGGACGGGACCGCTTTGCGCCGTCCCGAAACCAGCGGGGTGTCGCTCTACCGAACCTGGCGGCCCCGGACGTTCGCCGACTTGGTCGGGCAGGACGCGGTGGTCAAGACGCTCACCACCGCGCTGGAGACGGGCCGGCTCGCGCACGCGTACCTGTTCTCCGGGCCGCGCGGCTCGGGCAAGACGTCGGCTGCGAAGATTCTCGCGCGCTGCATCGAGTGCGCGAACGGGCCGACCGCGACGCCGGACAACACGTGCGAGAACTGCGTCGCGATCCTCGACGGCGCCGCGCTCGACGTGCTCGAGATCGACGCTGCGTCGAACCGCGGGATCGACGAGATCCGCGCGCTGCGCGACGCGGTGAAGTTCGCGCCCGCGGCGATGCGCAAAAAAGTCTACATCATCGACGAAGCGCACATGCTCACCAAAGAAGGCGCCAACGCGTTTTTGAAAACGCTGGAAGAGCCGCCGGACTGGGCCGTGTTCGTGCTCGCGACGACGGCGCCGGAGTCGTTGCCGCCGACGATCCTGTCGCGCTGCCAGCGCTACGCGTTCCGGCGCATCGCGATCCCGACGATGATCTCGCGGATGCGCGAGATCGCCGACGCCGAAGGGATACCCATCGACGACGCCGCGCTCGGCGCGATCGCATATCGTGCCGACGGCGGTTTGCGCGACGCGCTCACGATGCTCGAGCAGGTGTCGTCGTTCGCCGGGGGCGCGGTCGATGCGGCCACGGTCGAGGCGGCGTTCGGCCAAACCGGGCGCGCGTTCGCGCGCGCGCTGCGCGACGTGACGCTCGACGGCGACGCTGCGCAGGCGCTGCGCATCATCGACGAGGCGTCGGACGCAGGCGCGGACATGAGCGGGTTGATTCGCGCGACGATCGCGGAGTTTCGCCACCTGCTCGTCGCGCGCGTGAACCCGGAGCTGCTGTCGCGCGATCTCGCGGAGGACGACGCGCGCCTCGCGCGCGAGCGCGCCGACGCAACGCCGCAGGCGCGTTTGGTGCGCGCGTTGCGGCTGCTCGCCGACGCGCTGGCCGCCGCGCGCGGTTCGGGCAACGCGCGCCTCGAGCTCGAGAGTGCCGTGCTGCGCTTCGTGCTGCAAGGCGAAGACCCGACGCTCGACGCGCTCGCGTCACGTCTCGCCGCGCTCGAAGGCGGCGAGCCGCCGGTGCCACGCGCGCCGGCGCCTGCGGCGCCGCCGCGTGAAGCCGTACCGCGCGCGGCCGAGCCTGTCGTCGCTGCCGCCCCGCCGCGCGCCGAGGTGCCGGTACCCGCGCCTGACGTTGCGCCCAAGGAGCTCTCGCTTACGAAGATCCGCTCGTTGTGGCAGAGCATTCGTATGCGGGCGGAGGGCGAGAAAGGCTCGCTGAGGGCCGGTCTGTCGCGCGCGACGGTCGCTTCGCTCGACGGCGACGTGCTCACGCTGCGCGTCCCCGATCCGCCCGCGGGCGAAGTGCTCCGGCGTGACGCCGCGACCGTGAAGAAGGCGATCGCGGAGGTCACCGGCCGCAACCTCGACCTGCGCATCGCGCTCGGGGCGGGCGCACCGCCGCCCGACGCGGGCGGCGCTCCCGAGACCGGCGGTGCGAACGGCGGCGGCGAAGGCGCCGACGACCTGATGCGCTATGCGCTCGAAAAACTCTCTTGAAGACGAGGACCGATTGAATCCGCAGATGATGAACCAGCTGCGCAAGATGCAGCAAGACATGGCGAAGGCTCAGGAAGAGATCCAGAGCGCGACCGTCGAGGGCGCCGCGGGCGGCGGCATGGTGAAGATCACCATGACCGGCGATTTCAAGATGACCAAGATCGCGCTCGACAAGAGCGCCGTCGATCCCGACGACGTCGAGACGCTCGAAGACTTGATCGTCGCGGCGTTCAACGACGCGCGCGCGAAGGCGGAAGAGTTCTCCGCGAAGCGCATGAGCGCGGTCACGGGCGGGCTCAAGATCCCTGGCATGTGAGGCGGCGATCTCTACCATCGCAGGTCCGGTTCAGGCGCTCATCAACGAGTTCAGCAAGCTGCCGACCATCGGCCCGAAAACGGCTGCGCGCCTCGTGTTCCATCTGCTCAACCGGCCGCGCGGCGACGCCGACGCGCTCGCCGACGCCATCGTCGCGTTGAAGGAGCGCGTGCAGCTGTGCTCGCGCTGTTTTTCCATCACCGAGCACGATCCGTGCCCGGTGTGCGCCGACCCGCAGCGTGACGCGTCGATGATTTGCGTCGTCGCGGACGCCAAAGACTTGTTCGCGATCGAGCGCACGTCGGCGTACGACGGGCGCTATCACGTGCTCGGCGGCCTGATCTCGCCGATGGACGGGATCGGCCCTTCGCAGCTGCGTGTGCGCGAGCTGGTCGACCGCGTCGCGACGGACTCGCCGGGCGAGATCGTCGTCGCGACGAACCCGAACGCGGAGGGCGAAGCGACCGCGCTCTATCTCTCGCGGCTGCTCGCGCCGAGCGGCGTCAAGGTGACGCGGCTCGCGTACGGCTTACCGATCGGCGGCGATCTGGACTACGCCGACGAGAACACGCTGGCCCGCGCGATCGAAGGCCGCCGGTCGCTGTAACTCGATGCAGCGCATCGGGTCGCGGCTGGATCGGGCGGTGCACGTCACCATCGCAAACTGGTTCGCGATGTGCATGCCGTTCGTCGTGTACGAATTCGCCTCGACGGTGATCTACACGATCACGAACGACGACTGGAGCGGATACTTCACGTGGCTGATCGCTGCGTCGGTGCTGGAGATCTGGGCGCGCACCGCGGTGATCTGCGTGCTGCGCGGCGAACGCTTCGCGCGCGCGCTCACCGCCGCGCTGCGGCGTCCGGCCCTCGTCGTGTACGTGGTCGTCGCGTGCGCGGAGCCGTGGCTCACCGACTTCACGTCGAACCTCGCCGGGCTGCCGGTGTTTTTCGTGGGGTCGCTGGTCGTCTTCGCGACCATGCTCGCGCTCGTCGGGTCCGTGGTCGACGACGTGCCACCGGTGCGCGCGCTCGCATTTTGGCTTCGCGAGATGTGCCGCCCGCGCAAGCTCGCCGTCAACTTCGCAGGCGCGATCGTCGTGGCGTGCTTGACCGTCGTCGTGCCGGACCTGCTCGGCGGGCTCCCCGGAGCGGATTGGGCGCCCGCCGGCTTTCTGTTCGCCGTGCCGGACGGGCTCGGCGACGCGTTCGCCATGGTGTTCGTCGTCTTGTGGTACGACGCGGCGCTGGACGACAAGTACGGCCGCGACATCGAGCACCTGCTCGACGCGCGCCCGGCGCGGTCGAGCGGAGCGTAGCGCTCAGCCGAGCTGCACGCCGTCGCCCAGCGCAACGTCGCCCGGCACCTCGACGTCGCAGTACACGCCGACGACGTTCGCGCGGTGCGCCGCAACCGCTTCGAGCACGAGCGGTAACGATTCACCCGTCGCGACGTCGTACGTCGGCGTGACGCAGCGTTTGATCGTGGCGACGACGTGCAGCACGACGCCGCCCGCGCGCAGCGAACAACCCACCAGGTCCGCTTCGCGCTTGGCAAACCCCGGCGCGGCGGTGACGTACAGGTTCGGGCGCCAGCGCCGCGGGTCGAGCGGTTCCCCGACGAGCGCCTCCACGTCGCGCACCCACAGGTCGAGCAGCACCGACACGTGACCGGCGTCGAACCAGCGCGGCTGCGTGCGGTCCAGCGTGACGAGAACGTTCGCGTCGGCGGCGTACGACGCCGCGGTCACCGGATCGCTCGTGAGGTGGAGGTATGCCGACTCCTTGCCGCGGTACGGCTTGCCGGCCCGCGCATGGGCCGGGTTCTCGACGACCAGCGCCGCCGCACGGTCCCCGTCCAGCCCGTCGGCGAGTATGGCGGCACGCTCGAGCGGCTCGCCTTTGAGGCTCTTGATAGGGTAACGCCACAGCCCGGCGATCCGACCGACGTCCACGCCCGGGGATTCGCGCCGCACGCGCGCGAACGCTCCCGCGGCGTGCAGAACACGGAACTCCGGCAGACGGAATTGCGCCCGTTGGGCGCCGGCGAACTGCTCGACCGTGCGGTCACGCTCTTCGTTCGCGACTTCGTACCGATCGTGACCGTGCTGGCGGTCGTCATCGTTCCGGCCGTCATCCTTCAGGCGCTCATCGCGCCGAAGTCGGGCCAGGTGTTCACCGATCTCGGCCGCGTGCTGTCGAGCGCCGGCAACCGGGGCGCGTCGGAGGCCGCCGCGCAAGCCCTCACGCGCGACAGCGGCTCGCAGGCGCTGACGTTCCTGCTGTTCGCCGTCAGCAGCGTCGGGCGGCTGCTGATGTGGAGCGCGATCATCTCGCTCATCGCGACGGCGTACGCGGGCTCGCGAATCACGTTCGGGCAGGCGTACCGGGTCGGCTTCCAGCGCTGGCTGCCGCAGGTGGTCGTCGCCTTGACGTTCTTGGTTCTCGGCGCCGTCACCGCGGTTCCGCTGGTGATCGCGTACCTACTGGTCGCGATCCTGATCGGCGTGCTGGCCGGACTCAACCAGTTCGTCGCCGCGGTCGTCGTGGGCGTCGTCGGCGGCTTGATCGTGCTGTCCGCGTTCGCCGTCGTCTTGTCGTGGGTGTTCATGACGTACGAGCTCGCCGCGGTGGCGGTGGTGACGGAGACGGCGAACCCGATCGAGGCGATCGGAACGGCGCTGCGGCGCGGTTTCGCACGCGGGACGTGGGTGCGCACCGTCGTCGGCGGGCTCGTCGTGTTCGTCGTCAGCGAAGTGGGTGCGCTGCCGCTGATCGCGCTTGCCGCCACGCTGACCGCGCTGACGCACATCGATGCGCTCTACTTCGCGATCCTCGGCGTCGGCAGCGTGCTGCTCGAGGGGATCGTCGCGGCGTTCGTGGTGGTGTACGCGGTCGACGTGCGCGTGCGGCGGGAGGGCTTCGACATCATCGCCGCGGAGCCGCCGCCGGTCCTGCAATGATCGCGGCCTGGCCGCACGGCGACCCGCGCGACCTCGCGCACCGCATTCTGACGGACCGGCAGTTTCAGCTCGCGCCGCAGCAGCCCGGCGACAAATCGTGGCTCGAACTGTTCTTCGACGCAATGGGCGATTTGTGGCGCCGGCTGACGGCGCCGCTCGACCACCTGCTCGGCAACAAGACGCTCACCGGGGTGATCGGCATTGCGGTGCTCGTCGCGCTGCTCGTGTTCCTCGGCTTCGTCGTCGCCCGGTTCGCCCGCAGACTGCGCGTGCGAACGCCGGCTCGCGCGCATGCCGGCGCGTTCGCGCTCGGCGACGACGCCGACGCCGACGCGCGCACGCTGTTCGCGCGCGCGCTCGCCGCCGCGGCGGAGGGACGTCATCACGATGCGGCGGCGCTGCTGTGGGCGTCCGCGCTGCGCGCGCTCGACGAGCGCGGGCACGTGCGCTACGATCCCGCGCGCACGCCCGGCGAGTGGCGGCGCGCCGTGCGCGATCCGGCGTTCGACGCGCTCGCGCGTGACGCGGTCGTCGCGTTGTTCGGCAACCGCGGCGCGGACGCCGCGCTCGTCACGCGGATGCGCGAGTCGTACGACCGCGTCACGGCGCTCGCGTGAAGCGCGACGTGGTGGTCGGCGCGCTCGTGCTCGCCGTCCTGGTCGCCGTATCGCTGCTCGGCCACCGGCCGGACGGCCCGCAAGCCGCGACGCACGCCAGCGCCGATTACAGCTTCGGCGGCTATCGCGCGTGGTACGAGCTGCTCGCTCGGGAGGGTGTTCGCGTCGCCCGCTTTCGGCGTCATCACGATGCGCTTCGCGAGAGCCGGATCGATACGCTGATCGTCGCGTTCCCGGATGCGCCGGTGCGAAGCTCGTGGGATGCGAGCGAGCACAACGCGCTGCGCGCGTGGGTGCGCGGCGGGGGACACCTGGTGGACATCGGCCTGTGGCCGTCGAGCGGCAAGGACAACGCGAAGGGCGATCTCGCGTTTCTCGACGACACGGCCGGCGAGCGCGGCGCGTCGGGCGCCGCCAAGCGCGGCGCGCTGCACGGCCCGTGGGCTGCGCTCGTCGAATCGCTCGGCGACCGCGGCAAGTGGCGGCTGATCGCCGCGGAGCACGCGCACGTCGACACGCTGCTCGCCGACCGCAGCGGCGCGCTGGTCGTGCGCTACCGTTACGGCCGCGGCGAGGTGACCGGCATCGCGACGGGCGCGCTGTTCGAGAACCGCGCGCTCGGCCGCGGCGACGACGCGCGGTTGGCGTATCTCGCCGCACAGCCGCAGCACGGCGGCGTCGTCGCGTTCGACGAGGCCGTGCGCGGCGACATCGTCGAAAAACCGTGGTATCGCGCGCTCGATACGCCGGAGCTCGTCGCGCTCGCGGTCGCCGCGCTGGCCGGATTGCTGTGGCTGTTGTACGGCATCATCCCGCTCGGTCCGGCCGTCCGGCTGCGCGCGCCGCGCGAGCCGACGTCCGAGGAGTTCGTCGACGCGGTCGCCGCGCTCTACGAGCGCGCGCACGCCCGCGATCACGCGCGCGACGCGCTCGTCGCCGACGCGCGGCACTCGCTCGAGCGCGCACCGCGCACCGCCGAGAACGCCGCGCTCGCCGCGCGCTTCGCCGCCGCCGCAACCGAACCGCTCGCGAACGACGCGGCGCTCGTCGCGCTCGCCAAACTCGCCCGCACCGCCAGGGAGAACGACTCGATGGTCATGGACCGAACACACACCACGCGCGCACGACGGAGCACGTCGTCGCGAGGACGGATCGGGGGCGCCGCGTAGTGGCGGGCGTGGATCCTCCGAACGCGCCTCTGGCGACCACGGCGACACGTTTGCGCGACGGGTTGGCGCGCGTCATCGTCGGCGGCGAGCGGGCCGGTTTCACGCTGACCGTCGCGCTGCTCGCGGGCGGACACGCGCTGATCGAAGGCGTCCCGGGGACGGCGAAGACGCTGACGGTGCGCGTCCTCGCGCGGCTGCTCGGCGTTTCGTACGGACGCATCCAGTTCACGCCGGATCTGATGCCGTCGGACGTCATCGGCACGACGGTGTTCGACCAGCGCAGCGCCACGTTCTCGCTGCGCCGCGGCCCGATCTTCAACAACGTGCTGCTCGCGGACGAGATCAACCGCACGCCGCCCAAGACGCAAGCCGCGCTGCTCGAAGCGATGGAGGAGCGGCACGTCACGATCGACGGCACGACGTACCCGCTGGCGCCGCCGTTCATGGTGTGCGCGACGCAGAACCCTGTGGAGTTCGAAGGGACGTATCCGCTCCCCGAGGCGCAGCTGGACCGCTTCCTCGTGCGCGTGCGTACCGGGTATCCGTCGGCAGCCGACGAGCGCGCGCTGATCGCGCGCGCGGTCGGCGGGTTCGACGCGCGCGATTTGGACGCGGCCGGCGTCGGCGCCGTCGTGACCGCCGACGAGTTGCTCGCCGCGCAGCGCGCGGTGCGCGCCGTTCACGTCGCGGACTCGCTGCAGGGCTATCTGTACGACATCGTCGCCGCGACGCGCACGTCGCCCGACGTCGCGCTGGGTGCGAGCCCGCGCGCCGCACTCGCGCTCGTCGTCGCGGCCCAGGCGTCGGCGCACCTCGACGGCCGCGATTTCGCGACGCCCGACGATGTGAAAGACGTCGCGACGGCGGTGCTCGCGCACCGCATCATCGTGCGCCCCGAAGCGGAGCTCGACGGAACGAGCGCCGACGAGGTGGTGACGCGCGTGCTGGCGAGCGTCGCCGCCCCGGAAACCTGATTTTGCCGTGCATCGCGCCGCGCGGGATCGCCGCGCTGCTCGGGCTCGCGCTCGTGGCGTACCTGCTCGCGCGCGCGTTCCCGTGGCCGGTGGCGCTCGCGGTCGCGCTGCTCGCGTTCGCCGTGCTCGTCGCGTACGACGTCGTGCTGCTGCGCGGCGACGTCGAGATCGTGCGTGTGGTCCCGCCGCGCTTCGCGCTCGCGCGCCGCGACGTGTTGCGCTACGAGATCGCGAACCGCACGCCGAACGAACGCCGCGTCGCGATCGTCGAGGCGCCGGCCGACCGGCTCGCGATCGACATCGACGAAGCGCGCACGACGCTGCCGCCGCGCACGCGCGCCGTGGTGACGATCGGCGTGCTACCGCGCGAGCGCGGGCGCACGGCGCTGCGCTCGTACCACGCGCGCCTCCTGTCGCGGCTGGGCATCGTGGAGCTGCGGCGCACGTTCCGCGTGCCCGCCGTGCTGCGCGTGATGCCGGATCTCTCCGCGCTCGATCGCAGCAGCGATCTCGTGGCGCGCACCAAGCTGATCGAGTCGGGGCTGCGGCGGCTGCGCCGGCGCGGCGCCGGCGGCGAGTTCGAGAGCCTGCGCGAGTACACCACCGACGACCCGTTCCGTTCGATCGACTGGAAGGCGAGCGCGCGCCGCGGCAAGCCGATGGTCGCGCAGTACGAGGTGGAGCGCGCGCAGCAGATCGTCGTCGCCATCGACGCGGGCCGGCTCATGTCGGCGCGGCTGGGCGACCGGCGCAAGCTCGACTACGCGGTGAGCGCGGCGCTCGCGATCGCGGCGATCGCGCGGCTCGCCGCCGACCGCGTCGGCGTCGTCGCGTTCGCCGCGAACGTGCTCGCGCGCGTCATGCCCGGCACCGGCGCGCAGCACAGCGCGCAGCTCACCGACGTGCTGTCGGATCTCGAGCCGCGGTTCGAAGAGGCGGACTACGAGCGCGCGTTTCTCGACATCGAGCGCACGCTGCGGCGGCGCAGCCTCGTCGTGCTGTTCACCGACCTGTTCGACCCCGTCGCGTCGAGCGCCGTGCTCGGCGCAGCGAAGCTGCTGACCACGCGCCACCTCGTGCTCGTCGTGCTGATGAACGACGCCGCGATCGCCGGCGCGCTGCGCGCCACGCCGCACGACGCCGAGGACGCATATCGCGCCGCCGTCGCGGCGACGCTCTCGGACGAGCGCGCGCGTGCCGTCGCCACGCTGCGCGACCGCGGGATCGTCGTCGTCGACGTCCCGGCGGCCGAGCTGAGCATCGCGCTGCTCGACGCCTACGTCGACATCAAGACGCGCGGCCTGCTCTAGAGATCGCCGCAGCCTTCAGGCGACCTCGCGCGGGCTCCTTTGAGCCCATCGCCCGCAGGCGACGGGTTCCGGCGTGCGCCGGAACCCAGGAGATAGGCGATTAGCGCGACCGCGGTGACGGCGCCGATCATGTCGCGGACGAAGATCGGCAGCCGCTGCGGCGACACGAAGCCTTCGATCGTGCCCGCCACGCACAGCAGCAGCGCGACGCCCATCATGAGCGTGCCCGCCCGCCGTGCCGCCGCGACGAGCGCGTCGCCGCGGCGCGCGCGCCCCGGCCGCAGGTAGCCGCCCGCGAGGACGAGCCCCGCGCCGCCGGCGATCTGGATCGCGCTGAGCTCGATGACGCCGTGCGGCGCGATCGTCGCCCAGAAATCCGAACCGAAGCCCGCGTGGGCGTACATCGCGCTGAGCGCGCCGACCATCAAGCCGTTGGTAAGGATGATCCACGCGGTCAGCAGCCCGCCCGTCATCCCGCCGGCGAACGCGAACGCGGCCACCTTCACGTTGTTGGTGATCACTTCGGACGCGACGGCCGGCGAGTTCGCGCGGTCGAAGCCGAAGTTCGAATCGTGCAGCGCCTCGTCGACGGGCGGCAGCGTCATGCCCGGCAGCAACGCGTGCACGTTGGTCGGATCGGCCGAGACGGACCCGTATGCGATCAGCGCGGAGACGATGGTCACGAGCGTGCAGAACCCGATGGGCGCCCACGACCGCCGGACCTCGCGCGGGAAACCGCGCACGACGAAGTCCACGAAGCGGCTCCAGCCGGTGCGCGCGGTCGCCACGTAGACGACCGAATGCGCGCGCGCGGTGAGCCGGTTGAGGTGATCCAACACGACGGGATCCTCGCCGCGCGTGCGCGCGATCGCGAGGTCGCTGGTCGTCGCGCGGTACGCAAGCGCCAGCTCGTCGATCTCGTCGGGCGGCAGCGCCCGCACGCTCTTGCGCGCGGCACGGTCGACGAGCGCCGCCAGCCGGTCCCACCGCGCCCGCCGCACCGTCACGAACCGCCGCTCCCGCATGAAGCACGGCTTTCGCGACGGTAACGCCGAACTACTATCCACATGCTCCGTTCCGTCGACGTTCGCACCGGCGAGGCAGTCGAGATCCGTTACGAGCTCGCCGGGCTCGGGAGCCGCTTCCTCGCGCTGGTCGTCGACATGCTCGCCCAGGGCGCGATCATCGCGGCGCTCCTGATCGGGTTCGCTTTCGCCGCGCCGGGGCTCTCGCGGTTACCGCTCGCCGGCAAGAACGCGACCGCCTGGCTGATCGCGTTCGCGATCCTGATGCTGTTCATGATCTTCTTCGGGTGGTTCATCGTCTTCGAGACGTGGTGGTCCGGGCGCACGCCGGGGAAACGCGCGCTCGGGCTGCGGGTCGTTCGCGACGGCGGATTTCCGCTGGACGCCGGCGCGGCGATCATCCGCAATCTGGTGCGCATCGTCGAGTTCGTGCTGGGGTTCTACACGATCTCCGCCATCAGCACGCTGGTGTCGAAGGAAAACAAACGGCTCGGCGATTTCGCCGCCGGGACGCTGGTCGTGCGCGATCGCGCCGACGCGGTCCCCGACCTCGACGCGTACCTCGCGCGCTCGGCGCGCGCCGACGTCGGGCTCTCGGCCGGCGACCGGCTCCTGGTCGACCGCTTTCTCGCGCGCCGCGCCGCGCTGGACCGGTCGGCGCGGCAACAGCTCGCGGCGCGCATCGCCGAGCGGATCCGCCCGACGCTGCGGGCGTCGTACGCGCACCTCGACGACGAAGCGTTGCTGGAGTTTCTCGGCGGTACCTGACTAGGCGCCTCTGAGCAAGTCACCGTTCTCGGGCATCGCGGCGAGGGAAATCGCCCGACAACGGCACTTGATCAGAATCGCACTAGGTCGCGCCGTTGCCGCCGTCGCCGTTGCGGCGAAAGCGCGCGAGGATGTCGCGCGCGAACGTCATCGCGCTCGCCTTCGCGTCGTCGTAGACGTGCGCGGCGTCTTCGGCGCCCATGTGCCGCCCGTTGTTGCGGTAGTAAAACGCGACGCCTTCGCCGACGACGACCGTCCCCGCATACGCGATCGCCGCTTTGATGAAGACCCCGCCGACCGGGATGAAGCCGGAGATCTCGCGCGCGAGCGCGCGCCAGCCGAAGCCGCCGCCGACGACCGGCAGCAGCTCCCACATCGCCGAAAGGTCGGGATCGCGGCCGTACGTCGCGCCGATGTTGAGCATCAGCGTCATCTGGATGCCGGTGATGGCGAACATGTCGGCGCCCGACGCGAACGCGCCCAGCACGATGCCCAGCAGCGGGATGTGGTCGACGACGGCGCTCGCGCCCGCTACCTTCAGCGCGTTCATCGCGGCATCGCGGGTGAGCTTCGCGGCGACGGTGTCGCGCAGCGCCGGCAGGCGGCGCCCGACGGCGACCTCGATCCCGCGGCAGCTGTCGATCAGGTGCGGCAGGAAACGCCCGCGCAGCGTCTCGATCGCGATCCGGTCGACGACGTACTCCTCGACGCCGCCCGCGCCCGGCGCTTGCGCCGGCCCGCTGGGTGCCGTCACCTCCGGGTCGACGACGAGCACGAACAGCGGCAGGCGCAGCGCGGAGAGCTTCTCGAGCCCCAGTGCCTCGCGATCGGTCGCCCGCCCGACGCAGATGACCGCGCGCGCGTCGCTCGTGTCGATGTTGCGCTGCATGCCGAGCGTTTCGAACACCGCGGCCGATTCGGCCGGGATCGAGTCGCCGTCGTGCCCCGCGAGCAGGACGGCGCGCAGCTCGCCCAGCAGCGCGGGGTCGCCGCAGACGAAGAACTTGAAGGGCCGGCGCGCGCCCGCGTGCACCCGCTCGGCGTTGAGCGAGCCGCGCAGGCGCTGAAAGGCCGCGACGGCGGACGAAGCGTTCACGCTAGGCTCGTACCCCGCGGGGCGGAGGACGTTACGCCCGCAGGAAGGCTGACCCGCGTCGGACGCGGGTCATGCCGACAGAGTTCAGCAAGCGAAGCGAGCTGAACTACGTGCGACCGCGCGCTTCCTTTTCGGGATCGTCCGTGTAGTCGAGGTAGACGAGGCCGAGAAAGATCTCGAGCGACTGCGAGAACATCCCGCGCGCGTTGGCGAGGTCGACGATGCTCTTGCCGCTCGCCTTGGCCTCGGCGAGGACGGCTTGCGGAGCGGCGTTGGTGTCGGCCCCGACGATCGCCGCGGCGGCGATGTCACCCGGGGTGAGGTCCTGGCGCGCGAGCTGGTCGTAGTCGACGCCCTTGGTGTGGAACCGCACGTCCAGCGCCTTTTGGAACGTGGCGTAGCGGTCCGGCGACTCTTGCAGCCCGAGCATGTCGATGCGCGTGACGAGCTGGCGCGAGCGCGCCATGTTGAAGAGCTGCGAGGCTTGCGTCGCGCCGACCGCGGCCTTGTTGAGCGAGTCCACGGCCTTGGTCATGTACGGCTCGATGCGATGGTAGTCGGCGAGCACGATGTCGCCGCTGCCGTCGATGTTGACGTGGCGCAGCTCTTGCACGAACAGATCGAGATCGCCCAGACCGACGTCGAGGATCGCGAGCGACGCGCGCGCCGCGTCGACGCCGCGCACCATGTCGGAGTCCGCCGCGCCGACCGACGCCAGCATCCGCGGATACGACGAAAACGTCGCGAGCGCTTGCGGCGGCGGAGCGTCGAGCTTGAGCGGGGCGCCGAGCTCGCTGAGGATGTCGGCGTTTTCTTTCAGCAGGCCGCCTTCTTTGTTCCGTTCGAGCGAGCCGACGCCGCCGATGGTCTCGGACGCTTTGCCCGTCGCCGTGTCGAGCGACTTCGACATCGTGTTCAGGTTGTGCAGCAGTGTGTCCAGACGCGAGTCCTTGCGGGGCTGCAAGCGCGAAAAGTCGGGGATGCCGTACGCGATGTTCTGGATGCGCGCGCGCAGCGACTTGAGCTGGTCGATGCCTTGCTGGCGGCGCGTGGCGATCGCGGTGGACGCCAGCGTCTCGTTGCTCTGCGCGGTCGCGAGCTGCGCGCGCAGCGGCGCGAGGTCGGGATGCAGGAGATTCAAACGGCGCTCGGCGTCGCGCAGCGCTTTGATGCGAATGTCGGCGAGCGCTTTGGCCTGCGGCGAGACGCTCTGCGCGGCCGCCGCGAGGTTCTGCTCGCCCTTCGAGACTTGGCCCAGCGCGAGCTGCGCCTGGCCGAGCTGGAAGCGCGCGGTGGCGTCGTCGGGACGCCGCTTGAGCACGTCGGTGAACTTCATCGCCGCGATGTTGTAGCGCCCCGTCTCGAAGTCGTGGATGCCTTGCGCGACGCGCTGGTCGTCGGTGCGCAGCGCCGGGTTGAGCTCGGGATCGCCGTTGAGGTTCGCGAGCCGTTTCGGCGTGCCGGGATGGTCGGCAAGGTACTTGGAGATGAGGTCGTGGCTCCCGGCGTCGACCGCGCCGAGGTGCGCCATGAACGTCTTCATCGCGTCGGGATCGTAACCCGCGCGCGACATCAGCATCAAACCGTACTTGTCGGCTTCGTTCTCGTCGTCGCGCGCGATCTTCGCTTGCAGACCCGCTTGCGCGATCTGGCCGAAGCGGTACACCAACGGGATGAACAGGGACGCGACGCCGAAGATCACGTTGAGGATCGACGCTTTGTTGTTCGAGGTGACCGCGTGGCGGCGTTCGATGTGACCCGTCTCGTGACCGATGATGCCTGCGAGCTCGTCGTCGCTCTGGACGAAGTCCAGCGTGCCTTCGTTGATGTAGATGTAACCGCCGAGCGTCGAGAACGCGTTGATGTCCGAGACGTCGAGGATCTTGATCGAGTACGGCACGTCCTTGCGCGCCGTCTGCGCCCACAACCGGTTCGACACTTCGTTGACCCACTGGTTGAGCAACGGATCGGTGACGATCACGGTCGAGTCGGTGATCTGCTTGTCGTACTCCTTGCCGAGCTGGACTTCGGAAGAGGTCGGCAGCGCGAACGCGGGTGCCGGGATGCTGGCACTCATCATCGCTACGGTAAGGGCGATGACGACGATACGGCGGAAGGGCGGCATTGGCGGTCCTCGGGGGACGGAAGCGACGGCTGAGCCGGGCTCTGCTGGTTCGGCAAAAGTCCGGAACTCTCCACTAGTAACGCACAAATCTGTGGGATGTATGTGGAGAACCGAACTTTCCCGTGCATTTCGTGTGGAACGCGCAGGGCCGGTTCCCGGGCCGTCGGAACGGCGGGCGATCATGATCACCGAGCGATGCCTATGAGCACCGTGCGCGGCCGCGGTCGCAACCTCGAGATCGCCGTCGACCGGGCGCTCGGCGCGGCAGCCGAGGAGTTGCGCACGCAGTTCGCCGGGCGGCCGGAGTTCTACCGCGGCAGCCGCGCGGTGGCCGACCTGGGCATCCTCGAGCCGCCCGCCGGCGAGATCGCCGCCTTTCGCGACGCACTGGCCGAGTTCGGGATCACGCTCGACGGCGTCAGCGGGGTCGATGCGATCGCCGGGGTCGTGGCCGAGCTCGACCTCGCCTACCTCGGGACCGCCGCCGCCCCCGACGTGGCCGCCCTCCCGCGGCAGCGCCGCCAGCGCGAGGTCCGGCTCTCGGACGAGGCACGCTCGCTCGTCGCCGACTTCGCCGGGGCGCGCGACGACATGGTGCGCCGCCGCTCGTCGGGGCCCGTCGGGGTCGCGTCGTCCACGATCGCGTCGGCCGGCGTCACGCTGCCCCAGAGCGCCCGGCCGGCGATCCCCGTCGGCGTCGCGACGCTGTACCACCGCGGCACCCTGCGCGGCGGCCAGGCGCTGCACAACTTGGGCAACCTCGTGGTCATCGGCGACGTGAACCCCGGCGCGGAGCTCGTCGCGTCGGGCGACATCGTCGTGTTCGGCGCGCTGCGCGGCGTCGCGCACGCGGGCGCGCAGGGCGACCGCGGCGCGCGCGTGATCGCGCTCGAGCTCGCCGCGACGCAGCTGCGCATCGCGACCGCGATCGCCAGCGGCGACGTCGGGGCCAAGTCGCGCGGGCCCGAGCACGCATCGATCGCCGGCGATCGCATCGTCGTCGTCCCCTTCGCCGAGGCGGACCTCAGAAAAGAGAACATCGCATTATGAGCGCACGACGTATCGTTTTGACGTCAGGCAAGGGTGGCGTCGGGAAGACCACCACGACGGCCAATCTCGGCGCCGTGCTCGCGAAGCGCGGCCATCGCGTCACGCTCGTCGATGCGGACATCGGCTTGCGCAATCTCGATCTCGTGCTCGGCGTCGAGAAGCGCATCGTGTTCGATCTGGTGGAGGTCGTAGAAGGCCGGTGCCAGCTTCGCCAGGCGCTCATCAAGGACAAGCGGTTGGAGAACCTGTCGATCCTGCCCGCCGCGCAGACGCGCGACAAGACGGCGATCAGCGAGCTGCAGATGGCCAACGTCGTGCAAGAGCTCGGCGAGCTGTGCGACTACGTGCTGATCGACTGTCCCGCCGGCATCGAGCACGGGTTTCGCAACGCGATCGCCGGGGCGAGCGAAGCGATCGTCGTGACGACGCCGGAGGTGAGCGCGATCCGCGACGCCGACCGCGTGATCGGCAAGCTGCACGAGCGCGGGCTGCCCGTGCGCTTGATCGTGAACCGGCTGCGCCCCGAGATGGTGCGCAGCGGCGACATGCTCTCGGTCGAAGACGTCACCGACATTCTCTCCGCTGAGCTGCTCGGCATCGTCCCCGAGGATGAAGAGGTGATCGACACCACCAACAAGGGCGAGCCGATCGTGCTGCAGCCCGATTCCCGTCTGGCCGCGATCTACGACAAGATCGCGCGCCGGCTCGAAGGCGATCTCGTCCCGTTCACGACGCTGCGCGCGCCGGGCTTCTTCGGCCGCCTCTTCGGAAAGGCGAGTTAGGTGGCTTCGCGTTCCGCGAACCCGTCACGGTCCTCGCTGCGCTGCGGTCCGTCAAAGGAATAGATAGAGATGATTCAACGCGAAGAAGCGCCTGCGGTCAGCGCCGTTCCGCGCCTGCGCGGCCGGGCGATCGTCGTCACCAGCGGCAAGGGCGGCGTCGGTAAGACGACCACGACGGCGAACACCGGCGCCGCGCTCGCGGCCACCGGCGCGAAGGTCGTGCTCGTCGACGCCGACGTCGGCCTGCGCAATCTCGACATCGTGATGGGCCTGGAGGCGCGCGTTCGCTACCACGTGCTCGACGTGCTCGAAGGCGCGGCGACGCTCGACGACGCGCTCGTCACCGACAAGCGCGTGCCCGCGCTGCGCCTGCTCGCGGCGGCGCAGACGCGCGAGAAGGACGACGTCGACACCAATGCGTTTCGCGATCTCATCGCGTCGCTGCGCGAGCGCTTCGACTACGTGCTCATCGACTGCCCGGCCGGCATCGAGAAGGGCTTCGCCAACGCGATCGCCGGCGCCGACGAAGCGATCATCGTGTGCACGCCCGAAGTGTCGGCGGTGCGCGACGCCGATCGCGTCGTCGGGTTGCTCGGTGACGAGCGCAGCGTGAAGCTGATCGTCAACCGCCTGCGCCCGTCGATGGTGCGGCGCGGCAAGATGCTCTCGGTCGAAGACGTCAACACGATCCTGCGGCTGCCGCTGCTCGGCGTGATCGCCGACGCGCCCGACGTCATCATCTCGACCAACCGCGGCGAGCCCGTCGCGCTCGACGCGGCGTCGCCGGTCGGCGCGTCGTATCGCGAGATCGCGCAGCGCATCATGGGGACGCTGACCACGCCGCCCGTCGTCCCGCACGAAAAATCGTTCTTCGAGAAGCTCTTCGGGAGCCGCCGCTAGTGTTCGAGTTCATTCAGCGTTTCTTCGGCAAGCCGACGTCCAGCGCGACCGCGAAAGAGCGGCTGCGCCTCGTCCTGCTCTCCGACCATCTCTCGCTCGCGCCCGACGTCGTCGAAGCGCTCAAGCACGATCTCATCGAGGTCATCTCGCGCTACGTCGATGTCGACGCGAGCAACTGCGACGTGACGTTCGAGCAGCGCGAGAAGCAAGTCGCGATGCTCGCCAACATCCCGATCCTCGGCATGCGCGCACGCCCCAAACCGCCCGCGCCCCCGCCACCATCGTCTCCGCCGCCCGCGCCCGTACCGGAGCTGTCGCTCGACCCTGCCGGTGCGACCGCGTCCGTCGCGGTGGAACCGTCACCAGCGCTCGAGCCCGAAGCGCAACCCGTGCCGCAGCCGTCTCCCGCCAACGGGCGTCGTCAGGCGCGAAAAAAGCGGCGCAAGGCGGATGCCGTTCCGACGGCCAGCCCTAGTGCGCCCGGCTTTTCAGCGGTATAGTACACGTAGCGAGGTCCCCATGTACCAGCCGATGTTGGCCGACGCGCCCGAAGTGGATTTCTCCCCACGTATCGTGCTCGACCGCGACGGCCTCGTCACGTACGATCCGTATTTCCTGAGCCCCGAGTTAGCCGACCGTGCGTTCCATTCGCTCTTGAGCGGGACCACGTGGTCGCAGGAATTCCTCAAGATGTACGGCCGGCGCATCCCGTTTCCGCGCCTTACCGCGTGGTACGGCGACCCGGGTGCTGCGTACACCTATTCAGGGATCCGGAATGAGCCGCACGCATGGACACCGGACCTTCGTGAGCTGCGCGACCGGATCGCGCAACGTATCGGCGTACGCTTCAACAGCGTGCTTCTCAATCAATACCGCCACGGCGACGATGGCCTGAGCTGGCACGCGGACGATGAGCCGGAATTAGGCGACGAGCCGGTCATCGCTTCGCTGAGCCTCGGGGTCGTCCGTGATTTCCAGCTGAAGCACCGTGTCGACGGCGAAGTCATCACTATTCCGCTGGAAAACGGCAGCCTACTCGTGATGTCGGGCGAGACGCAGCGCCACTGGCGGCATCGCGTACTCAAAGAGAGGAACGTGAAGTCGGCCCGGATCAATTTGACGTTCCGGCTGATCGATGCGGCCAACCACACGCGAAAGTCTCTACAGACTCGTCGAAAATAGCGTCCTCGAGCGTCACTGGGGTCTGAGCGCTCGTGCCTATCTGCGGGAGCTCGGCGCGGCGTACGATGTTCTGTGGGATGCCTATCAGACGAGAAACGTCGTCGTCGACTACGGTGCTGAGGGCGCGGCTTGGCCGAACTGCCGGCAGAGTTGTTGCGCCGAATCCGTACGCCTGGACTGCGGCTCACGTCGGTCGCCGCCGGTCCCTTTCCTGAGATCATCGGACTGGCTGAGGCCGCGGCGATGCGCGACGTCGAGCGCGGCCGGGTCGCGGCGACGATCTACGACATCAACGTCGAAGTGTGGACGAACGCCGTGCGCGCCTCGGTCGCGATCTCCGCGCAACTCGGGCCGGGGATCGCGGTCGACCTGCGGCTGCGCCGCATCGATCTTCGTGCCGCGCCGCGCGACGATTTCCCCGCCGCCGACGTCGTCATCTTACAGAATTGCATGAACGAAATATGCCATGACGGGCGGCCAACGCACGCTACGCTAGCGTTCTTACAGTCCATCGCCCCCGGCGGCGCCGTTGTCATTGTCGACTTCAATAATTATGAGAGGGCGCGGCAAAGCGTCACCCGGCTCGAGCAGTGGTTGACCGCGAGCCGGTTTAGGCCCCTTGCCCGATTCGACCCGGGGCACGAGGAACGTACGCCGTTCGGGTATCCGCCTGGACGCACGTTTTACAATTTTTATGGGGCCGTGCCGCGGCCGGGCGGAGGATATGACAAGATCCGGGAACCGCGGCAGAACTTGAGATACTCCTGGTCTGTCTGGTCCCGATAAACTGATGGAACGTCCCTGGTACACCCGGTTCAATTGGCCGCTCGCGATCGCGCCCGTCCTCGTGACGCTGCTCGGGCTGGTGTTCATCCATTCGGCGACGCTGCACAAGCCGTACCTCGCCGACGAGTGGCGCAAGCAGCTCGTGTACGCCGTAGTCGGCATCGTGCTGATGGTCGGCACGGCGTTTCTGGACTACCGCGTGTGGCGGCGGTGGGCGCTGCCGTTGTACGTCGTCACCCTCGGCCTGCTGGTGTTCATCACGTTCAAGGGCCACTCGGCGCTGGGCGCCGCGCGCTGGATCGCGGTCGGCCCGTTTCAGTTCCAGCCGTCCGAGCCTGCGAAGGTCGTCATCGCGATCGCGCTCGCAGCGCTGCTGTGCCGCGGAACGTACCGCAAGATCCAGGAGCTGTGGCTGCCGCTCGTGGCCGTCGCGCTGCCCGCCGTGCTCATCCTCAAGCAGCCCGATCTCGGCACCACGCTGGTGATCGGGGCGATTCTGACGGCCGAGCTGTTCATCGGCTTGCCGAACCTGATCGACTTCGCGCTGTACGCCGGCGGCGTCGTCACCGCGGCCGCGTACGTGCTCAGCAGCGAGCATCTGCTCAAGCCGTTCCAGCGCGCGCGTCTGCTGGTGTTCCTCGATCCCAAGCTCGATCCGCAAGGCGTCGGCTACAACCTCAACCAGTCGAAGATCGCGGTCGGCAGCGGCGAGTGGTTCGGCAAGGGGCTGTTTCGCGGCACGCAGACCCAACTCGCGTTCGTGCCCGAGAACTCGAAGGATTTCATCTTCACCGCCGTCGGCGAGGAGGCGGGTTTCGCCGGCGCGCTCGTGCTCTTGATCCTGTACGCGGTCACGATCGGTTTCGCGATGCGCGCGGTGTTCGCGGCGAAAGACCGCTTCGGCGTGCTGCTCGCGGTCGGCCTCGTCACGATGCTTGCCTTCCACATTACGGTGAACGTCGGCATGACGATCGGGATCATGCCGATCACCGGGATCCCGCTGCCGTTCATGTCGTACGGCGGCAGCGCGCTGATGACCGATTACATCGCGGTCGGCATCCTGCTCAACATCGTGCTGCAGAAAGACAAGCTCGTGTTCGGCGACGCCGCCCGCCGCCCGTGACCGGCGAGAAGCGCGTGAAGCTGCGCGGCGTGCTCCCGCACACGGCGTCGTGGGCGATCGTCGGCGATGACGGCGGCCTCGTCATCGAGCTGTACGATTTCAGCGCCGAAGCGCACCGGTGGCTGGGCAACGACGTGGCGTTTCTGCTCCAGCTCGACGCCGCCGAAAAAGACGCGGCGTTGGCGCGGCTGTTAGGCGGTGAACCGCCGCCGAACGCGTCCGACCGCGACGCGCTGCTGCTCCAACTGATCGCGGAGCGGTTCGACGATTACTACGCGGTCGAACAGTGGCTGAACGATCAGCGAATTCCGTTTCGCAAACAGTTCGAGCCGTGGGCGTGAGACACGTCCGGGAGGTCCGCTGACGTGGACGAGAGCACGCCGCTCGAGCGGCTCGAAGCGCACAGCCAAGACGTCGAAGCGCTCGCGAACGAGGTCGCGGTGCGTGCGAAGGCGTTCGGCGCCGACGTCGGCGCACGCGCGCGGATCGAGCTCGTGAGGCAGCGACTGAAGATCGCGCTGGACGAGCTGGGCGCGTATCCCGAACGCGCCGACGACATCACGGACGAGTAATCAGGCGGCGCCCGGCTCCGCCGGCGCGGGCTCGGCGCGCAGCGCGCGGATCGGCGCGGTGAGCAGCCAGGGGATCGCGCACGCGGCAACCACCGCGCCGGCGACCAGCGTCGGCACGATGCCGATCGCGCTGCCGAGCGCGCCGCCGAGCAGCGTTCCGAGCGGCAGCGTGCCCCACACCACGGTGCGCAGCGTCGCGTTGGCGCGCCCGAGCTTATCGCTCGGGATCAGCCGCTGGCGCAAGCTGACCTGCGTGATGTTGTAGACCGGCACGCAGGCCGTCATGGTAAGCTCCGCCGCGAACAGAACCGGCAGCGGCGGTACGAACTGCGCGAGCGGCAGCAAGAACTGCGAGAGCACGCCGGCCGACAGCGCCACGACCATCGTTCGCCCCGCCCCGAAGCGGCGGGCGATGCGCGGCGCGAACAGCGCGCCCGCGAAGCCGAGGTTCGAGACGGCGAACAGCACGCCGACGACGGCGGGCGAGAGGTGCAGGACGCGGTAGAAATAGAGCAGCCCGACCGCCATCATCATCGCGATCCCGAGGTTCGACGTCGCCGTCGCGCCCGCGATGCGCACGATCGCCGGCGCGGCGAGTACGACCGCGATCCCTTCGCGCAGCTCGGTCAGGAACGGCCGCCGCGCGGCGCGCGCGTCGCGATGCGTCTCGTGCACGCGCATCGCCGCCAGCGTCAGCACGGAGACGACGTACGACGCCGCGTCCACGACCACCGCGAGCGGGGCGCCGACGAGCGAGATCAGCGCGCCCGCCAAACCGTTACCGGCGATTTGCGCGGCGCTGTTGGTGAACTCGAGCCGCGCGTTGGCGCGTTCGAGCCGGTCCGGTTCGACGACCGACGGCACCAGCGACTGGTACGCGACCTCGAAGAACACCGACGCGACGCCCACGCACGCGGCGACCGCGAGCAGTTGCGCGAAGCCGAGCACGTGCGCGAACGCCGCGATCGGGATGGAAGCGAGCGCTAGCGCGCGCACGACGTCGGCCGCGAGCATCGTCGCGCGCCGCGACCAGCGGTCGATCCATACGCCCGCGACGAGCCCGAGCAGCGGAAACGCCGCAAACTGCACGGTGCTCAGCACGCCGACGGCGAACGGCGCCGCGCCGAGAGCGACGATCGCGATGGTCGGGATCGCCAAGCCGCTGACGGCGGTGCCCAAAACGCTCGCCGTCTGCCCTGCCCAGAGCCAGCGAAAGGCCGCCCGCCCGCTCGTCAACCTCCGACCTTCATCACAGCAGAGGTCCATTCCGGGAGCTCCCGGAACAGCCCGCCTGAACGCATCCGAGGGGCGATTGCGTCGAACCGAATGGGTTCGCGTTGGATCGTCCGGGCGCATTCAGCAGATTTCACGATTTACAGCAAGGACGAGAGCGTCCGCCCGCGGCGCCCGCTCGATGACGCAAAGCGTTGTCGCGATGTGCGCGCGGAACGATGGCCGCGAACGTCCGTAGAGAGGCCAGTTACCACTTTGCCGACCGACATCCTCATCTCGAGCGATCCGTGGGAGAACCGCGTCGCGATCCTCGAGGAAGGCCGTCTCGCGGAGATCTACGTCGAGCGCGAAGAGCGCGTCATCGGCTCCATCTACAAGGGGAAGGTCGTCAACGTCCTCCCCGGCATGGGCGCGAGCTTCGTCGACATCGGGCTGGGGCGCAACGCGTTCCTGTACGTCGACGACATCAACAAGACGCCGCTGAACATCGGCGACGTCGAGGTCACGTCCGGCCGCACCGGCTACACGATCACCGAGAAGGTGAGCCGCGGCGACGACGTTCTGGTCCAGATCGTCAAGGAGCCGCGCGGGCTCAAAGGTGCGCGCGTCTCGACCAACATCTCGCTGCCGGGCCGTTACTTGATCCTGATGCCCACCGGCAAGTTCAGCGGCGTGTCGCGGAAGATCGAATCGGCGGACGAGCGCAATCGCCTCAAGACGATCATGAAGGCGATCCGTCCCGAAGGGATGGCGACCGTCGTGCGCACGGCTGCCGGCGGCGTGTCCAGCGCCGAGCTGATCGCCGACCTCGGCGTGCTGATCCGCATGTGGCACGGGATCCTCGAACAGTACAAGGCGATGCCGTCGCCGGCGCTGCTGCACAAGGACATGAACCTCGTGTACAAGACGGCGCGCGACTTCATCTCGCCGCACGTGCAGAACGTGTGGCTCGACGACGCCAAAGAAGTCGAAGACGTCAAGGATTTCATGCGGATGCTCGGGCCGCAGTTCGTCGACCGCATCAAATACTACGAGGGCGGCAAGAAGCTGTTCGCCGACTTCAAGATCGACGAAGAGATTCAGCGGCTGATGAAGCCGACGGTGAAGCTGCCGTCGGGCGGCTCCATCGTGATCGAGTCGACCGAAGCGCTGACCGTCGTCGACGTGAACTCGGGCAAGTTCACCGGCGGCAAGAACCTCGACGACACGATCGTGCGCACGAACGTCGAGGCCGCGACCGAAGTTGCGCGCCAGGTGCGGCTGCGGGACATCGGCGGCATCATCGTGTGCGACTTCATCGACATGTCGTCGGAGAGCGATCGCAACCGCGTGATCACCGCGCTGCAAGAAGGCTTGCGCAAAGACCGCACGCGCTCGACGATCCAGTCGTTCTCGCCGCTGGGATTGCTCGAGTTCACGCGCAAGCGCGTCGGCAAGGATCTCGGCCAGCAGCTGCGCGGCAAGTGCCCGACGTGCGAAGGCTTGGGCAGCGTGATGTCGCCGGAGTCGGTGACGATCGGCGCGTTCCGCGAGATCCTCGGCCACCGCAACGGTGAGACCCAGCACGTGCACATCGCCGCGGCGCCCAGCGTCGCCGCGCAAGCGGAGTACTGGTACGAAGACGAGCGCGTGCAGCTCGCCGAGCGCGTCGGCACGCACATCGACGTGTTCGTCGATCCCGCCGTCCATCCCGAGCGCCCGCGCATCATCTGGGGCGCCGACAAGCTCCCGACGGTCGGACCGATCCGCGTCGGCGACGAGTTCGAGGTCGAGCTGCTGACGATTCGGCTGCCGAACCCCACGTCGGCCGCCGCGATCGTCGCGGGCCGGCTCATCGAGGTCGAGAACGCCGCCAACGCGGCCGGCAAGCTCATCAAGATCCGCATCCTCGACGTCGACGGCAGCGACATCCTCGCCGAGCCGCGCAGCCCGGTCGAGGCGGCGACGGCGATCGGCGAAGCGCGCAGCGGCAAGAAGCGCCGCCGCGGCGGACGCGGTCGCAAGCGCGAGCTCACCGCGGCCGAACAGGCCGACGAGCTGCGCGAGCTGGCCGAGGAGGCCGAGAAGGGCCTGGGCGGCCGCACCGCCATCGGCATCTCGACAGCCGAAGAGGTCGTCGCCAAGAAGGCCGGCCCGAAGACGACCGCTCAAAAGGCCGCCGAGGGCGGCGTCGCGCTGCTCCCCGGCGAGTCGCTGTCCGGCGCGCGCGTCGCCGGCATCCTGCCCGGCGAGAAGCTGTCCGGCTCCCGTGCCGGCGGGGCGGCCCCGCCGCCGGCCCCGACCCCGATTCGCCCGCCGACCACGCCCGCGACCGCCGCGACCGCCGCGGCCACCGGCGATGCCGAGCACGACGCCCAGGAAGGTCACGGCCGCCGCCGCCGCCGCCGCCGCCGTGGCGGACGCAGCGGTGGGGCCGAGGTCGCCGCGCACGCGGCCGCGCCGTTCACCGGCGCGACGGCCGTCGCGGAGCCTGCCGATCTCGAGGACGACGAAGAAGAAGCCGCCGTCGCCGGACAGGCCCAATCGGGCGCGCTCGGCGAGAACGGCGACCGCAAGCGCCGCCGCCGCCGTCGCCGCCGTCGTGGCGGGCGTGGTGCCGCCGGCGACGGTCAGGCCGTCGCGGCCGGCGACGCGCAGCAGGCCGCCGTCCCGGACCGCCACATCTTCCGGGTCGATCCCGACGGCGCGGCCCACGCGACCGGCGAGACGGCTCCGCCCGTCCCGTCGCGCGCGCTCGCACCGTGGAACCGCAAGCGCGGCGACGTGGCCGTCGAGCCGCCGCCGCCGGCCATCACGGCACCGCCGCAGCGCGGCGAGACCGTGAAGACCACCCGGCCGTCGCGCCGCCGCCGTACCGGCACCGAGGAAGCTCCGGCACGCCGCGGCGGGCAGCTCGAAGCCGGCACGCCGGTGCGCGCGCTCCCCGCACCCGAGCCCGCGAAGGCGGCTCCCGCGAAGGCCGCACCGGACGCGGTCGAACCACGTCGCGGACGGCCGCGCCGCCGGGGCGAAGCCGCCCCGGCCGCGTCGGCACCGGCGGCCGTCCCCACGGCACCCGCGGCTCCGGCCGAGGCCGTAGCGCCCAAGCGCACGACCCGCCGCAAGGCGGATGCAGCAGACGCGCCGAGACCCGTCGCCGAGGCACCGCCGGCGGCGCGCGCGCGGCAAGACGAGCGCGCCCGCGGCCGCAGCCCCCAAGGCCAAGAAGGCCGCGGCAGCCGTGCCGAGCGCGGCGAAGAAGCCGCCCGCGCCCAAGGCGACCGCCAAGAAAGCGGTGGCGGCCAAGGAGCCTGCGGCCAAGCGGCCCGCGAGCGCGAAGAAGGCGGAGCCGAGCGCGCGCAAGGCGCCCGCCGCGAAGAAAGCGACGACGGCCCGGAAGAAGCGCTGAGGTGGGCTCGGCCGGGCCGAGCCTTGCCATCTTCGTCGACTACGACGGGACGATCACGGACGTCGACACATTCGACGTCCTCGTCCGTTCGGCGGGCGGCGACGACGCCTGGGGCGAGCTCGAGCGCGAGCTGGCCGCCGGGCGCATCTCGCTGCGCGAGGCGCTGCGGCGCGAGGCCGCGATGGTGCGGCTCTCCGAGCCCGAGGCGCTCGCGTTCCTCGAGTCGCGTGCGAACGTGGACCCGACCTTCGCGGACTTCGTGGCGGCCGCGCACGCGCGCGGCGCGTGGGTCGGCGTCGTGTCGGCCGGGATTCGCTCGGTGATCGGCGCGGCACTGGAGCGCGCGGGCGTCGACGTGCCGGTGTTCGCCAACGACGTCGACTTCGATCCGGCCGGCTGGCGCATGACGTTCATCGACGACTCGATGATGGGCCACGACAAGGCCGCCCGCGTTCGCGCGGCACGCGACGCCGGCGCGCGAACGGTCTACGTCGGCGACGGCATCAGCGACTTCGCGGGCGCGCTCGAAGCCGAGCTGCGCTTCGCAAAAAAAGACCGCGCCCTCGAGCGGTATTGCCGAGAGCGCGGTGTGGAGTGCACGCCGTTCTCGTCGTTCGACGAGATCGGCCAAGCGCTATTTTTCGACTAAATCTTCGGTGCTTGCGCGATGCGGCTGTTGATGAAGGCGACCGCGGCGACGAGCTGCGGGTCCTGGGTGATGTCGCCGAGCCGGACCTTCGCGTCCTTGGGGATGTCGCTCTTGATCTCGGGCTCGATGCCGACCGAGTTGATGTCGCGGCCTTTGGGCGTGAAGTAGCGCGCCGTCGTGATCTTCACGGCCGATCCGTCGCGCATCGGGAAGATCGACTGCACGACGCCCTTGCCGAACGTCTTCTCGCCGACCAGCGTGCCGACGCCGCTGTCCTGAATCGCGCCGGCCGTGATCTCCGACGCGGACGCGGTGTAGCGGTTCACGAGCACGGCCAGCGGGCGCGGCGCGATCGCGCTGTTGTCCGCGTCGTACTCGGTGTCGACGCCGGCGCGCGACTGCACGCTGACGATCGGGCCCGTGGAGATGAACTTCGACGACACGTCGATCGCTGCGTTGAGATAGCCGCCGCCGTTGCTGCGGAGGTCGAGGACGTACGCTTTGGCGCCTTGCGAGTCGAGCCGCTTGAGCGCCGCCGTCAACTCGGCCGCCGTCGTCTGGCCGAACACGCTCAAGTCGACGTACCCGATCTGGCCGGCCAGCATCTTCGACGTGACGCTCGGCGCGTGGATCGTCTCGCGCGTGATCGTTACCGGATCGAGCAGCTTGCCGTTGCGCTGAACCGTCAGGCGCACGCGCGTGCCCGGATTGCCGCGCAGCACGCCGCTGATGATCTTCTGCTCGGCGCCGAGCCGCTTCTGTTCGTCCTTCTCGGTCATCGCGGGCGCGAGCAAGTCCGCGACGGGCTTGCCGTCGACGGCGGTGATCGCGTCTTCGGGCTGCAGGCCGGCCTTGTCGGAGGGGCCGTCGAGGATCACGCTCTCGATGTGCAGCGTCTTCGTTTTCTCGTCGGGCGAGTACGAGATGCCGACGCCGCCGAACGACGTGCCGTCGAGACCTTCGTTGAGCGCCGCATATTCTTTGGGCGACAGAAACGTCGTGTAGCGGTCCTTCACCGACGCGAGCACGCCGGCGATCGCCGCGTACGTGATCTGCGACGACGGCGAGATCGACTCGACGGGCGTGAGCTTCGACGCGTACTCGGTGACCGCGGTGGACACTTCGCGGTGCAGCGCTTCGGCGTTGGACTCGTCGTCGGCGCTCGCGTGCAGCGGCGGAAGCGACGCGTTGGTGACGTTGTGCTTCTTGAGGTACTCGATCATCGACGAGCGCGCACCGTCGAGCACGGCCTGGCGGTCGACCTTCTTGTAGAAGTCGGCCGTGAGGCGCACGTAGCTTCCGACGAGCTCTTCGGTCTGCTGCGTGGAGAGCGGCGACGCGGCGGCGGTGGCGGCGGGGACCCGGGCGGTCGCCAGCGCGAGCAGCGCGGCGAGTACGACCGGAACGATGCGTTTCATGAGGTTTCCTTTTTGTTCGCGATGATCTTCTTGGCTGCGCTGAGCTGTTTGTCGTTCGCGCTGTCGATGAGGCGCGGATCGTCGGGGCGCTGGACCACGATCACGTCGGGCACGATGCCCTTGTGGTGGATGTCGCGGCCCTTGGGCGTGACGTAGCGCGCGGTCGTGATCTTGAGCGCGCCCTTGTCCGGCATGGTGTAGAGACTTTGCACGACGCCTTTGCCGAACGTCTTCTCACCGACGAGCGTGCCGACGCCGTAGTCTTGCACGGCGCCCGCGGTGATCTCCGACGCGCTGGCGGTGTAGCGGTTGACGAGGATCACGAGCGGCTTGGTGTCGATGGTGCGGCCGGTGGCGTTCTTCACCTCGCGGTAGCCGGCGCGGTCGATCGTCGACACGATCGTGCCGTTTGCGATGAAGAGGCTCGAGATGTCGACCGCCGCGTCGAGCAGGCCGCCGCCGTTGTTGCGCAGGTCGAGGATGTAGCCGCGCACGTTGTGCTTCTTGCCGTCCTCGAACGCTTGGCGAACTTCGTCCGCTGACGTCGTCCCGAAGTCTTGCAGGCGCACGTACTCGATGTTGTTCTCGACCTTCGCGATCACCGACGGGACGTGGATCTGCCCGCGCGTGATGCGAACGACGACGGGCGTTTCCGTGTCACGCCGCTTGAGCGTCAGCGAGACGACGCTGCCGACGGGGCCGCGGATCTCGCCCTCGACCGCGTCGATCTTCTGGCCCAGCGTGAGCTTGCCGTCGACGGCGAGGATGACGTCGCCCGGGCGCACGCCCGCTTTGATCGCGGGGTTGCCTTCGATCGGGTTGGCGACGATCGCGCCCGTCTTCTGGTCCTGCACGATGAAGACGCCGACCCCGCCGAAGTTGCCGCCGCGCAGCTGTTCGTCGAGGCCGTTGATCTCTTGCGGCGACATGTACGTGGTGTACGGATCGCCCAGCCCGCCGAGCATGCCGATGAGCGCGACCTGCGTGTACGTCGCGCGCGGCGCGAGCTTCGCGTAGCGGTTCTGCACGCTGGTGAGCGTGCTCTCGAGGATGGCGATGTCGCGCCCGCGTTCGCCGGTCGCGGTATTGCGCGGAACCTGCGGGTCGGCGACGTTCTTCGCCTTGAGGAATGCCGTGAGCGCTTTGTGCTCGCCAGCGATCAAGAGCTGATCGGCGACGGGCTTGTAGTACGTGTGCTCGACGCGCTCGTACGCCAGCTCGACGAGCTGGCGCTGCGGGTCCCCGCGCCCAAGGAGCGTCGCGATGTCGAGGCCGACGATACGCTGCCCCGACCCGAGCACGATCGTGCTGGAATCCGAAGCGGCAGCGGCATGCGCGGCGTACGTCGCGCCGCCCAGGGCGGCGATTCCGACGACGAGGGCGGCGGACAACAGACGGGTGCGGGCGGTCAAACGGCGGTCCTTCGGGTGCGAGGGGCGGCGGGTGGTACTTCCTGTTGAACCCCTTCGTGAGCCCCTTTGTTCCATCGTCGCATCGGCCTCTAACCGTCAGGCCTGAGTCTTGGACGCGTCTGTGAGCGGCGGCGCGCTGCACCCGGCCCGGTCAGCGCAGGTAGGTCATGGGATCGACGGGCCGGCCGTTCACGCGGACGCCGAAGTGGAGATGGGGCCCGGTCGAGTTGCCGGTCGAGCCGGACGCCGCGATCGCCTGTCCGCGCTGCACGTCTTGGCCCACGGCGACGAAGATGTGCGAGAGGTGGCAATACTGGGTCGCCAGGCGGTCGCCATGATCGAGGACGACGATGTTGCCGCAGCCGCCGTCGTCCCAGCCAGCCACGATGACGCGGCCCTCGGCCGCCGCCACGACCGTCGTCCCGCTCGAGACGCCGATGTCGATCCCGGCGTGCAGCCGGAAGATGTGGCTGACCGGGTTGACGCGCATCCCGAAGACCGACGTGATCGGGCCCGAGGCGGGCCACGAGAGCTGACCGGGCGCGTGCTGCTCGGGGCCGACCTCCTGGCCTGCCATCTGGCGCGCGCGCCGCTCGGCCAGGCGCCGTTGCTCTTCCTCTTCCTGTTTCGCGCGGATCAGCGCTTCGAGCTGGCCTTCCGACGCGGCGGTCTCCTCGTCGAGCTCGTTGACCTCGGTCTGAACGTGCCGCCGCTCCTCGTCGGCCGCCGCGAGCAATTGCGTGCGCTGCTTGGCGAGGCCGTCCAGCGCGATCTGCTGTTGGCGCGCTTGCGCTTCCTCGCCGCGCAGCTCGGACTGCGTCCCCAGCAGCCCGGTCTCGATCCGGACCACCTTCGCCTGATCGGCTTTGCGCGCGCGAATCGTCCCTTCGTTCGCCTTGACCAGGAAACGGACGTCGTTCCAGCGCTCGACGAAGTCGCCGAACGAGCGCGCGCGCAGCAGCACGTCGACGTAGCCGAGATCGCCGTGCTCGTACGCGTCGACCAGCCGCCGCGCGAGCGCGTCCTGATGGCGCTTGAGGGTGGCTTTCGCAGCGTCGAGCTGGATCCGGTTCCACGCCAATTTCTTCTGCGTCGACGCGATGCGGGCTTGGATGACGCCCATGTGCCCGTTGACCGACGCGATGTTGCGGTTCGTGTCCGCAAGCTCGGACGCAATGGAACCAACTTTCGCCTTGACGACATCGAGCTGCGCCTTCTTCTGCTGCCGCTTCGCGTTGACTGCGTGGATGTGCGCTTTCTCGGCCTGGATCTTGTCATCGATATGACTCTTCGAAAACCCGGCGCTCGGCACGAGCGCCACCGCAACCGCGAGTGCCGCGACAGCGGCGCGAGCGTGTGGGGAGCGCAGCCGCAGGCGAGCACCCCACATCATGCGCGCAGGTGCCTTCCGACGCTGAACCACGACGCGAGCAAACCGACCGCGGCGCCGACGGCCAGCAGCTCGAGGCTCAGCGTGAGCTCGTTGACGCGGAACGTCACGAACGCGAGCGTCGAGGCGAGCTTGGGCACGACCTGGTGCTCGGCGAGCGCGAGCACGCCGATGGCGAGGCCCGCGCCGAGCAGCCCGGCGAGCATCCCTTCGGCGATGAACGGCATGCGGATGTACATGTTGGTCGCGCCGACCAGCTGCATGATCGCGATCTCGCGGCGGCGCGCGAAGACGGTCAGCCGGATCGTGTTCGCGATGACGATCGCGGCGGAGATCGAGAGCAGGATGATGAGCGCGAGGCCCGCGCGGCCGAGCACCGCCGCCGTCTTGAGGAGCTTCTGCACGGTGTCGGCCGCGTAGTCGGTCTTCGCGACGCGCGGGTCCTTGCCGATCCAGCGCGCGACGTTGGGCACGCTGTCCGGGTCCTTCACGCGCACGTGGTACATGTTGGGCAGCGGGTTCGAGGTGAGCAGCGAGGTGTCGAACTCGGGGCCGAGCACGGCCTTCATGCGCTTGAGGCCGTCCTTCTTGCCGACGTACGCCGCCGACGCGATGCGCGGATCGCTCGCGAACTTCGACGCGAGCTCCTTGGCCTTCGCGTCGTCGACGTCGTCCTTCAGGTAGACGGCGATCTCGATCTGCGACAGCACGCCCGCGCCGAACGTCTGGATCGTGTCGCGCACGAACAAGAACGCGCCCAGCAGCACGATGGTGACCGCGACCGTCCCGATCGCGGTGAACTGCATGCCGGCGTTGCGAGTGAAGTTCGTGAGAACCTCACCCAGGAAGAACCGCAGTCTGCCCAAGTCCACGGAAGTAATAGCCTCGTTCGTCGTCGTGCAAGATGCGGCCGTGCTCCAGGCGTACGACGCGCCTGCGCATCCGGTCGACGGTGGATTGGTTGTGGGTCGCGACGACGACGGTCGTGCCCTTGAGGTTGATGCGCTGCAGGAGCTCCATGATCTCGGTCGTGTTCGACGGATCGAGATTGCCGGTGGGCTCGTCGCAGAGCAGGATCTTCGGGTTGCCGACGAGCGCCCGCGCGATCGCGGTGCGCTGCTGCTCGCCGCCGGAGAGCTCCGACGGAAACATGCGGCTCTTGTGCGAGAGCCCGACGAGGTCGAGCGCGCGCGGCACCATCCGCATGACGTCGCGCGTGCGCGTGCCCGTGACTTGGAGCGCGAACGCGACGTTCTCCCACACCGTCTTGTGCGAGAGCAGCTTGAAGTCTTGGAACACGACGCCGATGTTGCGGCGCAGCTTCGGCACGCGCCCGCGGCGCAGCGTGTCGACGCGGATGCCGTCGACGACGACTTCTCCGCGCGTCGGGACTTCCTCGCGGTACAGCAGCTTGAGCAGCGACGACTTTCCGGTGCCAGAGTGGCCGACCAAAAAGACGAAGGTGCCCTTCTCGATCTCGAGATCGACGTCGTCCAGCGCCCGCGTCCCATTCGGGTACGTGAGCGAAACGCCGCGGAGTCTGATCATGCTTACTTGGGCGCTCCGGCGTCGGGTTGAAACAGGTATTGGGCGGGGCTTGGCTCATACCTCCGGCAGGCTATGAACTTCGATCTCACCGACGAGCAAAAAGCGATCCAATCACTGTGCCGCGAGTTCGCGCGCGACGAGGTCGCACCGCAAGCGGAGGACAACGACCGCGAGGAGCGGTTCCCGTACGAGTTGGTTCGCAAGATGGCGGAGCTCGGGTTGATGGGCTTGCCTTTCCCGGAGAAGTACGGCGGTGCGGGCGCCGACACGGTGAGCTATGCGCTTGCCGTCATGGAGATCAGCCGCGCGGACGCGAGCACTGGGATCACGCTCGCGGCGCACGTGTCGCTGGGCGCGTCGCCTATCTTCATGTTCGGCACCGAAAAACAGAAGGAAGAGTATCTCATCCCCCTGGCAAGGGGCGAAAAGCTGTGGGGTTTCGGGCTGACCGAGCCCAACGCCGGAAGCGACGCCGGCGCCACGCAGACCCGTGCCGAGCTACGGGACGGCAAGTGGGTGATCAACGGAACCAAGGCTTTCATCACCAACAGCGGGACGGACATCACGGCCGGCACCACGATCACCGCGGTCACCGGGCGCGACGCCAAGAACAGGGCCGAGATCTCGAACATCATCGTGCCGCAGGACACGCCCGGCTTCGGGCGCGCGAAGAAGTACCGCAAGATGGGCTGGCGGGCGTCGGACACGCGGGAGCTGTCCTTCGTCGACGCCGCGGTCCCCGAGGAGAACCTGCTCGGCCCCCGCGGGAACGGGCTCAAGCAGTTCCTGACGATCCTCGACGGCGGGCGCATCTCGGTGGCCGCGCTGTCGGTGGGCGTTGCGATGGGCGCCTACGACGAGGCCCTCAAGTACGCCAAGGAGCGCCACCAGTTCGGCAAGGCGATCTCGAAGTTCCAGGCGATCCAGTTCAAGCTGGCCGACATGGTCATGGAGATCGAGCACGCCAAGCTGATGGTCCTCAAGGCCGCGTGGGAAAAGGACGAGGGGCGCGCCTTCGAGCTCAGCGCCTCCTTGGCCAAGCTGTACTCGGGCGAGGTGTCGCGCCGGGTCGTCAACGAGGCGCTCCAGATCCACGGCGGCTACGGCTTCATGGACGAGTACCCCATCTCGCGGATGTACCGGGACCAGAAGGTCAACGAGATCGGCGAGGGCACCAACGAGATCCAGCGCCTCGTCATCGCGAGGCAGATAGGCCTATAGAGGTTCGTCGGGGCGAACCGAAGCACGGCACTCGATCTGAGATTTATGGTCTCGTGATCGCGAGGCAGATTGGGCGTTAGCGGCGGGGCGCGCGCGCGTTTAGAGATTCCTCAGATTTTTCGGGCAAAGAGGTTGTTCATGCGCAAATTTGCCGTCACGGCGGGCGTCGTGCTCATCATCGCCGCCCTGGTCACCGTCGTCGGCATCCGCCGCGTCTCGGCGCACCTCGAGCACGGCGCGCCCGCGCCCGCGTTCTCGCTGCAAGCCGCCCAAGGCGGCGACGTGGCGACCGTCGACCTCAAGGCGGCGCTGGCGAAGGGGCCGGTCGTGCTCTATTTCTTTCCGAAGTCGTTCACGTCGGGCTGCACCACCGAGGCGCACCTGTTCTCCGAGCACATCGGCGACTTCAAGAAGCTCGGCGCGACCGTGATCGGCGTGAGCGGCGACGACATCGAGACGCAGAAGAAGTTCTCGACGCAGGAGTGCCGCTCGGCGTTCCTGGTGGCGTCGGACCCCGGGCTCAAGGTCGCCAAGCAGTACGATGCGCAGCTCGCCGACAAGTACGCGAACCGGACTTCGTACGTGATCGCGCAAGACGGGACGATCGCGTACGCCTACACCGACCTCGACGCGTCCAAGCACGTCGAAAACACGCTTGCCGCGCTCAAGGGCCTGGTCGCCGCTCGCAAGTGAGGCCGGCGGGTACTAGCCCTTCGTGGAGATCGGCTGGCCCCGCGAACTGTTCTTGATCCGGCACGCGGAGAGCGCCGGCAACGTCGCCCGCGAGCTCGCGCTCGCGAGCAACGCGCTGGTGATCGACATCGACCACCGCGACTGCGACGTGCCGCTCTCGCCGCTGGGCGAGCGGCAGGCCGCCGCGCTGGGCCGGTGGTGCGCGCGCCACATCGACCCGGTCGACGCGCTGCTGTCGTCGCCGTACGTTCGCGCGCGGCAGACGTCGGCGATCGCGCTGCGCGAGGCGGGCTGGCACGACATCCCGATCGTGGCCGACGAACGGCTGCGCGAAAAAGAGTTCGGGATGCTCGACCGGCTGACGCGCGGCGGGATCGAGCACCGGTTCCCTGAGCAGGCCGAGATGCGCCGCGTGCTCGGCAAGTTCTACTACCGCCCGCCCGGCGGCGAGAGCTGGACCGACGTGATCCTGCGGCTGCGCAGCGTCATCGACACGCTGACGCGCGAGTACAACAACTGCCGCGTCGCGGTGGTGTCGCACCAAGTGATCGTGCTGTGCTTTCGCTACCTGTTCGAGAGCTTGGACGAAGAGCAGATCCTCGCTATCGATGCGGCGGGCGACGTCGCGAACTGCTCGGTGACCACGTATCGCTACGACGACGCGGAAAAGAAGCTCATGCTGCGCTCGTACAACGTCGTCGCGCCGATGGAAGAAGCCGGCGAGCCGGTGACGCGCGAGCCGGATGCCCCCGTTGCCCGCAAGTAAGGCGATCGACGCCGCGCTGCTGCGCGCGTGGCCGCTGCCGCTGCCGGAGGGCGGCGACAAGAACGCGCGCGGCAGCATCTTCGTCGTCGCCGGCGCGCCGCAGATGCCCGGCGCCGCGGTGCTGTGCGCCACGGCGACGCTGCGCGCGGGCGCCGGCAAGCTGCAGATCGGCACGTGCGCGTCCGTCGCGGCGCACGTCGCGACCGCGGTGCCGGAGTCGCTGGTCGTCGCGCTCGACGAGACGCCGTCCGGTGCGATCGTGCTCGCGAGCGCGGCGACGATCGTCGAGCGCGCGAACAAGGCCGACGCGCTGGTGATCGGGCCGGGCTTGGTGGACGAGCGCGCGTCGGCGCGGCTGATCGTGGCGGTCGCGCGCGATCTCGACGTGCCGGCGGTGATCGACGCCGCGGCGCTGGCGTGCTTCAGCGACGATGCCGCCGCGATCGCGCGGCTGGGCGGGCGCGCGGTGCTGACGCCGCACGCCGGCGAGATGGCGTCGATGCTGTCGTGCGAGCGCGACGCGGTCGAGGCCGATCCCGCGTCGTTCGCAGTCGAGGCAGCGCGGCGCTTCAACGCGGTCGTCGCGCTCAAAGGCGAGACGACGTACATCGCGGAGCCTGACGGCTCGCTGTACCGCAACGAGCACGGCAACGTCGGCCTCGCGACGTCCGGTTCGGGCGACGTGCTCGCCGGCGTGATCGGCGGGCTGCTCGCGCGCGGCGCGACGCCGCTCGTCGCGGCGGCATGGGGCGTCTATTTGCACGCGCGCGCCGGCGACGCGCTCGCGAAACGGATCGGGTTCGGGTTCCTCGCGCGCGAATTGTCCGCCGAGATCCCGAAGCTGATGGGCGAGCTCAGCGTGTAGGGTTCACCGCCCCTTCATCAACGGCACCACGCCGAATTGGCTTTCCAGCGTATCGGACAGCGTCGTATCCGCGATTGTTTCCCTGACGCGAGGCCAGGCGTCACGCAATGCGGTAGCCGTCTCGCCGGCCACGATCAGCGCACGTTTCGCCGATATCTCGGCGCGTTCGGCAAAC
Source organism: Vulcanimicrobiota bacterium (assembly GCA_963791645.1). Taxonomy (GTDB): domain Bacteria; phylum Vulcanimicrobiota; class Vulcanimicrobiia; order Vulcanimicrobiales; family Vulcanimicrobiaceae; genus Vulcanimicrobium. Next base: position 80,435 of record CAWBTJ010000018.1, on the reverse strand, counting down.
GCGCGCAGCGCCGTGCGATCGATCCGGTCGAACGTGCGCTCGCCGCCGATCGTCAGCGTCAGGGGCGCCGTCGGGAAGTACGCTCGCGTGCATACGAAATCGTACATCGGCGCGAGGCGCGCGTTGCGGCCGTCGGGATACGTCACCGCCCAGTTTTTCAAATGCATGTCGTTGTTTCCGACGCAGACGCCGAACACGAGACGCCGCACGAACTCGTCGACGTCTTCGGTGGGGCACAGGGTGGCGATCACGTTCGCGATCCAGTGCGTCGACTTGTGGTCGTACTTATCGGCAGGCGGCTGGCCCGCGATTTGGTTGAAGTCCTCGACGTGAACCCGCCCGCCGCCGGCGAGCCGGTCGAAGCGCGCGATCGCGTAGACGATGCGAGGCTCCTCGCTTCGGAGTGCCGGAAGTTCCTCGGGCAGACCCTCGACCGAATCGAGCTCGACGAGCTCGACGCGCGGGACGTCGAGGCCGATCGCGCGAGCGAGCGACATGACGGCATACTCGTTTTCCGGCAAGCGGCGGTACGCGTTCGTCGGTAACTTGGCGATCCAATCGCCGCCGATACCTCGCACCGGCAGCGTCAGCCGGTTTCCGATCATGCTAGCGCTGAATTTCGGCTGCATGCCCGCCAGGGAGAAGCGAAATGGATGTTCACGCTGAGCGTCCGTTTCGGGCGCCGGGTCGTCGTCGAGATCCGCGAGCTCAGGATCACGCATGATGACGGCGCCCGGCAGATCCAGCCCTAGGGCGGGGAAAAAAGGAAAGTCGCGCGTGCGGTTGATCTCCTGTTGCCGCGCGACGATCGCGCGCAGCAGCGAATCTTCTTCGGGGAGCAGATTTGCGAAAAAGGGCGGCGAGACCCGATGGGTTCGCGGGACGATTCGCACGGTCGCGCCGCTCGGCCCGATGAAGTTCTGACTGAGAACGGGCGGGTGGTCGTCGTCGAGATAATCGGCGTCGAACGCGAAGAGATTGTAGTCGCCCGGAAGGTTCGTGATCGTGCCGATTCGGCGGTCGCCGAGCCAGACGCCGAGCGATCCCGGCATCAGGTAAAACGCCCGCGTTCGGGCAGTGCATCGTCCTGCGCGGCTGCCGCGCCGACGATTGCGCGGACTGCCGGAACGTGTTCCTTCGGCACGAGAACCGGCTCGAGCCGCAGTGCTCGCGCGAGATCGAGGAGGGTGGACACCCGGAAGTCCGCGCCGTGCTCGATTCGGGAGAGATTCGATCCCGCGATGCCGAGCTTGGCTGCTAGCTCTTGCTGGCGGACCCTTCGCGAGCGGCGTATCTTTCCGAGCTGGATCCCCAGGGTCTCGTACCCGGCTGCTCCCGGAGAATTTTGCTTTATATCAGATGGGTCGGCCATGGGTTTGGCTTATTTGATAAGGCGTCGGGCGAATCCCTCCGAATCCTTATCATATAAGGCATTTCTGAGGCAGGCTTTGGCAGAAAAGATAAGAATAGCAAGGCGGTTTTTTGCCTTGCCCCGTTAGACGAGAGCCGGTGACCGCAGGTCGATTCGCGTCGCGCCGGCGATCGTTGCGGCGTCGGCGAGCTCCGGGCTTGCGGTGAACAGGATGCACTGCGCGTCCAGCGCGCCGTGGATCAGGGCCGGCAGGCAGCGCATGATGCGATCGGCGTCCCAGAACGCGAACGGGTCGTCGAGCAGCAGCGGCGGCGTCTCCAGGCCTTCGGCGAACATGCGCGCCGTCGCGAAGCGGACGACGAGCGCGATCTGGTCGCGCGTGCCGGCCGACAGCTTGTCGACGTCCTCGAAGCCGTTGGTCTCCGGGATGCGCACGCGGATCGCCAGCGTCGCGGGATCGAGCCGGATCTCACCGTATCGGCCCGCCGTGATCGTCGCGAGGACGTCGGCGCTGTACTCTTCGAGCCGGCGCGCGAACGCGCGGTGGGCTTCGTCCTTGCGCATCTCGATCGTGTCGCGCGCGAGCTTGATCGCGCGGTCGAACGCTTCGAGCCGCGCGATCTCCGCGCGCGTCGCCGCGAGCGCTTCGTCGCGCGCCGCGACGTCCGGGACGCTCTCCTCGCCGGCGCGCAGCTCGCCTTCGAGGTTTGCGACGGCGCGTTCTGCGTCGCGCGCGCGCGTGTCGAGCTCCGCGCGTTCGCGCTCGACGGCGCGCAGCGTCTGCGGGTCGTCGTCGGCCGCGGGCTCCACGCCCGCCGCGAGCAGCGCGTCGTATTCCGCTTGGAGCGCGCGGTCGTCGTCGCCGTGCAGGATGTCGCCGCGGCGCAGCTCCAGCATCGCCAGGCGGGCGTCGAGGCCGTCGCGTTCGGCCCGGCGCGCCGCGCGCCGGTGCGCTGCGGCGCGGCGTTCCGCGCGTTCTCCCGCGGCGTCGGGGACGAGCGTGCTCGCTAGCGCGTCGAAGCGCCCTGCTGCGGCGGCCGCCGCCTCGCGCGCGCCCTGCGCGCGCGCTTCGGCCTTCGCCGCGGCGCTCTCGCGCGCGAGCAGCGCGACGTAGCGCGCGCGGCGCTGCACGAGCTCGTCGACGTTCGCAAGGTGCAGCGGTTCCAGCACGCGCGCGACCGCGGCCGCGGCGATGTGCTCCTCGGCGAGCGCAGCATCCGCGACGCGCTGCTTTGCATCCGCTTCGCGCGTTCGCATCGTCCGTGCGCGGGAGCGCGCGAACGCCGCGGCCGTCAGCGCGACCGCGATCACGCCGCCGACCGCCGTCCACAGCCACACGTGCGCGATCGCCACGGCGGCGTCGGCGATCCACGCGATCAGCGCGGCGGCGAGCAGACGCGCCGGCGGCAGTGCGGCCGCCGTCGCCGGCATTGCGAGCGATCGCGGCGTCGTGCGATGCCGCGGCGGCTTTCGCCCGCGCGGTGACGGCTTGTGCCGCCACCGTGCGCAGCGCGGCGAACGCGTCGTCGTCGAGCGTGCCGGCGTCCGCGCGCCGGCCGGCGAGCTCGCGCCGTTCGTCCGCGCTCAGCGCATCCTCCGCCATCCCGTGGGCGGCTGCGTCCGCGACGCCTTCCGCCGCGCGCCACACGTGGTACGCGTCGTCGAGCGCGCCGACCTCGTCGGCGTCGAAATCCGCCACGTCGGCGAACGCCGCGCGCGCGGCCTGCACCGCGGCATGGTCGGCGCGATGCTCTTTGAGCGCCGCGAGCCGCGCGCGAATGTGCGCGGCGCACAGCGCGCGCTTGCGCCGTTCGAGCACCGCGGCGTTCGCGAGATCGCGATCGCGTTTCGTGCACTCGGCGGCGATCTTCTCGCGCAACGATGCCAGCGTGTCCAGCGCGGTGCGCGCATCATCCGCGCTGCGGCGCTGCTGGAGCTCGAGTTCGCTTCAGCTTCTTGAGCGGCGCGTTCTTGTGCGCGCGCTCCGTGCCGACGTGCTTGCGCACGGCGTCGTCGAGGCGCTCGAGCGCGCCGAGCGCGGCATCTTCTTTCGGGCCGCCGCCGAGCGCTTGCGCGAGCGCCGCCGACACGTCGTTCGCGGAGCCGCCGTCGAGCGCGATCGACGCGCTGGCGCACGCACGCGGTCTGCAAGAACACGTCGAGGGAGATCTGCAGGTGCGCCTCGCCGGGGCTGAGCGACTTGCCGCGGCCGATGCGCGCGGCCGCGTCGTTGCCGCCGGCGTCGTACACGCGCACACCTTTCGTGTCGTGGTCGAACGCGCGGTGCACTTCCCACGTTTGTCCGTCCGCCGTCTCGTACGTCAGCGCGCTCGCGTAGTTCGCGCCGCTGTTCCACGGCCGCCAGCGCTCTTTCTCGCCGCGCTTGAAACCGTACAGCGAGGCGACAAGCGCCGCCGCAAGCGTCGACTTGCCGGCCTCGTTGCGGCCGACCACGACGTTGAGTCCCGGGCCGAACGCGAAGTCGCGGTCGGCGAGCCGGCCGAAGCCGTCGACGCGCAGCGACCGCAGTCTCACGCGATCACCGTCACGGGGCGAGGTTTCCGTCCGAGAACGCCGCGACGGTGTAGCGCAGCGCCGCGCGCGCGTCCGCGTTTCCGCCGGCGGCGAGCGCCATCAGATCCGCGACGGCGCGCCCGCGCACGTTGGGCTCGTGCGCGATCGCGGCGTAGTCAGCGCACGCCGTCTCGTCGATCAGCTCGATCGCGCCCAGCGCGCCGGCGAACCGGCCGGCGATGAGCTCGCGGTCGATGCGCGTCCCCGGCGCGACGGTGCCGTGCAAACGCACGCGCAGGAAGTCGTCGCGGCCGTACGGTGCGAGCGCTTCCTCGAGCGCGCCGAGCACCGCGTGCTCGCTGGCCGCATCGTGCAGCGCGACGTCGAGATCGATCAAGCGCGTGCGTGCGAGCTCCACCGGCTCCATCGCGACGTGCCCGTGCTCGACCGTCACCACCAGCGCGCCGTGCGCGCCGCGCTCGCCGAATTTGATCGGTTCGGGCGAACCGGGATACGCGAGCCGCGGCCCACTGCCGTCTGCGGCGACCGAACCGCCGTGGTAGTGTCCGGCGAGCGCGCACGTGGCGCCCGACGCGACGATCTCCGCCAGCGTGAACGGCGCAGTCGCGCGCTTACCGGGCGGACAACGGTCCTCGTCGCTGCCGTGGACCAGCGCGATGCGCGTCCCCGGCCGGTCGAAACGCGCCTTCGCGAACGGGCGGCCCGGCTCGGCGGGCGCGTGACCGAAACCGTAGATCGTCACGTCGTCGCCGAGCGGCGAAGCGCTCCAGACGGGCTCGGCGAACACGTGCACGTTCGCGGGGCGGTCCTCGCGCGCATACAGCGCGCGCGACGAGTACGGGTCGTGGTTGCCCGGCGCGACGAACACCGGTCCGCCGAAGCGAGCGAGCTGCGCGAACACGAAGCGCGCGGTCTGCGGTCCCGCGCGCTCGGCTTCGTAAAGGTCGCCGCCGATCGTCAGCGCGTCGGCGCGGCGCTCGAGCGCGAGGTCGACGACGCGGGTGAACGCGTCCGCGAGCGCGGCCCGCCGGCGCGCCCCGCCGCGCACCTCGGTGAACGCCGTCTCGAGGTGCACGTCCGCGGCGTGAACGATCGTCGTCGCCATCGGGGTTCTCCCTTCGCCGTCACGGGAGGCGGTGCCCGTCACGCGGAGGTTCGATGACCGATCGCTTCGGATCAGGCGTGCTTTGCGAGCAGCTCCCGCAGCCGCGGCTTCTCCACTTTGCCCATCGCGTTGCGCGGCAGCGCGTCGATCGGGTACAGGTGCTTGGGCACTTTGAAGCTCGCCAGCCGCTCGCGCAGCGTCGCGAGCGCGGCCTCCGCGTCGAACGTGTCGTCGACTTCGACGAACGCGACCGGGATCTCGCCGCGCGCCGGATCGGGTTGCCCGATCACCGCCGCCGCGCGAATCCCCGGCACGCGCAGCAACTCGGTCTCGACCTCGATCGGGTAGACGTTGAACCCGCCGCTGATGACGAGCTCTTTGAGCCGGCCGTTGATCGCGTAACCGCGCTCGGGATCGAACGTCGCGAGGTCGCCGCTCCGATACCAGCGCCGAGCGTCGTCGTGCCGGAACGCGCCGGCCGTCGCCGTGTCGTTGCGCCAGTAGCCTTTGAATACGTTGGGACCGCACACCAGAATTTCGCCTGCGTCGCCCGGCGCGACGTCGGTTCCGTTGGGGTCCGCGAGCCGGATGTCGACCTGCGGCAGCGGGAAGCCCACGGTGCCGGCGTGGCGCGCGCCCTCGTAGCGGTTGCTCAGCGCGAAACCGAACTCCGTCGCGCCGTAACGTTCCAGGATCGACACGCCGAAGCGGCGCGCGAACTCCTCGTGCACCGTCGCCGGCAGCGCGGCCGAGCCCGACACGAACAAACGCACGCGGTCGAAGCGCACGTCCTCGCCGGCCTGTTCGAGGATGCGCACGTACATCGTCGGCACGCCGAAGAACATCGTCGCGTCGCCGTTCTCCAACGCCGCGACGACCGACGGCGCGTCGAAGCGCTCGCGCAGCAGCACGCGCCCTCCGGCAACCAGCGTGCCGTTCAAGCCCGCGCCCAAACCGTGCACGTGGAACAGCGGCAGCGTCAGCAGCAGCGTGTCGGCGCTCGTCCAGTGCCACGCCTGCGTGAGCTGGTCCCCGATCGCGCCGAGGTTGCCGTGCGTGAGCATCGCGCCTTTCGAGCGGCCTGTGGTGCCGCTCGTGTAGATGAGGATCGCGACATCGTCCGCCGCGACCGGCGGCGGGGCGAGCAGCGCGGCGATCGCCGCGTCGTGCGCCCACGCCTCGACGTCCGCGAGGTCGATCACCGCGAAGTCGCGCTCCGGCGGGACGAACTGCGCGCTCTGCGCCGACACGCAGACGACGGACGGCGTCGCGTCGTCGAGGATGTTCGTCAGGTCGGCGGTGCGGTAGAGGACGTTCACCGTGACGACGATCGCGCCGGCGCGCAGCCCGCCGAGGTACGCGTACACGAAGCCCGGCCGGTTCTCCGCATAAATCGCCAACCGGTCGCCGGGCTTCAACCCCGCGGCGCGCAACTTCGCGGCGACGCGCAGCGACGCGTCGCGCAGCGCTCCGTACGAGACGTCGTCGAGCGCGAGCGCGCCTGGCCGCGCGGCGGCGTGCGCGTCGAGCGCGTCGAGGACGGAGCGTGTCATGCGCGCGCTTCGATCAGGTGAGGTATGTCTTGAACCACGCGAGCGTGCGCGTCCACGCGTCGGCGGCGGCGCTCGGGACGTAGCTGGAGCGCGTGTCGTCGAAGAACGCGTGCCCCGCTTCGTCGTAGATCTTCAGATCGTGCGGTGCGGTCAGCCGGGCGAACATCGCGCGCACGTCGTCGGGTTTGATCGACGTGTCGCGCGCGCCGAAGCTGCCCATGAGCGGCGTGGTGATGCGGCTGACGAAGTCGAACATCGCCGGCGTCGTGGGATCGTCGCTCTTCGCGCCCGGCCGGACGTTGCCGTAGAACATCGAGCACGCCGCGTATCCCTTCGAATCGATGATCTGCTGCAGCGCGATCCCGCCGCCCATGCAGAAGCCCGTGATCCCGATCGAGCCGTCGTGCGCCTGCGCGTGGATCCAGTCGTGCGCCGCGAGCGCGTCCGTGGTGACGAACCCTTGCGCCGTCATCTTGCCGGCGAACGGAACGAACGGCTGGTAGTCGGTCATGCCGTCGCCGCTGGGCGCGCCGAGCCGGTCGAACAGGAACGGCGCGATCGCGATGTACCCGGCCTTGGCATACCGGCGCACTGTGTCGCGGATCGTCGCGTCCACGCCCCAGATGTGCTGGATCACCACGACGCCGGGCGTCCGCGGCGTGACCGTGCGCGGCGTCGCGGCGTACGCGCCGATCGCGCCGCCGGCGCTGGGCGTCAACCGCGGCCGCGACACCACGATCGCGGGATCGTCTTCGGCGACGATCGGCGGGTGCGGTTTGCCGAAACCGTCGGTCTGCGCGTTCACCGGCGCGGCGTTCGCCGCGACGAGCGCGGCGCCCGCGCCGAGCGACACGAACCCGCGCCGCGAGAACTCGGGCTTGGTGGCGTTGACGGGGTCGGTCTGCTCCGCGCTCATGAGTAGAGGTGTCCGCACGCGGTCGACGCGGCGCCCTTCGCGTTCGACGAGAACACGACGACGTTGTAGTTGCCGGAGAGCAGCTTTTCTTCGGCCACCTTGACGCTGGACACCGACCTGCCGTTGCGCATGTCGTGCAGGAAATAGACGGGCGGACCGGGATCGAACTCCTCGCACGATTTGCCGCGGTAGATGCGGACGGACTGCACGCGGCTGGAGTCGGTGCCCTTGAGGTCGACCACGACGCTCGTGGCCGCGCCGCGGTGGAACAGCGTCACCGTGCCGACCTGGCCGGAGTTGTTGACCTGCTCGATGCCGCGCTCGGTGCCCACCCCGGGATCGTCGGGATACGACTGCGCCGAGGCGATCGTGGTGGTGAGCAGCGCGAGCGCGAGCGCGGCGGCGAATCGCTTCATGAGGTCTCCTTTGCGGCGAGGAACCATACGTGGCCCGGCACGGTGTTCCGCTCAGCGGCCCGCGCTGACCTCGTCCCAGAGCTGCTCGGCGCGCAGGTGCAGCGCGGACGCGTCGGCGGCCAGCACGTAGCCCTCGCTGACGAGGGTCGCGGTCGCCGCGTCGTACGCGGTGAGGTACGCGGCGCGGTCGGCGTAGCGCTCCGCGATCGAGAGCCGCGGATCGTGGGCGGCGAGGCGCTCGTCGCGCGTCTGGGCGAACGGCGCGAACGTCCCGAAGAAGTCGACGAGCCGGTCGCCGAAGCCGGTCGCGGCGGTGCGCACGTTCCAGCCGGTGTACGTCGCGAGCGGGACGGCGATCTCCGGCAGCCGCACGCCGCCCACGTCGATGCCGTCCGCGTCCACGCGCGGCACGAGCGTGGCGTACGGCGCGCCGACGGCCGGCGGCTCGCGCTCGTCGATGCCCGCGTCCCAGCGCGGCCCGAAGTCGTAGCGCCACGTGCGGTGCAGCGCCGCGGGCGTGGGCCCGACCACGCCCGGGATCGCGGGGAACGTCCACGCATCAGGCGCGACGAGCGTGCCCGCCGCGATCGTCGGATACCGGCTCGGCGGCGGCGGCGTGCCGGTGCGCACCCAGTCGTCGAGCCGCAGCAGCAGCGCGCGTTCCACCCAGCGGTAGTCGAGCGGGTCGGTGCGCTGGCGCATGCCGTCGCGCAGCGTCGTCGCGAGGTTGGGGATGTGCATCCCGCCGGCGATCGCGTAGAAGCGCGCGGCGTCGGGCAGCGCAGCGTCGCGCGTGCCGTCGTCGGTCGTCGTCATCAGCGACGCCGTGCGGCCCCAGTACTCGTGCGACGTGTCGATGTCGATCACTTTGAGCCCGCGGGGCAGCGGCCAGTCGGCTTCGCGGAACGGCGGAACGTCGGTCGGATAGAAGAACGACGAGAACGCGGCCGCGTCGCGCGACGGCTGCGCGAAGCGGTGGTCGAAGCTTCCCAGCGACGGACCGCTCACGATCGGCATGATGGCGTCGAACACGGGCCGGCCCGCTTCGTCGGCGTCGAAGCCGCGCTGCACGAGCATGCGCAGCACACGCCCGCTCTGCGAGATGCCGAAGCCGTACGCGCGCGCAACGTGCAGCGGCGCCGACGCGTCGTGCTTGAAGTACGACACCGCGTCGCGCACCGCGGCGAGCCCGAGCCCCACGACGACGGGATCCTTCGCGCGGTACACGAGCTCGTAGATCTTGCCCGGCACGAAGTTGCCGTCGAGCGCGATCGTCGTGCCGTTGTGCGCGAAACGCCAGCGCTCGCGCGGGATCGTGCGGCGCGGCGCGGTCACGTCGTCGCGCTCGGTGAGCACGTTCGCCGCGTCGTTCTCCGCCGCGATCGGATACGGCACGTGATCGCGGTCGCCGATGCCGTGCTCGGGGGCGGCGGCGTCGACGTGAAAGTCGCTGCGCACCAAGCCGGTGATCGTTTTCCCGCCGTTGGTCGCCACCGGCGCGCGCAGGCCGAACGAACCGGGCTCGTGCGGCACGTCGAACTGCCAGCCGATCACCACGACGCTGAAGCCGTGCCGCATCAGGAAGCCGTCGCCGAGCTCGTCGGGCCGCGCGGGATCGCGCGAGAAGCGGCCGCGGTTGATCGCGAGCGCCGTCGCGCCGCCGCGGTTGGGGATGTCGATAAGGGCGGCGCCGTTGGCCTGCGAGCGATCGGCCGGCGCAAGGATGAGGACGTCGGCCGACGAGACGACGAGCCCGCGCGTGCGCGGCGCGAGCGACAGGTCCACGATGCGGCGGTTCGCCGCGGCGACCGGATCGTCGGCGAACCACAGCCGGCCGGCGATCTTCTCGTAGCCGTATGCGATCGGGGTGCGCGAGACGAGCTCGAAGCGCGTGACGTGGGCGGCGGCGGGGCGCGCGAGTGCGGTCAGCAGCACGCCGACCGGCACGAGGAGTTTGAAGAGGCGGTGCACGGCGTGCGCCTTCGCGGCCGGTCGCGCGCGGCCCGCCGCCCCCAACCGCGTGGGCGCAAAAGATTTGGTTTGACAAACCAAACTGAGTTGCGCTATGCTCGGCGCACGTGAGCCGTACCGACGCGGATTCCGTCCTCGACCATTATCCGCGCATCTACTTCGCCTGCCACACCCGTCACGTGCGCGACCCCAAGACGGGCGAAGCCCTGAGCGCGCATCAGGTGAGCATCTTGGACCACTTGAGCTTGACCGACCCGACGAGCCTCTCAGAGCTGGCGGCCCACATGGGTGTGACGGCGTCGACGATGTCGCTGGCCGTCGACCGTCTCGAGTCCGACGGGTACGTGCGGCGCGCGCGCGACCGCGTCGATAAGCGCCGCGTCCGGCTGACGCTCACCGCGAAAGGCCAGCGCATTCGCGAAGCGCATTCGGTGCTCGACCGTGAGAAGGTGACTGCGATGCTGGGGCGGCTTTCCGAAACCGAGCGGCGCAGCGCGCTGCGCGGGCTCGAGCTCCTCGCGCACGCCGCCAACCGGCACATCGGCGCGCAGCGCGCGCGCGCGGAGGCAGAGCGATGATGCTGCTGCTGAAAGTGGCCGGCGGCGCGGTGGGCGCCGTCGTCGCGATCGTCGGCGTGGCCGCCGCCGTCGGCGCCGCGCAGCCCGTGGCGCACGTTGCGTCGCGCTCGGATACGTTCGCGGTCTCGCCCGACCAGCTCTGGGATCTTTCGCTCGCCGAGTTCCGGCGCACCAACGACGGCTCGTACGCGATCGTGCAGCAGGAGCGGCCGCGGCGGCTCGTCACCGCGATCGTCGACAAGAAGCTGCCGTACGGCGGCAGCTGGACCTACGAGTTCGCGCCGGCGGCCGGCGGCACGACGCTCACCGTGGTCGAGCGCGGTGAGGTGTACAACCCCGTCTTCCGGTTCGTGTCGCGCTACGTCATCGGGCACACGCGCACGCTGGACGCGTATTTCGCAAATCTGCGCAAGGCCGCGGAGACCGCGCGCTCCGCGAAGGCGTAGCGCGGCCGTGGGAAAGGAAGCCGTCTGCGTCGCGCGCGTGAACGGCACGGCCGCGCAGGCGAAGGCGCATCTCGATTCGACCGAGCTGCGGCTGTCCGGCGGGCACCGCCTGACGGTGCCGCTCGCGGCGCTCACGAGCGTCGCCGCCGACGGCGATGCGCTCCGACTCGCGCTGCCCGGCGTCGCCGTCGAGTTGCAGCTCGGAAACATCGCCGCGCGGCGCTGGGCGCACGCCATCAGCAATCCGAAGTCGCGGCTTGAGAAGCTCGGCGTGCGCGGGAACGAGCGCGTGTACGCGCGCGGCATCGACGACGAAGTATTCCTCGCCGAACTGCGCGGCGCGCTCGCGAACGCGCCGGCGACATCGCTGCGCGGATCGTTCGACATCATCTTCCAGGGCGTGTCGCACCCGGGCGAGCTCGGCGAGATCGCGCGCGGCCGCGCGCACCTCACGCCCGCCGGCGCGCTGTGGATCGTGCATCCGAAGGGCAACGGCGCCCCCGTCGGCGAGGGCGACGTTCGCGCCGCGATCGCGCGCGCCGGCCTCTTCGATGCCAAAGTCGTGGCGTTCTCGGCCACCCACACGGCGACGAAGGCCGCGATCCGGCTCAAGGACCGCCCGACGCGCTGAGACCGGCCTCACATATGCTGGTCCCCTGTGCAAGGAAGTAGGCGCGCGCGCCGGAGCGGCCGACAACAAGGAAAAGCCCGTGAGCGGGAAAGCGCGGCGCCTTTTGCCTTGCAACCGAGGTAGGCGAATGCAGCGACTCACAGCAGGCGCGCTCATGACGAGCGCGCTCTTCTTCACCGGATGCGGCGGCCCGGGAAGCTTCGCGCCCCAGCCTGCCGGCAAAACGGTGCCCGCGTCCGTGGGCCGCCAGTTCAAGACCGTGGCCGACGGCGTCGCCGCGGGTGCGCTGAAGCCCGTCTGCGGTCCCGTCGGAACGGGCCGCGCGCGCTGCACCTCGTACGTCGTCGTGCAAAACGGCGCGACGACCGCGGCGCAATCGGCGCAGCGATCGGCATCCGCGCGGCCCGCGGCGCCGGACGGCTTCGGCCCCGAAGACCTGCAGTCGGCATATCATCTCACCGCGGCCGCGCGCAGCAAAGGCAGCGACGCGCTGATTGCGATCGTCGATGCGTACGACACGCCGCAAGCGGAGCACGATCTCGCGGTGTACCGCGCGCGCTACGGCTTACCGCCGTGCACCACCGCGAACCGTTGCTTTCGCAAAGTGAACCAGAACGGCAAGGCCGCACCGCTGCCGCCTGTCGCGCCGCCCGATTTCGCGGGCTGGCAGATCGAAACCGCGCTCGATCTCGAGATGGTCTCCGCAAACTGTCCGAAGTGCAACATCGTGCTGGTGGAGTCGAACGACGACTTCATGAACGATCTCGGCGCGGCGGTGAACGCGGCCGCCGAGTTCGAACCGGCCGCGATCTCCAACAGCTACGTGTCGAACGAGTCGCCGACCGATCCCGGACCGGTCGCGAACGGCGGGCTGCTGGCGTACTACGTTCACCCGAACATCGCGGTGGTCGCGGGCAGCGGCGACTTCAGCTACATGTCGATGCCGCAATGGGACGGCTCGGTGATCGGCCCGCTGATCCCCGCGGCGTTTCCGAGCGTGGTCGCCGTGGGCGGCACGGAACTGTGGCAGGATGCGACGGTCGCGCGCGGGTGGAGTGAGAGCGTGTGGCCGAGCACCGGCAGCGGCTGCAGCGCGTTCGAGCCGATGCCGCCATGGCAGCAGGCGGACTCGAACTGCGTCGGCTCGTCCACCGATGGGCAGGGCCGCACGCGAACGTTCCCGTCGCGCATCTACGGCGATGTGGCGTACGCTGCGGACAACGTCGCCGAGTACGATTCGAGTGGTCTCTACGGCCCGAACGGGTGGCACGTGCTCGCCGGCACGAGCATCGGGTCGCCGGCGATCGCCGCGATCTACGGTCTGGCCGGTTACGGCCCCGGCCGCAACCGCGACTCGGACGACGCGGACTTCCCGGCGCGCAAGCTCTACACGTCGCGGCGCGGGTTGTTCGACATCGGGTCGGGAAGCAACGGCGCATGCAGCGACACGTACTTGTGCAGCGCTGGGCCCGGCTACGACGGCCCGACCGGCAACGGCACGCCGAACGGTCTCACCGCCTTCTGAGCGCGGCGCGATGAAGCGCCGCACGTTCGTCGCCGGGACGCTCGCGGTGACGACGCTCGCGTCGCCGCGCGTTCGCGCCGCCGCCGCGGACGACGCGCCCGTGATCGACGATCTCGTCACGGCGAACCACATTCTGGCGCACGAAAACGTCGTGGACGGCTTCGGCCACGTGAGCGTGCGGGATCCGCAGAACGCGAACCGCTACCGGCTTGCGCGCAGCATGGCGCCGGCGCTCGTGACCGCGGCCGACATCCTGACGTACGATCTCGACAGCAACGCGCTCGACGCGAACGGCCGCACGAGCTACGCCGAGCGCTTCATCCACGGCGCGATCTACAACGTGCGCCCGGACGTCAACGCGATCGTGCACGCGCACACGCCGGCGGTGATCCCGTTCGGCGTGTCGGCGGTGCGGCTGCAGCCGGTGTTCCACATGGGCGCGTTCCTGGGCGCGGGCGTGCCGGTGTTCGAGATCCGCGACGCGGGCGGCTTGGCGACCGACATGCTGGTGAGCACGCAGCCGCTCGGCGACGCGCTCGCGCGCAGCCTCGGCGCAGCGAACGTCGCGCTGATGCGCGGCCACGGCATGGTGGCCGTCGCCGGCTCGATCCCCGAAGCGGTGTTCCGCGCGTACTACACCGGCCAGGACGCGGCGCTGCAATCCGAAGCGCTGCGGCTCGGCAACCCGACGTATCTCAGCGCCGCCGAAGCGCGCCGCGCGACGCAGACGCAGACAGGGCTCGTGTCTCGCGCGTGGGATCTCTGGAAGCGCGCGATCGCGCCGAGATAGGAATGATGAGCACGACACTCGCCGCCGGGGATCCGGCACCGCAAAGCGTTCTCGACCTCGGCGTCCCGCTGCCCGCGCTCGTCGTGTGGCTGCGGCACGTCGGTTGACGGTTCTTCGCTGAGCCCCTCGCGCAGTTGCGCGAGCTCGACCAACAGTTCGCCGCCGGCGGCATCAACGTGCGCTGCGTGACGATCGGATCGCAAGCCAAAGCCGACGATTTCTGCGCGCGCCACAACGACCGTGCGCAGTGCATCGGCGACGAGGACATGCACACCTACAAGGCGATGGGGTTCGACGACTTCGACCTCACGAAGCTCAAGACGACGCCCGCGCTGGTGCAGCGCCGCGACGAGAACGAAGCGGCCGGCTTCCGCCAGGACTGGGACGCGACGCGCATCGAGGACGCCGCGCAGAACCCCGGCGCCGCGACGATCGACGCGGACGGCGTGATCCGCTGGCTCTACCGCGGCGTGCACCCGGGCGATCTCCCGCCGATGACCGAGATGCTGGCGCATGCCCGGAAGACGCTCGCGCGGTGATGATCGATCGGCGGGTTACCGGCGTCAGCGAGACCATCGTCAAGATGCCGCGTTCCGGGATTCGCGAGATCATGGATGCGGCGTGGCAGACGCCGGACTGTATCGTGCTGGCGGTCGGCCAGCCCAACTTTCCGACGCCGTCGCATATCGTCGACGCGGCCGATGCTGCGGCGCGCGCGGGCAAGACGGAGTACGTCTCCAACGCGGGGATTCCTGAGCTGCGCGAAGCGCTGGCGGAGAAGATTCGCGCGCGCAACGGCTACCACGTCAGCCCGAACGACATCGTGGTGAGCAACGGCGGCGTTGAGGGGATCTTTGCCGCGCTGTCGGCATTGCTCGATCCCGGCGACGGGATTCTGCTGCCCGACCCCGGCTGGCCGAACTTCGCGATGATGGCCACGATGCTGCGGGCCCGCATCTTGCCGTATCCGCTCGTTCCCGAGAACGGTTTCTTGCCTGAGATCGCCGATCTCGAGCGGTTCTGCGACGCGGGCACCAAAGCCGTGCTACTAAACTCGCCGTCGAATCCGCTCGGCGCGGTGATCGACCGCGACCGGATGCGCGAGATCGGCGCGTTCGCCGCGTCGCGCAACTTATGGATCGTGTCGGACGAATGCTACGACGAAACGGTGTTCGACGAACGCTTCGTCAGCGCCGCAGCGGTCGCCGATCCGGAGCGCACGATTGCGATCTATACGTTCTCCAAGACCTACGCGATGACGGGCTGGCGCGTGGGTTATGTCGCCGCGCCGCCGCGCGCGGTCGCGCAGATCGCGAAGCTGCAAGAGCCGCTGATCTCGTGCGTCAACGCGCCCGCGCAGTACGCGGCGCTCGCGGCGCTGACCGGGCCGCAGGACGTCGTCGCGCACATGAACGCGGCGTACCGCGAGCGACGCGACGAGGTGTGCCGCCGGCTCACCGCGGCGCGCGTCCCGGCGCTGCCGCCGAGCGGCGCGTTCTACGTGTGGGCCGACGTGCGCGCGAGCGGGCTGTCGAGCCGCGACTTCGCGTTCACGTTGCTGCGCGAGCGCGGCGTGGCCGTCGCGCCGGGCACGGCGTTCGGGCCGGGCGGCGAAGGCTTCGTGCGAATCTCGCTCGCCACCGAGCCGGCCGCGTTGTACGAGGGAATCGACCGGATCGTCGCCGCACTGGCGTAAACCGTCAGTTTTTGCGAACGTAGAACAGCGCTGGTGTGCCAGATACATTTGCCAGACAAAACTGCTAGGGTTACTATACGCGACGGCAGCGGTCCACTATCCTCGAACCACATTGAGGGAGTAGACCGATGAAGCGACAGTTGGTGAACATACTTCTGGCAGCGAGCACGGCGCTCGCCGTGCTCGCTGTCTCAGCCGGAGCGGGCGTGAAGTCCCAGACGACCGTTGCGCCCATCGACGCGGCGTTTCTAAGTGGCGACGAAGCGCACATTCGAAACGGCGTCGGACAGTCGGAAGTCGAGTTCTTGATCGTACAACCCGAGCGGTACAGCGATGGCGCGGGCCAACTGCTCGTTTCCGTCGAAGTTCCGCGACGCGCGAAAATCACGCGGTCGACCGCGACCTCCGCGTTCTGGTCGACCAAGTTCGACGGAGCCACCTATAACGACAGTGCAGCGGTCGAGTTCAAACCGTTCGAGATCGTCGGGATCAACATGCCGCCCGGGCCGAACGACGATACGAAGTGGCTGACATTCGCGCGGAATGTCAAAGACCTAGGAGCGTACACGCAGGGACCGCTTGTCGTTCGGATCCCGATCGCCACCGATACAGTGCTGAATTTCGCGCGGGTTCTCATCGGCCATCCGTCAACGCCGCGGTCGGTCATCATCGGCGCGTTCGCGCCCGCGACGGTGAGCCGTCAGCAGCTCGTCTCGCCAGGTGTGGACTATCTCGGGACGGTGACCGCTAGGCAGCATTTCCGCATACCGGCAAATGCTCTGGCGCCGAATACTGATGCTTTCGACGAGATGGTCGATTTCGGTGACGCCCCATTCGAGCCGGACAAAAACAATATCGATACCGTCATGCTGCGCGCAAGAGCGATCCACGCCGGCGAAACGACCCCGGTTCGCTTACTGCGCTTCGCGAACAGATCGAAGAACCCGATCCGAATTCACAGCAAGTCGGGAGACCTGCTGTACGTGATTACGGCGCGGCTTTCACCCAATGCACGTTCGGGGGGATTCATCACAATTCTCCCCGACGGCACCTATCGCAGCACAACGACGCTGACGCCCATCCTGGAGTTTCAGCGCGTCGAGGACGGGAAGCCCGTAGACATCCCGATTGTCATCGACACGGCAATCACGCCGGTCGTCGGCTTTCCTTTCTACCTCGCGAGTAGCGGGGGTCGATGGGTTTCCCGGGCTCCTGTTGGCCGTCTGACCAACGCCATGACGTCGGGCTTTTTCTACAACAATGGAGCGCAGAATGCGTTCATTCACTCCAACGGTCCGAGCCTGGGCATTGTCGGCAAATGCGCGAAAGCCAGTGCCCAATTTCGCAGCGGCATCGTCGGCGAAAATTTCTAATGGCGGACCGGCGCGTCGGCTACGTCTCGAACGCGAACTCGAGGCCGCGAAGCGAATGCCGGCCTCGTGGGCCGATGCTAGTGAAAGTTCCGTGCGCGCACCTTCTCGGCGGCGCCGTGGGCGTCCAGCGGCCAGCAGCGTTTCATGATCACGTCGACGCAGCCGTATTCTTTTTGCAGCACGCCTTCCACGATCAGGCACTGCGAGGTGCGGATCGTGCGGCGGTTGCGCTCGTAGACGTCGGGGCGCACGATCACGTTCACCAGGCCCGTCTCGTCCTCGATCGTCAGGAACACGAAGCCTTTCGCCGTGCCGGGGCGCTGGCGCGTGATGACGAGGCCGCCGATCTTGCACACGAGGTTCTTCGGCATCGCCGGCAGGCGGCTCGCGGCGAGCACGTTCTGCGCGTCGAGAAACGCGCGCAGGTGCGCGATCGGCTGCACGTCGCTCACGCCGGTCGCGTGGATGTCGAGCGTCGTCTGCTCGATCTCCGTCAGTCTCGGTAGCACGGCCTCCGGCTCGTCGACGATCTCCATCGCGCGCCCCAGCTCGCCGCGCGTCTCGCGCTCGTCCAGACCGCGCAGCGCCCACATCGCTTCGCGCCGCGTCGGATACCACGGCGCGAACGCGCCCGCGGCGGCGAGGTTCTCGAGCGCGTCGCGCTCGAGCATCGTGCGCCGCGCGAAGTCGAGCAGGTCGGGGAACTCGCGCGGCGCCGACTCGTCCTCGCCGTACGACAGCGCGCGCTCGAGCCGGTCGCGCTGCACCTCGCCCATGCCGCGCACGAGGTGGAAGCCCAAGCGCAGCGCGCCGTCCTTGTCGACGAAGCTCCACCACTCGCTCTCGTTCACCGCGATCGGCTTCACGACGACGCCGTGGCGGCGCGCGTCGTTGACCAGCACTTCGGTCGAATAAAAGCCCATCGGCTGCACGTTGAGGATCGCCGCGCAGAAGATGGCGGGCTCGTGGCATTTCACGTACGCCGACGCGTAGGCGAGCAACGCGAACGAGGCCGCGTGCGACTCCGGAAAACCGTAGTCGGCGAAGCCTTCGAGCATGTGGTACAGCTTGTCGGCGTCTTCGCGCGGGATGCCGTTATGCACCATTCCATCCACAAGGCGTGGATAAAGCTCGATCATACGCTCGCGCGAGCGCTTGTGTCCCATCGCCCGCCTCAAGCGATCCGCCTCGCCTGCCGAAAACCCCGCGGCTTCCATCGCCATGCGCATCCCTTGCTCTTGAAACAGCGGCACGCCCAGCGTGCGCTCGAGGATCGGTTTCAGTTTGGGATGCGGGTACGTCACCGGCTCCAGCCCGTTGCGGCGGCGTAAGAACGGATGGATCATGTCGCCTTGGATCGGGCCCGGGCGAATGATCGCGACCTGCATGACGATGTCGTAGAAGCACGCGGGTTTGAGGCGCGGCAGCATCGACATCTGCGCGCGCGACTCGACTTGGAACACGCCGATCGAGTCGGCGTGCTGCAGCATCTCGTACGTCGGGCGGTCGTCGCCGGGGATGTCGTCGAGCGAGAGCGTAGGCCGGTCGGGATAGCGGCGCCGGTGCAGCGCGAACGCGTCGCGCAGCAGCGACAGCATCCCCAACCCGAGCAGGTCGATCTTGATGAGCCCGAGATCGGAGAGATCGTCCTTGTCCCACTGCACGATCGTGCGGTCGCGCATCGACGCCCACTCCACCGGCGCGACCTCGACCAGCGGCGAGCGCGTGATCACCATCCCGCCGCTGTGGATCCCCATGTGCCGCGGAAAGCCGTCGATGCGCCGGCACATGTGCATCAGCAGCGCGCCGAGCGCGCCGCCGACCGGCCCGCGCAAATGCACGTCCGGATCCGCGCCGAAATCTTTCGCTTTGAAACCGTACAGCGCGCGCTTCTCGTCGGCGTCTTGAAAGCCCGGCGTGTGCAGGCGGCCGGACGTCGCGGCGGGCGCGTCGTCTTCACGCGACATCAGGATGTTCGAGCCCGCGTCCAGATCGCGCCGCTTGACCACCGAGGGCGGCAGCGGCTTCTCGCCGGCGTGCGGCGCGCCGACGGCGCCCGCGAGCGATTCGCGCGTGTCGTACTCGCGCACGATCGCGTCGACTTGCCCGAGCGTGAGCCCGAGCGCTTTGCCGACGTCGCGAATCGCCGAGCGCGTGCGGTACGTGATCACCTCCGCCGCCATCGCCGCGTGCTCGCGCCCGTAGCGCTCGTACACGTACTGGATCACCTTCTCGCGGTCTTGGTGCGCGAAGTCGATGTCGATGTCGGGCACCTCGCCGCGCTCTTCGCTCAAGAAACGCTCGAACAGCAGCTCGCCCTTGATGGGATCGACCGCGGTGATACCCAGCGCGTAGCAGACGACGGAGTTCGCGGCCGAACCGCGGCCTTGCGCGAGCACCCCGAGCCGCTCCGCGGCGTTCGCGATGTCCCACACCACCAGAAAATACCCGGCGAGGTCCATGCGCGCGATGATGCCGAGCTCGTACTCCAGCTGGCGCTCGACCTTGGGATCGAGCGGCAGCGGATAGCGCCGCTTCGCACCCGCGTAGACGAGCGTGCGCAGATAGGAGTGCGCCGACGTCTCATCGTCCGGGATCGGGAAGAGCGGGAACTCGCCGCGCAGTTTGTCGAGCCGGAACGCGCACCGCTCGACGATCGCCAGCGTGTTCGAGATCGCGAGCGGAAACTCGGCGAACAGCCGCGCCATGCGTGCCGGCGATTTGAGATCGTGCTCGTGGTTGGGGCGCAGCAGCGTTCCCGCGCTCTGCAGCGACGCGCCGTACTTCACGCAGGTCAGCACGTCGCACAGCTGCGCGTCCTCGCGCGTTGCGTACGCGACGCCGTTGGTCGCGACGTACGGCACGTCGAGCTGCATCGCCAGGCGCACCATCGCGCGGATCAGGGCGGGGTCCTCGGGCCGCGCGTGGTGCTGCAGCTCGAGGTAGAAGCGCCCCGGGAAGAGATCGCGCAGCCGCGCGCCCAGCGCGATCGCGTCGTCGGTGTCACGCCGCAGCAGGGCCTTCTCGACGATCCCGTTGCGCCCGCCCGACAGCGCGACGAGCCCGTCGGTGCGCCCGTCGAGATCCTCGAGCCGCAGCCGCGCGTCGCGTTTGCGCCCGCGCAACTGCGCGGTCGAGATCAGGCGCGCGAGGTTGGCGTAGCCGGCCTTGTCGGCGGCGATCAGCACCAGCCGCGGCGTGTCGGTGGGGACGTCCTTGGCCGAACGCGCCGGCCGGCTGGGCCGGATCGGTTCGGCGGCCGCCGACTCCAGCGTCAGCTCGGCCCCGCAGAGCGCGGCGAACTGCGGCGTGGGAACGGCGGCCTTGGCGAAGCGGACCGCCCCGTAAAGTCCGTCCCGGTCGGTCAGCGCGATCCCGCGCAGCCCCAGCGCAAGCCCGTGCTCGACCAGCTCCTCCGGGTGCGAAGACCCTTCGAGAAAGCTGAAGTTCGACCAGGCGTGGAGCTCGGCGTACTCGGGCGAGTGGGGCATCGGGACCAGGGAGATACCCGAACATACGTTCGCATTCCCCGGTCGATCAAACCGCCAATCTGCCGAAGCATGGTACGACTCCTTCGGTAGGTGATGGCCTGGGACTCAGTTGTCGGATGACTGCTATTTCGCTATTATTTGATAGTGACATCGCGGTCAAAGGGTTTATTTGGCTCTCGCACACGCGAGCGCGTTCTGAAGCTGCTCGGTTTGCTCGAACGCTCCTATCCCCGTGAGCTGGCGACGCTCCTTGACGAAGACTTAAGCGTCCTTCAACGCGCGGTCGACGACCTGGAGCGCGATGGGATTCTCGCGTCGCGCCTCGCCGGCCGCACGCGCCTTTTCGAGCTCAACCGCACGTACCAGTACTACGCCCCCGTACGCGAGCTACTCGCGCGGATGGGTCAGAACGACCCCGACATCGTCGACGCTGCGCAACGCGTTCGTCAACGCCCGCGCCGGGCACGCAAAGAACTGTGACCGAACTCGACGCCGACGCAACGCTGACGGACGTCGCGTTCGTCGTGTGCACGGCGCTCGAAGCCGCGGGAGAGGTAGCGGTTCTGTGCGGCGGCAGCGCCGCGACGTACTACGCGCCCGAGGCGTACCAATCACGCGATCTCGACTTCGTCCTTCGATTCGCGGCGCGAGCGCGCGTAGTCGATGACGCGCTCCGACCGCTCGGGTACATCAGAACCCCGGAAGGGTTCTACCGCCATTCGCGCATCGTGTACACGATCGACTTTTCATCGGGGCCGCTCGCAATCGGCTCCGAGACCATCACGTCTTACGCGACGGAACGGCAGGGCGAGCTAATTCTCTATGTCTACACTCCGACGGACGTCGTCCGCGACCGTTTCATGCACTATTGGGCGTGGGGGGATCAAAGCGCTCTTCGCGTCGCTCTAGACGTCGCCGCCGCATGTGCATCGGAAATCGATGTAGCATGGCTTGAAGCGTGGACCGCGCGCGAACTCGCGGAGGCGCCGGTCTACGACGGCCGTAGGCGCGATCACTTTCTTACCGAGCTCAACCGCGTCCTGGGTGAATATCGATGATACGAAATGGTTGTCGCGATTAGCGCTCCGGCGGACGGCGAGCGTCGCGTGCGCCGTCCCGAGCCGCTCGGCGGATTGGCCCGTAGATAGCAATCCGACCGCGATCGCGGCGACCAAGAAACCGAGGGCGATGGCGAGCACGATCAGCATCTCGAACGCGGAGAGCATAGCGATCATCATGAGATTTTCCCCGCTACTCCGCGACGACCGGGTTGATTTCGCCGAAGCGGCCTGCTTGGAAGTCCGTGAAGGCGCGTTCGATCTCGTCGATGCTGTTCATCACGAACGGGCCGTAGCGCACCATGGGCTCCTTGATCGGGCGCGCGCTCAGCAGCAGCGCGTCGAGCGGTTCCGTGCCGGTGTTTTGCAGCGCAATCGTCTCGCCGTCGTCCGCGAACACCGCGTAGTCGCCTCGGCGTACTTCGCGCGCGCCGATGTGCCCCGTGCCGGCGAAGACGTACGCCGTTGCCGTCCAGCCCTGCGGCACCGGCTGCTCGATGCGTGCGCCCGGCGCGAGCGTGACGTGCACGTACGTCCACGGCGTCGCCGTGTGCACGGGGCCGCTCACGCCGAACGCCTCGCCCGCGATGACGCGCGCCGTCGCGCCCGGCGACGGTTCGACGACCGGGATCGATGCGGCGGGAACGTCTTTGTAGCGCGGCGCGAGCGCTTTGTCGGCGCGCGACAAATTCACCCAGATCTGGAAGCCGTGCCGGTGGCCGCCGCTGCGTTTGAATTCGTCGCTCGGCATCTCGGAGTGCACGAGGCCGGTGCCGCCGAGCATGTACTGCGCGTCGCCGGCGCGCAAGATTCCGTGGTTGCCGTGCGAGTCGAGGTGCTCCATCTCGCCGGCGAGCAGGTACGTGATCAGCTCGAAGCCTTTGTGCGGGTGGTCCGGCGCGCCCATCGCTTCGCCGGGCGCGTGATCCATCGGGCCCATCTCGTCGAGCAACAAGAACGGATCGACCTGTTCGACGCCGCGTGACGGGACCGGCCGGTGGACGAGGAAACCGCCGCCTTCGAGCGTGGCGGCGGCGGGCAGCACGCGCCTGAGCGTGCGTGCGGTGTGGGTGGTCTGAGCGGGCATTGCGGTGTCACAACCTCCGGCGAAGGTGCTTGGCTGCACCGGCCGTCCTGGGCGCCGGTAGAGGGCGTCCGCGCCCCGTTATCGTAGAACGACACGAGCGAGCCTCGGGCGTCTCTGCACGAGGCAGCGTCCGAAAGCAACGGGTGCCGGATGAAAAAGCTTCTCTGGGCGATCATCGCACTGCTGGTGATCGCGCTCGCGATCGTCGCTTTCTTCCTGTACCGTTGCCACGAACGCCAGGAAGGCGAGCATCCCGGCGGTCCGGTCGGTGCGGACTGCGCGCACGACGCGAAGAACGACCGATGCCGCGCCCGGCTCGGCCTCGGCCCGGTCGCGTATTCAGTTTGGGACGACGGCTCGCTCGCGGTCGCGGCGCCGGTGGTGAACAGCGGCGACGGGGCCGCTGCGAACGTGCTGGTGTCTTCGGTCACCCTCGGCACCGGCAAGAAGCTGGTGCCGGTGGCGATGCCCGTCCTCCTGGGCGAGATCGTGTCGCAGCGCAGGGCCGTTCTGCAGACGCGGTTCGGCTCGCTGGCGGTTCCCGGCACGTATGCCATGACCGTGACCGGCACGTACCGGGAAGCGGGGTCGACGTTGCCGTTCACCGCGAAGGTCTCGCTGAAGGTCGCGCGGTCGTCGCAGCCCACGGCCCCGGCAGCGACGGCGAGCGCGCCCAAGAACAAGACGAGCGGGGTTCCGACGGCGCCCTCGCCTGTCGACCGTGACATCGAGAACAACAACGAGCTCGGCCCGCCGGTGCCGGACGGCCCGGTGCGCAAGCCGTTCAAGGTCGCACCGACGCAGACGGGGCCCGCCCCGGCGCCGAGTCCGGGTGCAGGCGGCATGAGCGTGACGTTCGTCCGCGACACGGCGGGCGGTCAGGCGGGTTTTCCGCCCGATCCGTCGACGGCCGTCGCGTCGAACGACGGCGTCGTCCTGGCGACCGCGAACACGTTTCTCTTGTTCTCGAAAGACGATGGCCAGACGTTCGCTCAAGTCGATCCGACGACTATCTTCCCGCAAAGCGACGGCGGGCTCTGCTGCGATCAGGTCGTGATCTACGATCGCCGCAACAACATGTTCTTCTGGATGCTTCAGTATGGCAGCGGTCCGCCGCCCCCGGGGTCGCCGCCGAAAACGCCGGGCACCAACCGGTTGCGAATAGGCTTCGCGCGCCCGGCGGATCTGAAGACGAACGTGAACGCGTGGAGCTACTTCGATTTGACCCAACCGGGATTTGGAAGTAAGGGCGGCCTCGACTATCCAGACCTCGCAGTCACGTCGAAATTTCTCTACGCCAGCGTCGATGGTACGGGTGCGACCGGCAACGGCGGACTCATCGTCGCGCGGATCCTTCTTTCGGACATCACCGGCGGCGGCAGCAGCGTCGGCATCAGCTACTACGGTCCCGATCAATGGAGCGAGATGAACCGGGCGTGGGCCTCGCGCCTGACGCAGCGCAGCGCGGACGCCATGTATTGGGGTGGGCACGTCGACACCAGTCATCTGGAAGTGTACCGCTGGCCGGACAATGCCAACGCCAACGCGCACGTCAGCACGATAAACACGTATTGCACCGTCGATTTCACCACGTTGGCGCCCGACGGTAAGCAGTGGCTCGACAACATGCGCGGGGCGGGAACCGGGGCAATCATCGCGGCGACTCGCAAGCCCGGTGAGGTCTGGCTCGGTTGGGACGCGGCACGCGACAGCGCGGGTTGCACGCAAGGCCGGCCGCAGCCGTACGTCAAGATCGTGCGCATCGACGACGCGTCGCTGAACTCCGTCGGGGAATATCACATCTGGAATACCCCGTACGCCTTCGGTTACCCGTCGCTCGGGACCGCGCCCAACGGCGACATCGGCGTGTCGGTCGCATTCGGCGGGCCCGGCAACTACGCGAGCACGACCGTCGGATACTTGGGCGACTACGTGGTGTACTACGTCGATTCGAGCGACGCTACGCTCAGCTTCCCGCTGTTCAACGCCGACGGGACGCCGCAGAAAGACAGCAACGGCAACCCGGTCCTGGGAACACGCTACGGCGACATGTTCGCGGTTCGTGACTCCGGACCGGGCGATGCGGATTTCTCGAGCGAGGGGTACGCGTACAAGTTCGCCGATCCGACGCAGTCCACCAATTGCGCGACGGCGCCCGGATGCGTGCAGCGCACCCGTTACGTACAGTGGGGGCGTAGTCAACAAGGCCCGAAATAAGATGCGAGCACGGCGGCGTTCGGCAGGGCGACCGAGCGGTTGCGGCCGAACCTCGCGCTGCACATGGTTACCGAGATCGTCACCGGGTTGAGCTCCGCGACGTCCACGACGCTGCGGCGTCGCATTGCGATCGCCGTGCTCGTCGCCGCTGTCGTGTTCTTCGCGTTCCTTGCGTACGAGGCATGGCGGTTGAGCCAGACCAACGACTGGTCGGAGATCGTGCGGCACCTCGGGCCGCCCGTCGGCTGGCTCGCCCTCGCGCTCGTCACCGCGGTCTTCGCCGTTGTCGCGGACCATAGCGAGAAGCGGCACGCCGTCGCCGTCGCCGCCGTCGGCGCGACCGCGTCCGGAGCGGACATGTCGGCGCCGCGCGTCGTCGCATCGCAGCCGTGGCGCGGCTCGGCGCTCGCGGGACTTGCGGTCCTCGCATTCAGCTTGTCGATCGTCTCGTCTTCGCAGCTCGGTCACCTGCGTTCCGGCACCGAATTCGAGCTGCGCAAGAAAGAGAACGTGGCATGGTGCACGCAGCGCGAATGCAGCCCGGCCGACGTGGCGTCGCCGTGCAACGGTGCGACGCCGTGCAACGGTGAAACGATCGGCCCGTGCACGGCGAACCTCGTCGCGCCGTCGATCGCCGCCACCGGAGAACAGGTTCCGATCGACCTCAGCGTCTATTGTCCGCTCGCCAAACCGCAGCAGATGCCGACCGCGAAGGCGACGTACGGCGGGCCGCCGGCGAACGTCACGATATCGTTCGAGGCCGCGAAGACGACGTACCAGAACGAGCGCGTGTGGCGCTGGTTCGTGCAGTTTCCCAAAGATGGTGAGCAGCCCGTCGACGTGCGCTTGTCGTTCGCGGGCGACGCCATCGCGGGGCCGCTGGTGCGCCTGCAAATCTACCAGCCGACGACGGTCGCTGGATTGCAAGAGTCCACCACCGCGATCGGCGGGCTCCTGACGGCGGTCGTCGGCCTGTTCGGAACGATCGGCGCGCTGTTCAAAGGTTTGCGCGGGCGTTCCGCGACCGTCGTCATGCCGGCCGCAAACGCACCGGCCGCGCCGGACCAGCCGGCGAGCTGACGGCGCTTACGCCGGATGCGGTGCCGCTTCGAACGCGGCGTCGATCAGCGGCACGATCTTCGCTAGCGGAGCGGGCTGGTCGAACGCCTTCGGGATCAGCGTGGACGCCAGCCCGAGCGCGGCGATCGTGCCGCGCCGCGCGAGCGCGCGCAGTGCGGCGGCAACGACACTCGCTTTCGGGCCGCCGGGCGCGGGGAACCGCAGCGGCGGCAACTCGCTCGGATCGATCACGTCGATGTCGAGGTGCACGTACCACGGCGGTGACGGCAAGGGTGCTTCCGCAAGCGCGCTGACGTCGGCGATGCGCCGCACCCCCGACTCGTCGAGCGCAACGCGCTCGGCGGGATCGAGATCGCGCGCGCCCGCCAGCACGCACGCGTTCTCGGCGATCGCGCGCAAACCGATCGGCTGCGCGAGCGATGCGCCCGCGCGTCCCACCAGCATCGCGAGCGCCATCCCGCCGAAGTAGCCGTTGCGCGTCGTGTGCGGCGTGTGGAAGTCACCGTGCGCGTCGAGCCAGATGACGCCGGGCGCGATACCGCGGCGTTGCAGCCCTGCCACGATCGCGAGCGACGTCGTGCAATCGCCGCTCGCGACGACGACCGGCGTGCTGCTCGCCGCAACGCGGGCCGCGACCTGATCGTACAACCGCGCGAGCATCGCGCCGGCGGGGCCGTTCGACACGACGACGGCGTCGTCGGCCGCGAATGCGTCCGCGAGCCTCGGCAGCGGTTCGGCGTGGTGGTACGGCACGACGATCCGCCGGATGCGCCGCGGCGGCGCTTCGCTCACAGCGTCAACGTTCCGCGCAGCACGGTCACTGCGGGGCCGGCCACCGTGATGCGGCCGATCGCGTCCGGCGGATCGCCGCCGACCTCCACCTGCGCGCGGCCCGGACGATGCACGTGTCTCCCTTGTTCCACCGCGTACGTTCGCTCGCGCACGATCTCGTAGCGCGCGCAGTACGCCGCCATGCCGCCCGTCGCGGAGCCGGTGAACGGGTCTTCGACGACGTCGCCGAAATCCGCGAAGTGGCGCGCGACCAGCGCCGCCTCGCCGTCACCGCGCGCGAACACGTGCACGGACGTCCACTCGCGCTCGCGCCGGAAGAGCGCGCGGCGATCCGGCTCGACGCGGTCGAGCGCTGCGTGCGATGCGAGCGCGATCATGAGCTGCGGCGTGCCCGTGCTCACGGTCTGTGGCGTCGTGCCGGCGAGCAGATCGCCGTCGCCGAGACGCAGCGCCGCAGCGATCTCCGCGCGCGGCACGGTGCCCAAGAACACCGGCGGCGGCTGCGACATCGCGTACACGGTGGGGGTGCAATCGCGGATCGTCACTGGGACGAGGGCGGCCGGCATTCGCAGGCGGACGACGTCTTGCCCCGGCGGGATCGCGCCCATTTCGCGCAGCGCGTGCGTCGTTGCGATGGTCGGGTGTCCGGCCAGCGGGATCTCGCCGATCGGCGTCCAGTAGCGCACGACGAAGTCCGCTTCGCCGTCGCCCGGAAACACGAAGCTCGTCTCGGAGAGGTTGGTCTCGCGCGCGATCGCCTGCATCGTCGCGTCGTCGAGCCCGCGCGCGTCGAGCACGACGGCGCATGCGTTGCCGGCCAACGGCGTCGTCGTGAACGCGTCGACCCAGACGATGTGGAATTCCCGTGCCATCGCGCGTCGTTCGACGACAAGCGTTCTCCGGCCGCTCGCGTGGGTAAGGGCCGGGGGATGGCAAAACGCGTGCTCCTCGCGGTCAACGCCCGCGCTCGCAAGGGCCAAGCCGCGCGCGACCGGGTCGCCGCAGCGTTTCGCGAGCGCGGTCACGAGGTGATCGACGTTCAGCTCGACGCGAGCAAGGACGGCCTCTCGAAAGCGATCGTCGCGCACAAGGACGACGTCGACGTCGTCGTGGTCGGCGGCGGCGACGGCACGCTGCTCACCGCCATCGACGGGCTGGTCGAGACGAAGCTGCCGCTCGCCGTGCTCCCGCTCGGCACGTTCAACGAGCTGGCGCGCACGCTCGGCGTGCCGTCCGACCCCGACGAGGTCGCGGCGCTGATCGACGACGGCGTGCCGCTACCGCTCGACGTCGGCTGCGTCAACGGCAAGCGCTACTTCAACGAGGCGTCCGTCGGGCTTTCGACGCGCGTCACCCGCTTGCAGACGGGCGAGGTGAAGAAGCGGCTCGGCATGCTCGCGATCCCGGTGACGACGCTGCGCGCGCTGCGCTTCCAGCGCCCGATGCATCTGGAGATCGAGTCGGAGGACGGCTCGAAGCGCGTGCTGCGCGCGCTCCAGCTCACGATCGCGAACAGCTACCGGTTCGGCGGCGTGGTGGAAAACCCGGAGGCGAGCCTCGAAGACGGACAGCTGTGGCTGTACTCGATCGACGTCCACGGGTTCTGGCACACGGTCGGACTGCTCGCCGCGATCGCGCTGCGGCGCTTTCAGCGAGCACCCGACGTGACGGCTGTGCGCGGCAAGCGCTTCGTCGTGCGCTCGGTGCACGGCCGGCACCACCGCGTCTTCGGCGACAGCGAAGATCTCACGACACTCCCCGCCGAGTTCACGATCATCAACGGCGGCATCACCGTGTTGGTCCCCGAAAGCCGGGTACCCTCGATACGCTGATGCTCGGATTCTTCAGGCCCACCAAGTATGCGACGCGCATCTCCCAGATCGATCCCGAGGAACTGCGCGCGCGCGGCATTCGCGGCGCGATCTGCGATCTCGACAACACGCTCGTCGGGTTTCGTACGCTCGCGCCGCTCGAAGAGGATGCGGCGTGGGTGCGGCGAGCGCACGATGCGGGCGTGCAGGTGGCCGTCCTCACCAACAACGGCACGCCGTGGGCGGCGGAGGTTGCGAAGGATCTCGGCGTGCCGTGCATCCCGCGCGCGCGCAAGCCGCTCCCGCACGGCTTCCGCCGCGCGGTGAAGGTCCTCGAGCTCGAGCTCCAAGAGTGCGTCGTGATCGGCGACCAGCTGTTCACCGACGTGCTCGGCGCGAAGCTGGCGGGGCTCGAAGTGATCTTGGTCGATCCGCTCGTGCGCTACGATCCGTGGAACACGCGCCCGCTGCGCTGGATCGAGCGCATCGTGATGCGCGGCGTGCCGCGCGTGTAGTGGGCCGTTGGTAGCGGCAGATCGCCTCGCGCAGGCGCGCGCACGCCTCGATGCGATGCTCGCCGCGGAGCGCGCCGATCCGAGGATCGCGCACTACACGCGCTGGTGGATCGGCGACGGCGTCGCGCCCACGGCCGTCGTGCTGCTGCACGGGCTCACGAACAGCCCGCCGCAATACGACGCGCTCGCGCCGTTGCTGCACGCGCGCGGGCACGCCGTCGTCGTCCCGCGCTTGCCGCTGCACGGTTACGGCGACCGCATGACCGACGCGCTCGCGGCGCTGCGCGCGACCGATCTCGAAGCGGCCGTGCTGCAGGCGGTGGCGATCGGCGCGCTCTGCGGCGACCGCGTCGTGGTGGCTGGCATCTCGATCGGCGCGACGCTCGCCGGCTGGCTGGCCGCGCGCACGCGCATCGACACCGGCATCGCCTTCGCGCCGTTCTGCGGCTTGCACGAGCTCTACGGCGGGCTCAACGACGGGCTCGGGTCCGTGCTGCGCGCGCTGCCCAACGCGTTCGGCTGGTGGGATCCGCGCGTGAAGCAAAAGCAGCCGCCGTCGCACGGCTACCCGCGCTTCGCGACGCGCGCGCTGGGCGAGTCGCTGCTGCTCTCGACCGACATCGACCGCGCCCCGCATGCGGGAGCGCCGCAAGCGGGAGCGCCGCAAGCGGGAGCGCCGCAAGCGGCGCACGGCCGGCGCGCAGTGCTCGTGCTCAACGCGAACGATCCGGTGATCAACAACGCGCACGCGCACCGCCGCTTCTCCACGCTGCGCGGGTACGGCGTCGACTACGAGCGCGTCGTGCTCGAAGGATTACCGAAGATGCACGACGTCTTCGAGCCGCTGCCGCAGGCGCACACCGAGCTCGTCTATCCGGCGCTGATCGACTTGATCGAGACGTAGCGCAGGATCAGCGCGAACGCCGCGCACAGGAACGCCGTACCGAACAGCAGGCCGCCGAGCACGTCGGTGAAGTAGTGCGCCGCGAGCGCGAGGCGCGACCACGGGATGCCGACCGCGCAGACGAGCAGCGCCGCCACGAGCGCGCCCGCCACCGGCCGCGGCAGCGGCGCGTGCCACGCGAGGATCGCGAACCCGACGAAGAATACGACCGCGGTCACGGCGTGCCCGCTCGGATACGACAAGTCGGTCTCATGGATGTGCAGCCACGCATCGGGCCGCGCGCGGTGAAACAACAGCTTCACGCCCGCGTTCGCACCCTGCGAAGCGATCTGCGCTGCGTACAAGATCGCCACCGCGGTGAGCCCGGTGCGCAGCGCGATCGCCGTGCCGGCCGCGACGACGCTCAGCCCGAGCAGCACCGGCCAGCGGCCGAGCCCGGTGAAGAACAGCGCCAGCGGCACGGCGCTTCCGCGCAACGAGCCCGCGGCGACGTCGACGCTGGCCGGCGGCCGGTGCGCGACCAGCGCGCCGAGCACGAGCACCAGCACCGCGCACACCAAAGCGACGAGCCACAGCCGCAGCTCCAGCGCGCTAGCCATGCGCGACCCCGCTCTCCGGCAGGAACACGTGCAGCGCGTTGCGCGCGACGCTGAAACGCGCGGGCGTCTTCTCCAGCGGCGAGCCGTCGATTGCGATCGGCTGGCGCGTGCGCGTGCGAATCTTGAACGAACGCGCGGTCACGACGTGCGCGTCGGGCAGCCGCGCTTGCTGTCCGCGGCCGATCGCGAGATACGTGCGCGCAGCGCCGAGCGACGACGCGTTGTCGGTCGTGAACAGGTGCAGCCGCCCGTCGTCGATCGTCGCTTCCGGCGCGACCGGCGTGTGACCGTAGAAACGTCCGTTCGCGACGATGATGTCCTGCGTGCGCACGTCCAACCGCCCTCCCTTCCAGCGGATGCGCGCGCGGAACGCGCGGTGCGTGATCATCGGCAGGATCCCGGCGAGCGCGTAGGCGACCGGCCCCGTGATCTTCTTGAGTAGCCGCGGCGTGCCGCCGGCGATCACCGACGACAGCCCGATCGTCGCGAAGTTCGCGAAGTACGTGCCGTTCACGCGGCCGAGGTCGACGTGCTCGGCGTGCCCGTTCGCGATCACGGCGACCGCCGCCGCGACGTCGTCGCGCGGGATGCCGAGCGACTGCGCGAAGCTGTTGCCGGTCCCGAACGGCAGCACGCCGAGAATGCTCTCGCGGTGCGCCAACTCGTTCACGGCGTGCGTCATCGTCCCGTCTCCGCCGCCGACGAGGATCTCCGGGGCGCCGGCTTTCGCCGCGCCGCGGATCAGCTTGCGGCAACCGCTCTCCGACGTCTCGGAATGGAACGCCGCGACGCGCAGTCCGTGCGCGTCGAGCGCCGCGTGCAGCGCGTCGATCTGACGGTCCGTGCGGCGGGAGTGCCGGTTGACGACGACCACGACCTCGCGCGGTGCCGCCGCCCCGTCAGCTACTGGTCGGGCCCGTCCCCGTGCCCGTCTGGTCGTCGGCGATGTCCGCCAAGGGATCGAGCTCGCCGGCGCGGCCGCCGACGTCCGAGCCACCCGCCGTCGGATCGCGGTCGTCCTCGTTCAGGTCCACGTCGTCGGTCTCGTCCGCTACGTCCTCGTCATCGTATTGGAACCCGTCGTCGTCGCCCGCGCCGCTCATGTCGCATCCTTCATGCGGGGGATCGTTCCCACAACGCGCCCAGTCGAAAGGACCGTCCGGGCGGATTGGGTACGACCCCGCTCGTGCGATATCGGAACCTCGGGCGCTGGGGCGTCAAGATCTCGGCGGTCGGGCTCGGCTCCTGGCTCACCTATGGCGGCAGCGTCGAAGAGGACGCGGCGCGCGCATGCATCGTGCGCGCGTACGAGCGCGGCGTGAACTTCTTCGACACCGCGAACGTGTACGCGCGCGGTCGCGCCGAAGAGGTGGTCGGCCGCGCGATCCGCGACTTCCGCCGCGACTCGATCGTGCTCGCGACCAAAGTGTACTTTCAAATGGGCGACGGGCCGAACGACCGCGGCCTCTCGCGCAAGCACATCCGCGAGCAGATCGACGCGTCGCTGCGCCGGCTCGGCGTGGAGTACGTCGACCTGTACCAATGCCATCGCTACGACGTCACGACGCCGCTCGAAGAGACCGTGCAGGCGATGGACGATCTCGTGCGCACCGGCAAAGTGCTGTACTGGGGCGTGAGCGAGTGGAACGCCGACCAGATCGCGTCGGCCGTCGTGCTCGCCCGCGCGCGCGGCTGGGCGGAGCCGGTCTCGAACCAGCCGCAGTACAGCGCGCTGTGGCGGCGCGTCGAGCCGCGCGTGTTTCCGGCGTGCCGCGAATACGGCCTCGGCAACGTCGTGTGGTCGCCGCTGGCGATGGGGATCCTCACCGGCAAGTACACCGACGCGTCGAACCCGCCGCAAGGCACGCGCGCGGCGGGCCGGTCGAAAGACATGATGGAAGACTACTTCACGCAGCCCGTGCTCGACGCGGTGCAGCGTTTGAAGCCGCTCGCCGAACGCGCTCACTGCACGCTCGCGCAGCTCGCGCTCGCATGGTGCTTGCGCGACGAGGTCGTGTCGTCGGTGATCGTCGGCGCGACGCGCGCGGAGCAAGTCGACGACAACGTGGCGGCCGCGGACCTCGACGTCGATCCCGAGATCTTCCGCCAGATGGACGACATCCTCGCGCCGGTCGCCCCGTTCGAACCGTATACGTCGTAGCACAGCGCCGCGCGCCGGTGGTTAGTTCTCGCTCGGGCGCGGCTGTTCGTTTGCGTCAGCGTCCGCGTCGGGGAGGAGCGTGCCGAGGAACGCGCCGAGGATGTCGGTGGGCGCGTTGTTCTGCGGGCCGCCGATCACGCTCCAGTCGAAATATTTGTTGACGTCGGAGCGGCGCAGGGTGCCTTCCAGCGTCTCGAGCGCTTCGTCCGATGTGATCATCCACAGCAGCACGACGGCGTCGACCTCGCGCGCGCGCTCCATCACGTGGTAGCGGTACGCCCAGATCACGCCCTCGTCGTCTTCGACGAAGGCTTCGTTCAGCTGCGCGACGCGGTTCTGCAAGAACGCGGTCGCTTCGTCCGTGCCGAGATCGTACCACGCGGGGCGCGGGATGAACGTCGTCAGGTAGAACTGCGGCGGCGCGAGCTCGTCGTCGTCGTCATCGTCGATCGGGTCGGTCGGCTCGAGCGGGTCCAGCGGCTCCATCTCACCCTCTGTACCCGCCTAATCTGCCGTGGCCTGTGTACGCGCGCGCGAGCCGGATCAGGAGCGCGACCGGCGCAGCTGGACGACGACGCCGGGCCGTCGGCGGCGCGTTCGTCGCGATGCACGGCTCGTGGCACGAGGACGCGAGCGGCAGACCACTGTCGCAGCCCGATGTCGCGTTCGTCCCGATGTCGGGCGACGTGCCGTCCAAGGCGGTGAACTGGAACGACTCGACGACGCAGTGGTCGTCGTTCATGTACGGTTTCCAAGACACGAGCAGCGGTAATCGCTTGGGGCGTCCGGTCGGGCTCGCGGTCGGACCGCAAGGCAGCCTTTTCATCGCCGACGACTTCGCCGGCGTAATCTATCGCATCCGGCCGGGAACCGGTCCGTCGTCGGTGCGCCGCACGACGCACTGACGCGCGCGCGTTAAGCGCGTGTCTCAGTCGTACACGCCGCGCACGCTCCACCGGTCGTCGTCCCGCGCGAGACGCAGCAGCGCGCCGTCGTCGAGGCACACGTCGTACTCGTCGCGCGCGAGCGGTACGCCTTCACCGGTCGCGCGCGCCCACCAGCCCTCTTCGGCGCGCCACGGTCCGGCGAACTCGACGACCTGCTGCGGCGGCGAGCCGACGAAGCGCGGCACGCCGCCGATCGCGCGCACGTCGACCGGGCGCGGCTCGACGAGCCGCAGCTGCAGCGTCGCGACCGCCGCGAGAGGTACGGGTTCGGGCTGCGGGCCTTTGGTCGCGAGCGCTTCGACGGTGAAGGGCTCGAACGCAAAGCGGCGCTCGACGCGCGGTCCGTCGACGACGCGCGCGCGCAGCGCTTTCCCTTCGCCCAGCGCCGCGTCGAGCCGCGCGAGCACGACCCCGATCGCGTCCGGATCGGGATCGCTCGCGGCGAACAGCGACAGCGTGACGCCGCCGCTCGCGAGCTCTTCGGCCGCGAGCCGCAGCCCGGTGACCGGCGCGGCGAGCACGACGCCTTCGAGCCGCGCGCGCAGCAGCTCGAACAGCGTCGCGGGCAGCGCGGTCGGCTGCGCGACGCGCGTCGTCACTTCGCGCAGCTCGCCGTCCTCGCACTCGAGCTGCAGCACGAGCCGCCCCGCGCGCTTGCCCGCCGCCGACAGATCGTCGACGACCCAGCCCACCAGCGTGCGCAGCGCGAACAGCACCTGCTCCTGCGAGCTCGCCTCGCCTTCGCCGTAGAGCGCGCGGTCGACGCGCAGCGTGCGCTTGCGCGGTTCGAGCGGACGGCCGTCGACGCCGCGCGCGAGGTCGTGCCAGCGCGCGGCCTCGACCCCGAAGCGGCGCACGAACGGACCGTGCGGCAGCGCCGCGAGCTCGCCCAGCGTCGTGACGCCGAGCAGCCGCAGCCGCTCGCGCATCGTCGCCTGCGCCGCGCGGCTCGGGATGCTTTCGTCGAGCGCGAGATCGATCGGCAACGGCGCGAGAAACGCTGCGGCGTCGCCTTCGCAGACGAGGCCGTCGCCGCGCCGCGTCGCCGCGTGCGCGACGAACCGGTTCGGCCCGAACCCGACCCGCACGGGGAGATCGAAGGCGGCGAGCGTCGCGCGCACCGCGCCGAGCCAACCTGCCGGATCGCCCGCGATCCCGTGCATCTCGAGAAACGCGCGCCCGAGGCCGCCGTCCTCGACGATGGGCGACGCGGCATCGAGCGCCTCGAGGATCTCCGCCCACACCCGCGCGTCGGCGGCCGGGTCGTCGAACACCGTCCGCGCTTCGATCGCGACGGCTTGCGCCTGCACCAGCGTCATCCCGGGGCGCACCCCGAGCGCCGCCGCCGTCAGCGTGCAGTCGACGACGCGTCCGCGCTCGATCCGGTCGGCCAGCACCAGCGGCGCGTCGAGATCGACGCCGGGCTGCGTCAGCCGCGCGACGGCGAGCCGAAACGCCGGAACCCAAACGCAGACGACGGGCACGGCTACAGGCCTTGAATGAATTGAATCCTGTGGTTTACAATCCATCGCCGTAATGCTAGACTGCCGCAGCCGCCCCTAGCGGCGAGGACGCTACGACGCAGAGGAGAGACGTGAACGCTTTCAAGCCGAGCCCCGCCGTGGAGGCCCTCAGTGTCAACGTCGTCGTCGCGCGTGCGTTCGCGCGGCTCTCGCAAGCGCAACTCGCCGAACGCGCCGGCATCTCGCGCCCGACCCTCTCGAAGATCGAGCGCGGCGTCGCGCCCGACGTCAGCATCGGCATCATCCAGCGCATCGCCGATGCGGTCGGCACCACCGTCGCGGATCTGCTCGTGCCTCCGCCCGACATGCACCACGTCGAGTCGGACGAAGAGATCGCGCACCGCATGGCAGCTGCGACCGCCGCGGACTTCGTCGACGCCGACGTCCTGCTCGCCGCCATCGCCGAAGCCGACACACCTCCACGTAAGCGCTACAGCAACGCCGGCCGGCCTCCCTTGGCGCGTCGCGCTCCACCACGATCCCGGTAAGATCGTTCGACGGCATCCGACCGACCCGGCCTTTCGGCCAACGCTCGTAGCGCTGATCGTCGCACTGAAAATCGATCCCAAACGATTTCCGAAGAAGCACGGTCGCTTGGAAGGCGTTCGGGCCGCATCATTGACGTTCCGCGGAAAAGCATGGCGAGCGGTGTTCACGTTGGACGAGAAGGAGCGCATCGTTATGGTGCTGTCGCTCGGGCCGCACGATCGTGCGTACGAAGAGGCCGTGCGCCGGATACCGTGAGAAACGTCCACGCTGCTTCGGAACGTTGAACCCAGCATGCTGCACGCGCTGATTCTTACTCTTGCCTTTGCGGTGCCGACGTACGGGCCCATACCGACACCGTCCGGGTCGCCGCCCGTTCCCGTTGCGCGCATTCCGACCGCGGCCGACGAGGCCCTGATCGTGAACTCCGGGTCGACCAACACCGCCGGGTACCGCTTGCGCGTGTACGCCGACGGCACCACCGCGCTGCAGCAGGCCGACGCCGCGGTTCGCAAGCACGTCGCGCTGGCGCTCGTCAAGCGCTTCTTCGCCGACTTGCGCGCCGCGGGGGCGCTTGACGCGCTGCCGCGCGCGGCGTGCATGAAGAGCGCGTCGTTCGGCTCGTCGACGCACGTCGCATATCGCGGGAAGATGTCGCCGGATCTGACGTGCCCCAGCGCGTCGCGCGCGGAGCGCGCGCTCGCGGTCGACGCCGACGCGCTCGCCGCGGCCGGCGGCGTCACCATGCTGCTGCGGCCGCTGCGGGCGCCGTAGCGAGCAGCTCGCGCTCGCGCACGTCGGCCGGCAGCGGACGGTCTTCGAACGGCTCGCATCGCACCAGCGCGTCGCCTACCGGGGCGGCGCGTTTGTGTTTGCGCACGATCGCGCGCACGTCGTAGCCCGCGAGCTCGCCGAGATGGCCGGCGGGGCCGTTCCAGCGCACGCGCTCGATCGCCGTCTCGAGCCGCACCGACGCGAAGTAGCGCAGCTCCGCCGACGCTTCGTCGCCGACCGCGACGAGCAGCGCGTTCGCGCGGTGCGTCAGGCTCGCCAGGCGCGTCCACGTGGCGGAGCCCGTGCCGCGCCCGCTCGGCAGCGTCGGGATCACGACGACGGTGAACGCGCCCGAGCGAACCACGATGTCGGCCGCGCGCGCGACGTCCACCGGCTCCTCGGCCTGGACGATCAGCAGCCGTTCGAGCCGCACGCCCGCCGCCGCGAGCGCGGGCGGGAACAAGCGCACCCCCACGATTGCTCCCAGCCCGCGCCGCGTCGCCGCCCCCAGGAGCCGCGCGGCGAGCGCGCTCCGTCCGGAGCTCGGCGGTCCCTCGAGCGTCCCGATCGTCCCGCGCGGAAAGCCGCCACCCAGCGCGGCATCGAGCGCGGCGATCTCGGTCCGGACCAATGCTTCGTCCCCGAGCGCGAACGCCGCCGCCGTCGCCTCACGGTGACGGCGGTCGAGACGGTCGCGAAGGG
This sequence comes from Vulcanimicrobiota bacterium, assembly GCA_963791645.1. Taxonomy (GTDB): domain Bacteria; phylum Vulcanimicrobiota; class Vulcanimicrobiia; order Vulcanimicrobiales; family Vulcanimicrobiaceae; genus Vulcanimicrobium. The sequence continues at coordinate 43,381 of CAWBTJ010000018.1, read as the reverse complement.
CTGCAAAAGCCGGATCGACGCCCATGGGAGGCTAACTCTATCGAACACATGTTCGATTGTCAATCCAGTTTCGCTGGAGGTCCTCAGCGGTCGCGTGGGGATGAATCGAGAGCCCGTGTCCGCTTTACCGACCATCCCCGCCATCGCGATCGACGTCGCGCCGATCGGCTTCATCGACCGCACGCTCGCCAACGGTCTCCGCGTCATTCTCGTGGTCAACCGCCGGGTGCCGTCGGTCGCGATCAACGTCGCGTACCGCGTGGGCGGCAAGGACGACCCGCCGGGCCGCTCGGGGTTCGCGCATCTCTTCGAGCATTTGATGTTCAAAGGCACGTCGCGCACGGCGCCCGAGACGATCGACCGGCTCACCGAAGACGTCGGCGGTTTCAACAACGCCTTCACGTCGGAAGACATCACGAACTACTACGAAGTCGTGCCGTCGAACCACCTCGAGCGATTGTTGTGGGCGGAAGCCGACCGGCTCGCGTCGCTCGACGTGAACGCGGCGAACTTCGCGACGGAACGCGACGTGGTGATCGGCGAGTACGACCAGCGCATCCTCGCCGAACCGTACGGCATGCTCGACGAGCTCGTCAACCGTGAAGCGTACGCCGTCCATCCGTACCGCCGCGGCGTGATCGGCAGCCCCGACGAGCTCAACGCCGCGTCGCTCGACGACGTCGTCGCGTTCCACGCGACGTACTACCGGCCCGACAACGCGATCCTCGTGGTGTCCGGCGATTTCGACGCCGGCGAAGCGTCGCGCTGGATCGACACGTATTTCGGCGCGATCCCGACGCCGGCGCCTGCGATCCCGCGCGTGCGCACCGTGGAGCCCGAACAGACCGCGGAGCGCACGTTCGAGTACCGCGCCGCGAACGTCCCGCTCGCGGCCGCCGAAGAGGTATATCACATCCCGGCCGGCGCGCATCCCGACGCGGCCGCGCTCGAGGTGCTCGAAACGGTGCTGGGCGCGGGGCGCTCGTCGCGGCTGTACACGTCGCTGGTGTACGACAAGCAGGTCGCCACGAACGCGAGCGCCGCGGCCGATCTGCGCGAGCAGCCGGGGCTCTTCGGACTGCGCGTCACGTGCGCGAACGGCGTCGCGCTGGCCGACGCGCGGGCCGCGCTCGCCGTCGAGCTCGACCGCGTACGCGCGGAGCCGCCCGACGAGGCCGAGCTGATCCGCGCGCGCACGCAGATCGCCAGCAGCGTCGTGCGCTCGCGGCAGACGAACAGCGGCGTCGCGCTGCTGCTGGTACAGGCGACGGCGGAGCGCGGCGATCCGGGCTTGGTCAACGGCGACCTCGCGCGCTATCTCGCGGTCACGGGCGACGACGTCGTGCGCGTCGCGCGCACGTATCTGCGCCCGGAGAACCGCACCGTCGTGGAGTACCTGCCCGCGTGACGGCGTCAGCGCTCCCCGCGCCCGCGGCGCCGCGCGACGCGACGCTGCCGGCACCGGCCGAACGCGTGCTCGACAACGGCTTGCGCGTCGTCGCGTTCTCGCAGCGCAACCTGCCGCTGATCGCGGCGCAGCTCGTCGTGCGCGGCGGCAGCGCAGTGGAGCGCGAGGACGAGGCGGGCCTCTCCGCGCTGGTCGCCGTGCTGCTCGCGCAAGGAACGACGGCGCGCAGCGCGACGGAGCTCGCCGCCGCGACCGACGCGCTCGGCGCACGGCTCGACGCCGGTTCGGGCTTCGACGCGTCGCTGCTGAGCGTGAGCGCGACGACGCCCGCGTTTCCGTACGCGTTCGCGCTGCTCGATGAAATGCTGCGGCGGCCGGCGTTCGCGCCGCGCGAGGTCGACCGGGTGCGCACGAAATCGGTCTCCGATCTCGCGCTGACGTACGCGAACCCCGGCGCGGTCGCGCGCCTCGTCGCGCAGCGCGTGGCGTACGGCGGCTCGCCGTACGGCCATCCGGTCGCCGGCACGGTGACGACGCTGCCCGCGCTCGGCCGCGACCGCGTCGCGTGGTTTCACGAGCGCTTCTACCGGCCCGACGACGCGGTGCTCGTGATCGGCGGCGATCTCGAGATCGACGACGCGTTCGCGCTCGCGGACCGCGAGCTCGGCGCGTGGCGCGCGCCCTCCACGCCGCTCCACGCATCTCGCGAAGCCGCGATACCGCCGCCGCGCACGCGGGTCGTCATCATCGACAAGGCCGACGCAGGCCGCACCGCGCTGATCGTCGGACGGGTGTCGATCGCGCGCCGTTCGCCGGATTATTACGCGGCGACGGTGGCGACCGCCGTGCTGCACGGGTACAGCGGCCGGATCAATCAGGAGATTCGCGTCAAGCGCGGGTTGTCGTACGGCGCCGGCGCATCCCTGTCCGCGCGCCGCATGCCCGGTTTGTTCAGCGTGTCCACGCTGATCGATCACACGCGCGCGGCCGAGGCGACCGACGTCGCGCTCGCGGTGATTCGATCGCTGGTCGACGCGCCCGCGACCGACGACGATCTCGTGTCGCGCAAGGCGACGGTGACGGGCTCGTTCCATCGCGCGATCGAAACGATCGACGGCATCACCGGCTCGCTCGCCGAGCACGCGCTGTACGGCGTGCCGCTGGCGGAGCTCGGGGAGTACACGCGGCGCGTGCAAGCCGTCGATGCGGCGGCCGTACGCGACTTCGCGGCGCGCGGTTTGGTGCCCGACGATTTCATCGTGCTCGTCGGCGACGCGTCGAAGTTCGCGAGCGAGATCGCGCGGGCGTACGGCGACGTGCGCGTGATCCCGTCCGGCGAGCTCGATCTCAGCTCGCCGGCGCTCGGCGGCTGACCGCTCGCGTTCGACGGGCGCCGGCGCGATGTCGTTTTTCCCGGACCGCACGTCGGCGATCGCGCTGCACCGCCAGCTCGCGACGCATCTGCGCGACGCGATCCTCGGCGGCGAGCTTGCCGGCGGGACGCGGCTGCACGCGTCGCGCACGCTCGCGCAGCAGCTCGGCGTGTCGCGCAATACCGTCACGCAGGCGCTCGACCAGCTCGTCGCCGAGGGTTACCTGGAGACGCGCGTCGGTGCGGGGACGTACGTCGCGAGCGGGCTGACGCCGCGCGCGCGCAGCATCGATGTCTCCGCCGCGGCGGCGCCACGGCTCTCGGTGCGCGCGCAGCGGTTCGTCAACGCGCGCGACCCGGAGGGCGGCAGCGAACCGGGGCTGTTCCGTCCCGGCGTCCCCGATCTCTCGCTGTTTCCCGCCGCGGTGTGGCGGCGCATCGCGAACCGCTGGCTGGACGCGGACGCGACGCGCGGGTACGGCGATCCGTGCGGCTATCGTCCGCTGCGCGAGGCCATCGCCGCGCAGCTGCGGCAAACGCGCGGCGTGACGCTGGGCGCGAACAACGTGATCGTCGTCGAAGGCACGCGCGCTGCGCTCGCGCTGATCGCCGACGTGCTCGTCGATCCCGGCGACCCCGTGGCGGTCGAAGACCCGGGCTATTCGGCGATGCGCGACGCGGTGGTCGCCGCCGGCGGCGCGCTCGTGCCGGTCGCGCTCGACGACGACGGTTTCGACGTCGCGCACGCTCCCGCCGACGCCCGGCTCGCGTACGCGACGCCGTCGCACCAGTATCCGACCGGGGTCGTGATGGGCTTGCGGCGGCGGCTCGAGCTGCTCGCGTGGGCGCGCACCGCGAACGCGTACGTCGTCGAGGACGACTACGACGCGGAGTTTCGCTACGACGGCGCGCCGCTACCGGCGCTGCAGGGACTCGACGCCGCGCGCGTGCTGCACGTCGGTACGTTTTCCAAGACACTCGCGCCCGGGCTGCGCGTCGCGTGGGTCGTCGTGCCCGACGCGCTGGTCGACGCGTTCGCGGCCGCGCGCGCGATCGCATCGGGCGGGCCGGCGTTTCCGCTGCAGGCGGCGCTCGCCGCGTTCGTCGCCGAAGGGCATTTCGCGCTGCACGTGCGCCGCGCGTCGGCCGTCTACCGTGAACGGCGCGACGCGCTCGCGAGCGCGCTCGAACGCCGGCTCGGCGACGTCGTGCGCGTGCAGGGCGCGGCGACGGGCCTGCACCTCGTCGCGCGCTTCGACGGCGACGACGTCGCCGTGAGCGAAGCGGCCGCGGCCGAGAACGTCGTCGCCCCGCCGCTCTCGGCCTACGCGCTCGGCGGGCATGGTCCGACCGGTCTCGTGCTCGGTTTCGCGGCGGCCGGCCCCGTCGCGATCGAGCGCGCCGTCGAGCGGCTCGCGCGTGCGTTCGTGACGGCGCGGCACCCCGCGGGCGCGGCGAATCGGCCCTCGACCGCATCATACCGGTCGCGTACCATCGCACGATGAGCTCCACGACCGTGCCGAACGTTCGCGTGCGCCGCTTGGCGGAGCGCGCGCGCTACGACCGCGAGAACGTCCACGCGATCCTCGATGCGGCGTACGTCGCGCATGTCGGCACGATCGTCGGCGGCGCGCCGGTCGTGATGCCGTACGCGTGCGCGCGTGTCGGCGACGAGCTGGTGCTGCACGGTTCGGTCAAGGCCGGCATCCTGTCGGCGCTCGCGAACGGCATGCCGGTGTGCGCGACGGTGACGCACGTCGACGGCCTCGTGCTCGCGCGCAGCGCGTTCCACTCCTCGATGAACTACCGCTCCGCGGTCGTGCACGGCAACGCGCGCATCGTCGACGATCCCGAAGAAAAGGTACGGCTACTCGACGCGGTGGTGGACAGGCTGTTGCCGGGGCGCCGTCCCGTCCTTCGCGGGATGACGCAGGGGGAGCTCGATGCGGTGCTGGTGGTCGCGATCGCGCTCGACCGCGTCTCCGCGAAGATACGCACCGGCCCCCCGACCGAACCCGACGACGACCGCGACGGCAGCGTGTGGGGCGGCGTGATCCCGCTCGCGCTCGCGCACGGCACACCGCAAGCCGACGACGTCACCGCCGCCGGCGTCGCCCCGCCGGACGTGTCGTCGTTCTTACGGGATCAGGAGCAGCTTGCCGACCGTCTTGCGTGATTCGAGGTCGCGGTGCGCTTGCGCGGCATTCGCGAGCGGGTACGTCGCGCCGATGCGCACGTGCAGTTTGCCGCTTTCGCATCGCGTCGAAGAGCTCGCGCGCGCGGGTCAGCAGCTCGTCGCGCGTGGCGATGTAGTTCACCAGCGTCGGGCGGGTGAAGAACACCGAGCCGGCCGCGGCGAGCTTCTGCGGCTCGACGGGCGGCACCGGACCGCTGGAGTTTCCGTAGACGACGAGCATCCCGCGCGGTCGCAGCAGGCTCAGGCTGCGCTCCCACGTGTCTTTGCCGACCGAGTCGTACGCGACGTCCACCGCGTGGTCGCCGACGAGCGCGCGCGTCGCTTCGGCGAAGTCGGTCGTCGCGTACTCGATGACGTGGTCCGCGCCCGCGGCGCGCGCGAGCTTCGCCTTCTCCGGCGTGCCGGCCGTCGCGATCACCGTCGCGCCCTTCGCTTTCGCGAGCTGCACGAGCAATGCGCCGACGCCGCCGGCCGCCGCGTGCACGAGCGCGACGTGTCCCGCGCGCAGCGGGAACGTGTCGTTCGCGAGGTAGTGCGCGGTCATGCCCTGCAGCACCACTGCGGCCGCGTCTTTTTCATCGACGCCGTCCGGGATCGGCACGAGCACGCGCGCGGGAACGGCGTTGTACTCGGCGTAGCCGCCCAGATTGGGCGCTTGCGCGTACACGACGCGATCGCCCGCTTTCACGTCCGTTACGCCGTCGCCGACCGCTTCGACGACGCCGGCGCCTTCGGCGCCGACGATGAACGGCAGCTCCCGTTTGTAGAGCCCCGTGCGCAGGTAGGTGTCGATGAAGTTCACGCCGCTTGCGGCGTGGCGGACGAGCGCTTCACCGGGGCCAGGTGACGGCACCGGGACGTCGGTGAGCTGAAGGACCTCGGGACCGCCCAGGCGGTCGATGCGTATCGCGTTCACGCCAACTGGTGACCGCAAAAGCGCACGGCCGGTTTCCGTGCGCGGCACGCGGGTACGGTCTGAAGATGGAACGCCGCGATCTGTATCAGGACGACCTCACGCAAGAGCGCCAGCCCACGCCGGGCGACCGCGAGGACGTGGCGTCGACCGAATCCCTCGACCCCGACGCGTCGGGCGACGGAGAGAACCAGCAGCAGCCCATACCCTAGGCCGGGTCGTCCAGCGCGACGTCGGTCGTGCTCTTCGTCGTCGCGATCGTCTCGCGATCGACGTCGCCGCTCACCAGACCCATCGACTCGTCCTGCGCCAGCGTCGTGCGGCCTTGCGCGGCGGCGCTGTCGGCGTGGAACAGGTACGACGACGACGTCGGATCGAGCGCGCCCGGCGGCGCCTGCTCGACCATCGTCGCGAAGTGCTGCAGATCGTGCTGCAAACGGCCTTCGAAGTGTCCGCCCGCGCCGAGCAGCTCCCCGAGCTGGCCGAGTAGCCCCGCCGGCGGATCGTAGCTGACGTCCACCGTCACGCGCGTGCGGTCCGTGCCGACGGCTTCGAACGTGACGCGCCCGCGGTTGCTCACGCCGTCGACCGCACGCCAGCCGATTTGCCGGTCGGGGATCCAGTCTTCGTTGACCGCGTCCCACTCGTGCTTGCCGGCGACGTCGACGACCCAGTGGCTGCGCTCGTCGTCGAGGTACGTCACTTCTTTGACGAAGGTCATGAACTTCGGGTAGTCGTTGAAGTGCGTGTAGAGTGCGTAGACTTGATGGACCGGGGCGTTGACCGTGACCGCCGCGCTGTGCTCCGCCATGCGAATCCGTCTCCTTTCGCTCTGCGAGCGTCTTCATAGCGTACCCGCGCCTGCTGGGAATCGCGCAACGCGGGTATGATAGCCCGGCTATGGCGCTGCACGTCGACGTCGGGATGGTCAAAGACACGTTCGCGCGGTGGAACGCGGACAAGGCGCCGCGCCTCGCGGCCGCGCTCTCGTTCACCACGATCTTCGCGATCGCGCCGCTGTTCATCATCGTGATCGCCGTCGCCGGCTACGTGCTCGGCGTCGCGAACGGCACTGGGCACGGGCACGGCGCCGTCGAGGACAAGATGCTCGCCGCGATCCAAGGCTCCGCCGGCAAGGGTGCGGCCGACATGGTGCGCGGCATGGTGTCGACCGCGTACAACAAGCCGCACCAAGGGCTCATCGCTTCGATCATTGGCTGGGTGACGCTGTTGCTGGGCGCGGCCGGTCTGTTCGCCGCGCTGCAAGACGCGCTCAATACCGTGTGGCACGTCGAACCGCCCAAGAAGAAGATCTGGGCCGCGATCCGCGACCGGCTCGCGTCGATCGGGATGCTGCTCGCGATCGGTTTCTTGCTGCTGGTGACGACCGCGCTGAACGCGATCATCGCGTATGTGTCGACGTATGTGTCGCACGCGCTGCCGTTCCCCGGCGCGGGGTTCGTGTTCGGGCTGATCAACCTGATCGTGTCGCTCGGCGTGATCTCGCTGCTGTTCGCGATGATGTACAAGTATCTGCCGGACGCGAAGATCGAGTGGCGCGACGTGTGGACAGGCGCGCTCGTCACCGCCCTTGGGTTCGTGATCGGCCAGGCGGCGATCGCGTTGTACCTCGGCAAAGCCGGCGTCGCGTCGGCGTACGGTGCCGCGGGCTCGCTGCTCGTGCTGCTGCTGTGGGTGTACTACTCGTCGATGATCTTACTGTTCGGCGCCGAGTTCACGCGCGTGTACGCGGAGAAGCACGGCTCGCGCATCGGCGTCGAGCCGCACGAGGTCGACCCGAACGCGAAGTCCACGCCCGATCCGAAGACGGAAGCTCGCGACGGCTCGACGCAGCAGCCGCAACCGCAGTTGCAGGCGCAGCCGACGCCGCTGCGCGTACCGACCACCCACGGAGACCTGTGGCCGGACGCGCCCGCACAGGTGGTACCGGCGGCGACCGACGGCCGGCCGCGCGCGACGGGCCGTCCGCTCTAAGAGCGAACGGCGGCGCTCCCGCTGACGAGCCGCGTGCGCGACCACTTCTCGTATGGCTGGATGCGCCGGAACATCGTGAAGAACCCGATGAGCGTGAACACGCCTGCGACGAGCGCCGCGTACCGGCCGATCGCGCGCCAAAGGCCGACGCGCCCCCCGTGGCCGTCGCGATTCGTACTGACGACGCGCAGATCGAGCACCATCATCCCGACCGTCTGCCCCATCAGCGCGACGAGGAGGACGGCGTACACGCCGAGCGCGAGCCAGAGCAACGCGTCGTTGTTGACCGTGACGGTGGTGTGCTCGTGTCCGCCGACGTTCTTGAGCAAATCGTTGAGCCACGTCGGGTTGTTGGGGTTCGCCGCGGCCTTTTTGAGGTCCACGTCGGTGTAGGTCAACTTCGTTCCCAGTGCTCGCGCGGCCGGCACCAGCGTCTGGATCACCAACCCGTCGATGAAGAACGCGCCGGTCCGCCGCCAAAAGTTGGCATAGACCGTTTCGCGCGACCCGCCCACGGGTGGCGCGCTCATGTTCTCGGTAAAGCGGTGCGCCCACGTCTGGTACAGCGGATTCCGCGCGAAGCGGTGCAGCTCCGAGATCCGGTTGGTCGCGTACGGCGTCGACGCCGTCCATTCCGCCATGCGCAGCGACGGCTCCGCGTGCAGCTCCTTGAGTTGGCCCGCGAACGCGCCGAGATCGACGCGGCGTCCGACCGATCCGAACGCGGACACCGCGATCGCGCGCATCGCCGCGTCGAGCGAGCCGCAGCAGAGCAGGCCGATGCGGTCGGCGGTGTAGTCGATCTTGCGCAGCCACGCGCCGAAGGCGACCGCGATCACGCCGTTTTCGCGGCCGTTCGAGCTGAGCAGCGACGTGTAACGCGTGTGGCCCGACGCGATGTGTCCCAGCTCGCGCCCGATCAGAAAGCGCAATTCGTCGGGCTGAAAGTGCTCGACGTACTGCGCCGAGATCACGATTGCGTACGGGTCGCCGATCCCGATCGCGACGACGGGCACGAACGGATCGTCGCGGATGAATACGTGCGGCGTCGGCATGCGCATCATCCGCGCGCACTCGTCGACCACCGCGTGGACGTGGCCGAACTGCCCGGCGTGGATGCGCAGGCCGCCGCCCAGCAGCCGGCCGCGCGCGAACGAGACGTAGAGCATCGCGCCGATCAGCAGCAGCGCGATCTCCTGCCAACTGACTTGATGCTGGAGCAGCCACCCCAGCAGGATCACCGTGACCGGCAGCGAGCACAGCGTCAACACGAACGTCATACGCTCGCCGCGAACGCGGAGCGACTCCCTTCCTGTGAAGAGCGTCGGCACGGTGCCCTCCTACTTCAGCATGAAACCGCTCGGGTGGGCTTGGCGCTCGTAGGCGAACTTCCCGTTCGCGATCCGGTAGAAATAGCAGTTCGGGTCGAGCACGTCGCCGTTGGGTCCGAACGTGTAGGATCCGGTCACCGTGTCGTAGGCGCCGCCGTTGGCGATCGCGCGGATCAGCGCGAGCCGGTTCGCGGCGTTGGTGCGCCGCACCGCGGCGCGGATGAGCTGGACCGCCGCGTAGCCGAATGCCGCGACCGGCGTCAGCGACCCGTAGTGCGACTGGTACTCCTGCACGTCGCGCAGCGCGGTCGGCGCGAGCGGATAATACGGCACGGTCGTCGAGACGACGAGCCCTTCAGCTTCTTTCGGGTATTGCTTGAGCGTTTGCGCGTCGAAAAAGCCTTGCGTGCCCACGAACCGTCCGGCGTAGCCTTTCGCGCGCAGCATCGGGAGCAGCGGCCCCATGTCGTCGACGTTGCCGGCGAGCACGACGCAGTCGGGGCTGTGGCTCAGCACGGCGTTCGCGGCTTTTGCGAAATCGGGTTTGTCGATGGAGAACACCGTCGCTTCCGTGTTGACGTGCAGCGCGCTCGCGCGGCGCACGAACGATGTGGCGACGTCGGGCCCGTAGTCGGTCTCCTGCGTCACGACGTGCGGCGCTTTCGACCCGGTGGTGATGGCGTACGCGGCGACGAGGCTGCCCTCGTCGGAATCCTTCGTGGGAAGCCGAAAGACGTTGCGGTAGCCGCGCGCGGTGATGCGGTCGTCGGTGACGGTCGGCACGATCAGCGGAACCTGCGCGTTCGCGTACGCGGGTTCGGTGACGAGCGTCGCGGAGGAGCTGATGTGCCCGATCACCGCCATCACGTCGGGCGAACCGGTGGCGAATGCGGCTTGCACCGTGGCGTCCGCGGGCGTGTTGTGGTCGTCGTACGCGGTGTACAGCAGCACCGGCTCGAACGACGGCCGGACGCGGTTGAACTCCTCGGTCGCGCCGCGCACGCCGTCGAGCAGCTGGCGGCCGATGCGCGCGTCGGGGCCGCTCTGCGGGCACACCACCGCGAAGCGCAGCGTCCGCGTGTACGGGCTGAATCTGCGCGACTTGCGCTGCGCCCGCAACGGTGGCGGCGCCGGCGAGAAACTCGGCGCGGATCACCGCGCGACGTACGACGCGAGCGTCGTCCCCAAGAACGCGACCGAGAATCCCATGTTGGTGAGGAAGACGCGGTCGTTGAGCACGAACACGTCCTTGGCGAGCGCGATCAGGCGCTCTTCGTAGACGGTGACGCCCAGCGCCAGCGCGACGCCTGCGTAGTACAGCCAGCCGGCGTGCGCGACGAGGCCCGCGCCGAGCAGCGCGAGCGTCATCGCGAGGTGCAGCACGACCGGCCAAACACGCGCGCTGCGCTCGCCGAAGCGCTGCGGAAACGAGCGCACGTCGTTGGCGACGTCGAAGCGCACGTCCATCAGCGCGTACAAGATGTCGAACCCGGCGACCCACACGGTAACGGCGACGAACAGCAGCAGCGCGGGGAGATCGACGCGGCCGGTGATCGCGACGTACGCACCCAGCGGCGCGCACGCGTCCACCGCGCCGAGCACGAAGTGCACCAGCCACGTGAAGCGCTTGCACAGCGGATACACCACCGCGCCGAACGCGGCGAGCGGCAGCAGCTTGAGGCACAGCGGGTTGAGCACCGCGGCGCTCACCACGAGCAGCACGAGCCCGCCGGCGATCGCCCACAGCATCACCGACGCCGGCAGTTTGCCGCTGGCAACGGCGCGCTTCGCGGTTCGCGGGTTCGCGGCGTCCATGTCGCGGTCGAAATACCGGTTCGCCGCCATCGCCGCGGTGCGCGCGCCGATCACGGCGAGCGTGATCCACAGCAGCTGCCACCACGACGGCACGCCGCGCGCGCCCATCACCGCGCCGACGTATGCGAACGGCAGCGCGAACAGCGTGTGCTCGACGCGAATGTCCCGCAGAAAGAGCTTGAGCCCGGTCACTTGATGCGCTCGCTGCGCGGCGCGATGTCATCCGGCGAGCCGGATGCCGATGCGAGCAGCCGTGCGAGGCGCTCGGGGCCTTGGCCCGACCAGTCGTCGCGCGTGCCGATGCGCGTCAGGTCGCCGATGCCGTATTCTTTCCAGCGGGCGGTAACGCGCTCGCGGGTCGCCGCGTCCATGCGGATCTCGGGCGGCCAGTCCCGCGTGTAGCCTTCGCCCGCGGTCTTGCGCGTCGCGTCGATGCCCACTTTGTGGCCCATTGCGAGCTCGTACGAGCCGGCGTGGTCGAGATCGTCGACCGGCCCCGGCATGATGACGAGATCGCGCGACGCGTCGATGTTGTTGAGCGCGTTCCAGACGACGCCGCGCACGTCGTGAACGTCGACGTCGTGATCGACCACGAGGATACAACGCGTGAGCATCATCATGTGTCCCAGGCCCCACAGCGCGTTCATCACCTTCATCGCCTGGCCGGGATACGACTTGCGCACCGCGACGATCACGAGGTTGTGAAACCCGCCTTCTACCGGCAGATTATAGTCCGTGATCTCTGGCACCACCATCTGAAGCAGCGGCAAAAAGATGCGTTCGGTCGCCTTCCCCAGCCACGCGTCCTCCATCGGCGGTTTGCCGACGACCGTCGCGCCCCAGATCGCGTCGCGCCGGTGCGTGATCGCGGTGACGTGAAACGTCGGATACAGATCGGCCGCGGAATACACGCCGGTGTGGTCGCCGAACGGCCCTTCGACGCGCAAGTCCTCGTTGTCGACGTACCCTTCGATCACGAAATCAGCGTCGGCCGGAACGTCGATGTCGACCGACACCGCTTTGGTGATGCGGATCGGCTTGCCGCGCAGAAACCCCGCGAACGCGAGCTCGTCGACGACCGGCGGCAGCGGCGCCGTCGCAGCGTACGTCAGTGCGGGATCGCCGCCGATTGCCACGGCGACGGGAATCCTGCGCCCCCACTTCGCAGCGTGCACGCGGCCTTGCTTGTGGCGCTGCCAATGCATCCCCGCTGTCTTCGCATCGTAGATCTGCACGCGATACATGCCGACGTTGAACCGGCGCGTCTGCGGATCTTGCGTGAACACCAGCGGCAGCGTGATGAACGGCCCGCCGTCGAGCGGCCATGTCGTCAGCACCGGCAGCTTCGAAAGATCGGGTGGGTCCATGACGACCTGCTGCGAGGGCGCGTCGCCTTTGATGCGCCGCGGGATCGCCGAGGCACCGGCGCTCGCCAGCGAAGCCAGCCGCCCCAACTTGCCTCCCAACGAGTCAGGCACCGCGAGGTCGGTCGTCGACCGCAAGCGCTCCTCGACGTCGCGCAACGACTTCGCGCCGAGCGCCAACGCCGTCCGGCGCTCGGTCCCGAATTGATTGGTCAGCACGGGAAACGCCGAGCCGCGCACGTTGCGAAACAGGAGCGCGGGGCCGCCCGCCTTCACGACGCGGTCGCTGATCTCCGCGATCTCGAGCCGCGGGTCGACGGGTGCGTCGATCGTCGCGAGTTCACCGGCGCGCCGGAGCGCCCGCACGAACGCGTCCAGCGATTCATAAGCCACGGCGCAAGCTTAGACGGCACGACGGGCAGTTCATCGCGGAGCGCATGGACGCAGCCGGCGCCGGTCCTTCTAGGCTCGACCTCGGGCTGCTAGCCGGTTGGTGTGCCGGCGCGGCGTTCCGTGATGTGCCAAAGCACCCCTGACGGATCGACGAGGTACGCCGTCCGAAGCCCCCACGGCTGCATCTCGGGCGCTCGAGGAGGCCGGACATCGAACGCTGCGGCCAAGTCGAGCTCAGCGATGTGCGACCATCAGATCTCGAATCGTCGCGCAGGTAAGAAATCGGGCGCGCGGTCTCGGTCCCGCTCCGAAAACTCTTCACCTTCACCTCCATCAAAATCCGGATATGTCCGGCGTCAGGCCGGCAGCGGCCTTGCCGCGCGGGCGGAGCGGCCGACGAACAGCACCATCAGCGCCGCGATCATGCACAGCATGCCCGACGTGATGAACGCGACGTCGTAGCTCGACGTCCACGTGCGCGCCAGGCCGGCGAGATACGCCGTCACGCCCGCGCCGAGCTGGTGGCCGGCGAGGATCCAGGCGAACATCGTCACGCCGGTCGCGCGTCCGAAAACGTTCGTGGCGAGCTTGAGCGTCGGCGGTACCGTTGCGATCCAGTCGAGGCCGTAGAATACGGCGAACAGCGGTAAGCCGAGAATCCCGGCACCGAACGCAGTCGGCAAGAACAGCAACGACAAGCCGCGCAGCCCGTAATACCAGAACAGCAACCAGCGGCTGCTGTAGCGGTCCGACAGCCAGCCCGACGCCGTCGTTCCGATCAAGTCGAACACGCCCATCGCAGCGAGCAATCCCGCGGCTTGCACTTCCGGGATTCCGTGGTCGCCGCACGCCGGCACGAGATGCGTGCCGATCAAACCGTTCGTGCTTGCACCGCAGATGAAGAAGCTGCCGCTGAGCAGCCAGAAGTCGCGCGAGCGAAAACCGGTGCGCAAAGCCCCGATCGCGTTGACGAACGGGTTGACCGCGGAACGTACGGGCGCAACGACCTCGGTTGCGCCGAGCATCGGCAGCTGCATGTCCGACGGGTGCTCGCGCACGAACAGCAGCGTGACGGGCACCAAGACCGCGCACACCGCGGCGATGAACAGCACTTCGGTGCGCCAGCCGCTGCGCGTCACGAGCACGCCGAAGAGCGGCAGAAACACGAGCTGTCCCGTCGCGTTGGCCGCCGTCAGCACGCCCATCGCCGTACCGCGGTTCTTCTCGAACCAGCGGTTGACGATCGTCGCGCCCGCGACGAGACCGATGCTGCCGGTACCGACGCCCGCCATCAGGCCCCACAGCAGAAAGAACTGCCACGGCTGCGTCATGAGCGACGACAGCGCCGCGCCGATCGCGAGCAGCGCGAGCGCCGCCGCGACCGTGCGCCGCACGCCGAAGCGCTCGAAGATACCGGCCGCGAACGGGCCGATGAGGCCGAACAGCCCGATGTTGATCGCGATCGCCGCGGAGATCGTGGCGGGCGTCCAGCCGAACTCTTTTTCGAGCGGCTGGATCAGCATCGTCGGCGACGATCGCACGCCCGCCGCCGCGATCAGCAGCACGAACGCGACGCCCGCGACGACGTAGGCATAGTGCAGCCGGGGCTTCACCGGCGATCGAACGGACATCGAACTCCGGGACGCGTCGCTACGCCGCGGAGTTGCTTTCGACCGGACCGCGCGCGTCGAACGCGGCTTGCGCGGCGCGCACCTGCGGGAGATGCTCCTGCGCCCACACGGCCAGCGCGCGCAGTGGCTCGTCGAGCGTGCGGCCGAGCGGCGTGAGCGAATACTCCACGCGCGGCGGGATGACCGGGTAGACGGCGCGGACCACCAAGCCGTTGCGTTCGAGATCGCGCAGCGTCTGCGTCAGCATCTTCTGCGAGATCCCCTGGATCGCGCGGCGCAGCTCGCCGAAGCGCACCGGCGCGGGCGCGCCCGACAAGATTCCGATGACCAGCGTGGTCCATTTGTCCGCGATGCCGTCGAGCAGCTCGCGGGTGGGGCAGGTCTTGGAGTAGACGTTCGACTCGCTGGTGGTTTCCATCGGGTTCCTACACCACTTTTGGGTGCCTAGTTGAAGATCGTGCTTCGGTATGCAATAGTGACCGAACCTCACCATATCACATGAAGCGCGCCACGGGCAAGCGAACAGGAGACCAACCAACCGTGACCACCACCACCCAAACGGCGAAGACGTACGCGATCGACCCGGCGCACACGACCGCCGAGTTCGTCGTGCGCCACCTGATGATCTCGAAGGTCCGGGGCCGCTTCACGTCCATGACCGGCACCATCGAGGTGCCCGAAGGCAGCAGCGTCCCGGTCTCGGTCGACGTCACCATCGACGCCGCGTCGATCGACACGCGCGAAGCGCAGCGCGACGCGCACTTGACATCGCCCGATTTCCTGGAGGCGGAGAAGTTCGCCACGATCACCTTCAAGAGCACCGGCTTCGACGGCAGCGGCGACGCGTTCAAGGTCCGCGGCGATCTGACCATCCACGGCGTCACGCGCGAAGTCGTGCTCGACACGACGTTCGAAGGGCGCACCACCGATCCGTGGGGCAACGACCGCATCGGCTACGAAGCGCACACGAAGATCAGCCGCAAGGACTACGGGCTCGAATGGAATCAGGCGCTTGAAGCGGGCGGCGTGGTCGTCGGCGACGAGGTCAAGATCGAGCTCAACGTCGAGGCCATCGCGCAGAAGTAAGCCGTGGCCGGCGCCCGGAACGACTGGGCGTCATGCCACAGTTCATCGCGGCCGTCCGCCGCAATCTGGACCGGTTCTCCGCCTCCGACTTCACGCCGGAGCTGCTCGAAGAGGAGGCGGAGCGCGCGCGCGAGCTCTACGCCCACGGAGTCTTCCGGCAGATGTGGGGCCGCGCCGATCATCCCGGTGCGGTCGTCCTGATCGAAGCGGGCAGCTCCGACGAGGCGCAGGCGGTGCTCGCATCGCTGCCGCTCGCGGTGCGCGAGATGCTCACGCTCGACATGCTCGTGGAGCTCACGCCGTACCGCGGTTTCGGCCCGCGCGGTTGAGCGCGCCGCGGCCGCGCAGGCCGTCACTTCTCCGCGGCGGGCTCCGAGGACCAGCCGAACTCGAGCTTGATCTTCGTCGTCGTCGACGTCTTCGGCTTGCCGCTCTCCGCATCGAAACCGCACGCCGCTTTGAGCGTGAGCTTTGCCCCGACCTCGAGCGCGGCGACCGCGCCGAGCGCGAACGCGAACGCGTGCTCCACCGACACGTCCTCGATCGGCGACGATGCTTCGCCCGATGCGAACGCGACGAGGTGGGTCTTGCAGCGCGCGTCGCCGATCTCGAGGCCGTTCGCGTCGACATCCTCGGCGATGCGTCCGCGCAAGTCGGTCGCGAACGCCGTCACCAGCGATTGCGCGAGCGTGGTGCCGCCGGTCGTCGCATGATCGCTGACGAACGCGGATTTTGCCATCTCGCCGAGCGCGAGCGCCGTCGCCGCGCCGAACGCTGCGAGCCCGGCGGTTGCGGACTCGGTAACGGCTGTGCGAACGTTGCTCGCGAGGTCGTCGACGAAGGGCGGGTTCACGACGCTTTCCCCGGCGCGGACGCGCTCGTGCCGTAGCGCGTGAACGCAGCGGCACTTCGTGCGACGGGCGGGCGTTCGGCGTGCAGCACGTCGTTGAGCGTCGAGCCGCCGGACGGCGTCTTGAACACGTAGACGATCACGTCGCACGCGAGCGCGTCGTCGCCGAGCCGCGCGACGACCTGCTCGACGCCGGTTGCCGCGAACGTGTGCATGAACGCCGGGCCGATGCCGTGCACGTTCGGCTGCGTGGTCACCGACCACGTGATCTTGCTCGCGAGGCTCGGCGGATCGGTCTGTGCGGTGAACGTCACGGGCGTGCCGGCGATGGCGATGCTTCCGTCGCCCGGCGCCGCGATCGAGAGTCGATGCATCTGCGGTCTGTCTTTCTTCTGCTTGGTGCGCGTTCTGATGATGATCGCGACCCCGATCGCAGCGAGCCCGGCGCCGAGCCCGCCCAGCGCGAGCACCGTCATGGAGGTGCTGCCGCCCGGGAACGTAGCCGGAGTCGGACTCGGACTCGGAGTCGACGTCGGTGTGGGAGTCGGAGTGTACACCGGCGGCACGATCACCGCGGTCGCGACCGGGGTTGGCGCGGGCGTCGCCGGCGTGCGGGTCGGTTTCGGCGTGGGCGTTGCGGTGGGTTTCGGCGTGGGTGTTGCTGTCGGTCGCGGCGTCGGCGTTGCCGTGGGGCGCGGCGTCGGAGTCGGTGTCGGGCGCGGTGTCGGCGTCGGACGTCGTGTCGGCGGCGACGTCGGCGTCGGCGTCGGTTTCGGTGTTGCGCGTCGGTGTCGGCGTCGGCGTGGGTCTCGGCGTCGGCGTCGGCGTGGATGGGGGTAAAAACGGTGCGAACACGCGGTTGAAACAGATCGTCCGTGCCACGCCACGCTGGCTCAGCACAGCGTGACCGCCTCCCGCAGCGCGGGACGGTCGAGGCCAAGGTTCGCCAGACAGTCTGCCGCGCTCGGCACGCCCGCCGTCGCGGCGGGCGGGACGGCGATCTGCCCCGCGGCGCCCGGGACGGTTGTCGTCGCGGTGCGCGCCGTCGTGCTCATGCACTTCTCGAAGCGCGCGGTCAGCGCGTTCGGCGTGACGCCTTGAATGAGGCCCGGAACCGTGATGGGCGCGGCGCCGGACGGCGTCCCGAGCACGACGACCGCAAGAGGCAGGCACGCGACGATACCGAGGAATCTGACGACACCTGCACCCATGACGGCCTTTCCGGCGGGACGGGGAGACGCTTCGGTTGCCGTCGGCAGCCGCCGGCCTGGCGCTGGGGAAAGACTCCGCCGCACGGCAGCGTAACACGCGGCGCATGGCGGAGCCTCGCGCTACGCGCACGCAGGTCGGCATCATCGGCGCGGGCCCCGCGGGGCTCGTTCTCGCGCTGCTGCTTCGCCGTCGCGGTATCGATTCGATCGTGCTCGAGACGCGCAGCCGCGAGTACTGCGAGCAGCGTATCCGCGCGGGCGTGCTCGAGCACGGCACCGTCGAGCTGCTCGACGCCAACGGCGTCGGCGCGCGCATGCGCCGCGAAGGCCTCGTGCACCGCGGGATCTACCTGCGCTTCGGCGGACACAGCCGCCACATCGACTTTCCGGAACTCACCGGCAAGACGATCACCGTCTACGGACAGCACGAGGTCGTCAAGGACCTGATCGCGGCGCAGCTCGCGGCCGGCTCCCCGCTGCATTTCGACGTCGGCGACGTTGCGATCGACGACGTCGACACCGACCGTCCTACCATCCGTTACTGCGATGCGACCGGGACGCCGAATTCGATCTCGTGCGACGTCGTCGCCGGCTGCGACGGCTTCCACGGCATCGCCCGGGACGCCATCCCGCGCGGCGTGCTGACGGCGTACGAGCGCGTCTATCCGTTCGCGTGGCTCGGCATCTTGTCCGAGTCGCCGCCCGTCGCGCACGAGTTGATCTACACGCACCACGCGCGCGGCTTCGCGCTGTTCAGCCAGCGCTCGCCCACGATTCAGCGCATGTACTTGCAATGCGCGCCGGACGAAGACCTCGCGCAGTGGCCCGACGAGCGCATCTGGGAAGAGCTGCACCGCCGCCTCGAAGGGGACGACGCGCCGAATCTCGTCGAAGGCGCGATTCTGCAGAAGGGCGTCACCGCGATGCGCAGCTTCGTGGTCGAGCCGATGCAGTACCGCCGCCTGTTCCTCGCCGGCGACGCCGCGCACATCGTCCCGCCGACCGGAGCGAAAGGCATGAACCTCGCGATCGCCGACGTCACGGTCCTCGCCGGCGCGCTCGCCGCGTTCTACGGCGGTGAAGGCACGGCGGCACTCGATTCGTACAGTGCGCGCTGCCTGCGACGTGTGTGGCGCGCGCAGCGCTTCTCGGCGTGGATGACCTCGATGCTCCATCGCGCGCCGGCCGCCGACGCGTTCGCTGAACGCCTTCAGCTCGCGGAGCTCGACTACGTGACGAGCTCGCACGCCGCAGCGCAATCGCTCGCCGAGAACTACGTCGGCCTGCCGCTCGACGCGCAGTAGGCGCCGCGGCGCTTACCGCTGCGCGGTCCAGCGGCGCATGAGGATCGCGTCGAGCGCGGTGCCGTCGCGCCGCGGGATCGCGCCGCGCTGCACCTCGACGTCGACGAAGCCGCTCGCGCGATAGAGCTCGCGCGCCGCGTCGTTGTCGGGGAACACGCGCAGCGTCAGCGCGGACTTGCCGTTCGCGTGCGCCCACTCGAACGCGCACGCCAGCAGCGCGCGCCCGATCCCGCGCCGGCGGTGCGTCGCGGCGACGACCATGCCGAGCTCCGGATCGTCGCGCTCGATGTCGAAGACGGTGAGATCGCCGACGAGGTCGCGTCCGTCGGTCGCGACCCAGCCGACGCACCAGCGGCGCAGCAGCCCGTCGCGCATCTGGCGCGCGCGCTCGTCGACGTCGAACGGCCACTCGGTCGCGATCCACCGCCCTTCGCGCGAGATCTCCGCGAGCAGCGCGGCGACGCCCGCGGCGTCGCGTTCGCCCTTCGGACGAATCGCCCACGACGCGCGCGTCACGTCACTCGATGCCGAGCTTGGCGAGATACGACGGCAGCACGTCGACGGGATCGCCGCTGTCGTTCACCGACAGACCGTGCCACGCATAGCGCACGACGCCGTTCGCGTCGATCAGAAAATCCGCGGGGATGCGATACTTCGTCCCCGCGCGCAACTGCAGATCCGGCGAGATGACGGCGTCGAGCTCGTCGACCGGATAGATGGCGACCGGCAAACGGCAGCGCGGCGTCCGTCACCGCGGTGCGCGCGGCCGCCGCGTCTTCGAGCACGTCGACGCCGACGAAGCGCACGCGGTCGCCGTACTTCGCGTACGCGCCGCGCACGAACGGCATCGCCTCGCGGCACGGCCCGCACCAGCCCGCGAACAAGAACACGTACGTCGGCTTGCCGCGCAGCGCGCCGAACGCGAGCGCGGTGCCGTCGCTGGACGTCAGCACGATCGGCGGCGCGGGCTTGCCGACGCGGTCGGAGAGGTCGAACACCGTCGCGGGACGGCGTGCCGCGCCGGTGAGCGCGAGGGACGCGATCACGGTGAGCGCGAGCGTGCGAAGTCCGAACATGGCGAGAGCCCGTCTTGCGACGGGCTCTCTGTCGGTTCCCTTCAGGGCGAGCAGACTACTCGCCCGAACCGCCGCCGCCCGAGGGGGACTCGCCGGGGCTTCAGCGGACCACGGTGGCTAGGCGGCGCGCGTGGTCCGCCCGCGCAACATGCCGACGACGGCGCCCGTGATGATGAAACCGAAAAGGCCGTAGCCGGCGTCGATCAGGAACAGCGTCATCGACCGCTGTGCGTAGCAGTACAGCATTGCCACCATCGGCACGTAGATGCACACGCCGATCAGCACGCCGACCTGCGCGCCCTTCGATGCGTCCGCACGCTCGTAGTGCCACAGCATGTTGTCGAAGCAGTACGACACCAGCAGCCCGGCGATGAACGACACGACAAACGGCATGAAGCCGGCGGCGGAGAGCACCGCCTTTGGAACACCGACCGCGGCCTGCCAGGCGCTGCCGAGCGCGATGTACCACACCGCGCCGAACGCGAACAGCACGATCGTGCCCGCGATGATCCCCATAGCGTTGGGCCGACGTTCGGTCATTGGAAAACTCCCTCCGTCACATGCGGCCGAGCGGCCGCTCTGCCTCAGCCTAGCGCGGCGTGCCCGGGACCGCAAGTCGCCGCGCCGAAGTGCCCGCGCATGATCTCTCGGGTGAAGTTCGTTATCGGCGCGGCGTCTTCGCTCGCGGCGCTGCCGTCCGTCGCACGGGCGGACGAACCGGAGCCGCCGCCGTCAGCGGCACCGACACCGTCGCCGCAGCCGGCACCGTCGCGCAAGCCCCACGTGCACGGCGCCAACGGCCTTATTCGCATCCCCGAGAACCGGCCCGTCGAATGGAAGATGGAGGTTCTCGACGGGCCGGAGTTTCGTTTGAGCGCATATCGCGGCAAGGTCGTGTTCGTCAACGTCTTCGCCACGTGGTGCGGTCCGTGCCGCGAGGAGCAGCCCGTCGTGGTCGCGTTCGCGCGCGCGCATCCCGACGACACCGCCGTGATCGGCATCGACGTGTACGAAGCGGACAACGACGTGCGCGCGTACCGCAAGAAATTCGAGATCCCCTATCCGATTGCGATCCATCGCAGCCGCATGACGGTCCCGGCGATCTTCAAGAACGACTCGTTGATCTATCCGACGACGCTCGTGTTCCGCCCGGACGGCACGCTATCGTGCGCGTGGTCGGGCGGCCGCACCCGTGTCGGGTTCGAGGACGAGCGCGAGTACGCGCTGCGCTAGCCGCCATGTGGCAGGTGTGGCGCCGACAACAAACCTCGCTGCGCAGATAGCGCCGCAAACAAAATGGACTGGAGGGCAATTGCCTCCAGTCCATTTTGGTTCGATCCGGTTTCTTCCTTACTCGCCCGAACCGCCGCCGCCGCCCGGGCGCGGACGGCGCCGGCGCGGACCGCGGTCTCCGCCGCCTTCGCCCCCACCGCCGCCGGCCGGAGCGCTGCGCGGGGTGAACTCGCGGCGCGGCGGTGCGCCGTTGCCGCGCGAGCCGCCGCCGTGGTCGCCGCCGCCGCCCGTACCGCTGGTGGCTCGCCGGCACCGCCGCCGAGCACCGCCTTGCGGCTGAGGTTGATGCGGCCTTGCGAGTCGACTTCGATCACCTTGACCATGATCTGGTCGCCCGGCTTGACGACGTCTTCCACGCGCTCGACGCGGTCCGCGGCGAGCTGCGAGATGTGGACGAGGCCTTCCTTACCGGGCAAGAACGCGACGAACGCGCCGAAGTTCATCAAGCGCGTGACGGTACCGAGGTACTGTTCGCCGATCTTCACTTCTTTGGTGAGCGCTTCGACCATGTTCTTGGCCTTCTCGGCGCCCGCGGCGTCCGGTCCGGCGATGAACACGCGGCCGTCGTTCTCGATGTCGATCTTCACGCCGGTGTCGGCGACGATCTTGTTGATCACCTTGCCGCCGGGTCCGATCACGTCCTTGATCTTGTCGGGGCTGATCTGCAGCACGATCATGCGCGGCGCGAACTCCGACAGCTCCGCGCGCGGCTCCGTGATCGTCTCTTTGAGCTTGTCGATGATGAACAGGCGCGACTTCTTCGCTTCCGCGAGCGCTTCGCGCATGATGTCGATCGTGATCCCCGCGACCTTGATGTCCATCTGGATCGCGGTGATGCCTTCGGTGGTGCCGGCGACCTTGAAGTCCATCTCGCCCAGCGAGTCTTCGAGGCCCTGGATGTCGGTGAGGATCGCGTGCTTCTTGCCTTTGAGCACGAGGCCCATCGCGACGCCCGCGACGTGTCGCCTTGATCGGCACGCCCGCATCGAGCAGCGCGAGCGTGGAACCGCAGACCGACGCCATCGACGACGAGCCGTTCGATTCGAGCACTTCGCTGATCAGGCGCAGCGTGTAGGGGAACTCGTCTTCCGGCGGCAGCACCGGCACGAGCGCGCGCTCCGCGAGCTGCCCGTGACCGATCTCGCGGCGGCCGGGCGCGCGCATCGGGCGCGTCTCGCCGACCGAGTACGGCGGGAAGTTGTAGTAGTGCATGTAGCGCTTGTTGGGGATGTCGAGGATCCCGTCCAAACGCTGGTGGTCGCTGATCGAGCCGAGCGTCGCGGCGGTGAACACCTGCGTCTGACCGCGCGTGAACACGCCCGAACCGTGGACGCGCGGCACGTAGTGCACCTTGCTCCAGATCGCGCGGATCTCGTCGGGCTTGCGGCCGTCGGGCCGAATCTGCTCGTCGACGACCATGGTGCGGAGCTCGTCCTCTTCCATGGACTTGATGATCTTCTCGAACTCTTTGTTCTTCGGATCTTCGATCAGCGCTCGGACGTGCGCGTCGCCTTTTTTCGCGAGCTTCGCGAGCGCGGCTTCGCGCGAGAGCTTGTCGAACGCCGCGTTGCGCTCGAGCTTGTCGACGACGCGCATCGCCTTGGCGACTTCTTTCTGGAAGTTCTTGCGCACCCACGCGTCGAGCTTCGCGTCGGTCTTGAGCAGCGGGTACTCGCGCTTGTCCTTGCCGACTTTTTTCGCGAGCTGGTCGATCGCTTTGACGATCTTCTTGATCTCTTCGTGCGCGAACGCGACCGCGTCGAGGAACACGTCCTCGGAGATCTCTTTGGCGCCGCCTTCGACCATCATCACGGCGTCGAGCGTGCCGGCGACGACGATCTTCCATGCCGCCGGCTCTCGTACTGCTCGAGCGTCGGGTTGGTGATGAACTTGCCGTCTTCACCGCGTCCGACGCGGACGGCGGCGACGTTCTTGTCGAACGGGATGTCGCTCACGGCGAGCGCCGCGCCGGCGGCGCAGACGGCGATCACGTCGCTGTCCAGACCCGGATCGGTCGAGAGGACCGTCGCGATGATCTGGATGTCGTTGCGGAAGCCGTCGGGGAACAAGGGGCGGATGGGGCGATCGATCTGTCGCGCGCTCAGCACGCCGTGCTCCGACGGCCGGCCTTCGCGCTTGATGTAGCCGCCCGGGATCTTGCCCGCCGCGTACATCTTCTCTTCGTAGTCGCAGGTGAGGGGGAAGAAGTCGATCCCCTCACGCGGTTTTTCGGACGCCGTAGCGGCGCATAACACGACGATCTGATCGCCGTAGCGGACGAGAGCGGACCCGTTGGCTTGCTTCGCAAGCTCCCCCGTCTCAATGACGAGCGTACGGCCACCGATCTCGAGCGAGACGGATTCTGGCACTGGTACTCCTAGATTTTCAGTTCTTGTTGTTCGTTTGCTTTTTGTGTGAACGGGCTCGGGTTCGTCGCGGCGCGGCCATCGGCCTCGCTGAGGGTGGCCGGCCAGAGCGCTCGGCGCTCAGCATCACAAAGGAAGGCCATGGAGGGCAGGGCGAGCTGCCGCACGGCCGGCGTCGCCGGAGTCCTAGAAAACGATCGTCACGTCGACGTCGCGCTCGCCGCGGCGCTGCGCGTTGGCAAGTGCGGCTCGAAGCGCTCGAGACGTGATGAACTGACGATCGCCTCGGCTGTCGCGAACGATAAAGTTGACGCCGGCGTCGTCGAGCGGCAAGCGTCTTCGCGCGTTCGTCTGATTCCATCAGCAAATGATACGACCCGCGGGTAACCAGGCGGTGTCCTCGCACGGACCGGCGGGCGCTTCGCGAACGTTACGGCGCGGCGGACAATGGGGCTTATGTCCCTGGTCCCCGCGCTTACGAGTCCGACTGCCCGGCCCAACGAACACCGGTCAATCGAACCACATTTGACCTGCCGGTCAACTAAACGTCAAGCTCATATTGCCGTTGATCTAACGCCTCACGCTCCCGGTGGGGAAGGAGCTCGGCCGACGGCCCGAGGCTCGTTGTTTTCAGCGTTCGGGCCGCTGCGCGTCGGTCAGCGGTGAGGCTGACGGGCTGCCGGGATCCGTCGCAACTGCAAGGCGCTCGAAGAAGACCGCGTACACCTCATCACCGCCGGATGCGACAAGTCGCATGGAGCGCACCAGATATCCATTGAACATGTGCGACGGCGGACCGCTCCCCGTCGACATGGACGTGGCAACGGCCCGTAGCACATCGTCAAGGCCGCATAAAGCTGCGGGCTCGACGACATGCGGTGCGAACAGGACCCTCGCTCGTGCATCGATGACGAACAGCATCGGCGACGTGCGTGATTGCACGAGCGCGTCAGCGGAAAAATGTACGAAATCGTCCATCTCGGCCACAGCTGAATCGCTTCGGCGGCGACCATTCCGCCGCCCGCCTCACGACGTTGTGGTCAGTTCACCCGAGCCGTGGACGTGGCGTGCCCGCAAGATGAACGGTTCGACGATCAGCGCGTAGTGCCCGGGCGTTTCCTCGTGACAGGGGACGATCCGGACCGTCGTTTTCACACCGTTGACGTCGACGAGCTCCGTCAGCGCAACGCGGTGCGCCGCGTCCTGCGCGAAGTACATGGCGACGAGCGGCTGCAGCGATGGCGGCACGCTGCCGCGAGCGCGGACCGGCCACGCCGTCGGCCGCCCAACTTCGTTCAAAAGATAGACATCCGGGACAGAACGCCGCAACGCGATGTCGGCGACGACCGTTTCGACGATGCCGGCCTTCTCGTCCGGTGCGGTTCCTCGCGATTTGTCCGTCATCGCAGCTCGAACACCGTGGCCACGATCGCGCTGCGCTTCGTGACGTTCGTCTTGTAGCCGATCTTACGAATGTGCTCTTGTACGGTCGTTATCGCGATGCCGAGCCCGCGCGCGATCTCGTTCGTCGACTCACCGCGCATGAGGCCTTCGAGAACTTGCGCCTCGCGCGCGCTGAGGCCGAAACGCTGGGCCGCCTTGGCGGCGTAGTTTCGAGCTGCAAACCGCTCAAGGAGAACGGCGAACCTTTTCGCGCCGTCCTCCGCTTCGAGGCGAAGAAGCCGCACGGCTTGGGTCGGCGAAATGATCGCGACGGCGCTGCCCTGCTCCGATCCGGCGAGCTCGTTCATCAGCCCGCGTACGGCCGCTTCAACGATCGCCGGCAGCGAACGGTGCGCCCCCGGCGAGGCGTCCGTCGTGCGAAAGATGATGTGGAGCGCTTCGTCGATGACGAAGAACCGCGGGGCTTCGCGCGCGCGCGCAAAATCAAAAGCGTACTCGGCGTGACCCAGATCAGACATTGTTCGACTTAGAGCGAAGTGCGCCGGCAGCCATGGGTTTCGCGAACCGATCGTCGTTGCGATCCAGACGGCCATCGTTCGAACGATCTCCACCTTGGCGATGATGCGGGAGGGGGCATCGTGATGCGATGAGGTCGGGCATCTTTGAAGAGGCTTTACACATCGCAGCAACGCCCACCGACAACCGGCTGGAGGCCCGTTGCATGCATCGAGCGTACCAGTCGCGCGGCTCCGACGGGATCGTCCATTTTGAGGATTCGGACCCTCAGCGGCTGCCGAGAACCGCCGCGACGATCTCTTTGCGTTTCGACACGCTCATCTTCGCGCCGATGTTGCGGACGTGCCTCGCAACCGTCGATTCTGCGATCATGAGCTCGGCGGCGATGCCTGCCGTGGATGTCCCGCGCAGCAGATGGGGCAGCACTTCGCACTCCCGCTCGCTCAACCCGAATCGCCGGCACGCATCCGCGATCGGGGCGCGCGTCGCAAGCCTTTCGAGGAATACCGCATAGCACGGAGCCGTATCGCCCTCGAGGCGCACGATGCGGATCGTTTCCCCCGAGGCCGTGAGACCAAGGACGACGTGATCGCCCGGGTTGGTCGCGAGCAGCATTATCACGGTGGTGCGCGTTTCAAAGCTCAAGGCGGCTTCCGCGACTCCGCGCATCAACACATCGCCCGTCGAGTTGACGATGTAGACGCGGGGGGCGCGGCGGCGAGAAAGGATCTCGGCCTGATCGCCCGCCGGACTGGAGGCTGGCTGAGCCGTCATCACCGTGTCCGGGGGCTTCCCAAGATGCGAATGCTCCACGCAGCTCTGAAGTGATGGCGGCCGAACGATATCGTGTCGCCGAAGAGCCGACCCCACCCCCGGAGCCGCGATCCGTTCGAGTATGAACGCCGGGGCTTACGAAACACTTACGGAGTGTTCTGGATCTGTAAAGATCCGATTCGGCGGCCGTTGTCGTGCGTCCGTGCGAACATTATGCGAGACTGGGGTTACAATCCGGTTACTGGATAGGCGCTCAGGTTGAAGTTCCGAGCGCCCGATATGGGAGGGGTGAAGATATCTCACCTGCGGGCGCTTGTGCTCGCCGCCCTCATCGTGGCCCCGACGGCAGCGCTCGCGCAGAGCCAGCCGAACAAGCTGTCGTCCACGGCTCGAATCAGCATCACCATCATGGGCACCGCGCGAGTCGGGGTCCGTTCCGGGGCGCGCGGCGGCGGAGATGCCGTCGTCGTGACCGACGCGTCGGGAGCTCCCCTTGCGGCATCGGTCGTGCACTATTCCGTGCGCGACAGCCGGGGCGAACGCGACGTGCCATCGCTCGATCGGCTTGAGGACGCGTTGCGCGCGAGTGCGCTTGCCGGCGAGCGCGAGGTCGACGTTACGCTCGCGTTCTGAACGTTCTCGTCACGAATTCGATCGAGGCAGGCGCGATACGCGCCTGTTTTCTTTACCGTGCGACAACAAAAACGGTAAGTGCGCGCACACTAATACCCGTTTCATAGGATGGCGACGCCGCCGGTCCGGAGTTAGCATCAGCGAGGAATCCGCACGAGCGACTTTGTTCGTCTTAAAGACGAGCGAGATTGCCACGGGCGGTGCCCGGTTGTATCCACCCGTTACGCGGCGGGGTCTTTCCGCACTCCGGAACGGCGCCAGCCGGCATGGGTCGGCTCTCCTCTTCCTTCCGCATTAGGAGTTCGCGTGAAGAAACTCGCTTTGTTTGCCCTTGCGGTAACCCTCTCCATCGCCCCGGCGTTTGCCATGGCCGCCACCAACACCGACAACGGCCCGCCGACAACGGGTGGTCGCGTCGGCGCGAGCGGACCGCCCGGACAGAACCTCTATCTCCACACGCATTCGATCGTCAGCGCAACGATCACGCCGGCATGCACGCGCGTCAGCGCGAACGATGCCCCGTTCGGCAACGTCCAGCCGAGCAACGTCAAGGCCCAGACGACGCTTGCCGTGAGCTGGGATTGCGGCGCCGGCATCCGTCCTGTCGTGTCCTTCGAATCCTTCACCTCGCACCCGTGCAAGATGAACGACGGCGGCACGAACAACATCCCGTACAAGATCTACGCGAACGGCTTCTCGGGCGACAACCTCTGCAACGCCGACAACTCGCACCCGCCGACCGACTTCTACAAGACGACGATGGGCGAAGCCGGCAACAGCTTCCACGTGTTCAACGTCGAGACGGGCAACCTGATCAACGGGAACGGCGTGTCGCTGTACCCGACCGGCAACTACTCCGATCAGGTCGAAGTCTACCTCGAGTTCTAAACCCGTTCGTTGTGCCGAGTGTGTCGTTCCGGCGGCGCACTCGGCGAATCTTTTTCGGTCATGAGGATCGTTCGATGCGCACAATGGATGTCGCACGTTTGGCTGCGGCTGTCGCCGCCTCGGTGAGCATCGCCGCGGCGCCCGCATATGCCGGCGGCCAATCGACGCGTACCGCTTCGCCGCTGGTTCAATGCACGAGCCAGATCGGAAAGCTGGAGTTCCAGCCGCCCGCGGCGGGGTCGGCCCGCTTTTTGACGTTCGCGGCGGCGGTGTCTGTAAACTGCGCGTCTTCCGCGGCATCGTTCAGCCTGCGCCTCTTCTCCGAAAACGGCTGCCGTCTGCGCTCGGGCAGCTCCGCGATGCCGTACGTGATCTTCTCGGACATGGCCGCGCGCACTCCGCTCTTGGACTGTGGGCCCAATCCCATCTACTACACCGGCAAGGGCAGTCAGACGTTTATGATCTATGGGCGGACCGGCCTCGCCGCATCGAGCTCCGGGGTGCCCGTGTACCCCGTCGGAAAATACATCGACGACGTCAGTGTCGAGATCGTGACGAACTGATGAGCCTTCGTGATCTCGTCCGGCGCTGCCGGCCCGCGGTGGTGGTCGTCGTCGGCGGGCTCGTCGCCCTCACCGCGGCGCCCAGCAATGCGACCATCGGCGTAACGCCGCTCGGCGCGAATATCCCGCCGGGGGAATCTGCCGTCTCGTTCACGGTGAATAACGTCGACACCACCGACCGCGCCGTTCAGCTGGAGATCGATCGTTGGGAGCGGTCCGACGGTCGCGACAAGCTCACCAAGTCGAGCGACTGGATCGTGAATCCGCCGGTGCTCAACATTCCGGCGTTGGGCTCGCGAGTGGTACGCATGGCGCTACGGCGGAGGATTCCCGGAGCGCCGGAGGCGGCGTACCGACTAATCCTCACCGAGGTCAAGGCCCGGAACGCAGACCGCGGCTTGGCCGTCGCGGTCAACATGCACGTCAGCCTCCCGATTTTCATCGAGCCTGAGCGGGTGTCCGACGCCAAGCCAGCGTGGACCGCCAAGCGCGCGCCGGGCAACCGCGTCATCGTGACACTCAACAACGCGGCGTCCATCCACGTCCATCTGCAATCGTTCCTTTTCAAAGACCCGAGCGGGAGGATCGAAGAGAGCCGCGTCTCGACGTACATATTTTCGGGCGAAACGCATAGCTGGACGCTAGAGCTGGATCCGGCCGGTGCCGATATCAAGCGGCTGACGCTCGAAGCTCACACCGATGCGGGCGTGCAGAGCATCGCGCTCCGGAGCGAATAACGTGCTTTCGCGATGGATCGCCGCGTTCGTCATCGTGTTCGCGGCGTGCGTTCGTCCGCTGTCCGCCGCACCAGCCGAGTTCGTCGAGCGCGTCTACGCCGTGACGATCAACGGCGAGGCCGTGAGCTCGGGTGCCGTGGTGCTGGAGGCTCCCGACGGCGCGATCCTGATCGCCGGCGACGATCTCGACCGGTGGCGCGCCAACCTCGCCGGCAAGGTGCCGCGGACGACACGCGATGCGCGCCCGTTCTTCTCGCTCAGGGACTTCACGGCCGTGACGACGCGTATCGACGAGAACAAGCAGCTGCTGGAGATTCGCGCTCCACTCGATTTCTTCGTGCCGACCGTGCTGGCAGGGCTATACGAAAACGGACGGCGTGTGATCAATCGCAGCCGCGGAGCCTTCCTGAACTACGATTTCATCGCCGACCGCTTCGAGAATGCGTCCGTTGAGCAAGCCATCTTTGAAGGCGGGATCTCCGCGTTGCGGGGGGGCGTGCTGATGTCATCAGTCGCCTGGCGCCCGTCCACGTCGGATGCGCATTTCGTACGGCTGAACACCACGTGGGAACGCGATTACGTCGAAGCGCGGCGGACCTTTCGCGTGGGTGACGCCGTTTCGTCGCCGGGCCGGCTCGGTGGCTCCGTGTCACTGGCTGGTCTGCAATTCGCAAGCGACTACGCGACCGATCCCGAGTTCTCGACGAGCCCCGGTTTGCTGGTCCGTGGGTTCGCCCCGACCGCGTCCACGGTCGACATCCTGGTGAACAACGTGCCTTTCGTCAACGGCCAAGTTGTCCCGGCCGGGCCGTTCGTGCTCAATGCGCCGCCGCTCGGAATCGACGGGCAGGGGCAGGTGAGCGTGATCGTCCGCGACGCGCTCGGGGTCGAGCACATCGTCGTCGAGCCGTTTTATCAGGGGCGTGACTTGCTCAAAGCGGGCGTCAACGAGTATTCGTACGAGGCCGGCTTCCAGCGCAACAACCTTGGCTCGTCGAGTTTCTCCTACGGGAAGCCGATCGTTTCGGCGACCCTGCGGCGCGGCATCACCGATACGTATTCCGCCGAGGGCCACGTCGAGGCGACGCCCAACTTGCAACTGGGCGAGTTCACCGCCGATTTCGCGCTCGCGCGCGTTGGCTTGGTGAGTACGGGACTTGCGACCAGCTTTGGGTCGGCCGGCGTCGGGGTCAGAGGCTTGCTCGGCTACCAATACCGGTCGCTGCACGGGTTTTCGATCGCTGCGACGTTCGCCGGGGCCAGTCCGGCATTCCGGACGATCGGCGACGACGCGCTCGGCGGCCTGTCCGGCGAGCTCATCGTCACGCTGCCGGTGCGGACACTTTCCGTTTCTGCAGGTTTGCTGGAGGCGCGGCAACTCGGCGGCAAGTCGGCTTCGTTTGCGACGCTTGGGCTGAGCGGACGCGTGGCCGGCGGGAATCTGAATCTGTCGACGACGCAGGCTCTGAGCGGCGGCGTGAACACGTATTTTCTGGGCTACTCGACCCGCATCGGACGCACGTCGCTCAACAATCGCGTCACGAGCGGGCTCGGTCCGCAGCGGATCACCAGCGACCTGGTGACCGACCTGCCGCAGTCCGGTTTTGGAAGTTCCGTTGACGTCTCGCTCGACCGGGAGGCCGGAAACCGATCGTCGGTAGGTCTCGGCTACGTCTTCGAATCGCCGTTGGGCCACTTCGACGCCTTCTCGGACCGCGGCTCGACGTTCGCGAACCTTCGCGGCGGGCTCACGTTCGTCGACGGAAAGCTGTCGGCCACGCGCGAGATCACCAGCAGTTACGGGATGGCGGTCGTCCCGGGCTATCCGAATGTCCGCGTCTACGTGAACGGCTTGCTCGTCGGCCGCACCGACCGAAACGGGATGGTCGCCCTGCCGTTCCTCGTGCCGTATACGGTCAACCGCGTGACCGTGGAGCAGCGCGATCTTCCCATCGGGGCAAACTTCGAGCGGTTCTTCGAGAACACCGTGCCGTATCTGCACAACGCCACGATCGTGCGGTTCAAGACGGGACCCGCGGGCGGCGTCGTCTTCCATTTGCGCTTCCCCGACAATTCGCCGGTGCCCGGCGGGTCCAATGTCATGGCATCGGCAGGGGCGGCGAGCGCGCCGGTCGGCGACGACGGTCTAACGTACATCCCGGCGCTCCCGGTCGGCAGATCGACCCATTCGGTGTCGATCTCCGGCGACGGCACGTGCACCTTCACGATCGACGTGCCACATGACACCGCCGACATCCCGGACATCGGGAACGTCGTGTGCGTCGGCGCCTCCCCGCCGGTAACCGCACCGCCCGCAGCCGCTTCACCCAGTGCCGCGCCGGAAACGCCGAATCCGTCAGCTTCCGGTGCACAGAATCAATCGATTCCCAAAGTCGCACCGTCTGGTTCCCCGCTCCCCGCGTTGACGGCACCGCCGTCGCGTGGGGCGCCTTCCCCCATCCCATCGCCGACGTCAACCCTTTAATGGAGTAGGTCTCGCTCACGAGCGTGATCTTGTCAGGACGACATCGTTTCGGGCTCTTATTCCGTCGAATGCCTATCGTTTCTGACTCGCTTCAAAAGGATGTTTGAAAATCGCCCTACGATCTTCTCCGGCCATGCATCGCGGGCTCGCCGCCGCCGCCGCCGTGCTCGCGCTGAGCGCGTGCGCTGGCGCTGGCGGTACGCAGTCGGTGGCGCCGGTGACGGGCACCAGCCGGCCGGCGAATGGCTCGCTATCGCTCCAGCGCTCGACGACGGCGGCCACGACCACCGTCAGCACGACGGACAGCGAAGGGCCGAACGTCGCATACGACAGCATACCCGCGCCGCTCCACGCGGTTGCCAGCGTCGGTTTCGAGGCGTCCCAAGGTCTCGAGCTGGGCGACGGCGTGAACCTCACGCATGCCGGCCGGCTCACCAAGATCCGCTACGTCCTCAGTTCGTGGGGCTGTCAGTCGGGCCGCTGGTACACCGGCAACTGCACGACGATCCCCAACGCCACCTTCACCATGCCGATCACTGTCAACGTGTACGCGGTTGACAACTCGAGCCCAAGCCACGTCGGTAATTTGATCGTCAGCAAGACCAGCACGTTCAACATCCCGTTCCGGCCGTCCAGCAACCCGAGGAAGTGCGATAGCCAGAGGTTCTACAGCAACGTCGACGCAGCATGCGTTCACGGTCTGGCTCATGTCGTCATGTTCGACTTCTTCGAATCAGGCCCGACGCTGCCGTCGCAAGTCATCGTGAGCTTGGTCTACAACACCACCCACAACGGACCGCAGCCGATCGGTGAGTCCGCGCCGTGCTACCACTCGTCGGCCGGGTGCGGTTACGATTCGCTCAATGTCAGCACCGACGGCAACGGCGGCCCGATCGGCAGTCCGGTCGATCCGAACGGCATTTTCGCTAGCTTCACGAGCGCCGGCGAGTACTGCAGCCGCGGCACCGGTTTCCGGCTTGACACGCCGTGCTGGACGGGTCAGCACCCGCAGTTCGAGGTCGACGCCGTCGCTCCGCGAGGTCCGCGTACGACCTCGTAACCCCCCCGCTCATGGCCCAAAAAAAAAGCGACCAGCTGAACGGCTGGTCGCTTTTGGTTTGGGTGCAGCGCGGCTAGCGGCGCAGGCCGAGGTCTGCGATCAGCTTGCGGTAGCGGTCGAGATCTTTGTTCTGGAGGTAAGCGAGCAAGCGCCGGCGCTGGCCGACCTGCATGAGCAGGCCGCGGCGGCTGTGGTGATCCTTCTTGTGGATCTTCAAATGCTCGGTGAGCTGGTTGATCGACGCCGTGAGGATGGCGATCTGGACGTCGGCCGAGCCGGTGTCGTTGGGACCGCGGCCGTATTTGGTCGACAGGTCCGACTTTTGTTCTTTGGTCAGGGGCACGGGGTACTTGGAGCTCCTTTCGACTCGCGCGTCCGCAGACTCCGTGGGTCCGCGACGGCGACCGACGGATCATACCATCCTGAGAGAACCGCGTCAAAGCGGGTACCAGGCACCGCGGATGCCGGACCCGTCGATGAGCCCACCGCCGTTCGACGCAGCGAGCGCCGGCGACAGCCGCGCGGTGCGGTATTTTCGCGTGCTCTCCGAAGCCGGGCGCCTGTTTGCGGAATCGTTCGAGCTCCAGCACACGCTCGACGCGCTCGTGCAGCTGACCGTTCCCGAGCTGGCCGACGCGGTCGCCATCAACATCGTCGACGACGACGGCGTCACGCGCACCGCCGCGCTCGACGTGCACGATCCGGCGCACCGCCCGCTGCTCGAGCAGCTGCGCGACGCGTACGTCGTCGATCGTGATGCGGATAGCGGCCCGCGTGTCTTCACGCACGACCCCGGCTTTCGCGAGCACGGCTGCCGCGAGCTGGATCGCGCCCGACCGCTTGCCGGTGCTCGAAGAGCTGGGCTACCGCACGAGCCTCGTCGTCCCGCTGGTGTCGCACGGCGTGCTGCGCGGCAACCTCGTGTGCCATTGGTCGCACAAGACGCGTGAGTTCGACGCGTTCTCGCTGACGCTGTTCGAAGAGCTCGCGCGGCGCGCGGCGGTCGCGATCGAGAACGCGCAGATGTACCGCCGCGAGAAACGCATCGCGGACGAAGTGCAGAAGGCGCTGCTGCCCGTCGCGCTGCCCGAGGTCGCGGGTTACGCGTTCGACGCGGTGTATTCGTCGAGCGAGCGTGACGTTGAGGTCGGCGGCGACTGGTTCGACGCGTTCGTGCTGCCGGACGGGCGCGTCGTCATCTCGATCGGCGACGTGTTCGGGCGCGGGCTGCACGCCGCCGTCGTGATGTCGTCGATCCGCCACGGCCTTCGCGTGCTCGCTCTGCAGCAGTCGCAGCCCGACTCGATGCTCGCGGTGATCGACGAAGCGCTCGCGCGCGACTATCCCGACGCCGCCGCGAGCGCCGTCGTCGGCGTGCTCGATCCCGCCGCGCAGACGCTGACCTACGCGATCGCCGGGCCACCACAGCCCGCTGCTGCGCACGGCCGACGGCGAGGTGATCGCGCTGCGCGGCGTCGGCGTACCGCTCGGCGTGCGCGGTCCGGTGAAACCGAACGTGCAGACCGTCGCGCTGCCGCTCGGCGCGACGCTCGTCTTCTTCACCGACGGGCTTGATCGAGTCGGACAAGGACATCACGCGCGGCGAGCAACGGCTGCATGCGGCGCTGCGCAACGGCGTCATCGCCGAGGCGACGCGTCCCGCCGACGCGATCAAGCGGCACATGCTCGCGCGCGGCGCGAACGACGACGTCGCGGTGCTGACCGTGACCGTGCGCGGCGCGATCCCGCCGCGCACCCAGGCGGCGCCGACGCCGGCGTGGGTGTTTCGCGCCGACGACGCGCGCTCCGCGGAGGACGCCCGCGCCGGCTTCATCGCGTTCCTGCGCACGCGCGGCGTGCCCGACGCGAACTACGCCGCCGCCGAGCTCGTGTTCGGCGAACTGATCGGCAACGTCGTGCGCCACGCGCCCGGGCCGATCACCGTGGAGGTCGACTGGAACGCGGTCGACCCGATCCTGCACGTCATCGACCGCGGACCGGCGTATGACGTCGAAGCGAGCTTGCCCGCCGACCTCCTGAGCGAGAGCGGTCGCGGGCTGTTCTTGATCTCCGTGCTCGGCGAAGATTTCTCCGTGACGCCGCTGCCCGGCTACGGCAACCACGCGCGCGTGCGCCTGCGGATCGAGCGCCTCGAGCGCATCGCGTCGCGCCGCGACCAGAACTGAAGCAGGTCGCCGGAAAGGCGCTACGAGGCCAAGTTCTCCGGCGGCTCGTCGAGCGCAGTCTTGATAGTCTCGCGCAGCGCTGCGAGCTCGCTCGGCAGGCTCGTCGTCTGCTGTTCGATCGCCCCGAGCGCCGTCAGCACGCGGCGCGCCTCCGCGCGGTCGACCGGCACGTACAGCGTGCGCGCGAGCTCTTCGTCGAGCCGCTCGATCGCGCGCTTGGCCATGTTGGCTTGACCGAACGAGTATGCATGATGGCTGGCGTTTCCGAGCAGCTTCAGCTCGGACTCGAGCCAGTCGCGATAGTCTTTGAGCAAGACGTCCTCCTGTGGGCGCGGAACCGGTGCGCGGTGTGAAGTGATGACGGCTTCGTGACGGTCGCGCGCGTCGCGGACGTCGCGCCGGGTACGGGGACGGCCGTCGTCGTCGGCTCGCGCGAGATCGCGCTGTTCAACGTCGGCGGGACGTTCTATGCCCTCGACAACACCTGTCCCCACCAAGGCGGGCCGCTGGCCGAGGGCTGGATCGAAGGCACGCGGGTGACCTGCCCGTGGCACGCGTGGACGTTCGAGCTGACGGACGGCAGCATGACGCTGGGCGACTACGCGTCGGTGGACCCGTTCGACGTGCGCGTGCGCGGCGACGAGGTGCAGGTCAGCCGCACGCCGCGCCCGGGCTCGCGCTAGCCGGCGTTCGCGCGCCGAGCGGCACGGACAGCCGCAGCGTTACCGAAGACGGCGGGCCGGCGCGGTCGACGCTCGTGAGATAGACTTTGTCCGCGAGGTTGTCGACGGCGAGCGAAAGTGCCGTGCCGCCGGCGGATCGCAGCGTGATGCGGCCGCCGACGAGGACGGCGCTCCCGAGCGGCTGGCGCTCGAGGTCGTCGGCGAACGTCGGTCCGCTGTAGGAGAGCTCGACCGCGCCGGTGAGCGCGCGCACCGTGCGCTCGAAGCTCAGCGACGCGGCGGAGTCGGGGACGTACGCGAGCCGCTTGCCGATCTGTGCCGCTGAACCGGCTGCGACGCGAGCGTGCTGTGAGGTTGCGAAGCCGCGCACGCGCGCGCACGCGCCGCCGCGATCGTACTCCGCGGTGTATGCGTCGGTCGCCGTGCGGCCGAAGTTCGCGCGCTGCTGCACGTTGGTCGCGATCGTCGCGAAGCCGATCGCGTTGCGCACGCGCGTGCCGGTGTAGTCGAACGCGAAGCGTGCCGCGCGCGTCGCGACGTCGAACCCGACCTGCGCCGAGCGGCTGCGTTCCGGCACCAGCGACGGGTTCGACTGCTGCAGCACCGCGCCGATGCGGAAGCTGCGCACGAGCTCGTTCAGATACGGCGCGCGCAATCCGGTGCCGAACGCCGCGCGCACCGCGGTCGCGGGCGATGCGTCGTAGCGCAGCGCGAGGCGCGGCGAGATCGCGGCGGCGTACCGGTTGCCCAGCGCGTGCGTCGCGATCGCGTCGTAGCGCGCGCCTGCGATCGCGCCGAAACGGCGCCGCGTCCCACGTCCGCTGCAGCGCGAGGCCGTCGAGCCGCTGCGTGCCGGCGACGTTGCTCTGCACGGTGCCGTCGAACGCGATCTGGTCGCTGTTGCCGGTCACGACGCGGCGTTCCGCGACGAGCGCGAGCGTACCGCCGGGCAGCGCGCGGTCCCAGCGCGCGCGCGCACCGGCGTCGGACGTCGGCACGTGCTGCGTGTAGAGCAGCGCGCCGGGCGTGCCCGGTTTGTCGGCGAGGTTCACCAGCGTCGTCGCGCGCGCGAACGCGGTGACG
The DNA here is from genome assembly GCA_963791645.1 of Vulcanimicrobiota bacterium. Lineage (GTDB taxonomy): Bacteria > Vulcanimicrobiota > Vulcanimicrobiia > Vulcanimicrobiales > Vulcanimicrobiaceae > Vulcanimicrobium. Next base: position 6,764 of record CAWBTJ010000018.1, on the reverse strand, counting down.
GCGAGCGTCGAACTCGGCGCGCTCGCGCCGCCGGCGCGCGCCCACGTGATGGCGGCTTGGCGCAGCGAGCGCGAGAAGCCGTCGTTCGGGCGGCCGTCCTGCTGTGCGTCGTCGCTCGCGAGCGCGTCCGCATCGAGCGTCGTGCGCGCGGTCGTGCTGCGAAGCCGGACGTGCGCGGTGTCGGCGGTGCCGATCGCGGTTCGGTCGACGCGCGACGTTTGACCCGGCGGGATCACGTCGTACGCGAGCCGCCGCGTCGCGACGAACACCGACGGACTGCAACGCGCCCGCCGATCCCGTCGCCGCGAACGACGCCGAGCCGCGGTCCGCACCGCCGGCGCTCGCATCGAGCCGGCCCGCCGCGACGTTCGCGGGCGAAAGCGTCGTGAGCGAAAGCGCGCCGCCGATCGCGCCGGAGCCGTACAGCGCCGAGCCCGGTCCGCGCAGCAACTCGGCGCGCACGACCGACGCGGTGGGAAACGCGTTCCAGTCGACCTGGCCGCCGAAACCGTCCTGCGCCGGAACGCCGTCGACGAACAGCGTGCCGCGATCGCTTCCCGCGCCCGCGAACGAGAGCCGCAGCTGGCCGTAGTTGGTGAACGGCGCGTTGCTGCGGTCGCGGTCGAACCCCGGCAGCGCGCGCAGCGCCGCGTCGAGCGACGCCGCGGTGGACGCGCGCAGCGAACGCCCGTCGAGCACCGACGCGGCTTGCGGCGCGCGGTGCAGCGACTGCGCGCTGCCGCTGACGACGGTGACGCTGCCGATCGGCGGCGGCGCGCTCGGCGGCGACGGGCTCGGTGACGGCGCCGCCGCGACGACGACGGCCGCGAGCGCGGCGAGCGAGCACGGTACGCGGTTCGATCCGCTAGGCGAGCGCGTCGCGCAGGCCGGCGACCGTGCGCGCGCCGCTCGCGAACACCGCGATGCGCAGCGCGGTGACGAGCTCGTCGATCAGCGCGGCGACGGCCGCGTCCGACTCGTCGGCGGCGCGCAGAAACGGCAGCGCGAGGCCCGCGAGATCGGCGCCGAGCGCGAGCGCTTTGGCGACCTGCACGCCGTCGCGGATCCCGCCGCTCGCGACGAGCGGCACGTCCGGGCAGCGCGGCGCGCACCGCGGCGGTCGCGCGCGGCGTCGCATAGCCCCAGTCGCCGAACGCCTCCGCGATGCGCTCGCGGCCGCGTCGCCCGAGCGCTTGCCCTCGACGCGCGCCCACGACGTGCCGCCTGCGCCTGCGATGTCGATGGCGGCCACACCGCAATTCAGCAGCCGCGCAGCGGTCGACGGCGCGATCCCCGAGCCGACGCTCTTCGCGATCACGGGCACGTCGAGCGCTTCGCACAGCGCGGCGATCTTCGGTTCCAGCGCGCGGAAGTTGGTGTCGCCGCCGGGCTGGATCGCCTCTTGCAGCGGGTTCAAGTGCAGGTAGAGGCCGTTCGCGTCGAGCGCGTCGACGAGCCGGCGCGCGTCGTCGATGCGCACGCCGTAGTTGAGCTGCACCGCGCCGAGGTTCGCGAACAGCACGACGTCTCGGCGCGACGGCGCGCACGTCGAACGTCGCGCGCAGCGCATCGTCTTCGAGCATCGCGCGCCCGCTGCCCAGCGCGAACGCGATCCCGGCCGCTTCCGCCCCGCGCGCGAGGCGGCGGTTGATCTCCGCGGCGCGCGCGGTGCCGCCGGTCATCGACGAGATCAGCAGCGGCGCGCGCAGCGGCATCCCCAGGAACGTCGTCGCGACGTCGACGTCCGCGAGCGCGATCTCCGGCAGCGCCTCGTGGCGCAGCCGCACGGCGTCCCAGCCGGCGTCGAGCCGCGACGCGACGTCGTCTGCGAGGCAGACGTCGAGATGGCGCGACTTGCGCTGCTCCGTCGATTCCGACATGCGTCGACAGGCGTCCGCGCCGCGACCGGCGATCACCTTCCGGATGGACTCTCCGTCAGCGGCGGCCTACGACGGCGCGACGGGAACCGCCGGCGGCGCGGCCTTCGGCGCGGCGCTGCGTGCGGCTCGCCGCCGCGAAGGACCTCGACGTCGCCGGGCTCGCCGCCGCCGCCGAGCTCGACCCGGCGCTGCTGGAGCGCGTCGTCGCGGGCGAGGCGCGGCTGGCGGTGCCGGCGCTGGCGCGGCTGGCGAAGGCGCTGCGGCTGCGCGCGATCGGCTTCTTGCAGCAGACGGAGCTGCTGGGGCTCGGCGTCTACGCCTTCGGCCTGGACCCGCTCTACTTTCTCCCGGACGGCCAGATCCGGTACGACGCCCGCATCTACATGCGCGAGATCAACCCGCGCCACGCGGTCCCCGAGGGCGACATGACCAAGCGCAACCCGGTCCTCAAAGCGCTGACCGACGACACGGTCCTCGACGCCCTCGGCAAGCTGGAGGTCGAGCTGGCCTACCTGCTGCGCGCGGCCGTCCAGGGCACGGGCGGCACGCTGTAGCGACCGTGCGCCACGACGGCTCAGCGAAGCAAGAGGCGGGGTGGGTGCGCGGTGAGAACGCCCGATCCCCTATGGAAATCGAAGGTAAGCGAATCGCCGCCCTCGTGGGCGACGGGTTCGAGGAGTCGGAGCTGATCGAACCGCGCCGGGCGCTCGAGGAGTCCGGAGCGATCGTCACGATCGTCGGCGTGGACGACCGCGCGCTGCAGAAGATCCGCGGCAAGCGCGGGCTCGACGAAGGCCAGAGCGTCAAAGCGGAGGAGCTGGTCGCGGACGTGACCGCCGACGACTTCGACGCGCTGCTGATCCCCGGCGGACAGTCACCGGATCACATCCGCACCAACAAAGACGTGCAGCGCTTCGTCAAGGAGTTCGATCAGGCGAAGAAGCCGATGTTCGTGATCTGCCACGGACCGCAAGTGCTGATCTCGGCGCAGCTCGTGCGCGGCCGCACGCTGACCGGCTTCGCGTCGATCGCCGACGACATCCGCAACGCGGGCGGCCTGTACCGCGACCAGCCCGTCGTGCAAGACGGCAACTGGGTCACGTCGCGCAACCCCGGCGACCTGATCCTGTTCAACCGCGCGATCATCGAAAAGCTCGCCGCACAGAACGCCCCGGTGTAAACGGCGGGCGCCGGCCACGCCGGCGCCGCCGTTTCACGCGCTCACCCGAACTGGATGTCGAGGACCGGGTGGAGCTCGATGCCGTTGAACGTCGAGACGCCGGCCTGCCCGTGAACCTTGTCGAAGAAACCGACGCCGGTGATCGTGACCGGTGTCGGCTCGACCCGGGTCGAGAACGCGGCCGGTGCGTCGCTGCCGGTGAGGCCTTCGGCCGTCAGCCCTTGCGTCTGAATCGGGGGCGGCGGCGGCGGAACCATGAACGCGCCGGGCGGCACGAGCTTGCCGTCGAGCGGCGCGAACCCGGCCAGCGACACTTTGTGCAGCAGGTTGTCGTCGGTGGCTTTGCGCGCGGCCTTGATCTGATCGTTCCACGGGCTGGCCTTGCCGACGTACGGCGGGTTCGGATGCGGGATCTCCCCGATCATCGTCTCGCCGCTGTCGCCTTGCAGCACGAGATGGTAGTCGCCGTCGGCCTCCATCTTGAGCGTGATGATCGTGGCTTTCAGCCGCCAGATCGTCGTCTCGACGGGGTCCGCGCGATGGCTCTGGTACTGCGGCTGGAGCGACGTGACGGGCTGCATGTCGTCCGGCCGCGGAAAGCGCACCATCTCCTCGACGGTCGTGTCGACGATCTCGTCGGCGACGTCGTCCGGATCGGTGCCTGTTTTCACCGGCCAGCGTTCGCTGCCGGGCTTGGTGACGAGGAGCTGGCCCGGCGGGACGGGCCCGGCGAGCGAGGCGGCGGCGGCGGTGGTCTTGCTCACCGCCATCGCTTGCGCTTTGATCGCCGCGGCTTGCGCCTTGGTGGCGACGGGCAGCGTGTTGAGGGGCGGAAATGAGGTCGGCATGATGTGCGTGCCCGTTACGGCCGGCGCGACGCCGCTTTCGGCGCGTGCCGGCGGGCGACGAACGACGCGATGCGGCGGCGGAAGACCAGCGCTCCGACGACCACCGCTCCCGTCACGGCATAGATCGCTTCGAGAACGCCGCTGCCGGCGTCGGGAGCGACGCGAAACCATTGCTCGATGAAGTCCACGTGTCTTCTCCTTCGGATGAACGGTGCGTTGGTGATGACGGTTTAGGAAGCCGGCCGCTTCGCGAGCTGCTGGACGCGTGCGACGAGGTCGGCGGCGGGATGCTGCTCGCCGTGGAAGGTGTACGACCGCGTCCCGCCTTCGTGCTCGACGGTCACGTCGTACTGAAATTGATCCCCGCCCGGCGGCGCAGCCGTCTCGTCGGGAAGCGACGTCGCGAGCGCCTCCAGCGGCGCCTTCTCCGCGGGCGGAAGCGCGTCGGTGGTGATCTCGGTCGTCTGCGGCCGCATCGCCATGAAACCGCCGCTCCGCGTGACTTTGATCTTCATGCCGTCTGCGCCGCCGCGGGAGGCGCGGCCGGCGTTGCTGCGGGGACCACGACCTTCGCTGCCGAGACGCCCACGTCGTCCCACGCTTTGGTCAGCGCTTTGTCGTCGGCGCCTTCGATCTTCGCGGCGTTGAGCGTGGCCGTGCGGAACTCCGCGAAGTCCGCGTTGGGCGAAAGACCGCTCGCGGTCGCGGCGCGGTACCACACCTTGCCGGGCAGCTCCCACGCGTTGCCGCCGACCGCCTCGGCGAACAACGTGAAGGCGCGGTTCGGAATGCCCGAGTTGATGTGCACGCCGAAGTCGTCGAACGCGTCGGTGAACAGCTCGTCGAAGGTCGCGACCTGCGGGTCGTCGCCGATCACGAGGCCGCCGTACGCGGTGCCCGGGTTGAGCATGTCGCGCACGGCGCGCGCCGTCGCGCCCGCCGGCATCGGGTTGGGGGCGACGATGACGTCGGTGCCGAGCAGCCATTTCTGCGCCGGCGTCCGCCCCGGATAATTCGCGGGGTTCTGTGCCGCGTCGTACTGCAGCGCCAGCACGCCGAACACGTCCGAGATGTGCTCGTTGAGCGCGCCGGACTGCGCGTTGTACACGAGCCCCGAGGCCGATCCCGTGACGCCGTGCGTCATCTCGTGCGCGATGACGTCGAGCGACGTCGTGAAATTGCGCATGGTGTCATCGCCGTCGCCGTACACCATCTCGGTGCCGTTCCAAACGGCGTTGGCGAAGTTCTGGCCGTAGTGGACCGTGGAGTCGAGCCGAGCGCCGCGGTTGTCGAGCGAGTCGCGCCCGAACACGTTCTTGTAGAAGCTCCACACGATGCCGGCGCGCGCGAACGCCGCTTCGACCGCGGGGTCGGTGCTGGGCGGACCGTCTTCCCCGCGCACGCTCGTCCCTGGCAGCGCGGTCTGGCCGCCGCCGTCGTACATCGTGCGGCGCATACGGCCCGGCGTGCTGGACATCGCTGGCATCAGCGCCATCATGTCGCGCTGCCCGCGCAGCCGTTCGGACAGCGCGACCCCGCGCTGCCCGGCCGCGCGCGCGCGCGTGTCCGCGCTGCCGCTCAAATGCCGGTAGATGTGCGGCGGGATGAACGTGCAGAAGCACGTCGTCGCACGGTCGGCCAAGGTCACCACCTCCGGCACTCGATTGCTTGCGAGACGACTCGCGGGCGGGTGCCTTTACACCCCGGAAGCGGTAGTCCTCTTAGCCGAGGCGACCGTGGTCAGTCGACGAGGGCCAGCCGCGCGTTGGGCCGCTCCGGGCGGCCGACTTTGTGGCATTCGCGCCAGCCGTGCCCGTCGTCGAGCGCGACGATGTCGGCGGTGAAATCGAACGAGCCCGCGCCTTTGAAGAACGCGCTGCCGACCGCGTAGGCGTCGGCGGGGACGCGGTCGCGCTCGAACTTCTCGGATGCGGTCGGCGTCGAAGCCGCCGCTCACGACGATCTTCACGTTGCGGAAGCCTTCGCCGTCGAGCGCGTTGCGCACGTTGTGGACGAGCTGCGCGTTGACGCCCGTCGGCGGGAACGTCCCCATCTGCGGGATCACGCTCTGGTCGACCAGCGTGCCCGACGTGTCGAGCCGCACGCCCCACAAGCGGTCGCCGAGCGCGCGCGCGACCGCGACCGACGTGCCGGCGCAGTCGTTGTCGAAGTCGACCAGCGCGATCACGTTCACCGCGGGTCGATGTACTGCGCGAACTTCTCGGTCGCGCGCACGGTGTCGCCGCCGTACGCGGCGATCAGCGCGTGCGGAACGGTCCCCATCCCGCGCGAGCCCCACCATTCCGCGTTCGCGTCGGTCGACACGCCGAGCGCGCCGGAGATGTACGCCGCGTACCCGTCGCCCGTCTGCACGAGATGGTGGTCGAACCGCGCGGGGAAGAACAGCACTTCCTTGCCGCCGGCGGCGTCGACGATCGCGCGCGCGTTCGTCGCGATGCGCGTGCGGCGCGCGAGCACGCCGAGATACGGCGTCTCGAGGTGCGCGAACAGCGCGTAGTCGCCCTCGATCGTCATCACCGTCTCGAACGGCGTCGATCGGGTCGCCGTCGTAGAGCGCGTTCACCGCCAGCGCGTCCCAGCCGTCTTCCCAGGCGCCGTCGGCGGCGGCGTCCGCTGCACAGCTTGAGGATCGCGATCGCCTCGTCGATGCCGCACAGGATCGGCCGCGTTGCGCTGGAAGACCTGCATGCGCACGCGCGGATGATAGCGGTCCGCTTCGAGGATCTCGCGCGCGCGGTTGAAGTACGTGTCGGAGTAGTAGCCGTCGCGCATCTTCTCGACCGGCAAGTTGAGGATCGCCGGGTCGAGACGCCGGCGCTCGGTGCGCAGCATGGG
>CAWBTJ010000017.1:0-9545 GCA_963791645.1 Vulcanimicrobiota bacterium | reverse complement strand
GGCCCTTCGACGCGCTCGGGGCGGCGACGCGTGATCGTCGAAACGTTTGCGGTCGGCGCGCTCGGCTGCAACTGCTCGATCCTCGCCGACCCCGCGAGCGGCGAGGCGATCGTGATCGACGGCGGCGACGACGAAGCGGAGATCGCGCGGCGGCTCGACGCGCACGGCGTGCGCCCGCGCTATCTCGTGCACACGCACGCGCACGTCGATCACATCGGCGCGCTGGGGCCCTTGCGCGAGCGGGTCGGCGGCGACGGGCTGCTGCACCACGCGGACCTGCCGCTGTACGGCACCCTCGCGCAGCAAGCGCGGTTCCTGGGCATGCTCGCCGCGCCCGAGACGGTCGCGCTCGACGGCGATCTGACCGACGGCGACGTGCTGCGCGCCGGCGCCATCGCGCTGCGCTGCATCCACACGCCGGGGCACACGCCCGGCTCGACCTCCTTCGCGCTCGACGGCGACGACCGCGCGCTGCTGTTCACCGGCGACACGCTCTTTCGCGGGGCGGTGGGGCGCTGGGACCTCGGGGGCACGTCGCTGGCGGACATCGTCGGCTCGATCCGGCGCAAGCTGCTCGTCCACGACGACGCCAGCATCGTCGTCCCGGGGCACGGACCGGCGACCACGATCGGCGAGGAACGGCGCACGAATCCGTACCTTCTGGGAGCTTGAACCCGCAGGGAACGCACCGCCGACGCCCGTACGCCGCGACGATATGTTTTACTGGACCCGTCGCGTCGCGATCGCCGCGGCTTCCGTCTCAATCCTGTTAGGGTCGACCGTCCTGGCGGGCTGCTCGAGCGGCTCGAACACAACGATCACGCACAATCCGCCGCTCTCGACCTTCGGGGGGAAGAGCACCGCCCGCAGCGCGGTGCAAAGCGCGATCCTGGTCGCCGACACGTCGAACGGCCTCGCCGTCCCCGGCGGACCGACGCCCGCAGGGGTCGCGCGGCAGGTGCTCGCCATGATGCGCGGACGCCACGTCTCGGCCGCCACGGGTCCGTGCGTCAACGGGAAAAAGAGCAGCCAGGCCACGCAATCCGACGGGTCGACGACCACCACGACGGATTTCTACTACGACGCGCTGTGCGCGACGCTGGAAGAAGAGGAAGTCGTCAACATCGACAAGCTCAGCGGTCCGGCGACCGCGGGCACCGGGACCATCACGACGTACGACCGCACGAGCGCGCTGACGAGCTATCACAAGCTGACGCTCAGCGCACTCAACGGGACGACCTCGCAGACCGTCACGTACAACGATGCCGCCTCGGCCACGGTGAACGGCACGATCATCGCCGCCGTCGGCGCGACGTGCGCCGGAGCCGCGAACTCGCCGGCGATGACCTGCACCGCGGCAACGTACGGAACGTCCGGCTCGACGACGTTCGGCCAGTCGATCTCGGACTCAGCGACCGCCGCCACGACGGCCGGCGGCAACAACACGGTGACCGTAGGCGTCACGTTCTTCGGCGCGGGGATCACCGGGATCGGGCAGTCCTCGGGAAACTGGGTGGTGCTGGGCGCGACCGGGTTCAACACCGCGACGGGCACGTACACCTACACGACGACGGGCTCGACCGGCAGCGGTACCTTGTCGCTGACGGACACGCTCTACACGTACACGGTGACGGGGCACCTCACCGCGACGGGCCTGGCCGTGACGATCATGCGCAACACGGACCCGATCGCGACCGCGACCGTCGACCAGGCCGGTAATGGCGCCATCACGTACGCCGACGGGACCACCGACGTCATTTGGGGTAACGTCGTCGGGGTCTAGATCAATTGAACGTCGCTAAACGCCTATGAACAAGGCATCGTTCTCGGGCATCGTGGCGAGGGAAATCGCCCGAGAACGGGCACTTTATCAGAATCGCCCTAGGAGGTCCGGCTCGATGCTCTCACGTTTGCATCCGTTCTTCGCCGTCGCCGGCGCAGCGCTGTGCCTCTCCGCCTGCGGCGGCGGCAGCAGCGGCTCGGCACCGGTCGTCTTCCCGACCGTAACGCCGACGAACGGCCCCGTCCCCGGCTCGAACTCGGTCGCCATCAATCCTAGCTCCCTCTCGTTCAGCGGGCCGGGTGCGGGCGCGCAGACGTTCACGGTGAGCTCCACCACGGCGAACGCTCCGCTGCCCACGATCGACCCGTTCGGCTGCGGCCCCGTCGTTTCGATCGCCACGACGTCGACGACGCTGCCCGCGACGTATACGGTCACGCCGCAAGGAAACGGCGTCTGCACGTTCGTGTTCACGATCGGGAACCGGTCTGCGTCGCTCGGCATCAACGTCGGCGGCGGCAGCGGCGGATCGTTCACGACGACGGCGACCCCGCTGACGTTCACGCTGGGCGGACCGTCGCAGACCTACACCGCGACGGCCTCGAGCGGGACGCTTTCGGCCGACGCGACCTCGTGCAACGGCATCGCCGCTGTAGCCGGCGGCGGCGGCCCGTCGCCGCAGAGCTTCACGGTCTCGCCCAGCGCAGTAGGATCGTGCACGTTCTCGGTCGTCGACGGTTCGAACTCGCTGCTCGTGCCCGTCGTCGTCAAGCCCGCGACGCAACCGGACGGTGTGGTCCTGTCGCCGGCCGCGCTGAGCTTCGCGTCGCCGAACGCCGCCGGCCAGACGGTGAACCTGAACTTCCAGGGGGCGATCGGGAACGTCACCATCGACGAGAGCTCGTGCATCGCGAACAACGCGAAGATCGCGTTCATCACGCTCAACAACGTTCCGCCGGGTCAGCCGGTCACGCTGCCGCAGACCGCGACGGTAACGCCGTACGGCCCCAACTTTTCGACCGGCTCGTGCACGATCGTGTTCGTCCCGCAGTCTGGTGCGTCGGCCAGCCTCACGGTGATCGTCAACCGGTAGCTACATGTCGGGAAGGATCTTCCCGTCGTCGTCCGAGCCCAGCAGCAGCGGGCGCAGCAGCGGGATCGCCGGATCGCCGTACTGCAAGAGGTCGTGGTGGAAGCGCGCGAGGGTGTACGCGCTTCCGAGCTTCTTCGCGTAGTCCGCGCGCAGCTTGTAGATCTCGAGCTTGCCCAGCGTGTAGTAGCCGTACGTCGCGTCCTGCGTGCCGCGCTTGGCTTCCGCGCGCGCGCTGGCGGGGTCGAGGAACGCTTGCGTTTGGAAGAACGCGATCGCCTGCGGCACCGTCATGCCCTGCGTGTGCATCTTCACGCCGACGACGTAGCGCGCGTTGCGCCAGATCGCTTCGCGCAGCTGCATGATCTTCACGCGCGGGTCGCCGCTGCCCCAGCCTTGCTCGACCATCATCTGCTCGTCGTAGTGCGCCCAGCCCTCGACGAACGACGTCGCGGAGAGCAGCTTCTCGCTCAGCGTCAGCGGCAGGTGCTTGTCGATCGCGAAGTTCACGAAGTGCCCCGGATACACTTCGTGCGCCGAGATGATCGGCCGCTCGAAGTCGTTGAACGCTTCCAGGTACTGCGCTTGCACCTTGGGCGTATCGTGCGGGTTGACGGGCGTGACGTTGTAAAACGCTTTCGTCGCGACGCGTTCGAGCGGCCCCGGCGAATCCATCGACGCTTCGGTCGTCGCGCGCAGGAACTCCGGCGTCGCCGTGACCTTGATGTCGGCGTCGGGCGGCAAGTCGATGATGTGATGCGCGATGATGAACGCGCGCAGCTTCACGAGGTCGGCTTGCGCCGCCGCCATCAGCCCGGCCGACGTCGGATGCACTTTGTACAGCCGCGCGAGCACTTGCTCCGTGGTCGCGTCCGGATCGATGCGCTTCGCCGTCGCGACCATCTCGGCGTGCGTCTGCGCGAACGCCTTCTCGCCGATCGCGAGGTACCGGTCGAGGGGCATGTCGATCCCCTCTTCGTACTTGAGCCGCGCGCTGTAGTTCGCCGCGCCGATCGCGTACGTGCCGGCGGGGTGCGCGACCCAGCGCGTCTTGAGGTACGCGGCGTACGCCTTGGTCGCCGCGACGGCCGTTGCGGTGGACCGGCGAAAGCGCGCCCGTGTGGCGGCGTCTCCGGCGCCCGCCAGCGCAAGCGGAACGGTCTTGCTGAACAGGTCGACGCTGCCGGCTGCGTCCTCGGCGGCGATCCCGGCGGTGTCCTTGTCAACCGCCGTGAGGTTCGCACGCGCTTGCGCGAACAGCCGCGGGATCTGCTCCTCGCGGGCGATCGCGGCGCGCAGGCGCACCGCCGGCGGCGCGAAGTTGCGCGAGATCAGCACGAAGACGCCGCCGCTCGCGGTCTGCACGTAGCCGTCGGGCTGATGCCTCCACAGCTGCATCGTGTCGTTGAGCAGCAGGTCGTCGCGCAGCGCGTTCTCCAGCATCCGCCGGTCGAGCCCGGCGCGCGGCGACATCGCCGCGGGGTCGAGGCCGGCCAGCCGGTCGAGGTAGCGGTGGTCGCGCTCCACCTGCGCCGCATAGTCGGCGGCTCCGTACGAGCCCAGCTCCGCGTCGTAGGCGTGGACGCCGGCAGCCGTCGCACCGACGGGGTTGGCGCGGAAATTCTCATCGAAGTACGCCTTCGCGAGCGCGGTGTAGGCGGCGTCCGCGGTTGCGGCGGACCCTGCGCTGGGCTCGGGCGACGGTGCGGGCGCGACGCCCTGCAGCAGCGCGGCAAGCGCAACGATCGCGGCGGAACGGACGTTTTTAAGCATCATACGGCGCTTCCGCGGGCATGCTCGCGGTCCTAGCTCGCCGCCGGGGTCAGACTTTTCTCAGACGCGCCGCATACGATGCCAAGGCGCGTCTGCGCTTTCCTGGGAGAAACCATTTGCTACGTCCGCTTCTCGCCGCGGCATTCGTCTCAGCTCTCGCCGCTCCGGCGTTCGCCGCCGACTATGTCGTCGACGTCAACAACACGCAGGCTGCGTTCACGGTGTCGCATTTCGCGATCACGCATGTGAGCGGAAAAGTGCCGGTTACCGCGGGCACCGTCTCACTCGGTGCAAACGGTGTGCCGACCGCGATCAGCATGACGCTCAGCGCGAAGGACATCGACACGCGGAGCGACGCCCGCGACCGCGACTTGCGCGGCGCCGATTGGTTCGAGGTCGACAAGTTTCCGACCATGACGTTCACGGCCAAGGCGATCACCGGCACGCCTCAAGCGCTGAACATCACCGGTGAGCTCACGATGCACGGCGTCGCGAAGCCTGTCACGTTCACCGCCAAGGAGCTCGGCAAAATGACCGACGGGCGCGGTCGCGCGCACGTCGGCTACAGTGCGAATACGACGCTCGACCGGCGGCAGTGGAACTTGAACTTCGGCGCCACGACGCCGGGCGGCGCGCTGGTCGCCGGCAACGACGTGACGGTCGACCTCAACGTCGAGATCATTTCGAAATAGCTGCTATTTCGACGCGATCGCGCAGTCGCGGACGATCCAGTAGTGCGCGTTGCGCGCGTACCCCGGGTCGACCACGGGGACGTCCGTTTCGTAATACTGGAAGCCTTCGAGCGTCGTGCGCGGGCCGCTGACGAGGCCGAAGCGTTCGCCGAGGTGCACGTCCGGCGTGTGCGCGCGGATCGGGCGGTCGGTCGCCGAGACGAAGACGTAGAACGGAGTGCGCTCGCAGACGACGCTCAAGGTGCGTGCCGCTGCGGATGCGCTCGGGGCAGGCGACGGCGACGGTGCGGCGGCGATGAGCGCGATCGCCGCCACTGGCGCGATGAGGAGCTTCACAGACATGAAAACGGCCCGCACAATGGGGGCCGTTTCACAGACGCTCGATCTAGTGCAGTTTGATCGTGAGAACGCCCGCGGTCTCCAGGACTTTCGGGCCGGCCTTGGCGTCTTCTTCGGTCGTGCCGTTGCCCGGCTGGTTCGCTGCCGCGGCTGCCGCCGACGCAGCCACGGTCGCGCGCGCCTCTTCGAGCATCGCGTCGGTGATCTGGCCGGCCGCGCGCTTCGCACGATAGTCCTCGACCGCCGCTTGTAGCGCGAACCGCGAGCGCTCGGGGTAATCTTTCTTTTTCTCCGGATAGCCGTCGAGCGCGGCTTCGATGTCGGCGTCGGTGATCGCGAGCGCCTCGTCGATCGTCTTGCCCTTCGCCAGCTCGACGAGCAGCGAGCAGGTCGCCGTGCCGAAGCCGCAGCCGGTCGTGAAGTACGAGATGTCCTCGATCACGTCGCCGGGGCCGACCTTCAGGAAAAACGTGTACAGGTCGCCGCACGAGTCGCTGAAATACTCGCCGCTCGCGGTGGGGCTCTCCATCGTCCGGAATCCGGTCCGGTGCTCGACGAGCGCTTGGAATTTTGCGAAGTTCATGCGGTTGCTGCGGTCTCTCTCTCGGCGGGGTTCACGTCTATCTCGAAACGGCATTCGGTGCCGCCGGTTGCGAGGCTTTCAACTTGCTCGGACTTGCCCGGGACGACGGCGTCGAGGATCGTGTGGATGGCGCTGCACGCTTCGGGGTTCTCGGCGACGACCGACGCGTACGGGCACGAGTGCTCGTGCAGCGTGAGCGTGCCGCGCTCGGTCGTGCGCAGCTCGGCCGTGACGCCCGCCGATTTCAGCGACTCCACCAGCGAGATGAGCTGACCTTCGGGCTGCGATTGCTCGCCCGACGTGAGCTTGCTCCGCGGACCGCTTGCCGATGCGCTGGAATACTGCCTTGACGGCGTCGTCGCCGCCGGCCACCCGAATCTCGCGCAACACGGCGTTGAGCATCTTGTCGTAGCGCTGCGGGAAGTAGCGATCCGCTTCGGGCGTCAGCGAGTACTCGACCGTCGGCTTCGTCTTGCCGCGGCGCACGCTGCGCCCGGCGATGAGGCCGTCGCGTTCGAGGAGCACGAGCTGCTGGCGAATCGCGTTCGGGGAGAGCCCGAACTGCGCGGCCAGATCGAATGCCGACGCGGAGTGCCGCTCGCGGAGGGCCCCCACGATCTTCCCTCGGGCAGACTCGAAGAAGCGGTCGTGCATGTCCGGCCTCACCCTACCACGAAAGTCGGAGATAGTCCAGGCTTTCCTTGACTTTCTCCGCCTGCCAGCCTACGATAACCCGGCATGTCTATTACACCGCGCGGGCTCGTCGCGCGCGACCTTCGAGTCGCCGTCGAAAACAAAGAGATTCTCAAAGGCATCGACCTGACGGTCGAGCCGGGGCGCGTGCACGCGCTCATGGGCCCCAACGGCAGCGGCAAATCGACGCTCGCGTTCGCGCTGGCCGGCCACCCGGGCTACCAAGTCCTCGGCGGCTCGGCGACGCTCGACGGCGAGGAGCTGCTCGAGCTCCCGCCCGACAAGCGCGCGAAGGCCGGCCTCTTTCTTTCGTTCCAGTATCCGGCGGCGATCCCGGGCGTGTCGGTGGCGAACTTCATCCGCAACGCGCGCCAAGCGGTGCGCCCCGAAGATTTGAATCCGGCGAAGTTTCGCAAGCTCGTGTTCGAAAAGCTCGACACGCTCGACATGGATCCGGCGTTTCTCGGCCGCTACGTCAACGACGGTTTCTCGGGCGGTGAGAAGAAACGGCTCGAGATGCTGCAGATGGCGATCATCGCGCCCAAGTACGCCGTGCTCGACGAGACCGACTCCGGGCTCGACGTCGACGCGCTGCAATCCGTCGGCCGCAGCGTCAACGCGCTTCGCGAGAGCGACGAAGGCCGCGACATCGGATTCCTGGTGATCACGCACTATCCGCGCATCCTCAAGCACGTGCCGGCCGACGTCGTGCACATCATGATCGACGGTCGCATCGTGAAGAGCGGCGGGCCCGAGCTCGCCGACGAGATCGAGCGCGACGGTTACGACGGCGTGCGCGACGAGGTCGCCGCGGCCCGTGCCTAGCGGCACCGAGACGGCCACCGCGCTCGCGTTCGCACCGGCCGCCGAATCCCTCGACGCGGCGCTCGCGATCCTCGCCGAGCACGGCGGCCCGGACGACTCGTCGCTGCGCCGCGAGGCGCTCGCGCGGTTCGAAGAGTTGCCCGCGCCCGGCGCGCGCCCCAGCCGCGGCTGGAAATACGACTACGACAAGCTGCCGTACGAGGATCTCGTCTGGACGTGCGGCCGCGTTCAACTGCCGGCGATGCCGCCGCGCCCCCTCGTGCCTCCGCGCCCTTCGGCGGACGAGAGCGGCGACGTCGACCGCCCGGCGCTCGCGACCGAGAACGCCGGCGGCTTGTACCACCTGGGCGCGACGTTCGTCGACGCGCCCGGCAACGTCGATCCGCGCGTGACGCTGCTGCCGCTCGACGCGACGACCGCCCGTGACTTCGCGGCATCGCTCGACGGCGTGATGCACGAGATCGTCGACTGGCGGGCCGACAAGTTCGCCGCGCTCGCAACGGCGTTTCGCAACTGCGGGGCGTTCCTGTACGTGCCGGACGGCGTGCAAGTCGACTTGCCGATCCAGCTCATCTTCGCCAACGGCGAGGCGCGCGACGAAGCGGTGTTTCCGCACGTCGTCGTCGTGCTCGGCAAGGGCGCGCGCGCGACCGTGATCGAGCGGCAGGTCGGCGACGGCGATCCGTTCGTGTGCGGCATCGTCGAAGCCCACCTCGGCGACGGGGCGGAGCTCGACTACGTCGCGGTGCAGCAGGCCGGCGAAGCGGCGCGCGTGATGTTCACGCGCAACGCGCGCTGCGGCCGCGACGCGCAGGTGCGGTGGCATCTCGCGGAGCTTGGCGGCGCGCTCGCGCGCACCGTGCTCGGCGCGCGGCTCGAAGCGCCGGGCGGTCGCGCCGAAGCGTCGGCGCTCTTCTTCAACACCGGCACGCAGCACGTCGACCTGACGTCCGGCGTGGACCACACCGTGGGGCCGACGTTCTCCGACACCGTCGTGCGCAGCGCGGCGACCGGGCGCGGCCAGGGCCGCTACGTCGGCAACATCGTCATTCGTCCCAAGGCGCACGGCAGCGACGCGTCGCTGCGCGACGACGCTTTGCTGCTGTCGAAGCGCGCGCACATCGACTCGATCCCCGCGCTCGAGATCGCGGCCAACGACGTCAAGGCGTTCCACGGTGCGACGGTCGGCTCGCTGGACGAGGACGCGCTGTTCTACGTGGCGAGCCGCGGGATCGCGCGCGCCGAGGCGCTGCGGCTGATCACGCTGGGTTTCTTCGAGCCCGTGATCGCGCGCTTCCCGGGCGAGTCGCTGCGCGACGAGATCCGCACGGCGCTCGACCGCAAGATCGACGACGCCACGGAGCTGCTCGCATGATCGCCGCCGCCGATCCCAAACAGGCGCGCATCGTCGCGGACTTCCCGATCCTCGCGAAACCTACGTCGCGCGGGAAACGACTGGTCTATCTGGATTCTGCGGCATCGTCGCAGAAGCCGCGCGCGGTGATCCAGTCGCTGGTCGACTACTACGAAAACGACAACGCGAACATCCATCGCGGCGTGTACGAGCTCGCCGCGCGCGCGACCGAGCACTTCGAGGCGGCGCGCGCGAAGGTCGCGGCGTTCGTGAACGCGGCGCACACCGAAGAGATCATCTGGACGCGCAACACCACCGAGGCGATCAACCTCGTGTCCTTCTCGTGGGGCTTGGCGAACCTCGGGCCGGGCGACGCGATCCTCACCACGCAGCTCGAGCACCACTCGAACCTGGTG
>CAWBTJ010000016.1:0-6687 GCA_963791645.1 Vulcanimicrobiota bacterium | reverse complement strand
GGCTGCGCAGACGATCGGTCGCCGTGAGGGGTACGCAGCGAAGACGTTCTAGCGCTCGACCCGCCCTCCGTAGGCGTCGCCGGATTAGTGCATCTCACGGGCGACCTTCGACCCGCTACCCCCGACGAGAAAGTCGAAGTCCGCACCGCGTTCCGCGCCCAGGACGTGCTCGGTATACAGTTTCGCATAGCCGCGTTCGAATGCCGGCGGCCGTGCGCGCCACGCGTTGCGGCGCCGGTCCAGCTCCGCAGCGTCGATCAACAATTCGAGACGCCGGTTCGGCACGTCCAGTTCGATCACATCGCCGTTTTGCACGAGGGCTAGCGTGCCGCCCACGGCCGCTTCGGGCGACGTGTGCAGCACGACCGTGCCGTATGCGGTGCCGCTCATTCGGGCGTCCGAGATGCGCACCATGTCGGTCACGCCTTTCGCCAGAATTTTCGGCGGCAGCGGTAGGTTGCCGGTCTCCGGCATGCCCGGATAACCGCGCGGGCCCGCGCCTTTCAGGACGAGCACGCAGGTTTCGTCCACGTCCAAGTCCGGGTCGTCGATGCGCGCTTTGAAGTCTTCGATCGTCTCGAAAACGACCGCGCGGCCGCGGTGCGTCAGCAGCGATGCCGTCGCCGCGGACGGTTTGATCACCGCGCCGTTCGGCGCGAGGTTACCGCGCAGCACCGCGATGCCCGCGTGCTCCTTGAGGGGCTCCGCGAGCGGCCGGATGACCTCGCGGTTCCAGCATGGCGCTTCCGCCGTCATCTCGCCGATCGTTTTGCCGCTGACCGTCAGCGCGTCGCGATGGATCACGTCGCCGAGCTCGCGCACGACTGCCGGCACGCCGCCCGCGTAGTAGAAATCTTCCATCAAGAAGCGGCCCGACGGCTGCAAATCGACCAGCAGCGGCAGATCGTGTGCGAGCTTGTCGAAATCGTCCAGCTCCAGCGGCACGCCGATGCGGCCCGCGATCGCGAGCAGATGGACCACAGCGTTGGTCGAGCCGCCGATCGCCGCGTTCACACGGATCGCGTTCTCGAACGCATCGCGGGTGAGGATCTTCGACATGCGCAGATCTTCGCGCACCATCTCCACGATGCGCCGCCCGCTCAGCTGCGCGAGCGAATACCGGCGCGAGTCGACCGCCGGGATCGCAGCGTTGCCCGTCGGCGCGATGCCCAGCGCTTCCGCCATGCTCGCCATCGTCGACGCAGTGCCCATCGTCATGCAGTGTCCGTTGCTGCGCGACTGTCCGGCTTCAGCCTCGAAGAAATCTTCCCACGTCTTCTGGCCGCCGCGCACCTCTTCGGAGAACTTCCACACCATCGTGCCCGAGCCGATGTCCTGTCCGCGGTACTTGCCGTTGAGCATCGGGCCGCCCGTCACCATGATCGCCGGCAGATCGACGCTCGCCGCGCCCATCAGCTGCGCCGGCGTGGTCTTGTCGCAACCGCTCAACAGCACGACGCCGTCGATCGGGTTTGCGCGAATCGACTCCTCGACGTCCATGCTCATCAGGTTGCGGAACAGCATCGTCGTCGGACGCATGTACGTCTCGCCGAGCGAGATCGTCGGAAACTCCAGTGGCCAGCCGCCGGCCTCCCACACACCGCGCTTCACCGACTCGGCGACGCGCCGCAGGTGCACGTTGCACGACGTCAGTTCCGACCACGAGTTGCAGATGCCGATCACGGGCCGCCCGTCGAACACGTCCGGCGCGAACCCCTCGGCGCGCATCCAGCTGCGGTGGATGAAGCCGTCGCGGTCCTGTTTTCCCCACCACTCGGCGCTGCGGAGTTTCATCGCTTTCCTTTCTGCGGTGGTGCGGGCCGGCGCGGCCGCGGTTTGGGATGGACCGCTCGAATCACCATGCGGTTCGGCTGCGTATCGTCGAATGGTTTTCCAGAGCGCGCGATCGCCTCGGTCATCAGCGCGCGAACGGGCGCGGCATCGAGCGTCTCCGGATCGTCGAGCCGGATGTGGCGCACCCGTACGCCACCGCCACGAAGCAATTTATCCGGATCGAACAAGTCGGCGCCCCAGAGAAAGCACAGCGTCACGTGGTCCGGCAACGCGATGACCGAGAACACCGCGTCGGACGGCCGGTCCTCCGGGCCGAAGCCGATGACGAGGCCGTTGTAGTTGTCGTAGACCATCTCGACGGCACCCGGCAGCCGTGCGCGCATCTTCGCGAGCACGGCCTCGGTTTCGGCGACGATCTCCGGCGTGTACATGGCGAGAAACGTCGCGAACCGGCGTTCGGGCGAGGTCGGCGTTGCCGTCGTGCTACGAGCCATGGACCTTGTCGCTCATGATACGCTCCGTCTATGAACCAACTCGATGTGAAAGGCCGCGTTGCCGTCATCACGGGCGGCGCGTCGGGGATCGGCCTCGCAATCGCACGCCGTCTTCTTGACTCAGGGGCGCGCCTAAGCCTGTGGGACGCGAGCGCCGACGCGCTGGAGCACGTCACCCTCACCGCCCACACGGCGGTCGTGGACGTGCGCGACTACGCCAGCGTCGAGCGCGCGCGGGATGCGACGCTCGAAGCGCTCGGACGCATCGACATCCTCGTCAACAGCGCCGGCATCACCGGCCCGAACGTCGCCACGTGGGAGTACCCGCTCGAGGGTTGGCGCGACGTGCTCGACGTCAACCTGACCGGTACGTTCCACTGCGTGCGCGCCGTGGTCGAGCCGATGCGCGCCGCCGACTACGGCCGCATCGTGAACATCGCATCGGTGGCCGGGAAAGAAGGCAACCCGAACGCCGCCGCCTACAGCGCGTCGAAAGCGGGCGTGATCGCGCTGACCAAGTCGCTGGGCAAAGAGCTCGCGACGACCGCCATCCGCGTCAACTGCGTCACGCCCGCCGCCGTCGAGTCGCCGATGTTCGCGCAAATGACTCGAGCCCACATCGACTACATGCTCTCGAAGATCCCGCTGAACCGCTTCGGCACGGTCGACGAGATCGCGGCGCTCGTCACGTGGCTGTGCACCGAAGAATGCTCGTTCTCGACGGGCGCGGTGTTCGATCTCTCAGGTGGTCGATCGACGTACTAGCCGCCGGGGTGGCATGCCGGGCAGCGTGCGCCCTGCAAGAACGTGCCCGTGTTCGCGTACTGCAAGCCGCAGTCGCGGCAGACCAGCGTCGGCAGCTCACGCGTCGATTCGCCCTCGTCGAGGGCCGCAAGCGCCGCATCGAGCGCGCCGTGATCTTGCGCGGGCGGTGCTGTCGTGCGGCGCCTGCTCGCGCTTGCCGAAGCGCTCGAAGAATTTCCACATCGGCTATGTCCTCACGATGACGGCGGGCGGTAGAATGCGATGGTGGCTTTCGTTCCGCTTGCGAGCGCTGTGCGCTCGAACTCCGGGAACAGCGCGTGCAGCGGCTTCTCGTCGAGCTCCGCGGCGAACATGAGCTCCGGGCCCTCGGCGCGGACGTTCGCGTCGGGCACCTCCGCGCGGATCGCCGCGACCACCTCGTCGATGCGCGCGAGCTGGCCTTGCAGGCTGAAGGCGTGCGCGCCGTCGGGCGTCTCGGTCGCCGCGCGCGCGAAGATCGTCGCGACGTCTTCGACGTAGTCCATCCCGGTCGCGCCCGTGAAGCGGATCGTGTACGGGCGGCCTTCAGCGGCAGCGCGCATCGCGAGCGTCGGGTCGGCGGTCACGCCGATCTCGCGGCCCGGACCGTACACCGTGGACGGCCGCAGCCCGACGCTGCGAATGCCCGCGTCGTCCCAGTACGCGCGCGCGCAGCCTTCGTTGCACAGCTTGTACGCGCCGTAGTGGGTGCGCGGCTCGGGGTGCATGCCGTCGTCGGGGCCGAACACCGCGGCGCTCGACGCGTACGCGATCCCGCGCACGCCGGCGCGCTTCGCGGCTTCGAACACGTGCAGCGTGCCCATCACGTTGATGCGCGCGCCGAGCAGCGGGTCTTTGCGCGCGGTCGGGATCAGCACCGCGGCGAGGTGCACGACCGCTTCGCAGCCGTCGACCGCCGCGTCGACCGCCGCCGCGTCGGTGATGTCGCCGGTGCGGTGCTCCACGCGCGCGCCGCGCTCGCCCGCGATCGCGTCGAACAGCGCGCGCTCGCCGTGCACGTCGAACGTGCGCACGTCGTGGCCGCGCTCGAGCAGCACGCGCGCCGTCCACGCGCCGATGAACCCGAGCCCGCCGGTGATGAGGACGCGCATCAGGCGAGCGCCGCCGCCCCGTGGAACGGCACGAGGTCGTCGCCGGCGAGCGACAGCGCGTCGGTCGCTTCGCCGATCGTATAGCGCCCGTCGTCGCGCATCGCGGCGAGCGCCGCTTCGGATGCCGCGAACGTCTCGATGTGCAGCGTGTCGCTGACGCGCGCGACGCGCGCGTGCGCCGCATCCTCGACGCCCGCGGCGTTGAGCGCGTGGCGGATCGCGTCGCGGTCGTTGTCGCACACGACCGGGAGCCGCACCGCCGCCGGATGCGCCGCGGTCAGCGCGTTGAGGTACGTCGCGCCCCAATCGATCGCGTCCGCGAGGCGGCGCGTGCAGAAGTCGGCCAGCCCGATGCCCGTGGCGTTGCCGTCGGACTCCGCCGTCAGCTCGCGCACGTACAGCTGCTTGATCACCGGCTCCGGCACTTTCTGCGTGCGCCCGTCGACGGCGCGGCCGGTGACGTTGGTGTCCATCCCGGTGCCCGAGAAGTTCTTGCCCATGCGGTCGACGATCAGCAGATCCAGCGCCGCGAACGGCAGCTTCGGCATCAGCTCGCGCGCGCGTAGCAGAAGGCGCTCCTCGCCGGCGACGAGCGCGTCCGGAGCGAACGCTTCGACCGCGTTCGTGCCGCCGCGGTTGTCCTCGACGACCGCGAGCCCCGCGACGATCGGCACGCGCTCCATCAGAAAGCGCGGCGACTTCGCGGATGATCGGCTCGTAGCCGAAGCGCGCGAACGCGGCGTGATAGCGCGCCGCGCCGACCGCCTTGCCCAGGCCGATCGTCGTCATCTTGAGCAAGCCGCTCTCGATCGTGCCGGTGAAGTCGGTGTGCGGCTTCACGCGCCCGACGACGACGATCGCGTCGGCGCGCGCCGCGCGCGCGTCGCACGCGACCGCGATCCCGTGCGCCGCCGTGGTGCCCACCTCGACGACGTCCATCTCGCTCTCGATCGGCGCGCCGACGCTGCGCTCGCTCACGCCGAGGTGCGCGAGCATCGCGCGCTGTCCGTCGCCCGTGCCGCCGCCGTGCGAGCCCATCGCCGCGATCAAGAACGGCGTCGCGCCCGCGTCGCGCACCGCGTCGCACGCGCCGCGCAGGATCGCGTCGATGCGCGCCACGCCGCGGCTGCCCGCCGTCACGGCGACCCGCGCGCCCGCTCGCAATCCGGCGCGCGCGAGCACCGGCGCGAGCGCTTCGCGCGCGGCGGCGGCGACGTCGGCGATCGCGGGCGTGTCGAGCGTGTCGCGGACGAGCCGCGCGCCGATGGTGGTCATGGAGCCTCCGTGATGGCGATGACGTCGCGTTGCGTGTGCGCGAGATGGATGCGCATCGCCTCCCGCGCGCCCGCGGCGTCGCGCCGGAACGACCGCGCCGGCGATCGCCTCGTGCTCGGCGAGCGCGCGCGAGAGCACGCCGGGGATCGCGTCGGTGAGCGCTTGCGCGTACGACAGCAGCTCGTGCATCGGCTGCGCCATGCGCTCGAGCACGCGGTTGCGCGCCGCGCGCAGCAGCGTCAGATGAAACGCCGAGTCGCCGGTGACGAAGCGCGGCGGATCGTCGAGCGACGCGCGCATGATCGCGAGCGCGTCGTCGAGCGCGGCGTGCTCGGCGGCGTCCGCGCGTTCGGCCGCGAGCGCGGCGACCTCGCACTCGACGATCGTGCGCGCTTCGAGCAGATCGCGCAGGACGACCGCGCTCGGGCCGCTGGCGCGCAGCGCGGCGAGCACCGCCGGATCGAGCGGGTCCCACCGGTCCGACGTCGTGACCCGGGTGCCCGAGCCGTGCCGGACGTCCACGAGCCCTTTTTCGCCGAGCACGCGCAGCGCTTCGCGCACGACCGAGCGCGACACGCCGAACCGGACGCCCATCTCGGGCTCCGTGGGCAGAAGGCTTCCCGGCGCCAGCTTGCCGCCGACGATCATCGGCAGGAGCGCGTCGACGACGCGCGCGTGGAGCCTGGGACTGGCGCCGATGGCGTCCATACGGCGCAGGAGTTGTCCGATCACTCGACATGTCCCTCGGCCCGTAGCCGGGGTGCAGCCGGTTCACCGCCGAACGAACACGCGTGACGATGCGCGGGAACTTCGTTTGGCTGAGCTTGGCGGCGCTGGCCGCGTGCGCCGGCGGCGGGAACACGACGGCGACGCCGACCCCGCCGCCGTGCGACCACGGGTCGATCGTCGACGCGCGGGCAGTGCTCGTCTCACCGGCGCCGGGCGCGACCGGAGTCTCACCGTCGATCGGCGCGGTCACCTACGCATACGGCAACGACGCGCTGGTCCAGGCGCCGCTGGTCCTGACTCCGGCCGACGGGTCGACCACGTTCTCCGCGTTCTACCCCACGGTCACGCCGCCGCCTCCGGCGCCGGGCGAGGTGACACGGTTGATCCCCACGCTGAAATCGGGGACGACCTACACCGTCACCGCCGGCACCATCAACTTCGCGCACGCGATCTGCTACGTCGCGGTGACCGCGACGCTCGGTTCCTTCACGACGCAGTAG
>CAWBTJ010000015.1:0-14597 GCA_963791645.1 Vulcanimicrobiota bacterium | reverse complement strand
TCGAGCGCTTCGGCGACACCGTCGTGCGCGACGTCGCCCCACGACCAACTCGCAGTTGCAACGTTCGTCAGTTCCGGCGGCGCGAAACTCATCGCAACGCCGACGCCCGCCGCACGGCAAGAAGCGGAACGTCGTTTCAAGCATCCCCGATCGCGAGCGTTTCCTCGAGCGTGGACGCCGAGACGCAGCGGCAATAAATCGTAACGCCGCGCCCTTGTTTCACCGCCGGATCGAGCACCTCAACGAAATCGACGTGACTGCGCGTCAGGTAGGCGCGCCTCGCCGAGCAGCACTTGCAGCGCCGCGAGATGACGGGTCGCACGGGTTCGGGATCATCAGACCAGCACGATCTTGATTGTCGGCGTGCTCGGCGATGCTTCGCGAAGCGATGCGGACGCGACGGGTTCCACTTGCGCCAACTTCGTGTAGCGCTTCGGAGCCGGTTTACCCGAATCGACGTAAAGCACGATCGTCGGCATAACACTGCGCGTGCACTCCGTGGTGGTGCACCAGGTCAAGACCCTCGCGCGCAACGTCCCGATGCGACCGGGAGTTTGCGCGCAGCGTCGCACCCGTGCGAGAGATCGAAGACGGCGGCGCCCTGATAGCATGCGATCGGCATCGTCGAGCTCGAGCAAGCGCCGCGAACGGACGCGCGGCTGCGAGCATTCGCCCGGTGACGATCGACGACGATCACGGCGCGTGCGCGCGCGGCCGCAATCGCTTCGCGAACGCGCGGGCGGCTCCGTCTGAGATCGGGTCCGAACGAGCGTCCCGTCGAGATCGAGCGCGACGAGACGGATGCGCGTCGTGGAAAGCACGGAACGAGCGGTTCGACGCGCGCGCACAAAACTCCGGGGCGGTCGTTACGAGGGCTGGATCCCCGTCGTATAGATCGCGATTGTGTAGGTATGATTCGGCGCGAGCGTGAGCACCGGGTGCACCATTGGCGACGCGCTGAACGTGAGCGGACCGCCCGTCGCGGGCACGAGCGCGAAGTTCGTGAATGCGCTGGAGTCGACCGTGTCTTGCAACGTCAGCGCGAGCAAGAAGGGGCTCTGCACGCCCGCGAGCGCGACGGCGGTCAACGTCCCCACCGCCAGCGGCTGCGGGCCGACGCGAGCGGAACTTCGATCCCCACGCGCGTGACGCGGAACCACGGCGACTGCGCGAGCCACGCGCCGCCCCAACCGATTAGCGCGACCAGCACGATCGCGAAGATCCAGAACGGCTTGACGCGCGCGGCGAGCGACGCCTTGCGGCGGCGCGGCACCGTGCTCTGGCGCGGCCGCGCGTCGCGCGCGCCGGTCTTCACAGCACGTACCGCTCGAGGGCTTCCGCGACGCCGTCGTGCGCCACGTCCGCGACGACGTGGTCGGCGTGCGCGCGCAGTTCGGGCGGCGCCGAGCCCATCGCGATGCCGACCGCGGCGGCGTCGAGCAGCGGCACGTCGTTCCACGCGTCACCGATCGCGAGCGTCTCGTCGAGCGGCACGCCGTGGCGCTGCGCGACGAACGCGAGCGCTTCGCCTTTGTTCACGGCGGGATCGACGACCTCGACGAAGTCGACGTGGCTGCGCGTGAGGTACGCGCGCTCACCCAGCAGCGCTTGCAGCGCGACGAGGTGCTGCGCGGATTGGTCGGGATCGTCGACCAGCACGATCTTGATCGTCGGCCGCTCGGCGAACGCGGCGAGCAGCGACGGCACGACGACGGGCTCGACGCGCGCCAGCGCGGTGTAGCGCTTCGAGAAGCGGTCGATCTTCTCGACGTACAGCGTGTCGTCGGCGTAGCATTGTGCATGCACGCCGTGGTCGTGCGCCCATTGCAGCGCATCGCGCGCGACGTCCGGTTTCACGGTGTTCTGGCGCAGCACCGCGCCGCTGGACACATCGAAGATCGCCGCGCCCTGATAGCAGACGATCGCTCCGTCGACCGCGAGCTCGCGCGCGAACGGGCGCGCCGCCGCGAACATGCGCCCGGTGACGATCGTCACGGCGACGCCGCGCGCCTGCGCTGCGGCGACGGCGGTGCGGACGCGAGGGCGGAGGACCAGGTCGCCGCCGATCAGCGTCCCGTCGAGATCCAGCGCGACGAGCCGCACGCGCGTCGTGGAGAGCATCGAAACGAGCCGTTCGACGCGCGCAGCGGAGACTCCGGCCTCAGAGCAACGCGGCGAGAACGCCGAGCACGAGCCTCCCGACGTTTACTCCGTCTTTGTGTTCGCTTGACGTTCGCCGCGCATGCGGGCGGTTCGCGCGTGCGCGGGCAGGCCTTCGAAATCGGCGAGCGCTGCTAGCAGCTCGGCGTCGGCGGCCATGCGTGCGCGAGTATTCTCGACGAGCGTCATCGTGCGCAGGTAGTCGGCCGTACGCAGACCTGACGAGAACCGGCCCGCGCCCGACGTCGGGAGCGTGTGGTTGGTCCCTGCGAGATAATCGCCGGCGGCGACGGGCGTGTCGTCGCCGACGAAGATCGCGCCCGCGTGCCGGATCTTCGGCACCCATTCGTACGGGTCGCCGACCATGAGCGACAGATGCTCTGGCGCGAAGCGTTCGATGACGTCGAGGATCTGCTCGTCGGTGTGCGCGTGGACGAGCCACGCGCGCTCGTCGAGCACTTGCGCGACGATCGCATCGCGCCCGCTCGCGCGCCCGAACGCTCCGTCGAGCAGCGCCGCGACGCGTTCGAGCAGCGCGCGGTCGCGCGAAACCGCCGCGACGCGCGCGAGCGGGTCGTGTTCGGCCTGCGCGACCATCTCGCCCGCGACGAATTCCGGCTTCGCGCGGGAGTCGGCGACGACGAGCACTTCGGACGGTCCGGCGAGGCCGTCGATGCCGCACGTGCCGAAGACCTGGCGCTTTGCTTCGGTGACGTAGACGTTGCCGGGGCCGACGATCTTGTCGACCGCTGCGATCGTCGCGGTGCCGTATGCGAGTGCGCCGATCGCTTGCGCTCCGCCGACGGCGTACAGCTCGTCGACCTCCGTCAGCGCGCAAGCATACAGCACCGCCGGGTTGACGGCCCCGTCGCGCTGCGGCGGCGTGACGACGACGACGCGCTCGACGCCCGCCACCTTCGCGGGGACGACCGTCATCATCACGGTCGACGGCAGCGACGCGCTGCCGCCCGGAACGTACGCGCCGATCGCGGCGAGCGGCCGCGCGAGAAACGCGTAGCGCGTCAGATCGTGCGTGCGATAGTCGATGGGCGACGGCAGCTGGCGCGCGTGAAAGTCGGCGATGCGCTCGCGCGCGAGCTCGAGCCCCGTGGCGATCTGCTCCGGCACGAGATGGCGCGCGTTCTTGCGCGACGGCACGTCGACGCGCACGTTCGCGACCGTCGCATCAGAATGGTCCCAGCGGCGCGTGTACTCGACGAGCGCGTCGTCGCCGCGCGCGCGAACATCGGCGAGGATCGAGCGTACGCCGTCCACGACAGCGACAGGCGGATCCCAGCCGCCCGCGTACAAACCGCGCAGCGCCGCGGCATCGGTCGCGCCGGTGATCTTCATTGCGCGCCGAAGTACGTCGTCATGCGGGCACGGTCGTGAGGCGGTCGAGCAGCGCGGTGATCGCGTCGTACTTCGCGCGAAAACGCACGGGATTCACGACGAAGCGCGCGGTGCTCTCCGCGATCTCCTCGACGACGACGAGATCGTGCTCGCGCAACGTCGTGCCGGTCGCGACGAGGTCGACGATGAGATCGGCGAGCCCGACCAGCGGCGACAACTCGACCGAACCGTGCAGCTCGATGAGCTCGACGGGTAGATCGCGCTCGGCGAACCACGTCTCCGCGGAACGCGTGAACTTCGTCGCGCAGCGCAGGAACGTCGGCAGCGGCGCGCCTTCGTGATAGCGGTCGATGCGGCGTCCCGCGACGACGAGTCGGCAATAGCCGAAGCCCAAGTCGGCGAGCTCCGCGACGTTGCGGTCGGTCTCCCACAGCGTGTCCTTGCCGACGATCCCGCAATCGGCCGAACCGAACTCGACGTACGCCGGGACGTCGCTGGGGCGCAGGAACAGCAGCGTCGTGCCGTCGCTGGTCGTAACCGTGAGCTTGCGCCCGACATGCTCGGGCACGTCGATCCCGGCGGCGCGCAAGCGCGCGGCCGCATCTTTGTAGAGCGCGCCCTTCGGCAGCGCGATCGTGAGCGCGTTGGTGAGCCGGCCGTCGGCCCCCGGAGGACGGCTCATCGCGCGTCCCAGTTGGACGGCGTGCGCGGCGCCGGAAGCCCTTCGACCCGCGGCCCGACGCGAAGTTCACGCACCGTCCCGTCGACCGCGATGACGACGCGCGGGATGCCGTGCGCGCGCGCCTCGTCGAGCAGCGCCTCGTCGCCGAGATCCGAGCCGGCGTAGCGCACGACGTTGCCCGCGGCGCGCTCGCGCGACGCGACGACGTCGGAACCCGCGACGAGCACGTCGATGCGGTGCATTCGCCGCCGCAGGTGCTTGCCGCGCCGTTCGAGCGCGATCAGCAGCCGCTCGACGCCGGCGGTCCAGCCGACGGCGGGCACGTCGAAGCCGAAGCGCGGCAGCAGCGAGTCGTACCTCCCGCCGCCGCACAGCGGAAACCCGAGTTCGGCGACATAGCCTTCGAACAAGAACCCAGTGTAGTAATCGAGGTCGCGCAGCAGCGCGAAATCGACGGTCACGCGCGAGCCGTAGCCGAGCGCCTCGGCGCGCTCCAGCACGACGTCGAGCGCGTCGAGCGCGGCGAGCGACTCCGGCGTGCGGCAGACGTTGCGCGCGATGCCGATCGCGCCGTGATGCCCGCGCCGTTGCGCGAACTGCACGAGCGCGGGCTTATCGAACTTCCGCAGGGCGACGAGGTTGCGCTGTTTGATGAGCTCCTTGGCTTCGCGCGCCGCGTCGCCGTCAAGCCCGACGCCGTCGAGGATCCCGTCGACCACGCGCGCGTCGTTGACGTCGAAGCGCGCGTCGCGCAGCCCGATCTCGTCGAGCCCCTCGATGGCCATGAACAGCGTCTCGGCATCCGCATCGATCCCCGCCGCGCCGATCAGCTCGACGCCCGCCTGGGTCAACTCGCGCATGCGGCCTTCCTGCGGCTGCTCGTAGTAGCGAAACACGGGCGCGATGTACGCAAGCCGTAGCGGAAGCGGCGCCTCGCGCATCCGCGTGGAAACGAGCCGCGCAACGGGCGTCGTCATCTCCGGCCGCAGCGCAAGCGATGTCGAGCGCCGGTCGTTGAACTGAAAGAGCAGATCGGACGTCTCTTCACCGAGCCCGCGCTCGATCACGTCGAACCGCTCGATGATGGGCGTCTGCACTTCTTCATAGGCCCAGCGCCCGAACACCGCGCGCATCTGCTGCTCGATCTCGCGCTTACGCGCAAGCTCGTGCGGCAACCAGTCGCGAACGCCGGCGGGCAGCCGCACGGCGCTACGGGGCGCCTTCGCGCACGTTGGATTCGCCGACGATCGCGACGAGGCGTTCGCGGACGCGGCGATCCGACGCGACACGGCGCTCGACGCTCGAGCCGTTGATATGGAGCACGAGCGGCGTCGTCCCCGACCACTCCTGGATCAGGACGGCGAGCTGATCGATGTGCTCGCGCAGCGTCACCGTCACGTGCCAGCCCTCGGGCGGCGGCGGTGCGTTGCGGACGCTGGTGCGGTCGAACGGTTGCACCTCGTTGACCGAGACGTTGAGCTCGAGCGGGACGTCCTCACCCGGCGTCGAGCCGCGGCGCTCGCGGATCCGCAGACGTCCGGTGATGATGACGATCCCGTCTTCGATGAAGCGCGATTGCAGGTCGGCGTACTGCTTCGGGAACACGACGCACTCGATCGCGCCCGTCGTGTCCTCGACCGTCGCGATGAGCATTTGCGCCTGCGCCTTGGTGATCGTCCGGCGTACCGTCGTCACGAGGCCCGCGATGCGAACCTGGCTGTCGTCTTCGAGACCGCGCAGGTCACGCACCGGGACCGCGCCGGTGCGCGAGAGCGCTTCCGCGACATCAGCCAGCGGATGCCCCGAGACGAAGATTCCGAGCGTCTCCTTCTCCCACTGGAGCTGTTCCATCGTCGACGGCGCGGAGAGCGCGCGCAGCGACGGCTTCATCGACGGGTGCGGCTCCTCGATCATCCCGAACAGCGAGCTCTGCCCCAGCTCGCGGTCGCGCGCCTCGCGCGCTGCGACTTCGAGCGCGGACTCGAGCGCGTCGAGCAGCTGCGCGCGGTTCCCCGGCAGCGTGTCGAGCGCGCCGCACTTGATCAGCGCTTCGTACACTTTGCGGTTGACGGCCTTGATGTCGAC
Organism: Vulcanimicrobiota bacterium; assembly: GCA_963791645.1. Taxonomy (GTDB): domain Bacteria; phylum Vulcanimicrobiota; class Vulcanimicrobiia; order Vulcanimicrobiales; family Vulcanimicrobiaceae; genus Vulcanimicrobium. The sequence continues at coordinate 8,317 of CAWBTJ010000015.1, read as the reverse complement.
GCGGTCGACGAGATCGAACAAATCCTTGAACGGCCCGCCGGCATCTCGCGATCCGAGGATCGAGCGCACGGCGTTCTCACCGACGCCTTTGATGGCGGCGAGCCCGAAGCGAATCTCCTCACCGACCACGGCGAACTCCACCAGCGACGCGTTGACGTCGGGCGGCAGCACCGGGATCCCCATCTTCTTCGCCTCGTCGATGTACTCGACGAGCTTGTCGGTGTTGTTCCGCACCGACGACATCAGCGCCGCGAAGTACTGCAGCGGGTAGTTCGCCTTCAGGTATGCGGTCTGATAGGCGATCCAGCCGTACGCCGCGGCGTGCGCCTTGTTGAAGCCGTATCCGGCGAACGGCTCGATGAACGCGAAGATTTTCTCGGCGACGTCGTTCCCGATGTCGTTTGCGGCGCATCCGTCGAGGAATTTCTTGCGGTACACCGGGATCTGGTCTTTGAGCTTCTTTCCGACGACCTTGCGCAGCTCGTCGGCCTGCCCCATCGAGAACCCGGCGAGGTCGCGCGCGATCTTCATCACGGTGTCCTGGTACACCGCGATACCATAGGTCTCGGCAAGGATCGGCTCGAGCTTCGGGTGGATGTACGTCGGAATCTTGCGGCCGTGCTTGGCGGCGATGTAGTCGGGGATCCATTCCATCGGTCCGGGGCGGTACAGCGCCACGAGCGCGATGATGTCGCCGATGTGCGACGGCTTGAGCTCGACGCAGACGCGCTTCATCCCCTCGGACTCGAGCTGGAACATGCCCAGCGTCTCGCCGCCGCCGATCAGCTCGTACGTCTTTTTGTCGTCGTCCGGGATCGTCGCGATGTCGAAGTCGGGCTTCACCGTGCGGCGGATCTCGTCCATCGCGGCCTTCATCACCGTGAGGTTGCGCAGGCCCAAGAAGTCCATCTTGAGCAGGCCGACGCGTTCGACCATGTTCATGTCGTACTGCGTGTTGACGTCGCCGTCGCCGATGCGAACCAATGGCACGTGATCGGTCAGCGGGTTCTTCGAGATCACGACGCCGGCGGCGTGCGTCGACGCGTGGCGCGCCAGCCCTTCGATCGACTTCGCCGTGTCGAGCAGCTTGCGAATCTGCGGATCGTTGCGGTACAGCAGCCCCAGTTCCGGGATCTGTTCGAGTGCCTTCGGGATCGAGAGGCCCATCGGGCCCGACGGGATCAGCTTCGCCACGCGATCGACGTCCGGCAGCGGAACACCGAGAGCGCGGCCGGCGTCGCGCACCGCCGCGCGCGCGGCCATCGTCCCGAACGTCACGATCTGCGCAACGCGGTCCTTGCCGTACTTCTGGATGACGTACTTGATGACTTCGTCGCGCCGCTCCACGCAGAAGTCGGTGTCGATATCGGGCATCGAGATGCGCTCGGGGTTCAAGAAGCGCTCGAAGATCAAACCGAACTTGATCGGGTCGAGGTCGGTGATCTTCAGGCAGTACGACACGACGGAGCCCACCGCTGAGCCGCGGCCGGGCCCGACCGGGATGTCGCAATCGCGCGCGTACTTGATGAAATCCCACACGATCAGGAAGTACGACGAAAACCCCATCGAGATGATGACGCCCAGCTCGTACTCCATCCGCTCGCGCAGCGCCGCGTCCTCGCGCGCGCGCTCGGCGCCGTAGCGCTCGATCAGACCCTGCTCGGTCACGAGCCGCAGGTAGTCGTCCGCGCTCAGCGCGAGGTTTCGTACCGCGTCGATCTCCGAGATCAGACCGTCCGGCCCGGCCTGTGCGAGCACGCCGGCGACGTCTTCCGCCGGCGTCTTGGGCACCGGGTAATCCGGCAGGAAAAAGATCTTCTTCGGGATCGTGATGTCGATCCGCTTGACGATCTCGAGCGTGTTGTCGCACGCCTCCGGGATGTCCGCGAACAGCTCGCGCATCTCTTCGGCCGACTTCACGTAGAACTGGTCGGAGAAGAACTTCATCCGGTTCGTGTCTTGCACGGTCTTGCCGGTGCCGATGCACAACAGGACGTCGTGCGCCTGCGCGTCGCCTTGCGTGAGGTAGTGCGAGTCGTTCGTCGCGACCAGCGGGTAGCCGAGCTCGCGCGCGATCTTGATGAGGCCGCCGTTGATGACGTCCTCTTCGGGCATGCCGTGGCGCATGATCTCGATGTAGAATCGGTCGCCGAAGATGTCGCCGAACGCCTGCGCGTTCTTCTTCGCGGTCTCGTAATCGTTCTTGAGCAGCGGCGCCGACACCAGCGACGACATGCAGCCCGACAGCACGATCAGCCCTTCGTTGTGCTTCGCGAGCAGATCCAAGTCGATCCGCGGCTTGTAGTAGTAGCCTTCCAGAAACCCTTTGGAGATCAGCGCCGTCAAGTTCTTATAGCCGACGTCGCTGGCCGCGAGCAGCGTGACGTGCGCCTCGTCGCGCACCGTTCGGTCGAAACGGCCGCGCGGCGCCAAGTACGCCTCGCAGCCGATGACCGGGGTGAGCCCGACGTCCTTGGCCGCATCGTAGAACTCGACCGCGCCGAACATCACGCCGTGGTCGGTGAGCGCGATCCCCGGCGCGCCCTCCGCCTCCGTCTTGCGACAGAGGCTGTCGACGCGGCAGGCACCGTCGAGCAGCGAGTACTCGCTGTGGACGTGCAGATGGACGAACGAGCTCAACGGAAAGCCAACCTACGACGAGAGGACGGGCGCGGGATTCACTCTCATACCGGGCGACTGCGGCCGCGCCCTGCGACGTTCAACCCCCTCCCGGACCCCGCAGTTCCCGCGGCCCGCACCGGTCCCGCGCTCTCCGTACCGGGCGTCCGGGGCAGGAACCCAAGGGTGATTCAACCGCCGTGCGACGAAGGTGGTGCGTCGCGGAAACGAATTCCGGATAGACTTTTACGGATACAACCTCACCAGAGGGGCGCAGACAGCACAAGGTGATCAAGCACGACATCGTCGTGGTCGGCGGGGGGCTCGCAGGCATGCGGGCCGCCGTCGAAGCGGCCGAACGCGGAGCCGACGTCGCGATCGTCTCCAAGATGCACCCGGTCCGGAGCCACTCCGGCGCTGCGCAAGGCGGCATCAACGCCGCGCTGGGCAATCGCGAGGACGACTCGCCCGAGAACCATGCGTTCGACTGCGTCAAGGGCTCGGACTACTTGGGCGACCAGGACGCCATCGAGGCGATGGCCGAAGACGCTCCGCGCCAGATCATCTGGCTTGAGCACCGCGGCTGCATCTTCTCCCGCATGCCCGACGGCCGGATCGCCCAGCGCCCCTTCGGCGGCGCCGGCTCGGCCCGCACGTGCTACTCGGCCGACGTCACCGGCCTGGTCATCCTGCACACCCTGTGGGAGCAGCTCGAGCGCTTCGGCGTCAAGGTGTACGAAGAGTACTTCGCGACCGCGCTGTGCATCGAGGACGGGATCGGCACCGGCCTGGTCGCCTACAACATGCGCAACGGCGAGCTGGAGCTGGTCACCGCCAAGGCGACCATCTTCGCGACCGGCGGCCTGGGCCGCGTCTACCGCAAGACCACCAACGGCTACGCCTCCACGGCCGACGGCACGGCGATCGCCTACCGGGCCGGCATCCCGCTGATGGACATGGAGTTCGTCCAGTTCCACCCCACCTCGCTCAAAGAGAACGGCGTGCTGCTCTCCGAGGCGGCGCGCGGCGAAGGCGCATACCTGCTCAACGCGGCAGGCGAGCGCTTCATGTTCAAGTACGCCCCGAACAAGGGCGAGCTGGCGTCGCGCGACGTCGTCAGCCGGGCGGAGTGGACCGAGATCATCGAAGGCCGCGGCGTCGACGGCTGCGTGTTCCTCGACTTGCGCCACCTCGGGCGCGAGAAGATCCTCGAGCGCCTGCCGCAGATCCGCGAGCTCGCGCTGGACGCGACGGGCAAGGACGCCATCGACACCCCGATCCCGATCCTGCCCGGCATGCACTACGCGATGGGCGGCATCGAGACCGACAAGTTCGGCGCCACCCGCGTCCCCGGCGTCTACGCCGCGGGCGAGTGCGCGTGCGTCTCGGTGCACGGCGCGAACCGCCTGGGCGGCAACTCGCTGCTCGAGACGATCGTGTTCGGCGCCCGCTCGGCACGCCACGCGAGCGACTACATCAAGAACCTCGAGGTCAAACCCTCGGAGAAGACGCTAAAGTCCGAGCGCGAGCGCATCGACGGGATCCTCGCGCGCAAAGGCGGCGAGCGGCACAGCCAGGTGCGCAAGGTCATCAACGACGCGATGAGCGACCACGCGTTCATCTTCCGCGACGACGCGGACCTCAAGGCCGGCATGGACGGTCTGCGCCAAGCGCGCGAGATGGCGCAGACGATGACCGTGCAAGACAAGTCCAAGACGTTCAACACCGACCTGATCGGGCTGCTCGAAACCGAGTGCCTCGCCGACATCGCGCAGCCGATCGTGCTCGGCGCGATCAACCGCACGGAGTCGCGCGGCGCGCAGGCGCGCACCGACTTCCCCGACCGCGACGACGAGAAGTGGCTGGTCCACACGCTGATGCGGTACAAGGGTCCCACGGCGGACCCGGAACCCGACTACTCGCGCAAGGTCGTCTTCACCAAGTGGCAGCCCACGGTTCGGAGCTATTAGCGTGGCGTACACCCTCGACATCTTCCGCTACGACCAGGCGACCGACGACGTTCCGCACCGGGATCGCGTCGAGATCACCGACCTGCCCGAGACGGCGACCGTGCTCGACGCGCTCGAGCACGCGAAGGCGGAGATCGACGGCACGATCACGTTTCGCCGCTCGTGCCGCTCCGCGATCTGCGGCTCGTGCTCGATGAACATCAACGGCACGACGGGCCTGGCCTGCAAGACGCCGGTGCGCACCGTGCTCAAATCGGATCGCTCGATCGCGATCGATCCAATGCCCAACTTCCAACCCATGCGCGACCTCGTCGTGCACATGGACCCGTTCTGGGACAAGTACACGCGGCTCAAGCCGTACTTGCAGCCCAAGGACAAGGACGAGGACCACGCGACCGAACGGCGCGTGTCGCCCGAGGACATGAAGAAGCTCGTCGCGGTGGCGAACTGCGTGATGTGCGCGACGTGCTACGCGCTGTGCCCGGTGGTGTCGGTCGATCCGGCGTTCGCCGGCCCCGCCGCGATCGCGTACGCCTACCGCTTCATCGAAGACGTGCGCGACAGCAAGCGCAAAGAGCGCGCCGCGCAGATCAGCGACGACTACCTGTGGTTGTGCGCGCACTGCTACGCGTGCTCGTACTGTCCCAAGCACGTCGACCCGCACGACGACATCATCGCGGTCAAGCGCGCGACGATCGAAGAAGGCATCACCAACGCCGCCGGCCCGCGCCATGCGCTCGTCGTCGCGAAGACGATCAAGGCCACCGGGATGCTGCATGAGACCGAGGTCATCCAAGGCACGGTCGGCCGCTTCAACATCATCGGCCTGATCAAGGTCGCGCCGTTCGGCATCCGCCTGGCGATGGCGGGGAAGATCCCGCCGCTGTTTCTCAAACCGGTTCCGAAGGTCGACGAGATCCGGACCATCTTCGAAACCCTGGAGGCTCCGACACTCTGATGACTGCTACACTGGACAAGCCCGTAATCAAGGGCAAGTCGAAGTCGGCGCAGATGCGCAAATACGGGTTCTTCCCGGGCTGCGTCGCCAAAGAGTCGTGCAAGGAGCTGTTCAACTCGACGATGCTCCTCGCCGATCGCCTGGGCATCGAGCTCGTCGAGCTCACCGCGGCGTCGTGCTGCGGCGCGTCGGTGCTCAACGACACGAACCGCGACGTCGCGCGCGTGCTCAACGCGCGCACGTACGCGCAAGCTGAAGCGCTCGGCCTCGACGACGTCATCACGATCTGCTCCACGTGCACCGGCCACATGCGCGCCGCGAACAAAGAGCTGCTCGAAGACGAAGGCCACATGAGCCAGGCCAACGCGATCCTCGGCAAGTTCGGCGCGAAGTACGAAGGCAACGTGATGGTGCGCCACCTGCTGTGGCTGCTCATCGACGACATCGGACTCGACGAGCTGAAAAAGATGGTCGTCAACCCGCTCAACGGCCTGAAGGTCGCGGCGTTCTACGGCTGCCACATCATCCGCCCCGAGTCGGTCAACGGCTGGGAGTCGGCGCGCAACCCGCACTCGCTCGAGGACCTCATCGTCGCGCTCGGCGGCGAGGCGATCGACTACGCCGGTCGCACGCGCTGCTGCGGCTTCCACGTGCAGCTCGAAAAAGACGGCATCGCCGCCAACATGGTCGGCCAGAACATGCGCATGGCGAAAGACAACGGCGCCGAAGCCGTGCTCACGCCGTGCCCGCTGTGCCACCTCGCGCTCGACGGCTACCAGGCCGACAGCGTGCAGCGCTGGGGCCGCACGGATCTGCCGATCTTCCACCTGCCGCAGCTGGTCGCGCTCGCGCTCGGCGTCGACCCGTCGACGCTCGGCATGAACAAGCACATCAACTCGCCGGGCCTGGTGCTGCAGCAGCACGACCTCGCCCCGGCCCACGTCGCGTAGCCGCGCCCGGAGGCGAATACCAAACGACGACGGGCGCTCCGTGAGGGGCGCCCGTTTCTTTGCTCAGTCCTTCACGTAGGTGACGAGCATCGCGGGCCTAGTTGCGCGCGCGGCCGTTGCGGCGTTCTTCGATGAAGCCGCCCCAGTAGATCAGGGCGAGAAGCGCCAGGCACATAGCGACGAGCAACAATGGGACCAAGTAGTACGACGGCACCGTGTGTTCGTTCGCGTGGGGGTGCGGCGCCCCTTCGTCACCCCGGGGCGTACCAGCGTACGCTCAGGCAGGTTCCCGCCGGCTCCGATCCAGCTCCGGACAGGTCTTGCGCGTATCGCACTGAAGCGCGCGCCATGCCTTTGGGCTACGGACGGGCGGCGTACGCGTGAGACGCCGGCGGCTGTTCATCGCGGCCGATATCGATGATGCCGCTCGCGGAGCGTGCGCGCGCGTTGCCGGCGAGCTGCGCGCGAGCGGCTGGCTCGCCCGGTGGGTCGCGCCGGAGAACTATCACCTCACGGTCGCGTTTCTCGGCGGCGTGGACGACGAGCGCGTGGCAGGGCTCACCAAGGCGGTGCGCGATGCCGCGGCCGGCGTCCGCGCGTTCGACGTGCCCTTGGATACGATCGGGGCATTTCCGAATGCACGTAAACCGCGCGTCGCCTGGGTCGGCTCGGCGATCGACGTGCCGGCATTCGGCGCGCTTTGCGATACTGTGCGCCGTCCGCTTGCGGTGCTCGGGTTCACGTTCGAGCCGCACGCCGATGCGCACGTCACCTTGGCCCGCAGCGACGGCCGCGTAACGATGCCGGCAGTCGAATCGCCGCACATCGCTCCGCAGCGCATTGCATCGCTCACGCTCTACGAATCGTTCACCGAACGGACCGGTGCCCGCTACGTTCCGGTGGACCGCTTTGACCTCGCGGCATGACCGCGCATGGCCGAAACACGCAAGAGGTCCGGCGATCGAGCGCGCAGGACGTTGATCGCAATGTCGCACCCGCCGGGCGAAACCCAGCCCCAACCGCCGTACTCCGCACCGATCGGCGTGTCTGATATTTCGGAATGTTATTACTACCATACGATGGACGTCCCCGGTCACGGCGTCGTCACGGGCGAGTGGGACCTGCGCGGCGGAATCGACGACTACCTCGGACACGAGGACGTCGCAGGCAAGCGCGTCCTGGAGATCGGGACCGCGACCGGCTTCCTGTGCTTCGAGATGGAACGGCGCGGTGCGGAAGTCGTCGCGTACGACCTGTCGGCCGCGCAATCGTGGGACGTCGTCCCGTATGCAGCGCTCGAGGTGCCGCAGGAAGTTGCGCGGCGCCGCGAACACATCGAGCGGTTGAACAAGAGCTGGTGGTTCAACCACCGCGCGCTCGGCTCGCGCGCGAACGTCGTCTACGGCACCGTATACGCGATACCGCCGTCGATCGGGCCGATCGATCTGTGCACGTTCGGCGCGATCCTGCTCCACGTTCGGGACCCGTTTCTCGCGCTGCAGAATGCCGCGGCGTTGCGCCCGGCGACGATCGTCGTGACCGAGTTGGCGCAACGCCGGCCGGTGTTGTCGCTGCTGTCGGGACCGGCGCGCCGCCGCAGCCCACTGTTCTTGCCGAACGCCGTCAGAGGAGAGCCGCGCGACGCCTGGTGGTCGTTCACGCCCCAGAGCATCGCCAACATGCTCGCAATCCTCGGCTACAGCACGGTGCGCGTCGTCCGGCACGCGCAGCTTTATGCGAACCGCCGCACGCCGATGTTCACGGTGGTCGCACGCCGAACCTGACCAGCCGGCGCACAGCATAGGCGGCCGCGGGACTAC
>CAWBTJ010000014.1:0-12645 GCA_963791645.1 Vulcanimicrobiota bacterium | reverse complement strand
CACCGGCCCCGAACGGCAGCGCGTCGCCCGCGGAGCAAGTTGCTGCGAGCGCCGGCTCGTCCAACGCGGAAGCGAACCATCAGGCGAGCGACGAGCCTGTGCCGGGCGGTAACGTCGGGCTCGGCGGACCGTCGTTCAGCGCGCCGAGTAACGGATCGTCAAGCGCCGCACCGGTCGACAAGGTGATCGGTCACGACGGCGCTTCGACGCCGCAGAAGATCCTCACCGACAACGGCAATCTCTTCGCGAACGGCGTGCGCACGTCGCCCGCCGTGCGGCGTCTGGCGCGCGAGCATCAGGTCAACCTCGCGAGCGTGCGCGGCACCGGCAACAACGGCCGCATCACGGCCAACGACATCATCGCAGCTGCGAAAGCAGGCCCGAGCGCGGGCGTCGCTGCGACGATCACGGCCGACAACCCGGAATACGTCGCGCCCTCACCACGAACGGTTGCCGCAGGCGTTGCGCCAGCCGCGTCCAGCGGCGGCGCGACGGCTCGCGCAGCGGCGCGAGCCGCGCAGCCGGGTGATCTGATCCCGCTCACGCAGGCGCGCAAGATCATCGCGCAGCGGATGGTCGAGTCGAAGCACACCGCGCCGCACGCGTGGACGATGACCGAAGTCGACGTGACCAACGTGTGGAAGTGGCGCGCGCGCGAGAAGGACGCGTTCGAGAAGGCATATGGCGTGAAGCTGACGCTCCTGCCGTTCTTCGTGCGCGCGGCGGTCGAATCGCTCGCGGCTTTCCCGCTGATGAACGCGTCGTTCACCGACGAGGGCATCCGCGTGCACCGCGACGTCAACGTCGGGCTCGCGATCGCCGCGGGCGGCAACCTCGTCGTCCCGGTGATCCGCCACGCCGACCAGCTCTCGATCAAAGGTATCGCGCTCGCGGCCGGGGAGCTGATCGACAAGGCACGCCGCAACCGGCTCGGCGCGGACGACCTCGCCGGCGGCACGTTCACCGTCAACAACACCGGCGCGAACGGCTCGATCCTCTCAGCGCCGATCCTGGTGCCGGGGCAAACCGGGATCGTCACGACCGAAGCGGTCGTGAAGCGCCCGGTCGTGCGCGACGACGACTCGATCGCGATCCGGTCGATGATGAACGTCTGCATGTCGCTGGACCACCGGGTGGTCGACGGAGCCGTCGCGAGCGGCTTCTTGAGCGATCTCAAGAAGCGGCTCGAAGCGATGGGACCGGCAGGCTCCCTCTGAACACACTCGCGCGGCGGGGAGCGATGCTCCTCGCCGCGTTCGTCTTCAGCGCCGCCCCCGTTCTCGCGGCGATCGACGACGAGCCGGGCGGGCTGATCCCGTCGAGCGCGGTCGCTCGCGCGTATCCGCGCGCTGTACGAGCGCTCGCGCCGCGAGCACACGCGCAACGCGACGATCGAGGAAGACTGGCGGCTGTTCCAAGACGGCACGGTCGGCTCGTACAAGGTGAACCGGCTCGGCAAGGACGTGCGCGAGACGACGACGCTAGGCCCGCTCTCGTACGAGCGCGGGATGTACCGCGGCGTGCGTTGGGAGCAGAACCGCAACGGGATCACGTTCACCTACGCGGGCGTGCACGACCAGCGCGACGCGGTGAGCGACCGTGCGTTTCGCGACGCGGGCGACGACCGCAACGTGCACGTGGTCGGCGACTCGCTCGCGCTCAACGCGTACGTCGTCGAGGTCAACCCGGCGGCGGGACGGCACGAATGGCTGTACATCGACAAGCGCACGGGCAACATCGCGCGCCGGGAATACGTCGAACGCCGCCGCCGCTACACGAGCACCTACGACGACTACCGTCTCGTCGAAGGCGTCCCCGAGCCGTCGCGCGTGCGCACGACCGATTCGCTAGGGAACGAACGCGAACAGACCCTCGTGAGCCGCGTGCTGGACACGACGCCCGACGTCAAAGACGTGGACATGCCGCCGTCGCGCCACATCGTCGAGTTTCCGGCGCGCGAGACGACCGTGCGCCTCCCGGTGCGGTTCGTCAACGGGCTCGCCGTCGTGCGCGTGATCGTCGGCCGCGGCGCATACGACTTCTTGCTCGACTCCGGCGCGGCCGGCATCGTGATCGACCCCTTCGTCGTCGAGCAGCAGAGCCTCGAGTCGTACGGCCGGCGCGTCGGCGCGACGCTGGGGACGTTCCCCGAGGCGACGACGATCGTGCCGCAGATGACGATCGGCGGCCTGCGCATGCGCAACATCGTCACGCGCGTCGTGCAAGTGCCGTTCCACATCGACAACCGCACGCGGCTCGCAGGCCTGCTGGGTTTCGACTTCTTCGCCGACACGGTGGTGCACCTCGACCTGCACAAGAACCTCGCCGAAGCCGTGGCGCCGGACCACTTTCGCGCGCCCGCGGACACGAGCAGCGTGACGCTCGGCCTGGACGACAAGACGCCGGCCGTACACGTGCGCGCCGGCAATGCGAACGGCCGCGTCGTGCTCGACACCGGCGCGAACCGCACCGTGTTCGAAACCGTCTTCGCGGAGCGCGGCGATTTCACGCCCGACCGCGTGGCGAGCACGCTGCACGTGCGCGGCATGGGCGGCTTCGCGACCGCGGAGACCACCCGCGTCCCGGCGTTCGAGCTCGGCGGTATCTGGACGCGCGACGCAACCGCCGACGTGTCCAACGTCGACCTCGGCACCGAAGACGTCGACGGCATCGTCGGCACGGATCTGCTCCGCTCGTACGAGCTGTGGTTCGACTACCGCGGCGCCGCGGTACACCTGCGCCGCGCGAAGCGCTGACCCCGGCCGCAGACTTTGCGCGGCGAAGGCTTAGGGGTATGTCCAGGCCCTGCATGCACCAGCGCTCCCAGGAGCTGTAAGCGCATACACCATCGCCTTCGGCTTCAGGGGATCGGAGAGCTGCAGCTTGCCTTTCAGCGCGATTGCGCCCGTCGGGTTAGCCGCGTCGCCCATGGACCAATACACCCAGGCGTGCTTGCTCAGGGTGTGTGGCGTGATGTTCGTGATGTACAGCGTCCGCGCTACGTCCCCGTTGGCGGCCGAGCAACCTAGCACGACACCCTTGACGGGATAGAAGGCTGGGAACGTCGAGGCGTTGTTCTGGACGGAGTCGTGGTTCGTTTTCGATATGGTCGGCCCATTCGGCTGCCCCGCGAGGGCAATGGCCGGCATCGCAAACGCCGTAAGGACGGCGGCGAGCACGCAATGAAGTCTGGTCATGACGAATCACCCTCACGCCGACGTTTCGTGTCTCGAACCGCTTATCCGAGATGGGCGCGAATCGAGATCGCGAGCGTGCGGCGGACTTTCACCCGCCCAGCGTAGACCATTTGACGTACGACGGCGGGTACGGGCGTCTTACCGCACGCTTACGCGCGCTGCAGTGCCGTTAGCCGCGGCGCAGCGAGCGCTTTTCGCCGCCGTCGCGCTCGCGCAGGATCACCGCGGTGATGAACGCGCTCTTTCCTTCGGCATATGCGTCGCGGTCGTCACGGAAGCGTTCCGCCAAGTCGCGTTTGAGGGCGGCGTACGCGACCGCGAGCTCCGGGTCGGCGCGCAGTGCGTCGCGCAGCGTCAGGTGCGCCTGCAGCGCCGCGGCGCCCGCCGCGCAGACGTAGAGGTGATGGCGCGGAAGATCCGGCGTCGCGCGAAACGCCTCGCGGCCGATGATGCCGAGATCGCCGAGGTGCGTGTAGCCGAGCGTCGCGAGCCGTCCCGCGACCGCCGGCAAGTTCGTCGGCGTGGCGAATCACGACGTCGATGTCGATGATCGGCTTCGCGTCGAGGCCCGGGACCGCGGTGCTGCCGACGTGCTCGATGCCGACGGCGAGCTCGCCGAGCACCGGCGCGATACGGTCGCGCAGCAGCGCGAACGCCGCGGGCCACGCCGGATCGTACGGCACGACGACGACCGGCTCCGCGCGCTGTTCGGGCGAGATCGGGTCGATGCGCGGATCGTTCATCGCAGCCCGAGGATCGTCGCGAGGTTCGCGCGCGCGTCGACGTGCGGTTCGAGCGCGCCGCTCGCCGACGTCAGCAGCGTCGTCACGCCCGGGCCGTGGCCGGCGATGTACGACATGCCGTGCGACACGACGGCGATCGTGACGGCGCCGGTGCGGTAGATGCGCCCGAACGAGTTGTCCGCATCGGTGATCGCGACGATGTCGCCCAGCCGCAGCTCGTCGCAGGCCGAACTCGCGCACCGTCGCGTCGTCGAAGCACTGGATGTCGTAGTCGCCGCGCACGACCGTCTGGCGGCCGAGCCCCGAGCCCATCACGCGCGCGGGCACGATGCGCGCGACCGGGACGCGCAGCTTCGCACCGGCGCGCTCGATGCCGAGCTTGTCGAGCAGGTCGGGATCGCAGTTGAACACCTTCACGTCGCCCGCGTCGTCGATCGCGAGCCCGACGCCGCACCGCGCGCACGTTGATCGCGTCGCCGATCTGCATGCGTCTCCATCGACGCGTTCGGGGAAGTCGATCATCACGTGCTCGATGCCGCCGTGCTTGCCGGTCACGACGCCGCGCTCGCCTTTCGCCTCACCGCTCGCGACGGTCGCGACGTTGCCGATGCACGCCAGCGTGCAGAACGCGGCGTTGACCTTGTCGTCGGGGTGGCGCGCGCTGACCGCCGGCTCGACGTGATCCGCTTCGAAGGCGAACGCGGAGTCGCCGACGCGCACGTTGAGCGTGATCCCGCCGACGCTGGGCAGGATCCGCGGCACGCCGTCGGCGCCGACGTCGTAGAGCGACGCCGGGAGCAGCGGCGGCGCCACCTGGGCCGTGAGGATCTGAGCGACGAGTCGGGAGCGATTCGTGGTCACGGCGAAGTCCCTGGGCTGTGCAAATCCGCAAGTCCTTCACGTTCGAGGCCGCGCACGTGCTCCCGCACCACCCCGGGAAGTGCGCGCGGCTCCACGGCCACTCGTACCGGCTCGACGTCGCGCTCGAAGGCCCGCTTCAAGCAACCGGGCCCGCGGCCGGGATGGTCGAGGACTTCGAGGTGGTCTCGCGGGTGGTGAAAGCGGCCGTGATCAACGAGCTCGACCACCGATCGCTCAACGAGCTGATGGACAACCCGACCGCCGAAAACCTCGTCGTTTGGATCTGGCGGCGCCTCGCCGCGGAGCTTCCGCAGCTCGCTGAGCTGACGCTGTGGGAGACTCGGAAGGCTTGCGCCGTTATGAAGAAGGGCGATCCGCTGAGCCTTCCCGGGTAAGAGCTCGACAGGACCCCAACCAACCAAGAGAGGCCCCCAAGACCTATGATTCGCAAACTCGCACTCGCCCTCACGGCAGCAGCCGTCGCATTCATCCCGCTCGCGGCGTCCGCCGCCATCACGCCCGGCACCGAACTGGTCGGTACCTTCGATCAGAGCATCGGCTCCAAGGACGCCGTCGTCGGCCAGCGCGTCACCATCTCGAACGTGCACTCGCAGGACAACAACATCACCGGCGCCACGATCTACGGGCACGTCGACAGCGTGCAAGCCGGCCGGCCAAGGCCGCCCGGCAAGATTTCGATCGCGTTCGACACGCTCAACACGCGCTCGGGCAACACGTACGCGCTCACGGGCCGCACGACCGGCATCACGGAAAACACGAAGAGCAACGCCGTCAACGAAGCGGGCGGCGCGGTCGCCGGCATGATCGTCGGCAACATCCTGGGCAAGAAGCTCGGCACCAACATGGGCGGCCTGCTCGGCGCGGCCGGCGGCTACATCTACGCGAAGAACGCGAAGCAGAACGTGACGATCCCGCAGAACTCGGTCGTCACCGTGCAGGTTCTCACCGCGCGCCGCCAGGGCACCACGACCCGCCGCTACTAAAGGGTCCGGGTGCTCCAACTCGCTGAGATCTTCTACAGCGTGCAGGGCGAGGGGACGTGGACCGGGACACCCGCGGTCTTCGTCCGCCTCGCCGGCTGTAATCTCAGCTGCGCGTTCTGCGACACCGACTACGCGCTGAAGTTCATCGCGTCGGTCGGCGACGTCGTCGCGCGCGTGCGCGCCGAAGGCGGCGCGTGCCCGATGGTCATCCTCACCGGCGGCGAGCCGCTCGCGCAGCGCGAGACGCGCGCGCTCATCGACGCGCTGCGCGCCGACGGCCGGCGCGTCCACATCGAGTCCAACGGCACGCTGCCGACCGAGTTGCCCGACGACGTGTGGCTCACGGTCTCGCCGAAAGAGCGCCTCGCGCCGGCGATGGCGCGCCGCGCGAACGAGGCGAAGCTGATCGTGGACGGGCGCGTCCCCGACGAGTGGCTCGCGCATTTCCCGCCGGCGACCCCGCTGTTCTTGCAGCCGGAAGGCAACAAGCCGTCGAACGTGGCGCTGGCGGTCGACGCGGCCAAGCGCGATCCCCGCCGGCTGCGGCTCTCGCTGCAGACCCACAAGTTCATCGGCGTGAGGTAAGTGTCCATGACGTCAGGCAGCCGGCTGTTCGAAGAGTACGGCGCCTATCACCGCGACCGGCGCAACCTGATCTGCCACGAGATCGGCATCCCGCTGATCGTGCTCGGGGTCATCGCGCTGCTGCGGCTGATCGTCGCTTACCGGCCCGAATGTGAACCTCGCCATGCTCGCGGTGATCGCAACGTCGGTGTATTTCCTGACGCTCGGGCGCGAGGTCCGTGTCGCCGCAGGTATCGCGATCGTCGGCTTGATCGCCCTGTACGTGCTCGCCGCGTACGTCTCGTGGCCGTTCGCGATCGGCGCCTTCGTCGTGGGCTGGATCTTCCAGTTCGTCGGTCACGCATATGAAGGCAAGTCGCCCGCGTTTCTCACCAACCTGCTCCATCTGCTCGTCGGCCCGCTGTGGGTCGCGAGCCATCTGGTGCCCACGTCAGCATCCTCGTCGTCTGCGCGGTAGCGCAGGAGCTCGCAGCGCTGCCCGCGCGTGACGGCGTCGACGTCGTCGCCGTCGGCGTCGGTCCCGTCGAAGCGGCGTTCGGCACCGCGCGCGCGCTCGCTGCGAAGCAATACGACGCGGTGATCAACGCGGGGATCGCCGGCGGTTTTCGCGACCGCTGCACCGTCGGCGACGCCGTCGTGTGCTCGCGCGAGGACTTCGCCGACCTCGGGCTCGAGGACGGCAGCGCGTTTCCGCTGCCGGGCGGGCTCGAGCTCGTGCGCCACGTCGAGGCCGACGCGACGCTGCTGCGGCCGTTTCTCGCCGGGCTCATCCCGGTGATCGTCGGGCGCGGCGTGACGTCGGCGACGGTGACCAGCACGACCTCGCGCGCGCTCGCGCTGGCGTACCGCTTTCGCTCCGACGTCGAGTCGATGGAGGGCTTCGCCGTGCTGCGCGCCGCGCAGGCCGCCGGCGTCCCGGCGATCGAGATTCGCGGCGTGTCGAACCTCGTCGGCGAGCGCGCGTCGAACGAATGGGACTTTCGCGCCGGCGCGGCTGCGGCAGTTGCAACGACGGACGCGCTGCTCGACGTTCTCCTATCGGAATGACGCAATCGAAATGACGCCGCAACCGCAACGGAGCTACTCGCTCGCCTATTCGCCCTGCCCGAACGACACGTACATCTTCGCGGCGCTCACCAACGGGCTGCTCGACGGGGCGCCGCAGGTCGACGTGGTGCTCGACGACGTCGAGGCGCTGAACCGCGCGGCGCGCGCAGGCCGCTACGAGCTGACGAAAGTGAGCTACGGCGCGATCCCGTATCTGCTCGACAAGTACCGCATCTTGCGCGCGGGCGGCGCGCTCGGGCGCGGCTGCGGGCCGCTCGTGATCGCGCAGCCCGGCGTCGACGGCAAGGCGCCGCTGCTCACGGACTTCGGCGACGATGCGGTGTTCGCGATCCCCGGCCGCTTCACGACCGCGTACGCGCTGCTGCGCCTGGCGCTCGGGCGCGAGCCGCGCACGGTCGAGATGCGGTTCGACCGGATCGTCGACGCGGTGAAGAACGGCGACGTCGCGGGCGGGCTCATCATCCACGAGTCGCGCTTCACGTACCAGAAGGCCGGGCTCGTCTCGGCGATCGACCTGGGCGACTGGTGGGAGGCGACGACCGGCAACGCGATCCCGCTCGGCGCGATCCTGGTGCGGCGCGACGTCCCCGACGAGGACGCGCGCGCGATCGACGAGGCGATCCGGCGCAGCCTGCGCTTCGCGCGCGAGCGCGAGGGCGACATCATCGCCTACGTTCGCGAGCACGCCTTCGAGATGGACGACGACGTGATGCGCGCGCACATCGGGCTCTACGTCAACGAGTACAGCGACGACGTCGGCGACACCGGCATCGCCGCCGTCGAGGACCTCTTCGCGCGCGCCGCGCAGGCGCAGCTCATCCCCGCCGGCACCCACCCGGAGTTCGTCTGAACATGCAGCGCCGTTCGTTTCTTGCCGCGGCCGGTGCGGCCGCGTTGATCCCGCCGCGCGCGGCGTTCGCGACGGAGCCCGTCATTCGCCCGCGAACCGCGTTCGAGAAACCGCAGATATCGCTGGGCGACGACGTGTTCGTGCGCGACGCATGGCGCGATCTGCGCGGGCGCACGATCGGCATCGTGACGAACCCCAGCGGCGTGCTGTCGACGGGCGAGCCGCTGGTCGACGCGGTCCACCGCAACGGCCAGATCGCGGTGAAGGCGCTGTTCGGCCCCGAGCACGGCATCCGCGGCACGGTTCTCGCGGGCGAGACCGTCGGCTCGTCGACCGACGAGAAGACCGGGCTTCCGGTGTACAGCCTGTACGGCAAGACGCGCCATCCGTCCAAGGAGATGCTCGACGGCATCGACGTGCTGCTGTTCGACATCCAAGACGTCGGCGCGCGCCCGTACACGTACGTCTCGACGATGGCGTACGTGATGGAGTCGGCGGCGCAGTACGGCAAGGAAGTGTGGGTGCTCGACCGCCCCAACCCGATCGGCGGCGTGCTCATCGACGGCCCCGTGCTCGACCCGAAGTTCAAGTCGTTCATCGGGCTCTACCCGATCCCCGAGCGGCACGGCATGACGGTGGGCGAGCTCGCGCGCATGTACAACGAGCACTTCGCGATCGGCTGCAAGCTGCGCGTGATCCCGATGCAGGGCTGGAAGCGCGAGATGCTGTGGTCCGACACCGCGCTGAAGTGGGTGCCGACGTCGCCGAACATCCCGTACGCGCGCACGACGCTGGTCTACCTCGCGACGGGCCTCGTCGACGAAGCGGGCGTGAACAACGGCATCGGCACGGACCAACCCTTCGAGTACGCCGGCGGCTATTCGTTCGATCCCGCGGCGTTTCGCGACGCGCTCACCGCGCGCAGGATCCCCGGCGTCGAGTTCGAGCCCGCGGACTGGTCGCCGGCGAAAGGCTTCTGGGCCGGCAAGACGCTGCACGGCGTGACGATCAACGTGACCGACCCGCACGTCTTCCCGAACGTGCGCACCGCGATCGAGATCCTCGCCGCAGCCCGCGCGCAAGGCAAGTACCACGTCGCCCACGAGAAGATCATGGACCGCGACTGGGGCACCGACGCGGTCCGCCTCGCGCTCGACGCGGGCACGTCGCCCGACGCGATCGTCGCATCATGGCACCCGGGACTCGCCGCGTTCAGGACGCTGCGTTCGAAGTATCTGTTGTACTGACGCTCATCGTCACTCGCCGCGCAGGTGGGCGCGTTCGCGGAGTTGGCGGATTTGCCAGACGTGGATGAAGCGCTGGATCTCTTCGGTGGTTTGCTCCGTGACGTCGACGAATTGCATGCCGTGCGCGAGCTTGCGGCGCCGGACGCGCAGGAACGCGTTGACGACCTTTGCGCGGACCGTCATCTCGGTGAACGGCTCCGGCGGCACCATCACCTTCTTCTGCGTGCGGCCGCGGGGCGTCGTCTCGACGATCTCCTTTTCGACGTGGACGTCGTGCACGAGGTCGTTCGGTAGCGTGAAGCGGAGATCGACCAGCGTCTCTTCGCTCAAGTCCTCGTCGCCGATGAGGCGCAGGCTGGTGGCGGAGAGATCGGTGGCGACCGCGGTGCGTGGGCCGCGGCGGCCTTCGACGACGTAGACCACGGAAAATTCGACGGGCGCGCGATAGGCTTGCCGCTGCTCGTCGGAGGCCTTCGGGCGCACCAGCGGCTTGCGCCGGCCGGGCTTACGTGCCGTCCACTTCTTCCAGAAGAACACCGAGCAAGCGCATTCCCAGGAAGAATCCCGCCGCCCTCCGTAGCGCACGGGATCATGGCCCTGTCTCGGTTCGCCGCGCGTCTTCACGATGCGCTGGGCCCGGACGTCGTCCGCAGCGCGCCGGAGGACTTGGCCGTGTACGCCTTCGACGCGTACTCCGAGGACCGGCTGCCGACCGCCGCCATCGTGCCGCGCGACGCGCGCGAGATCGCGATCGCGGTGCGCATCGCGCGCGAGTGCGAGGAGCCGATCGTTCCGCGCGGCGCCGGCACCGGGCTGTGCGGCGGAGCCGTACCCACGCGCGGCGGGCTCGTCGTGTCGTTCGCGCGGATGAACCGGATCGTCGAGCTCGACGTGCGCAACCGGCGCGCGCGCGTGCAGCCCGGGCTCGATCAACCTCGATCTCTCGACCGCGATCGCCGCGCACGGGATCTTCTACGCGCCCGATCCCGTCGAGCCAGAAGATCTCGACGATCGGCGGCAACGTCGGCACGAACGCGGGCGGCCCGCACTGCCTCAGCTACGGCACGACGACGAACCACGTGCTCGCGATCGAGTACGTCGATCGCCGAAGGCGCGGTGCACCGCACGTCGATCGACGACGCGGGCTACGACCTCACCGGCGTCCTCGTCGGCTCCGAGGGGACGCTGGGCATCGTCACCGAGGTCGAGGTGCGGCTGCTGAAGCTTCCCGAAGCGGTGCGCGTGTGCGTCGCCGCGTTCGCCGACGTCGAGACGCGCGTCCGAAGCGGTGTCGGCGATCATCGCCGCGGGGCTCGCGCCGACGGCGCTCGAGATCATGGACGCGCTCATCACGCGCGCGGTCGAGGCGCACTATCACGCCGGCTATCCCGAGAACGCGGGCGCGGTGCTGCTGGTGGAGATCGCGGGCGCGCAGGACGACGTCGCCGCCGGCGAAGCGGCGCTGGCGAAGATCGCGCGCGCGCACGGCGCGCTGTCGTGGCGCGCGGCGCGCGACCGCGCCGAACGCGACGCGCTGTGGGCAGCGCGCAAAGGCGCGGCGGGCGCGATCGGCCGCATCGCGCCGAACTACTACATTCAAGACGCATGCGTGCCGCGCACCCGCTTGCCGCAGGTGATGCACGCGATCGACGCGATCGCGCGCGACCACCGGCTGCCGGTCGGCAACGTGTTCCACGCCGGCGACGGCAACTTGCACCCGCTGCTGATCTTCGACCGCCGCGACAAGCGCCAGGTGCAGGCGGTCGTCGACGCGGGCACCGAGATCCTGCGCACGTGCATCGACATGGGCGGCACGATCAGCGGCGAGCACGGCATCGGCTACGAGAAGAAAGAGACGCTGTCGCTCGTGTTCTCCACCGACGACCTCGCGGCGATGGGCAAGGTGCGCGACGTGTTCGACCCGATGCGCGCGTTCAACCCGGACAAGATCTTCCCGAGCGGCGCGATGTGCGGCGAAGGTGCGCGAGCGCCGGCCTGACGCGACCGGCGATCGCGTGATCGCGAAGCGGCCGCGCGCGAAGCGCACCGCGCTCGGACCGTATGCGCTCGGCGCGCTGCAGCCGGCGCGCGTGTTCGAACCCAAAGAACCCGCCGAGGTCGCGGCGACGCTGCGCGCGGCCGCGGCGGCGCGGTGAAGCCGTCGTCGTGCACGGCGGCGGCACGCTGCAGCGCGCGTCGAACGCGCCGTCGCGCTACGACGTCGCGCTGTCGACCAAACGGCTCACCGCGCTGTACGATTACGATCGCGCGCGACCTCACCGCCGGCGCCGGCGCCGGGATGACGCTCGCCGCGCTCGCGCGCACGCTCGCCGAGCACGGACAGTTTCTTGCCGCTCGACGCGCCGCTCGCATCGCAAGCGACGCTGGGCGGCACGCTCGCCGCCGGCTGGGCCGGACCGCGCCGCGCGGCGTACGGGCGGCCGCGCGATCTGCTGATCGGCGCGACGCTCGCGCTCGCCGACGGCACGCTCGCGAAGACCGGCGGGATGGTCGTCAAGAACGTCACCGGCTACGACATGGGCAAGCTGTACGTCGGCTCGCACGGCACGCTGGGCGTCATCGTGCGCGCGAACTTCAAGGTGCTGCCCGCGCCGCACACGCGCCGGCTCGCGATCGCGCCGTTCGACGACGACGAGCGCGAGCGGGCGATCGCGCACGCGGGCGCGCTGACGCTCGAGCCGTCGGCGCTGCTCGTCGTCGACGGCTTTCGCGAGGCGCTGTCGACGACGCGGCCGCGCTTGATCGCGCTGCTCGAAGGCTCCGAGCAGCTCGTCGACCGCGCGACGCGCGAGCTGCGCTCGGCGCTCGGCGCGGCCGGCGTCGCCGAGACGCGGCTGCTCGACGGCGACGACGCCGCGCGCGCGTTTCAAGCGGTGCTCGACGCGTACGTCGCGCTCGACGGCGACGCCTCGGTGACCTTGCTCTCGCGCGGACTACCGTCGGACGCCGGTGCGCGCGCGCAGCGCGTGCGCGCGGCGATCCCCGGCGCCGAGACGATCGCCGACTTGCGCACCGGCGACGTGGTGGTGCGCGTGCGTGAGATCGCCGAGCGAGACGGGGACATGGACT
>CAWBTJ010000013.1:0-156625 GCA_963791645.1 Vulcanimicrobiota bacterium | reverse complement strand
CACGCAAACCACGGCGGGCACGCTGTCGGAACCGACCGCGTTCGACAAAGTCAGCCCGGTGAACATGGACGACATCGAGGTTCCGGCGTTCTTGCGGTATCGCAGCTAATCTTCGAAGCCTCACCATGACAGAGAAGAGGCGCCGCTCGTGCGGCGTCTCTTCTCTTTTCATGAACGAACCTCGCTCAGCAACAGCCCTCGTCGTCGAGCTCGACAAATTACGCTGGTTGCGTCTACCGCAGCGCGATCGCTTCGGCGAGCTCGGGACGGCCCGCGTCGGCATGTGACCACAGCGTCGTGAACGCGGCCGCCGCGCCTCGCGCCTCCGAGACGTTTCCGGCGGCATGCGCGGCGCGCGCGAAGCCGAGCATTGCGAGTGCACGGTTCTGAAACAGCTTCAAGGCCGCGGCGTATTGCGCTTTCGCGGCGTCGTACTTTCCGGCATCCATCAGGAGGCGGCCGTAGAATTCATGGGCCGGGATCGGCGGGAACGTCGGCTGCAGGTGGCGCGGCAGCGCGTCCTCCGCCGCGACCGCGGCCGCCATCGCGCGGAACGCCGCGGCGTCATCGTGGCGCGCGTGTGCAATCGCGGCGAGCGTCTCGTTCGCGGCGACCGGCGCGACCAGCGCGACCATCCCGTTCTTCGGCAGGTCGTTCAGCAGCGCTCGAGCCGCCGTCTCCGCCGCTGTCATCGCGGGCGCGTCGTTCCGCGCGATCGCGGCCATCGCGCGCGCATGCTCCGCCAGCACGTTCACGACGGGCGAGCTCCCCTCCGCCGGGAGGCGTGACACGAGCGAATAGTCGCCGCTGCTGAGCATGTACGCGCTCGTCATCCCGACGGCTTCGAAGTCGAGGTAGCGCAGGTCGTCGATTTGATCTTTCGACGAGCCGCCTTTGGCGATCGTGCGAAGGTTTTCGTCGTACTGGTCCAGCGCGGTCTCCGCTTGCCGCTTGGCCTCGGCGTAGCGCCCAAGCTGAAGCGATGCGTACTGACCGAACTGCAAGTTGTGGAACTGGCGCGCCGACTGCGGCTCGCCCGCGCTGCGCACGGCGTCCTCCGATGCTTTCCACGACGCGAGGTTCGAGTTGCGCGCTTCGTCCCACAGGCCCAGCCGCAAGGTGATGTGCGACGGCATGTGCAGCGCGTGCGGCACCGCCGGCGCGGACGCCGCGTACGCGCGCGCAGCCGGCAGGCCGCGGTCGGCGAGCGCGTCGGTGTCGTACGCATGGATCAAGTAGTGCAGCGCGCCTGGGTGTTGCGGCTGGTGCTGGTGCACTGCTTCCGCGAGTGCCGCCGCTTGCAGGCGCGCGTCGTCGCCAAGGCCGCGCACGCTCTGAATCGCCAGCGACGTGAACAACCTCGTCTCATCGTCGGGATACGTTACGAGGATCGCTCGCATCGCGTCGCGATACGCGACGTCGCGGGCGTCTTTCTTTGCCGGATCGCCGTCGCCGAACAGCGTCGTCACGGCGGCGATGTACTTTGCCTCGCGGTCGTTGCGCGTCGTCGCGGCCTTCACCCGGTCGAGATAGACCAGCGCGGCCTTCACGTCCGTCGCGGTCGGCGGCGACCATAGCGGATGGTTGTACGTCATCGCGGCGCCCCAGTACGCGATCGCACAGTCCGGATGCGCCTTGATCGTCGCGTCGAACTCCGTGAGCGCGCGCTCGTACCAGAAGTTGTGCAGCAGCGCCAAGCCGCGGTCGAACCGCGCGTTCGCGTCGGCGCCGCAGGAGATGTCCATGTGCACGTTGCCGATGCCGTGCTCCGGCGCGGCCGGGGGTGCCGCGCCCAGCGAACCGATCAGAAGCAGCGATGCCAGCCAAGGGAGACGACGGCGCATGATACCCTCCTCGTTAGGCGGGTTCGTTCGCACCGGCTGCGAAAGCCGCCTTCGATGACCGCCACGCTGCCCGAAGAGACCGTCGCCCGCGCCACCGCGATTCGCCGCGAGATCCACCGACATCCCGAGCTCGGCTTCGAGGAGCACAACACGCAGTCGATCGTCGAGCGCGAGCTCGACGCGCTGGGGATCGAGCACCGGCGCGTCGCGCGCACCGGCGTGATCGGGATCGTCCGCGGTGCAATGGCGGGGCGCGTTGCAGGGTTGCGCGCCGACATGGACGCGCTGCCGATCACCGAGGACTCAGGCGAGGATTGCACCTCGGAGATCTCCGGCAAGATGCACGCGTGCGGGCACGACTCGCACACCGCGATGCTGCTCGGCGCGGCGCGCGAGCTGCACGACACGCGCGCGTCGTTCCACGGCACGGCAGTGCTGCTGTTCCAGCCGGCGGAAGAAGGGCCGGGCGGCGCGCAGCCGATGATCGACGAGGGCGCGCTCGACGATCCCAAAGTCGACGCGGTCACGATGCTGCACGTCGACCCGCGCTTGGCCACCGGCACGATCGGTATCACGCCGGGTCCGGTGAACGCCGCAGCCGACGAGTTCCATCTCACGATTCGCGGCAAGGGCGGCCACGGTGCGTACCCGCACAAAGCGGTCGACGTGATCCCGTGCGCGGCGGCGACGATCCTCGCGCTGCAAAACGTCGCGGCGCGCGAGACGGATCCGCTCGCGTCGATCGTCGTCACGGTCGGCACGATCGAGGGCGGCTATCGCAACAACGTCATCGCCGACCGCGTGTTCATGACGGGCACGCTGCGCACGCACGATCCCGCGCTGCGCGCGAGCGCCGAGGGCAAGCTGCGGCGCATCGTCGACGGAGTCGCCGCGGCGTACGGCGCCCGCGCGCAGCTCGACATGATCTTCGGCTACCCGCCCGTCGTCAACGACGGCGAGCTCGCCGAGTCGTTCGCCGCGTACGCGCGCGAGCTCGGTTTCACCGTCGAGCGGCCCGCACCGACGATGGGCGGCGAAGACTTCGCGTACTTCGCGCAGCGCGTCCCCGGCGTGATGGTGCGCCTGGGCATCTATAACGAGGCGGTCGGTAGCGTGCACTCCGGCCACAGCCCGCAGTTCCGGCTCGACGAAGGCGCGATCCCGACTGGTATCGCGGCGCTCGTCGCGTTTGCGCGCGGCATCGGCTCGGGTGCAGTGCCGGTTCCGGCGCACTGACGAACCGCGCACGCGTCGCGCAACCGTAGGCCATCTTACAGAACGGCCATCCCGTTGCGGCTATCGTTCGTTCCATGGATCGGCGCATGCGCGCCGCTTGGGGGACGAAACCGGATGCCGCAGGTTCAACGCAAACCGCTCGGGATCGAGCAGCAGCTGCGCGCGGAGCGCGATCTACGCTTGATCGAGGAGTATCGAACCGGACGCCAGGACGCGTTCGACGATTTGGTGCACGCGTACCAACCGACGGTACAGCGCGTGCTCGTGCAGCTGAACGTTGCGCCGACCGATGTCGAAGATCTCGCGCAGGAAGTGTTCATGCGCGTGTACCGCAACCTGCAGCGGTTCCGCAGCCAGTCGTCGTTCTACACCTGGCTCTACCGCATCACGGTCAACGTGTTCTTCGACCACAACAAGAAGCGAAAACGCGCCGACGTGCGCTTGCAGCGGCTGCAGAACGCGATGGTCGACGTCTCGAACACGCGGCCGGAGGCCGACGATCCGTTTCGCGCCGCGTTCGAGCGCCTCACCACCGACACGTTCTCGCGCGCGATCGCGATGCTGCCCGAACCGTTTCGCGACGTCGTCGCGATGCGCGAGGTCGACGATCTTTCCTACGAAGAGATCGCGATGCAGACCGGGATCTCGATCGGCACGGTCCGCTCGCGGCTCTCGCGGGCGCGTGCGCGGCTCAAGGAAGTGCTCCGGCCGCAGCTCGGCGCGGTCGCCGCGGCGTAGCTTTTCCACCGCATCCCCAGGGTCGTCCACAACGTGTAGTGCAAAAAGTGGACGGCGTGCACAATATCTTGTGTTTGGGCGGCAGGGCCGAGCCGACCGGTGCGACGAACGTTGGGGTTCATGGCAATGCCGTCCGTGTCTCTCGACCGGCCGTCACCGCGGGCGCTTCACCGCAGCCAAGACGTCGCGTCGCCCGCGCGGACCGCTTTCGACCTCGTCTGCGAGGTGGAGAAGTGGCCGGTATGGTTGAGCTTCCTGCGCAGCGCGCGCCGCATCGAGCCGTCCGAGCCGTTGGGCCTGGGCAGCGAGGTGGGGATCCGCTCCAACCTCCCCGGTGAGGACGAAGAGCTCTTCGAAGTCGACCGGTTCATCCCGGGCCACCAGCTCTCGCTCGTCGGCGCCTTCTCGGTCCGCCGGCGCATCGACATCCGCATCGAGCAGAAGTCCGAGCGTTCGAAGCTCGTCGTGCGGGTCGACTACCCCACGTACGGCGGCGTGCTGGGCGCGCTGTTCGACCGGCTGACTCGCCGCCGCAAGCTCGACGTCGCCCTCAACCACTCGCTCATCCACTTCAAGGGATTGTGCGAGTTCGATCAGGAGCCCGGCGGCGTCCTCGACGACTTTTAAGGCACCTCTGATTAGCACTCGTTGACTCGATCTGCTAAAGCCGGTAAACTAGCAGGAGTCGCTTTTTTGCCGGAGATCCCTTTGCCGCTCTACGATTACCGCTGCCGCGCCTGCTCGAAGGTCACCGAGGTCCGCCACGCCTTCCGCGAGCCGCACCAAGCCGGCTGCCCCGCGTGCGGCGGCGAGCTCGCCCGCGTGTTCCACCCGGCCGGGATCGTGTTCAAGGGCTCGGGTTTCTACCTGACCGACTCGCGCAACGCGTCGGAAAAGGCGAAGGCCAAAACGTCCGACGCCGGCACCTCGTCCGAAGCCGCCAAGCCGGCCGAGACTGTGAAGGCGGCCGACTCGACGTCGACCACGCCTACGGCGACTCCCGCGGCCCAGGCTCCGGCGGCCCCGGCCTCGTCGTCAGCGCCCACGACCCCCACGACCAAGAGCGAGTCGAGCGCGGCCTAGATGTCGCCGAACGCGATCGTCTGGTGGGCGACCCTGGTCGCCGTGCTCGCGGTCCTGGTGCTCACGGGGATGCAAGTGGCTCGCGCGCTGCGCGAGCTCAACCGCATCAAGTCGCGCGTCGGCGGCTACGGTGACTTGCCGGTCATGAAGGCGCTCGAGAACGTCGAGACCGACGTGATGCGGATCGAGACCGCCGGTGGCAACGTCGCACCGCTCGTCGAACGCGCGGAGGCAGCGATCGCCGTCATCCGCCGCGGTCCGGTCCCGCCCGAGCTGATCGCCGCGGCGCAACGCCTGCGCGCCGAGATCGTCGCACTTCGGACGTTCGCGTCGCGCTAGGGCTCGGGCTTCGGCTCGTCCTCGGGCGGCTCCCAGGACCAGCCGAAGCCAGTGCTCGGCTCCGCGGGGCCGCCGAACGGCGCGTCCTCAGTCGAATCTTCCGGCAGTGCGAACGGCGCGCCGAACGGCGCTGACGCAGGCGGCTCATGGCCCGGCGCCGCCCGGAAACGTAGGCGGCGGCACCGGACCCGGCTGGCCCGGCGGCGGCGGAAATGCGGGGGGAACCGGCGGCTGCTCCGCGCTGAAACCGAAGCCCAGCGCCGGGACCTGCGGCGCGGTCGGGTTGAACGGGTTGGCCGGTGCCGGCGGCGGCGGAGCGGGCGCGAACGCGGCCGGCGCTTCGCGGGCGGGCGGGGGCGGCGGCGCGGGGGTGACGTTGGGCCGGAAGGCGGCGCCGCTGCCTTGCGGGATCGGCATCCCCGCGGGCGTCCCCACCAGCACGATGCGCGACAGCGGCAGCAACTGCGCGTCGCGGTGCGCGGCGAGCGCGCGCAGCTCGTCGAGATATTCCTTGGGCATCTCCTCGATCGCCATCGCGTCGAGGATCAGCGACACTGTCTCCGCGACGGCTTCCTTGGGTGGCACCCGCGTGAACGTCACCAGGTTCTGGTACACGTCGGCTTTCACGACGGCGAGCAGCTTACGCCAGTACTCGATCGGCTGATAGCCTTCGAACTGTCCCGAATCGCGCTTGGCGCGCGCGTACAGCGCCGCGATGCGCTTGCCGAGCGGATCCGCCGGCGGCGACGGCTCGACAATCGCGACGCGCTTCGCGACGCGCGCGAGCTCGCCGACGACGTGCGCGTGAAAGCCCGGGTCGATCTCGTGCAAATAGTGCATCGCGACGGCGACGTCGTAGGCGTTTTCCGTCGCGGGGATCATCGTCGCGCTGCCGCGCATCGCGGTCGCGCCGAGGCGCTCGCACAGCGCGATCGCGGCGTCGCTCGTGACGACGACGGTGACGTCCACCCCGACCTCCACCGCGCGCGCGATCCACGCGCCCTCGTTGGCGACGCCCAGGAACAGCGCGCGCTCACCGGTGCGCAGCGCCAGGGAGGCCCAGATCTGCTCGTCGATCCGGTACGACTCGCGCTGAAAATCCGACACGCCGGTCATTGGGGAAGGTGGGACTCGAACCCACATGAGCTCTCACTCGGTCGCTTTTGAGGCGACTGCGTATACCGTTTCGCCACTTCCCCGCTTTCGCTCGCCGGGGGTGGGTTCGCGGCCACCCAGGCGCGCTCCGCCCCGAAGAAGCGTTGCGCCGCAGCGTCGGAGTCGACGAGCGCCGATGCGTAGGTCACGCGCCGCCAGCCGTTGGGCGCAAGGACGAGCCGCACGGTGCGGTTGCTGCGCGAGTTCGTCCAGGATGCGGCTTCAACGTCGCCGGGACGCCATGCGACCGAAACGACCCGCCGCGCGGGCCCGCCGCCTGGGTCGAGCGGCGGATCGATGGTGAGCCCGCCCGCGGCGGGATCGAACGTGACTTGACCGCTCGTCGGGCCGCGGCCGGTCGTGATCGCCGTGAGCGACACGAGCCGTTGTGCCGCAGCGGCGCCGTGCGGCGTGAAGCGCTCGTCGACCACGAGGCGGTCCGCGCTCGCGCCGAGCGCGATGACGCGTTCGAACAGCGCTCCGGTCGGCACGACGTCGGGCGCGTCGTACGCGAGATACGCACCGGCGCCGCGTGCGTTTTCAAACGTGCACGCGTCGTACGGCCGGTTGAACGTCCCGGCGGGATACAGGTGGGTGAATTTCGCGATGCGGTCGGTCGTCGACGGCGGCGGCTGGACCGACACGTCGTCGCGCAGCGCGCCGGTCGCGTCGAAGATATTTTCGTAGAAGTTGCGGCTTGGATCGGTGCCCTCGTGCCGGTAGCGCCCGAACGTCACGACGCGCGCGCCGCCGCCGGGGACGACCACCGCGAGCACGCGGTCGTTCAGCACAACGACGTCGCGCCCGCCGTCCTCGAAGACGTCTGCACGATACGCGTGCGGACCGGGAGCGGTGGCCGTGAGGCCGTGCGGTTCGCGTAGGTACGCGCGCGGCGCGAGCCTGATCCCGCTTTCCGGCGGCACGTACGGTGCATCGGTGTGAACGTCGTGCAGTTGCGCCGGATCGCGCACGGCGACTTCGCGCAGGGCGTCGAGAATCCGGCGATCGCGCCGGCCACGTAGCGAGAAGTCGACGCCGCAACTTTGCTGCACCGCCGGCTCGCCGGTTCCGTGGCGAAGCGAGCCGGTAAAGCGCGGCACGCCGGGGTCGTCCGGCTCCGCGAACGCGCACGACGACGTGAGCCGGTCGCCGGCGGCGAAGCGCGGCGAGAGGAACGCGAGGTCGGCGTCGACCGTGATGATCCGCGCATCGCGCGGGCCGAGCGCGAACGCCGGAATCGAGCCGCCGACATCGGGAAGGTCGCGCGTGTCGTAGCTGACGTCGTGGTCGCTCCAGTTCTCGACGATGACGAAGGTGCCGTGCGGCGAGCGCAGCACCGTCACGCCCGGCGCCCGGCCTGGGCCCACCGCGTCGACGCTCGGCACGACGCGCACGCCGAGCCGTTGCGCACGCGCGACGAGCGCGTGGTACGTGCCGCGCGGGATCACGACGTCGCGGAACGTCCGCAGCTGCCCGCTCGTCACGACCGCCGGGTCGATCGCATCGCAGACGAGCGCGCGCGCGCGGCACGCCGCGAGCGCAGCTTTGAGCATGCCGGCGGCGCGGAACGCGTCGCGGCGGCCGTCGTAGAGCACCGCGACGTCCGCGACGCGATGCGCTTCGGCGAGCGCGGGGCCGTAGAACGCGAACGCGCGAAACATCGCGGCCGTCGGGCCGTAACGGGGCTCGGTGTGCACGTCCAGCGCGAACGCCGCGTCCCAGGCGTACAGCGCGTTCGAGAACGGCGCCTCCCAGCCGAACGGCGCGAGCGTATCCTGGAGCGGAAAGTCCAGCAGGCCTTTGATTCCCCAACCGGCGAGCTCGCCCAGCGCGAGCGCCGTGTTGCTCGGATCGGCGGGGCGCGGCTGCGGATCGCCGGGACCGGCGAGCCAGCCCGCTTGAAACTCGCTGTACGCGAGCGGTCCGTGCGTCTGCGTGCGAAGCGTCGCCGTCGCGAACGCCAGCTCCGCGCGGTCGTGGTCGCCGATCAGGTTCGCATCGCTCTGGTACCAGTTCCCCATCGCCCATGCGGGCAGCGCCCACGGCACCTTCGCTTCGTAGGTGTTGATGTACGTCGGTACGCGCGGCCCGACGACGTCGCGCACCTGCGTTTCGAGCCATTGCAGGTACGCGTGGAAGCGCGGTCCGGGATACGTGTCGTTGTCCAGATATGCGCCTTGGTCGTCGTCGAGCTGCACGGCGATCACGCGGTCGGCAACGGGCCGGAACTCCTCGAGCGCGCGGTGCAGCCAGCGGGCCGCGTACTGCACGTGCGTGGGATTGTTGAGCCAGTCCGCCGCCGCGTCGTCGCTGTGTTTGTTCTGGAGGGTCGACGTCGCGGGATACCGGCCTTCGAGCACGTCGTGCGGCTCCATCGCATACTCCGGGCGCTCTAGAAGCCACGCCGGATACCCGCCGTTGCGCCACTCGTTGCGGATCACCGGACCGGGCCGCACGATGAAGTAGAAGCCCAGCTCCTTGCCCAGGCGCAGCACCTCGTGCAGATCGCGCCGCGGGCTGGTACGGCCGTCGAAATCGAAATCGCCGTCCGCGAGCTCGTGCCAGTTCCAAGGCACGTACAGGTCCAGCGTGTTCGCGCCGAGCCGGCGCATGTGCGTCATCGCTTCGCGCCACTGCGACCGCGGGATGCGTTCGTAGAAGAACGCGCCGCCGAGGAAGAAGAACGGCTTGCCGTCGAGCTGCAGCACCGGCTCGTTGCGCGCGTCGCGCACGATGACTGCATGGCCGAACGCGGGCTGCGCGGTGACGGGCGTTGGCGACGGCGATTGTGTCTGCGCGCTCGC
Source organism: Vulcanimicrobiota bacterium (assembly GCA_963791645.1). Lineage (GTDB taxonomy): Bacteria > Vulcanimicrobiota > Vulcanimicrobiia > Vulcanimicrobiales > Vulcanimicrobiaceae > Vulcanimicrobium. The sequence goes on along the minus strand of CAWBTJ010000013.1, from coordinate 147,426 downwards.
GCCGTGCGGCGAGGTGACGCACGCCAGCGCGAGCAGCGACGCGATCGTCGTGGCGGCGAACGGCCAGCTTCCCGTCATGCGCGCACGCACCATGAACACGACCGCGCCGAGCGCAAGCGTGCCGAGCCCGAACGCGATTGCGACCGGCCCCGTGCTGACGAACAAGAAGAGCCATCCCGCCAGCGCGATGAGCGGCGGCAGCGGATACAGCGGGACGCGGAACGGCGCGCGCGGCTGCGTCCGGCGCGCGATCGCGAGCGCGAACACTTGCGCGACGCCTTGCACGAGAACGATGCCCGCGGTGAGCGCGGCGATCACCGCGTCGAGCGGCAGCAGCGAGGCGGGGAGCGCGAGCAGCCCGATCGCGACGAGCGCCACCGACGGAAAGCGTCCGCGCGGATGGAGCCGCGCGAACGGTGCAAGGAAGTCGCCGTCGCGCGCCGCGGCATACGGAACGCGTGCCGCCGCCAGCAGCAAACCGTACGTCGAGCCGAACGCGGTGACGAGCACGGCGACCGTCACCGCGATCGCGAACGGCGCGCCGAACGCGCGCTCGGCGACGAGCGACGCGACGGTATTCGAGCCGGCGATCTCCTTGGGCGCCAGCGCGGATACGACGCCGACGTTGAGCAGCACGTAGGCACCAGCGACGGCGAGGACCGAGATGACGATCGCGCGCGGGATCGTTCGCGATGCCGCGACGACCTCGTCGCCGAGCGCACACACATCGGCGTACCCGCTGTAATCGTAGAGCGTGATCACGAGCGCGGCGCCGAGCGCCGGCAAGGCGACGGCGAACGAGAACGTGGACGGCAAGGTCTGCGCGAGCGGCGCGTGCGGGTGCGTCAGGCCGGCCAGCGCGACGGCGACCAGCGTGATGAGCGCGACGCCGCCGAGAAGGAGCGCGGTGCGAGCGATCTGCGGGATTGCCCGGTACAGCGCCGCGAGCGTCACGATGCCGACCGCGGCGGCCAGCAGGTGCGTGGGCGTGAAGCCGCCGAGCGCCGGCACGAGATACGCGGCGTATTGCGCGAAGCCGATGTAGCCTGACGCAATCACGAGCGGCGCCCAGAACATGAACTGCCACACGAACAGGAACGCGAAGAACCGCCCGGCGCGGCGCGGATCGAACGCCTCGCGCAAGTACGCGTACGTCCCGCCGCTGCGCGGATAGCGCGAGGCGAGCTCGGCCCACACGAGGCCGTCGCACAGCGCGATCAGCGCGCCGCCCAGCCACGCGATCGACGAAACCGAGCCGTGGAGCGCCACGACCACGAGCGGCAGCGTGATGAACGGACCGGCGCCGACCATCGTGGCGACGTTGATCGCGACCGCCGAGCGCAGGCCCACGCCTCGAATCATTCGAACGCCTTTCGCCGTCCCGTGAACGAACTCTCGCAACTCCAAGGCCTGCGCGGAACGCTGCGCATCGACTTCGTCGACAGCCCGGCGCTGCGCGACAACGCGCTCGGCGATCCCTCCGTGCGCCCGCTGGCGATCTACACGCCGCCCGGCTACGATCCCGAGGGGTCGGTCCGCTATCCGGTCTTGTACTGCCTGCACGGCTACACGGGCGATGTCGGCGCGCTCGTCTCCACGCGCCCGTGGGAGACCAACGTCGTGCAGTGGGTCGACCGGCTCGTCGCCGGCGGTCGCATGCCGCCCGCGATCCTGGCGATCGTCGACGGCAACACGCGCCTGGGCGGCTCGCAGTACGTCGACTCGGTCCACAACGGCGACTACGCGACCTACACCGTGCGCGACGTCATCGGGCACGTCGACGCGAACTACCGCACGATCGCGCGCGAAGGCGGGCGCGCGGTGTTCGGCAAGTCGTCGGGCGGCTTCGGCTCGCTGCACCTCGCGCTAGCGCATCCCGGCACGTTCGCGGCCTTCGCGTCGCACAGCGGCGACACGTACTACCGCTACGCGTGCCTGCACGGATTTCCGACCGCGCAGCGCGTGCTCGAGGAGTTCGGTTCGATCGCGGCCTTCGTCGCGGAGTTCGAACGGCGCCCGAAGCGACCGCAGCATTTCTACGAGACGATCGAGATGCTCGGCTACGCTTCGGCGTATTCGCCGCGCGCGAAGGAACGCTGGGCGATCGACCTGCCATGGGACGAGCACACCGGCGAGATTCGCGACGACGTGTTCGCGCGCTGGCTCGCGTACGATCCGTGCGAGCGCGTCGAAGCGGGGCGTGTCGCGCTCGAACGGCTGCGCCTGCGCTATCTGGACTGCGGCCGCAAGGACGAGTACGCGCTCGACGTCGGCGCGCGCGTGTTCACCAAACGCTGCCGCGCGCTGGGCCTCGAGGTGCGCCACGAAGAGTTCGACGACGACCACCGCAACGTGGGCTACCGCTACGAGATCTCGTTGCCCGCATTAGCAGAAGTCCTCGACCGCGCGTAGCGATCGAGGACTTCGAGGTAATCAGCGGAGCGTTATCGGCTCAGCGGGTTTACTGGCCTGCGGGTTTTTGCTGCATCTGGTGCAGCTGGCGCATCTTCTCCGGGCTCACGGCGAGACGGAGCAAGAAGCTGCCGGCGTCCTTGTTGCGTCCGAAGCCGCGGGGGTGGTCGGCGTTGTTCGGGCCGCCATTGGGGCCGTTCGGCGCGGCGCCGTTGGGCGGCGGCGCGTTGGGCGGCGGAGCGTTCGGGCCGGACATCGCGCCGTCGGGGCGCGGCGGCATGTTGGCGCGCATCGACTGCATCAGCTTGTCGCGCTCGGCGAGCACGGCTTTGGTTTCGGCCGGCGTGAGCGCCGCGTCGATCTGCTGCGCGGCGGCGCGCAGGTCGGTGAGCTGACCGTTGTTGACCTGGTCGACGATGGCTTGAACCTTGGCGCGGCTGCCCGCGCTGAGGTCGTTGAACGCCGCGGTCTTGGCGCTGTCGCGCGCCGCTTGCATCTGAGCTCGGATCTCGGGGGGCGGGCCGTTCTCCGCCGCGTTGCTCTGCTGCGCGCAAGCGGCGAGGGGTAACCCGGTCGCCATTACGAGGGCGAGCACCGGTAGAGATAATTTCATTTCCCTACCGTAGGGGCCGCTCCCGAGGAAAGCCTGGGACTGCGGTGAGCCGATGATGAGAGTCCCCAGCAAATTGCGTTAAGCCGTGCGCTACGAGGTTGGCGCGCCCTCACTTTGCGTCGCGGGGATGCGATCGGCATTGGGCGGATCGCCGGCATCGTTCGTGCCTGCGTGGCCGGTGACGCCGGCCAGCGCGAGCGTCGCGTCGAGCGCCTGGCGCAGGTCGGCGATCAGATCGTGCGCGCTTTCGATCCCGACGGAGAGCCGCAGCAAACCGTCGGTGATGCCGCGGCGGTCGCGCTCTTCCTTCGGGATCGAACCGTGCGTCATGCGCGCGGGGTGATTGATCAGCGACTCGACGCCGCCCAGGCTCTCCGCGAGCGAGAACAGTTTGGTGCGCTTCGCGAATTCGAGCGCGCGCGACTCGGGTCCGCGCAGCGTCACCGAGACGATCCCGCTGAAGCCGCGCATCTGCTTGCGCGCGAGCTCGTGCTGCGGGTGTGACGGCAAGCCGGGATAGAGCACCTGCGCGACGTCGTCGCGCTCGGCGAGGAAGTGTGCCACGGCGAGCGCGTTGCGCTCGTGCTCGCGCATCCGCACCGCGAGCGTCTTCGCGCCGCGCGATATCAGGAACGCGTCGAACGGGCTGAGGTTCGCGCCGAGCGTCTTGAGCAAGAAGCGCAGGTTCTCGGCGATCGCGTCGTCGTTCGTCATCGCGGCGCCGCCGATCACGTCGCTGTGCCCGCCGATGTACTTGGTCGCGGAGTGGATCACGACGTCGGCGCCCAGCGCGAGCGGCGACTGAAAGTACGGCGTGCAGAACGTGTTGTCGACGACGACGAGCTGGCCCGCCGTCTTGAGCGCGGCGACGGCCGCGATGTCGACGATGCGCAGCATCGGGTTGGTCGGCGTCTCGATCCAGAACATCTTCGTGTTCGGCCGGACCGCCGCGCGCACCGCGGCGAGGTCGGTCATGTCGACGAACGTCGACGCGAGTCCGAAGCGTTCGAGCACGCGCGTGAACAGCCGGTACGTGCCGCCGTACGTGTCGTCGCTGACGACGATGTGATCGCCTGCGCTCAGCAGCCCGGTGATCGCGTTCTCCGCGCCGAGCCCCGACGCGAACGCGACGCAGTGGCGCGCCTCTTCGAGCGCCGCGAGCTGCGTCTCGAGCGCGTTGCGGGTGGGGTTCGCGACGCGCGAATAATCGAAGCCCTTGTGCTCGCCGACCGCCGCTTGCGTGTACGTCGAGGTGGCGTAGATCGGGACGATCGTGGCGCCCGTGGTCGGGTCGGCCTCCTGCCCGGCATGGATGGCGCGCGTCGCAAAGTCCATGTCAGCTGCTTTGCGCGGACAGGAACGAGATGATGTCCTGGCGCGTCACGACGCCCAGCGGGTTGCCGTTCTGCGTCACGACGATCGCGGAGTTCGCCATCGTCAGCAGCTTGTACGCGACGGTCACTTCGACGTCGTGCTCGAGCGCCGGAAACGCGCGCCCCATCACCTCGCCGACCGGCTTGTGGACGATATCGGCGTGGTCGAACACGGCTTGCATCACCGCGACGTCGTTGATGCCGCCGACGATCTCGTTGCCGCGCACGACCGGCAGCTGCGAGATGCCGTAGCGGCGCAGGAGGTCGAGCGCTTCTTTGACGGGCTGCTTTTCCGTGACCGTGATCAGCTGCGGCAGCGGACGCTTCGTATGCAGCACGTCGCCGACGGTGTCCTTACGGCGGTCGTCTTCCAAGAAGCCGTTGGCGTGCATCCACTCGTCGTTGAAGATCTTCGACATGTAACCGCGGCCGGAGTCCGGCATCACCACGACGAGGATCGCTTCGGCCGGCAGCGTCTTCGCGACGCGCGCGGCGGCCGCAACGGCCGTTCCGGACGAACCGCCGACCAGCAACCCTTCCTCGCGCGTGATGCGGCGCGCCATCAAAAAGCTTTCTTTGTCGGTGATGCGGATGATCTGATCGATCACGCGCATGTCGACCGTCTGCGGGAGATAGCTCATCCCGATGCCTTCGACTTTGTACGACTTGGGCGTGTCGCCGCTGTAGATCGAACCTTCCGGATCGGCGCCGACGACGACGATGCTCGGATTCTTTTCTTTGAGATAGCGGGCGGTGCCCGAGATCGTACCGCCGGTGCCCATGCCGCTGACGAAGTGCGTGATCTTGCCGGCGGTCTGCTCCCAGATCTCCGGGCCGGTCGTCTTGTAGTGCGCGCCGGGGTTCTGCGCGTTGTGCCACTGGTCGGGCTGGATCGCGCCCGGGATCTCCGCGGTGAGCCGGTTCGCGACGCCGTAGTACGACTCGGGCGAGTCGTTGGGCACGTTGGTCGGCGTGACGACGACCTCGGCGCCGTAGGCGCGCAGCAAATCGATCTTCTCGTTGGACATCTTGTCGGGCATCACCAGGATGCAGCGGTAGCCGCGGATCGCCGCCGCCATCGCCAGCCCGGTGCCCGTGTTGCCGGAGGTCGCCTCGATGATCGTCGCGCCCGCCTTGAGCACCCCGCGCGCCTCGGCGTCCTCGATCATCGCGACCGCCGGGCGGTCTTTGACCGACCCGCCGGGGTTGACGTACTCCACTTTGGCCAGAACCAGACACGGCGCGTCGTCGATCACGCGATTCAGGCGGACCAACGGGGTATGACCCACGGCGTCGAGGGCGTTTTCGTAGTACGTCATCCCGGCCAGGGGACGGGGCTGCGTGAGGGCCATGACCTGGTCGCCTTCCGCAACTTCGGAGGGGCAGCCTGCGTCCAAGACAGTGCTGCGAATCGTTCGTGAAGAGGGAGAACATGGCCACCGATTTTCGTCACGGTGAGTTTCCGCGTCGCGGTCGCGATGAGCTGGACGGCTATCTGTGGCTGGCCCGCGTGTTCGACAAGGCCCGCGCCGCGCGCGACGAGACGATCTTCGATTACATCTATCCGTGCCCGATGGACCGTGCGATCTTCGACCGCTGGGGCATCACCTCGCGCATGTTCGACGCGGCGCTGGACACGTGCCAGACCGACGACGAGATCGTGACGTGGCTCCGGGCGCGCGTCCCCGACGCCCGCCGCGACGAGGCGAACCGGTGGCTGCTCCAGGAGAAGAGCGGTAATCTGGACCGGCAGGATGCGGAAGAAGGCGTCGTCCCGGCTTAGCGGGTTGGCGTTCGCACGAACGCGAACGCGGCCCGCGTGAACCGCGCGCGCTTCGCCCTGCTCGTCCCCGTCGTGGTCATGCTCGCAGCCTGCGGCGGACCGCAGGTGCCGCCGTCGCAAAACTACCCGACCATTCGAGGCCGGGCGTACGACAGCGCGACGAACCAGCCCGTCGCGGGCGTCGGCGTGACCGTGTCGACCATCCTCACCGCGATCACTGGTTCGGACGGCACCTACCGCATCCCGAACGTGCCGATCGGCTCGTACACGCTGATCGTGTCGGCGCCGCAAGGCTACACCGCGCCGCCGCAGCCCACGTACAACGGCAGCGTCGCGTCGGGCGAGACGGCCGTCATCGACATTCCGCTCACGCACACCTGATCGCGTCCCGGCCTCGCCGAGCGTAGCGATGCGCTTCGTGATCGCGCCCGACAAGTTCAAGGGCAGCCTCGACGCGGCCGGTGTGGCAGCTGCGCTCGCCGCCGGCGTGCGCGACGTGATCCCGGATGCGGCGTGCCTGCTCGTGCCGATGGCGGACGGCGGAGACGGCACCGTCGACGCGTTTCTCGCGAGCGGCGCGTCGCCGCGTACCGTGCGCGTGACCGGCCCGCGCGGCGCACTCGTCGACGCGACGTATGCGCGCGACGGCGATGTCGCCATCGTCGAGATGGCGGCCGCGTCGGGGCTGGAGCTCGTGCGCGACAACCTCGATGCGCGGTGCGCGACGACGCGCGGCACCGGCGAGCTGCTACGGGATGCGCTCGACGGCGGTGCGACGCGCATCGTGCTGGGCATCGGCGGCAGCGCGACGACCGACGGCGGCGCGGGCGCGCTCGCGGCGCTGGGCGCGCGCTTTCTCGACGCCGCGGGCGGCGAGCTGGAGCCGATGCCCGAGGCGCTGGCGCGCGTTGCGCGGGTCGACCTCGCCGCGCTCGATCCGCGGCTGCGGACCATCGATCTGGCGATCGCGTGCGACGTCGACAACCCGCTGCTGGGCGCCGCCGGGGCCGCAGCCGTCTACGGGCCGCAGAAGGGCGCCGCGCCCGCCGACGTGACGTTCCTCGACGGCATGCTCGCGCGGCTCGCGGACGCGATGAACGCCGAGACCGGGCGCGATCTGCGCGCGCTCCCCGGCGCGGGCGCCGCGGGCGGGCTGGGCTGGGCGCTCGCGAGCGCGTGCGGCGCCCGGCTCGAACGCGGCGTCGTCCTGGTCGGCGAGGTGCGCGGCCTCGCGCGTGCGCTCGAAGACGCGGACTGGTGCTTCACCGGGGAAGGGCGGATCGACGCGCAGACGCTGCGCGGCAAGGTCGTCGCCGGCGTCGCCGCGCTCGCGCGCGACGTGCACGTGCCGGTGATCGCGTTCGGCGGCAGCGTCGATCCGGCGGTCGAGGCGGCGCTGCGGACGCGCGGCGTGCGCTGCGTGCCGATCGCGCCCGGACCGCTGACGCTAGTAGAAGCGATGCGCGACGCGGGCGCGAACCTGCGGGCAGCCGCGTCGCGGGTCGCGGCCTTTCTTTCCGGAGGCTGATTGCATGCTGCACGCGCTTCTGCTCGCCGCCGCGCTCGTCGCCGCCGCGACGCCGCTGGACACGCGTCACGCCGCGCTGCTCGACGCGCTGTCGAGCGACCATGGCGGCATGAGCTGCTCGCCGGCGGAGCTGCGTGCCGAGGCGGCCGAGGCAACGATGCAGAGCGTCGGTCGCGTGGAAGGCGAGATTGTGGTGGTCGCGCACTTGAACGGCGGCTGTCTCTGCGGCGCACACAACTGTCCGGTGTACACGCTGCGGCTCACGGCGGCCAAGCCGCGCATCTTGATGACGATGTTCGGTTACGGTGTTTCGATGCACCCGGACTCGCCGCTGCCGCGCATCGTCGTGCGCGCACATGACAGCGCGCTGATCAGCAACGAAGAGACGTACGCGTATCGCGGCGGCCGCTATGTCGACGTCGAAAACGCGCGCGTACGCGGCGACACCGGCGCGCGCAAGGCCGATGTTGCGGTGCGTTTCGCGCCCGGCGCGTCGTCGGCGCAGTTCCACGGCAGCGCGTCGCGCGACTGGTACGACGCGTACACGTTCGATGCCGAGAAGGGACAGCAGCTGCTGATCGACGGTGTTCGCTCGCCCGCGGACGTGCGCGCAGTGCTGGTGCTCGGCGATCGAGGCTTCGCCGGCTTCCGTGCCGGCGAGGCGTTCACGTTGCCCGCAACGGGCACGTACCAGCTCCACGTCGTCATCGACAAGGATCAGGTGACCCCGTACTCGCTGACGCTCGCGATCGGCAACAACCTGCGCTCGAGGCTGCCCCGGCCCCGTGCCGCCGGCGCTGCGTTGCCGCGTACGCCTGACGCGGCGCTGTTGGGGTGGGTGCGATCGGTCCCGGCGGTGCGTTGCTTCCCGTCGGTGTTCGCTGCGTGGACGGACGCGAAGGGCGCCACCGGCGTCGTGCTCACGCGGATCACACCGAAGCAATTCGCGCGCACGTATTCCCGGCATGATGGGCCGTCCGCCGTCGCCGGCGGCGGCGAATACGACTCGTACGGCGCCGGGCGCGTCGCATCCACGGGCGCGGCCGTCTTGGAGAAGGGCGGCCCGGAAGAGGACAGCTTTCTCGCCGTGCTCGCCGACACGCCGGCGCCGTCTATACCGGTCGTGGCGCTGCGCGGCGTGCCGCGTTTGGGCCTCGGCCTCGGCCTCGGCAGCACGCGTGCAACCGTCGAAGCCGCGCTCGGCGCCGCACGCTCGGAATCCGCGTGCGGCCTCGACGCGGTGCACTACGGCCCGCGCCCGCAGCCGGCGTCAGAAGCGGACGTGTGGTTTTTCTACCGCTCCGGCGTCGTCGTGGGATTCGTCCACTGGGAGGCGGTCTAGCCTTGTCTCCCGGCGATCAGGACGCGGTCGCCGGTCCGGTCGACGGCCCGGTTGCGGGCTTGTTCAGACGAACGTAGGTCGCGCGCTCGGCGACCGCCTCGTCGATGATGCCGACGACGACGACCGCGAGCCGGTCGCTGTCGTGGCGCACCGTCTGCGTCTCGCTGATCACGTTCGCGCGAACGACGCGCACGCCCAGCGTGCGCAGCTCGTCTTCGTCCACCTGCACCGGAAACTGGCCCTCTTCGGCGTACTCGTCGAGCAGCTTGCGCGGCAGCTCGTCGTTCACGACCGCCACCTCGCACACGTTCGCGTCGGCGCCGCGCAGCAGCGCGCGCACGTGCATCGACGCGGTGTAGCCGTCGGTCTCCCCCGGTTGCGTCATCACGTTGCAGACGTAGATCTTCACCGCGTTGGACGCCTCGATCTCGCGGCCGACGCGATCGATCAGCAGGTTCGGCATGATCGAGGTGTACAGCGAACCGGGTCCCAACACGATCGCGTCGGCTTCGCGCAGCGCGGTGATGACCTCGTCGAGCGGCGCCGCGAACGGCGGATCGAGGTACACGTGGTCGATCGTCCCGTGCGCGCCGGTGATCTGCGTCTCGCCTTCCACCACGCGCCCGTCACTGAGCTGCGCGCACAGCCGCGCGACGGCGAGCGTCGACGGCAGCACGCGCCCTTTGACGTTGAGCACGCGGCTCGACACCTTGATGGCCTCGTCGAAATTGCCGGTGATCCCGGTCATCGCGGCGAGGAAGAGGTTGCCGAACGAGTGCCCCGTGAGCCCTTCGCCTTCCGCGAAGCGGTAGCGGAAGAGTTCGGTCACCAAGGCTTCGTCGTCGGCGAGCGCGACCAGACAGTTGCGGATGTCGCCGGGCGGCAGCACGCCAAGCTCTTTTTGCAAGCGCCCAGACGAGCCGCCGTCGTCGCTCACGGTGACGACGGCCGTCAAGTTCGTCGTGATCTTCTTGAGGCCGCGCAGCATCGTCGAAAGGCCTGTGCCGCCGCCGACGACGACGATCTTGTAGCCGCGCGTGAGCCGCTTGTCGCGGATGGCGTCGATCACCTTGCTGGTGCCGTGCGGCGCGACTGCGGTGACGATGGCGTTGAGCCAGCGCCAGATCCCGAGCGCGACGAACAGGGCGCCGATCACGATGAAGATCCACGACAGATAACCGGGCGGGAAGAACTCCGACACCACCGAGTCGACGAACTCGTTGATCTGCAGCGTCACGCCTTCGTCGGTCAGATAGCGCGACACGCCGTTGACGAACAGCGTCGCGCCGAGCGCCGCGAGCAGCAGCCAGCGCTTCACGCCCAGGCCCGGCTGCAGCCAGCGCGCGAGGTCGATGGAGCGGCGCATGCGCGTGCTCATCGGTTCACGTCCCGCGCGTCGAAGGTCGCGAGCGCGTTCGGCGTCGTCTCGGCGAGGTGGCGCTGGATGCGGCGCGCGAGGTACACGCTGCGGTGGCGGCCGCCGGTGCAGCCGACCGCGATCGTGAGCTGCGACTTTCCTTCCTCCTCGTAACGCGGGATCAGAAAGTCCAGCAGCGGGAAAAGGTTCGCGAGAAACGCTTCAGTGTCTGGGATCGCTTCGAGATACGCGGCGACCGGCTCGTCGGCGCCGGTGAGCTCGCGCAAGCCTTCGACGTAGTTGGGGTTCGGCAGAAAGCGCACGTCGAACACGAGATCGGCGTCGAGCGGCACGCCGTACTTGAAGCCGAACGCGACGACCGACACGCGCAGGCGCCGCGCGTCGGAGCCCGCAAACGCCGTGGCGATGCGGTCCTTGAGCTGGCCGAGCGTCAGCCGCGAGGTATCCCATACCACGTCGGCGCGGTCACGCATGCCGGCGAGCGAAGCGCGTTCGGCGGCGATCGCCTCGGCGAGGCCCATGCCGTTCTCGCCGTACGGGTGACGGCGGCGCGTCTCGCTGTAGCGGCGGATCAACGTTTCGTCCTCGGCGTCGAGGAACAGCACCTCGGGTTGGAAGCCGGCCGCCGCGAGCTCGTCGACGGCGGCGACCGCGTCGCCGAACGGTCCGACGGTGCGCACGTCGAGCGCGAGCGCCGCGGTGACGTTGCCCGACTGCTCGGCCAGCGTGACGAACGGGCGCGCGAGGACCGGCGGCGCGTTGTCCAAGCACGCGAAGCCGAAGTCCTCGAACGATTTCATAGCCTGGCTCTTGCCCGCGCCCGAGAGCCCCGTTACGATGACGAGACGCCGCATATGAAGCTCTTTTCCGCCGACAAAGCCAACGCCCTCATCCCGGTGCTTGAGCCGCTCCTCGACGAGCTCTGGGCGAAGCGCCGCGACCTCGCGATCCGGCTGCTGGAGACCGACCCCGCGCTGGGCGCGGCGCGGCCCGACGTGCTGCGCGACCGCCGCCGGTCGCGGGAGTTCACCGAGCTCAAGGCCGAGATCGTACGGCTGATCAATCGCATCGAGGCGTACGGCTGCGTGGTCAAGGCCATCGACGTCGGGCTGCTCGACTTTCCGTCGATGCGCGACGGGCGTCCCGTGTATCTCTGCTGGAAGGCCGGCGAACCGGAGCTCACCCACTGGCACGGCACCGACGAATCGTTCGTCGATCGGAAGCCCTTATGATGCAAAAGGCCGCCCGACGGGCGGCCTCAGCATTTCCTAGGCGGGGACGGCCTGGGGGTCGACCTTGATGAAGTCCTCGGCCAGACCTTGCAGGCGCACCTCGCCGAACACGACGGTGTAGGCGCCGGCGGCGAGATCCGTGACCTTGCCGAACTCGGGGACGGTGGCCAGCTGCGGGATCTTCGCGCGGATCTCGTCGGGCAGCTTGACGGTGTCGCCCACGTCGAGCGCCGGCTGCTCGAAAAGCTTCTCGAGGTCCGTCATCAGCAAGTTGAGCGGGATGCCGTAGCCTTCGCTGACTTGTTCGATCGTCTCGGTCTGGCTGATCGAACAGTGCGAGCAGCCGCCGAGATGGAAACGTGCGAAGACGCGCTTCGCGCCGGCGTGTGTCTCGAACGCTTGCTCGACGGTTTGGTCTTTGGTGAAGTGGGCCACGGTCGACATCATTCAACGAGACCGGGTAACGACCCCGCCGGTTGCGGGACGACGCCGCGCGCCCACGCCGCCGGATCGACGGTCCGGCGCAGCGTCTCGACGGGAGCGCCGTCGAGCAGCACGCGCGCGATCTCGGCCTTGAGCGCCGCGGTCTGCAGCGCGTCGAGCGCGTTGCCCAGCGCGAGCACGACCGTCTCGACGGTCACGATCTCGTCGGGCGCATACGTCTCGCCGTTCGATTTCGCACCGAGGACGACGGCGCCGGTGACCGCATCATGCACCGTCATCGGGAAGGCATGGTAGCCGGCGAACGCGCTCGCCACGTCCGCGAGCGCGACCGGAAGACGCGTCGCGCGCATGCGAACCAGTGCGGGATCGTCGACGTCAACGCGGTCCGTCGCCGCGGACTCGGCGGGATCGACGCGCACGGCCTCCCGCCCCGTGACGACATAGACCGCGACCGCTACGGCGCCGGTGCGTGACGTCAGCTCGGCGTGCGTGCGCGCGACGGCGACGCGCGGCTCGGTGACGTAAGCCACCTCGCGCGCGAACCGCTTGAGCGCGCGCTCGTTCTCGTGCCGCGAGCGGAAGAAGAGGTCGTCGATGAACGCGTCGACCCGGCTGTGGATGCCGCGCAGCGAGAAGCCGAGCACGAGCGCGAGCATGAGCTCGAGCGACGTCGACGTGACGTGCGAGAATTTGACGAACACTGTCGAGAGCGCCCACTCCAGCACGATGAACGCGACGATCACCACGCCCGAAACGCCGCCGAACACGAGCGCGCGGTTGATGACGAAACCGATGTCGACGACGCGATGACGCACGATCGCGTACCCCAGCCCGAACGGCAGCGCGACCATCGTGAGCGTGAGAAAGGCGATCCACCCCGCTTGCACGTGCGCGACGACGAGCAGCGTGAGTTCGGCGACGATCCCGGAGAAACCGACGCCGAGCACGACCGATACCCAGCGCACGCGCGAGCGGTCCGTGCCTTGCGCGCGCACGTTGGCGATCCAGAACGCGGTCGTGATCGCGACGACGTAGTAGACCCACGGATACGAACCGATCACGACCGCCCACGGCGGCAGCGAGCGCGCCGTGACGTACCCCGCGTAGACCGCCCAGATCCCCAACGCCGCGACCAACGGCGAGACGACGTAATTCGACCAGCGGATGACGCGACGCGCTCCGGCAGCCTGCGGATCCGGGAACGTCGTCGCGAGCTCGACGGCGCTCCCCAGCCCCGCCATCTGGACCGGAAAGAACACGAACGTCGTGAGCACCACCGCCCAGAGCGGCATCCACGTCTGCGGCGAGAGCGTGAACAATAAGCCGAAAAGGAGCAAGACCGCGGCGAGCGCGCGCACCTCGCCCAGCTGAGGCCGCCGCATGGCGAGCAGCGCCCCGATCGCGATGAACGCGAGATCGATGACGGCGAACATCCAGCCGATCGGCGCGGTCGGCTTCGTGACAAATCGCACGGTGACCGGTGAGCCGTGCAAACGATCGAAGACCAGCGTGTCGCCGGGTTGGCTCCGGATCAGCTGCAGGCGCCCGATCAGCGTATCGCCCTGGAGATGCACGACGTCGCCGGCGCGGAGCTCGGGGCGGATGTCGCGCTGCGGCAGCAACCCGGCGACGACGTACGACCCGGTGGCCCCGGGGACGCGGCGAAACTCGAATCCCGGTGAGCCCGTCGGCGACACCACGCCCGCGAGGAAGAGCGCAAAGCTCAGCAGCGCTAAGAGAACGGCTGCGATCCGCCACGTCTGCCACCGCACGAGGCTCACGTTCGCGCTGAGGCGCGGAGGACGCCTGTACGCCGGATTCTGTCAAAGCCTCCGAAGAGGCCGTGGTCGTCATCTCTCTGGGGCACGCCTTACGGCGTACCTCGTTGCGACGTTGCTCGTTACGCCGGGCCGGCGTCCTTCGACGCGCCCAGTATGCTCTGAGCGTCGTCTCCGGTATTCGAGCGGTCTTGCTCCAGGTGGGGTTTACCCGCGCCCGCGTCACCGCGGAGCGCCGTGCGCTCTTACCGCACGATTTCACCCTTACCGTTGCACCGAAGCGCACCGGCGGTTTGTTTCTGTGGCACTTTCCTTCGAGTTGCCCCGACAGGATGTTATCCTGCACCATGCCCGATGGAGCCCGGACGTTCCTCGACGCTTGCGCGCCGCGACGACCCGGCGCCCTCCGCGATGAGTACCGTACCGGAAGAAGAGCGCGCATGCAAGGGGCGCAGCTGTTGAGAACGTCGTCGTTATGGAACCGCTCGACTTGACGAAAGCCCCGCCCCGCCCCGTCCGCGCGAAGCTACTCGGTGTGATGTTTCTGCCGCGCACCATCGACAAGCTGCGCGCGGAGCTGCCCGGCGGAACGATGGGGCCGTACATGAATCACGACCGCGGCTTCAGCGCGTACGTCGTGCGCCGGCTCGGGCTCGATATGGACGAGCTCCGCGGAATTGTCGGCGAGGCGCGCAACGAAGATGAGATCGTCGCGTGGCTGCGGGAGCGTATCGACGCGAAAAGCGTCGACGAGACGAACCGCAAGCTGGAGTCCTTCACGTCGGAGCGCATGACCCCGGACGATCGCGCGCTGCTGCTAGAGCGCCATCCCGTGCTGCACGAACGACCGGAGCTGACGTCCATCCTGGACATCCTCGACGCCGAAGACGCACGCGCCGGAACTGGTGGAGGATAGGAGACTCGAACTCCTGACCCCTTGCATGCCATGCAAGTGCTCTACCAACTGAGCTAATCCCCCGCGTCGACCGACGTTCATTCCGGGCGCTCGGGCCCGTGTCCTGGCGCTCGCGGACGCTACGCGCGTTCGGGATCGACCATCGGGATCGGGAACCGTGGCTGCGTCAGCGAGCGGCATTCGGGAACATAAATCCTGTCGTTCGGGCTGAGCAGCGGGTCGTAGCGCAGATCGTGCTGCACCATGCGTGCGAGGTCGACGGCATAGCCCATGGTCTTCGACGAGTCGGTGGTGCTCGTGCGCAAGATGTACACGTACCGCAGCTGAGGCCCGCCCGGCGTGCACTCCGGATCCACGATTGGCGTTCCGCCGACCCGCGCGATGAGCCGCTCCAACGCAAACGCGCCCGCGGCGGTGAGCGCATCCGACAACCGAGCACCAGCGTCGAGCACGACCTCGCCGGGTTTCTTCACGCGCCCGAGCACCTGCACGGTGACCTTCGCCGCAGGTGCGGGCACGGTCTCAGCCGTTCGGTCGCCGTCCGCACGCGCCGGCAGTGGTACCGCGAACGCCAGCACCATGCTTGCAAGAACGACAGCCGAGCGAATCCGAGCGTGCATTGAACCACCGAGTTCTGGCGCGAACCGAATCTGGAGACGAGGGGACTCGAACCCCTGACATCCTGCTTGCAAAGCAGGCGCTCTACCAGCTGAGCTACGTCCCCGCCCGGGTGCTCGGTTCGCCGGGACAGGGCCCGGCGGCCTTCGCCATGATATAAAGGGCGAATGTCCCCGGCCGCGACGTTGCCTCTCCCATACCCGGATGCCCCGCGCGTCGACCAGATCGACGATTACTTCGGCACCCGGGTCGCCGACCCGTACCGCTGGCTCGAAGACGTCGACTCGTCGGAGACGCGCCGCTGGATCGAAGAGGAGAACGCGCTCACCGAGTCCGTGCTCGAGAACGTCCCGCGGCGCGAGGCGATCAGGGCTCGCTTGACCGAGGTCTGGAACTACGAGCGGCGCGGGGTTCCGCAGCGGGTCGGCGATCTCTACGCATACTTTCGCAATACCGGCCTGCAGAACCAAGCGGTGCTGTGGATCACGCGCGATCTCGCCGAGCCCGGCCACGTGCTGCTCGATCCGAACACGTTGTCGGTCGACGGTACCGTCGCGCTTTCGGGCAGCGAGTTTTCCGACGACGGTTCGCTGCTGGCATACAGCGTGTCGTCGTCCGGATCCGATTGGCAGGAATGGCACGTGCGCGACGTCGCGACGGGGACCGACCGGTCCGACATCGTCCGCTGGTCGAAGTTCTCCGGCGCGGCCTGGAAGCGCGACGGCACCGGATTCTACTACAGCCGCTACGACGAGCCGGCGCTGGACAGCAAGTTCAAGGACGCGAACTACTATCACAAGCTGTACTTCCACCGGCTTGGCACGCCGCAGTCCACCGATGTGCTCGTGTACGATCGCCCCGACCACAAGGACTGGAATTTCGCCGGGATGACGAGCGAGGACGGGCGCTATCTCGTGCTCGACGTCAGCCGCGGGACGGCGCCGGAGAACGCGATCTTCGTGAAGGACCTCGGCACCGACGGCCCCGTCGTCGAGCTGCTGCCGGACGCGGACGCGCGCTACGTGTACCTCGCCAACGATGCGGCGACGTTCTTTTTCCTGACCACCAAGGACGCACCGCGCGGGCGCGTCGTGGCGCTCGATCTGCACGACCGCACGCCGCACGAGATCGTCGCGCAAACCGACGACGCGCTCGACGGCGCGACGTTCTTCGGCGATCGCATCGTCGCAACGTACCTGCGCGACGCGCTCGCGCGCGTGCTCGTGTACGGTCTCGACGGGCGGGTGCAGTCCGAAGTCGTCTTGCCCGGGCTCGGCAGCGTCGCCGGCTTCACCGGCAAGCGCCGCGCGCACGAGTCGTTCTACAGCTACACGAGCTACACGGAGCCGACGTCGATCTACCGCTACGACGTCGCGAGCGGGCTTTCGACGCGCGTCTTCGCGCCGCAGATACGCTTCGATGCGAGCGCGTTCACGAGCGAGCAAGTGTTCTACGCATCGAAGGACGGCACGCGCGTCCCGATGATCGTCACCGCGAAGAAGGGCACGCCGCGCGACGGCAGCGCGCCGGCGATTCTCTACGGCTACGGCGGATTCGACATCTCGCTCACGCCCGCGTTCTCGTCGGCGGTGCTCGTGTGGCTGGAGATGGGCGGGATCTACGCGGTCGCGAACCTGCGCGGCGGCGGCGAGTACGGCCAGGCGTGGCACCAGGGCGGCGTCAAGGCGCGCAAGCAGAACGTCTTCGACGACTTCATCGCGGCCGCGGAATATCTCATCGACCAGAAGTGGACCTCGCCACCGAAGCTCGCGATCCACGGCGGTTCCAACGGCGGCCTGCTGGTCGGCGCGTGCATGGTGCAGCGCCCCGAATTGTTCGGTGCCGTGTTGCCGGCGGTTGCGGTGATGGACATGCTGCGCTTTCAGCACTTCACGATCGGCTGGGCGTGGACGTCGGACTACGGCTCGTCCGACGACGCGAGCGACGTCGCGACGCTGCTCGCGTACTCGCCGTACCACAACCTGCGCGAAGGCGAGCACTATCCGGCGACGCTGGTCACGACGGGCGACCACGACGACCGCGTGTTTCCGGCCCACTCGTTCAAGTTCACCGCCGCACTGCAGCACGCGCAAGGCGGCACCGCGCCCGTTCTGCTGCGCATCGAGACCAAGACGGGGCACGGCGCCGGAAAACCGACGACGAAACTGATCGACGAGGTGGCGGACCGCTACGCATTCCTGGTCAAGACGCTCGCGATCGATTAGCCGCGCGGATGCGGTGACGGGCTCGACGCGGTTTCGAGCCGCTCGAACGTCTCGGGCGTCGGCCGCGTGAGCGGACGGCGTCGTCCCGGCGCGCTGCGGTGCGCGGGCGTTGCGCGCGGATGCGGCGTCGCGTGATGCTTGGGGTGCAGTGTCGCATGATGTGCCGGTTGCGGCGAACTCAGATACGGGTGCGGATCCACGATGATCACCGGCCGCGGCAGCCACTGTGCGGGAGCCGGGGTCGGCGCGCCGGCCGGTGTTTGCGCTTCGAGGGCGGCGACGATTGCGAGCGCCGCGAGCAAGGGGGCGAGCTGTTTCACGTCATCACCTGGAGATAAGCGTTCATCTCCAGTATCGGCTCGCGCGCGTGGTGGGCCATCCTGGGTTCGAACCAGGGACCTCATGCTTATCAAGCATGCGCTCTAACCAGCTGAGCTAATGGCCCGGGGCGTCGGCGCTTAGTTTAGGGGAGCGCCGCCCCCTTGTCAACGAGCGTCAGATCAGCTTGATCCACTCGTTCATCGTCTGGTCGTCGCGCTTCACTTGCTGCATCGCGAGGTCGCGCAGGACGTTCATCTCGCGCTGCTGCTCGGCGCGCGCGCTCGCAATCGCGTCGAACGCGGCTTGCTCTTGGAGCGCGGCCAGATCTCCGGGCGACGCCGGAGCGGACGAGGCGTGCACCGCGTGCGGTGCCGCCCCGTGAGCCGGGTGTGGTGCCGAAGCGTGGGCCGCGTGCGGTGCCGCACCTGCCGCGGCGCGGTGCGCCGTCCGGGGCGCTGCGCGGTGACCGGCCCGCGGCGGCGGCGTGTGGTGCGGGCCTTGCGGCCGGATCGGCAGCGCGTCCATCAGCCGATGGACCGGATGAACTCTTTGACGATCTGGTTGTCGGCTTTGCGCTGCTGCATCGCGACGTCGCGCAGCGTGTTCGTCTCGCGGAGCAGCTCCGAGCGCTCGGAGGTCATCTCGTCGAACTGCTGCGACTGCGCCTGGAGCTGGAGCTGGAACATCATCGACTGCGCGTTGAGCGCCTCGGTGCCGGCCAGATAGCCGCCGTTTACCATGTTCTGCGCGCCGTTGCTGAAGCCGCCGACCGTCGAGGCGCCGCTGCCGCCGAAGCCGCCGGTGATGGCGCCTGCGCCGATGGTGAGCGGGTTGCCGCCCATCGCCGCGCCCTGCGCTGCCCCGGCGACCGCGCTGAGGAGGTTGAAGCCCATGTCTGCTGTCCTTTCCTAGTCGGTGGTGTCGTCGGCGCCGGTGGCGCTCGACGGTGCGAGGTCGCGGTCGCGGCCATCCGCTTGAGGGATGGGCCGGTACGCGGGCAGGCTGGGCTGCATCGCAAACGGCATCATCGTCGCCGGATCGGCCGCAGCCGCCGCGCCGCCGGGGCCGAGTTGCGCCAAGAGGCTGCGCAGTGCGTCGACCGCCTCGGCCGCGTCGCGCGGATCGGCCGCCGCCGCGGTGCCCGGGGCCGCGCCGCCCGGGGCCGCGCCGGCCGGGCTACCGCCCAGCCGCGCGTAGTGGCGGAAGACGGAGTCGGCGTAGCTCAGCGGCTTGCCGTCGCCCCAGTCGGTTCGGGTCCCGGGCGCGGTGGGCGAGCCCGAGTTGTAGGCCGAGAGCGCCGCGCGTGTATCGCCGCCGTAGCGGCGGAGGTTGGACTCCAGCATGCCGGCGGCGTAGTCGGCGTTGCTCGCCGGGTCCATGGCGGCGGGGCTGCGAGCGAAGGCGTGCCAGCGGTCGTCGATCTGGAAGACGCCGTGGCCGTGGCCGGCGTCGCCCACGATGTTGCGGCCCGAGTCGGCGCCGGGTCCCCCGGTCTCTTGGGCGGCGACGGCCGCGAGAAGCCGCGGCTCGAGGTGGTGGCGGGTCGCCGCGGCCGCGATTTGCGCGCCGAAGGCGACGGTGACGTTCGTGTTCATGCGCCCGTCAATCACGCCGGCTTTCGTGTTTGACAAGGGCCCCGGCCTGGTCTACCATGGGTCAGTTGCATGGGGTTCTCCTCGCGGGGGACCCCGTTCTATGGTATGGGTTCTTCACTGGTCATCGACATCGGCTCCGTCCTGTTCGCGGGCCGGCCGGTGTCCCTCGACGAACGGGTCGAGGTTCCGCCGTTCTCCGAGTTCACGTTCCCGCAGCCGGCGCACGTCCGCCTGGACCTGCGGCGCGTGGACCGCGGACTGGACGTCAGCGGGACCATCGATCTGGTCGTCGAGGGCCCGTGCGGCCGGTGTCTGGAGGACGTCGTCGTCCCGATGACGGTCGAGGTCGAGGAACGTTTCGATCCGGCGGGCGGAACGAGCGACCCCTTCGGCGAGAACAACGTACTGAGCGGTACCGACCTGGACGTGGCCGATCTGGTCAGACAACTGGTGACCAGCGCGCTGCCACTGACACTGACGTGTCGCGAGGACTGTCGTGGGCTCTGCGCCACGTGCGGACGGAGCAAGAACGCGGGCGGTGGATGCACTTGCCCAACGGAAGGCGATCATGGCGAATCTGAAATGGAAAACCCCCCGGTCCAAGACGCGTAGCCGCCGCGCTGCGAACTGGAAGCTCAACCCGGTGACGACGGTCGAGTGCCCGCAGTGCCACCAGCCGAAGCGCCCGCATTTCGTGTGCGACTTCTGCGGGACGTACGACGGCCGCCAAGTCGTGGCCAAGGACGACCACGCCGGACACAGCCACGGTTAGCGGTTGAACCAAACCGGAGTCCGCATCGCGGGCGTCGGGCACCACGTGCCCGCAAAGGTCCTCACGAACGCCGATCTCGAGCAGATGTTCGACACGTCGGACGAGTGGATCGTCACGCGCACCGGCATGAAGGAGCGGCACATCGCCGCCGCCGGCGAGCCGACCAGCGACATCGCGGTCGCCGCCGCGCGCAACGCGCTGACCAACGCCGGGCTGGTCGCCACCGATCTGGACTGCATCATCGTCGCGACGGTAACACCGGACTACGCGTTTCCGGCGACCGCCTGCATCGTGGGCGCGAAGCTGGGGATCCAGGGCGTGCCGGGCTTCGACATGGAGATCGCGTGCAGCGGCTTCATCTACGGGCTCACCGTCGCGTCGAGCATGATCCGCACCGGCGTTTTCAAACGAATTCTGCTGATCGGCGCCGAGGAGCTCTCGCGCCTGGTCAACTACGACGATCGCAACACGGCCGTCTTGTTCGGTGACGGCGCGGGCGCCGTCGTGCTCGAAGCGAGCGCCGCCGACTCGTACCTCGGCTCCGAGCTCGGCGCCGACGGCACCACCCCGTCCGATCTGTATCTGCCGGTCGGCGGCACCGGCGCGGCGCGCATGACCGCCGACGACATCGCCAACAAGCGCGACACGATCACGATGAACGGGCGCGAAGTGTTCAAGTTCGCGGTGACCAAGATGATCGCGGCGACGACGCACGCGCTCGACAGCGCGGGGCTGACGCCGCACGACATCGCCTGGGTGATCCCGCACCAAGCCAACAAGCGCATCATCGAAGCGGCTTCGAAGCGGCTCGACATCCCCAACGAGCGCGTCGTCATCAACATCGAGCGGTACGGCAACACCAGCGCCGCGTCGATCCCGATCGCGCTCTCCGAAACCTCTGCGGCCGGTAAGCTCAAGGACGGCGACGTGCTGCTCTTCGTCGGCTTCGGCGGCGGCTTGAGCTGGGGCGCCGTCGCGTGGCGCTGGAACGGAAACGGCTCGACGAAAGCCGCGTCGTGAGCCAGCTATGATGCGCGTCGGCGTCGTGTTCCCCGGACAAGGTTCGCAGCTCGTCGGCATGGGCGTCGACGTCGCGCGCGCGTATCCGGATGCGGCGACCTGTTTCAGCACCGCGAAGATCATCCTCGGCTACGACCTGCTCGCGCTGTGCGAGAAGTCGTCCGACGAACAGCTGCGCGAGACGCGCTACGCGCAGCCGGCGATCTTCGTCACCAACGTCGCGCTCGCCAAAGCGGTCGGCGACGTGCTCGATCCCGTCGTGAGCGCGGGCCATTCCTTCGGTGAGTACTGCTCGCTCACGCTCGCCGGTGCGCTGACGTTCGAAACGGCGCTCGCGCTGGTGAACCAGCGCGGTTTGGCGATGCAGCGCGCGACCGTGCACGCGCAGGGCGCGATGGCTGCGGTGCTGGGGCTCGCGCCCGACGCGTTGCGCGAAGCGGTCGCGCAAGCCGTCGCGCAGGGTGCGGGGCGCGTGCAGCTGGCGAACTTCAACGCGCCCGGCCAAATCGTGATCAGCGGCGACGCCGAGGCGGTGCGCGTCGCGGGCGATCTCGCGACGGCGGCGGGCGCGAAGCGCGTCGTCCCGCTCAACGTCAGCGGGGCGTGGCACAGCGCGCTGATGGATCCCGCGCGCGAAGAGTTCGAGCGCCACGTCGCCGACGCGATGGTGATGCCGCCACGCTTCACGGTGATCTCCAACGTCGACGCGCAGCCGTACGCCGATGTCGAGCAGATCAAGACCAACCTGATCCGGTCCGTCACCGACGAGGTGCGCTGGCACGACGCGGCCGTCGCGATGGCGGCGATGGAGCTGGACCTCGTCGTCGAGTTCGGCGCGTCGGCGGTGCTGGCGCCCATGTTCAAGCGTATCGAAGGCGCACCCAAAGCGATCACCGTCTCGGACGCCGCGGGCGTCGAGAAGCTGCGCGCGCAGCTCGCCGCGGTGCCCGCAAGCCAGCGCGAGCTCGTCGAAGGATGAGCCTGGCCGGGAAGTTTGCGGTCGTCACCGGCGCAAGCCGCGGCATCGGCCGCGCAATCGCCGTCGATTTGGCGCGCGCCGGCGCGGATGTCGCCCTGTTCGGCCGCGACGTCGCGGCGCTCGAGGCGACGCAAGCCGCATGCGCCGCGGCGCGCGAAGGCGCGCGTACCAAGATCCACGTCGTCGACGTCACCGACGAAGCAGCGGTGGCGGACCACATCGGCCAGATGGTTGCGGCGGTTGGACGCATCGACATCGCCGTCGCCAACGCCGGGCAGGCGAAGGACGGCTTGATCCTGCGCTTCAAGGCGGCCGACCTCGACCGGCTGATCGACGTCAACCTCAAATCGGCGTTCTACCTGAGCGCCGCCGTCACCAAGCCGATGATGAAGCAGCGCGGCGGGGCGATCGTCTTCGTCTCGTCGATCGTCGGCCTGTCCGGCAACGCCGGCCAGAGCGCTTACGCGGCCACCAAGGCGGGCCTGCTTGGTCTTGCCAAGTCGCTCGCGAAAGAGCTCGGGTCGCGCAACATCCGCGTCAACGCGGTCGCCCCCGGTCTCATCGAGACCGCGATGACCTCCGAGATGCCGCCTGCGGCGCGCGAACACTACCTTTCCACGATCGCGCTCGGACGCGCCGGCGCGCCCGAAGACGTTGCCCCCGTCGTCACCTTCCTCGCCTCCGACGCCGCCCGTTACGTCACCGGCCAGACGCTGGTGGTCGACGGCGGCTTCCTGATGTAGCCTCGCCTCGCTTCGCACTCACTAGGAGAACACGAGAACCATGGCCGCTGACACCTTCGAACGCGTCAAGAAAATCATCGTCGAGCAGCTCGGCGTCGAGGAGAACGAAGTCACGCCCGAAGCGTCGATCACCGACGACCTCGGCGCGGACTCGCTCGACCAAGTCGAGCTCGTGATGGCGTTCGAGACCGAGTTCGCCATCGACATCCCTGACGAAGAAGCGGAGAAGATCAAGACCGTCGGCGACGCCGTCGCGAAGATCGAAGCCGTGAACACGGCCAAGGACACGCCGTAGCGGCAGCATGCTCGAGGCCCTCGGCGAGCGCTTAGGCGCGATCTTCGACAAGCTTGCCAATCGCGGCCGACTCTCCGAGTCGGACGTCGCTGCGGTATTGCGCGAAGTTCGCATCGCGCTGCTCGAGGCCGACGTGGCGCTGCCCGTCGCCAAAGACTTCGTCAACGCGATCAAAGACAAGGCGGTCGGGTCCGACGTCCTCACCTCGCTGACGCCGGCGCAGACGGTCATCAAGCTCGTCTACGACGAGCTCGTCGAGCTCATGGGCGGCGCCGCCGCGCGGCTCACGTACAGCGACGCGCCGCCGACCGTGTACCTGATGGTCGGGCTGCAAGGCTCGGGCAAGACGACGCACGCGGGCAAGCTCGCGCTGCGTTTGAAAGAGCAGGGGCGGCGCACGCTGCTCGTCGCGGCCGACGTGTACCGCCCTGCCGCGATCGATCAGCTCAAGACGCTCGGCAAGCAGATCGATCTGCCCGTGTACGACCAGGGTCAGGGCGATCCGGTGAAGATCGCGCGCGACGGCGTCGCCGAAGCGCGCCGGCTCGGCATCCCGACGGTCATCGTCGACACGGCCGGCCGGCTGCAGATCGACGAAAAGCTCATGGACGAGCTCGACAAGATCAAGGCGGCGGTGAAGCCGACCGAGATCTTGTTCGTCGCCGATGCGATGACCGGACAAGAAGCCGTCAACGTCGCCAAGACGTTCAACGACCGGCTCGGCATCACGGGCGTGATCCTGTCCAAGATGGACGGCGACGCGCGCGGCGGCGCGGCGCTTTCGATCCACCGCATGACGGGCGCGCCGATCAAGTTCGTCGGCGTCGGCGAAAAGATCAACGCGCTCGAGCAGTTCTACCCCGACCGGCTCGCGTCGCGCATCCTGGGCATGGGCGACGTGCTCACCCTCATCGAGAAGACGCAGTCCGTGTACTCCGAGCAGCAGGCCGAAGAGCTCGCTGCGAAGATGCGCAAGTCGCAGTTCACGCTCGACGACTTCCTGGCGCAGTTGCGGCAAGTGCGCAAGATGGGCTCGATGACGGACATCATGAAGATGATCCCCGGGCTCTCCAAGGCGCTTCCGAAAGACATCAACGTCGATGAGAAAGACGTCTCGAAGATCGAGGCGATCATCTGCTCGATGACGCGGCGGGAGCGCGAGCGGCCCGAGATCCTCAACGGCTCGCGGCGCAAACGGATCGCGATGGGCAGCGGGTCGCAAGTGGCCGACGTGAACCGGCTGGTCAAGCAGTTCGAGTCGGCGCGGCAGATGATGAAGCAGCTCGGCGGGATGAAGAAGGGGCGGTTCCCCAAGCTCCCCGCGGGGATCGGGGGCCGGTAATGACCGCTTTCATGACGATTTTTTACTCCAACCGCCCGCATGCCGAATGCGGCATTTCCTAGAAAGTCAGTATGGTTAAGATCAGATTGCGGCGCATGGGCGCCAAGAAACAGCCGACGTATCGATTTGTCGTCGCGGATTCGAAATCTCCGCGCGACGGGCGCTTCATCGAGATTCTCGGGCACTACAATCCGCGGACCGAGCCCAAGACGCTCGTCGTGGATCAGGAGAAGGCGAAGCAGTGGCTCGAGAAGGGTGCGCAGCCGTCCGATCCCGTGCGGCGTTTGTTCGCCGAGCTGGGGCTCGTCGAGCGCGGGTTCATCTCCGAGACCAAGCGCGCGCCCAAGGCGAAGAAGAGCTAGCTCGTGCGCGCACGGAGCGGGCGCGGGCTATGAGCGCATTCGACGACGAGTTCGGGCTTTTCGGCGACGACGACAAACCGGCGGACGAAGAGCGCACGTCGACGCTGGGTGCGCGTCGCATCGCGTCGGACGAGGCGGCTCACGACGACATCGAGCCGGAGGACGAGCGGCCGCGGCGCGGCCCGCGTAACGACCGGCGCGACCGGACCGGGGGCGGCGGTGCGGCAGTAGGTGGACCTGACGGCGAGCGGCGGCCACGGCGCGAGTACGGTGCGGATCGCGGGGCTCGCAAGACGGAAGATCCCGCCGTTGCTCAGCAGCGCGCGTTGGATCTGCTCGGGTTCTTGGCGCGCAAGCTCGTTTCGCGGCCGGAGAACGTGCTCGTCGAGGAAGTCGAGACCGAGAAAGGCCCCGTTGTCGAACTCGTTGTCGAGCATGAGGACCTCGGGAAGGTCATCGGGCGCAGCGGGCGCGTTGCGCAGGCGCTGCGCACGCTCGTGCGCGCGAGCGCTGAGGGGCGAATCAGCATCGACATCATCTCGTTCGAGGACGAGGTGGTCGAGGGCGCATCGGAGGCGGGTGCCGACATCGGCCGTTCCGCGGACGCAGGCGACGTGGACGACGACGGTGATGATGCGCCGGGCGGCACCGAGGACGCCGACGACAAGAAGTGAGGCGAACGCCGGCCGGGTGGCCGGCGTTTTCGGTCTGCGCGGCGAGCTGAAAGTCGCCCCGAGCCGCATCGGCGACGACGCGCTCGCGGCCGGCGTGGCCGTGCGCGCGACGTTATCCGACGGGAGCGTGCGCGAGCTGTGCGTGCGTTCGCTGCGCCGGCATCAAGGGCGGCCGCTCGTGACGTTCGACGGCGTCGACGATGCGAACGCAGCGCAGGTGCTGGTCGGTGCGGCGCTCGCGATCGATCGCAGCGACGTCGAGCTCGATGACGGTGAGTATTTCGACGACGATCTCGTCGGGTGCGCGCTCGTCGATGCCGCGGGCGCGACGCTGGCGGAGGTCATCGCGGTCGAGCATTATCCCGCGCAGGACGTATTGATCGTCGTGTTATCGCCGGCACAGGGCGCGCGGCGAGCGATGGTGCCGTTGGTGCGCGCGTTCGTGAAGGACGTCGATGTGGGCGCGCGCAGGATCAGCGTCGAGCTACCGGCCGGGTTGCTCGATCCGCAGGAGGCCGACGAGGCTTAGCGGCGGCGGCGTTTGGGCGGGTTCAGGTAGGCGCCGATGGCGCCGTCGACCGCGCGTTCCGTTGCCGTTTGCAGGCCTTGCGGGCCCGTTGCGTCGCCGCCGTGGATCTGGTGCCACAGCGTCTTGCCGGTGCAATCGCTTGCGGTGAGCTCGAATTTCGCGTTGCCGCCGCCGGCGGTACCTTCGGGCGTCACGGTGAGAACGCCGGTCAGCACCGCGTGCGGGTGGCTGACGCACGCTTGAGCGGCGGTCGTGGCGCGTTCGGCGTGGGAGCGCTCCGCGACGCGGGTCTCGGCGATCTCGCGTAGCGCTGCGTCGGCCGTACCGCCGACCGGGAGGACGGCGTAGGTTTCCGCCGCCGCGGCTGCGACCGCGACCGGCGTCGCGACCGGGCGCGGGGTAGGCGTCACGGCGGCGCGCGCCGTCGGGGTCGTGGCGGCGCGCGGCGGATTCGTCGCGGGGGACCTCGGGACGTTCGCCACAGCTGCGGCCGCCGTTGCGGTGACGATCGGCCGGTTCGCCGGCGTGGGCGTCGGCTTCGGGGTGGCCGCGGGTTTTTTCTTGCGGCCGAACAGCTTGCCGAGGTTCGCTTCGGGCCCGTTGCTCGCAGCCGGCGTCGGAGACGAGGCCGGCGGCGGCGTTCCGATCGCGGCAAAGCCGCGGTTCGCGTGGCGGGAAACGAAGTTCGCGAGGTCGTCGCCTTGGCCCGCGGCGTCGGTATAGGTGGTGAGCTGCGTGCTCTGGCTGAAGACCACGATGCCGGTCGTCGTGCTGACCACCTGCTCGACGATCGACACGCCGTTGCCCAGCGGCGAGATGAAGCCCGACACGTAGTATTCCGAGCGGTTGGCGCGCGCCACGGCGAGGTAGTCTTTGCGCTCGGTGCCCGGCGGCGGCGGGGTGACCGTCACCAGGCCGGTGTTCGCCATCGACGTCGCGATGATGGTCGCGAGCCGGGAGCTGGCCTCGCGGTCGATCGAGCTGCCGTTCGAGATGAAGGGGTACACGATCACGTTCGGCTTGTTGTAGAACGACGGCGGCGGCGTTGCCGCGACGAGCGGAAGCCCCAGGAACGTGACGAGCAGGACGGCGAGCAGACGGCGCACGAGGCGGCGTTCGGCCGCCGCCGGGGCGATCCCTTACGAGGCGAGCGGGAGCTGGGCGCTCTCGCCGTCTTTCGCCCACGCGGCGCTGACGTGCGCGCCGAACAAGAACACGACGCCGATCAGATCCAGCCACAGCAGGAGCACGAACAGCGCCGAGAGCGCGCCGTAGATCTGGAACGCGTTCGCGGCGTAGGTGGTGTAGACGGCGAACGCGATCTGCGCGACCGAGTAGCCGACGGCGCACGTCAGCGCGCCCGGTAGGACGCAGCGCCACGCCGTGCGCCGGTTCGGCAGATACGTGTACAGGAATGACGACACCACGAAGACGAGTCCCGCGGAGCCCGCGTACGATGCGATCTGCGGCACCCAGCGCAGGTAATCGAGCTCGGTGAACTGCACGATCAGCGTGATGACGACGGGGAGGACGGTCGCGACGATGAGGACGACGCCCGCTGCCGGCACGAGCACCAGCGCGATGATGATGTCCCACACGATGTGCCGGTAGTGCGTGATCCCCAGCGACCGGTTCAGCGCGTAGGTGAGCGCTTGGAACAAGTTTTTCCCCGACCACATCAAGCCGATGAGACCGATCGCGCCGCTGAAGCCGCGGAAGCGCACGATCGCCGCGAGGTTGTTCGAGAGCAGGTCGCCCAGCGCCGGGACGTAGATCCCGATCGCGGCGTTCGCGCGCGCCATGCCGACGTCGGTGCCGTAGATGAACGCCAGCATCGCGACGGCGACGAGCGACAGCGGGACCAGCGCGAACAGCGCGGTGAACGCGATCGCCTGCGACATGAACGCGGAGCCTTCGGCGGAGAAGCGCAGCCCCGCGGCGCGGAAGACTCGAATCAGCCTTGACACCTGGTGCTCACCTCCTCCCCGTGCTCGCGGCCCTCGTCACCGTGGTCGTGAACGGGTCGTTCGTTCCCAGCGTTCCTGTGGCGTCGCTGCGAGACGCGCGCGTGGTCGGCCCGCTCGGGCTCGTCGCGCGCTTCGCCGAGCGCGTGGACAGTGCGCCGGACGGCACCGTCACGGCGCGGCGCGGCGAACGCGTCTGCGTCGCGCGGCCGCTCGCTGACAGCGATCCCGCGCTCGTGGCGATCGCGCCGCTCGCGCGGTGTCTGGGCGGGCACGTCGCGTGGGACGGCCGCACGAAGACGCTGCTGCTCGCGTTCGACGGGCCGGTCGAGGTGCGCACGCTGCCGCCGTACGATCCGAACGGCGCCGCGCGCGGTGCCCACGATGGTGTTCACGCCCGAGCCCGCGCCGCCCACGCCGCGCGTCGTCGCCACCGGCTCGCCGCGGCCGCGGCGCACCGCAATCCCGGTGACGCCGTCGTGGCCGCTGCTCTCGCCGGCTCCGGTACCGACGCCTACAACCCCGCGTCCGTGATCGCCTTGACCCAGCGCTGCGTGTCGGGGTCGTCCCACCAGTTCGCGATGCGCGCCTCGAGCACGGGGATGCCGCGCAGCCGGGTTGCGTGGCGCTCGACGGCCGCCGGATCGGGCTCCGGCGCGTGCAGCTCGGCGTGCAGCGCGTCGACGGACTCGCTCGCCTGCGGATCGTCGCCCGCCGCCGCGCGGAACTCGTCGTAGGGCGGGTGCGGGGGCTGCGGCGGGCCGGTGTCGTTCATGTCGCAGCTTTCGGCACGCGGCGTGCCTGTCCCAGCAGCGCGTTGAGCGCATCCCACTGCGCGCGCAAGACGGCGCGCTGGGTCACGGTCGGCGCGCCGTCGCCGTTCTCGACCGAGCCGAGCGTTTGCGCCAG
The DNA here is from genome assembly GCA_963791645.1 of Vulcanimicrobiota bacterium. Lineage (GTDB taxonomy): Bacteria > Vulcanimicrobiota > Vulcanimicrobiia > Vulcanimicrobiales > Vulcanimicrobiaceae > Vulcanimicrobium. The sequence continues at coordinate 118,279 of CAWBTJ010000013.1, read as the reverse complement.
CCGCCCGTTGATGCGTTCGAGCTGCGCGGCGAGCTTGGGGTCGCGGGCGCGCACGCGCTCGGCTCCGTCGTACGCGAGATCGGCGAGCCGCACGATCAGGGTCGCGATCGAGTACTGCGTGTCGAGCTCGTCGCGCGAGACGTTCGCGCGCGGATCCTGCTGCACGACGAGCGCGCGCGTTTGCCGTGTGCCGCCGGCGTCCAGCGTCACGGCGTAGGTTCCCGGCGGCAGCGTCGGGCCTTCGGGTTCGAGCGGCGTGTCGTGCGGGATCGCCGCGATCGTCGGTCCCGTGCCGAACGTGCGCGGCGGCGCTCCTTTGAGATTCCAGATGAAGCGGTGCGCGCCCGCGCTCGCATCGGGTCGGGCCGGCGGCGCGATCCACCAAGCCGGTACGTCGAGTGCGTTCAGATCCGTCGCCGGCGGCGTGTCGTCGCTCGCGAAGCGGCGCACGACGCGGCCGTAACGATCGGCGACGGTGAGCGTAACGCGCGATGCGGCTTGCGGCAGAACGTAGTCGAGCACGGCGCCGTTGGGCGGGTTGGCGAAAAACGGTTCGTCGGGCGGCAGCGGCGTGTCGGTGTTGGTGTCGCGCGCCACGCGCCATGCGCGCGCCGGGTTCAACAGCGTTGGGCGCGCGGATGCGAGCGCGTCGGCTTGGCGCAGCGGCCCGACGTCGTCGAGAACCCAGAAGCCGCGGCCGTGCGTGCCGATCACGAGGTCGTCGCCGTGCACGACGAGATCGCGCACCGACGTCGCGGGCAAGTTCAGGCGCAGCGACGACCACGAGCCGCCGTCGTCGAACGACATCCACACCCCGCGCTCGGTGCCGGCGTACAGCAGGCCGCGGCGCTGCGGGTCGGCGCGCACGACGTTGGTCGGCGCGGCTTCGATGCCGCGGTCGATCTCCGTCCACGTCGTGCCGCCGTCGTGCGTGCGAAACAGTTGCGGGCGCTGCTCGTCGAGCCGAATGCGGTTCACCGCGACGTACGCGCTCGCCGCATCGAACGGCGACGCGTCGATGATCGAGATCTTCGCCCACGGTCCGACGCCCGGCGGCGTGACGTCGCGCCAGTGCTTGCCGCCGTCGGCGGTGCGCCACACCAGTCCGTCGTCGGTGCCGCCCCAGATCACGTTGCGGTCGCGCGGCGAGAGGCCCAGCGCGTACACGACGCCGCGGTGCGGCCGCTTTGCGTACGCTGTGTCGGCGAAAACGCCCGCGTTGGGCGGAGTCTCGGGATTCTTTCGCGCGAGATCGGGGCTGATGACGCGCCAGTGCGCGCCGTAGTCGGTCGACGTGAACACGACGTTGCCGGCGAGGAAGAGCGCGTGCTTGTCGGCCGGCGAGAACGCGAGCGGCGCGGTGCGGCGGAAGCGGTATTGCGGATTGTTGCGCCACGAGATCACCGGGCCGACGTCGCGCGCCTGGCCGGTGCGTTCGTCCCAGCGCGAAACCTTGCCGCCGTAGATGATGCCCGGGTGGAGCGGATCGGGCGCGACGTAGCCGTACTCTTCGACGCCCGCGGGGTGCCAGTCGCGAAACGTGATCGCGCCGTCGTTGCCGCGCGACATCACGCCCGCGCTGCCGCTCTCCTGCTGGCCGCCGTACACGCGGTACGGAAAGCGGTCGTCGGTGATGACGTGGTAGAACTGCGCCGTCGGCTGGTTGTACCACGAGCTCCACGTCGCGCCGCCGTTCACGCTGATCACCGCGCCTTGGTCGCTGCCGAGCAGGATCGTGCGCGGATCGTCCGGCGAGATCCAGACGCTCTGGTAGTCGTCGCCGCCCGGCGCGCCGCGGAGCGGCGCGAACGTCTTGCCCGCGTCGGTCGATTTGTACGTGGTCGTGTTCGTCTCGTACACGACGTCGCGGTCGCGCGGATCGACTGCGAGCATCACGAGATCTTCGCCGCGTTCGGTGATGCGGTCGGTACCGTTCACCAGCGCCCACGTCGCGCCCGCGTCGTCGGAGCGATACACGCCCGCTTTGTCGGTCGCGGTCGCGAACGCGTACACGCGCTTCGAATCGCTCGGTGCGACGGCTACGGCCATGCGGCTCAGTCCTTGCGCTGCCGTTGGGAGGCCCGTCTCCAGCCGTTTCCAGGTCGTGCCGCCGTCGGTCGATTTGTAAAGACCGCTCGTGCCCTTGCCGCCGAACGAGCCCCCGTCGGTGGTCTCCCACGGCGGTTGGCGCGCCGCCCACAACGTGGCGTACAGCGTGCGCGCGTCCGACGGATCGAGCGTGAGGTCGAACGCGCCGCTGTTCTCGTCGGCGTACAGCACGCGCTCGAACGTGGCGCCGCCGTCGGTCGAGCGATACACGCCGCGCTCGGAGTTCGGGCCGTACGGATGTCCGAGCACCGCGACGTAGAGGCGGTTGGGATCGCGCGGGTCGACGACGATCTTCGGGATCTGCTGGCCGTTGCGCAAGCCGAGATGCGTCCAGTGCGCGCCGCCGTCGGTCGATTTGTAGATGCCGTCGCCGACGGCGAGGTCGGGCCGCTGGCGGCCCTCGCCGCTGCCGGCGTAGATCGTGTCGGGCGCCGTCGGCGCGACCGCAAGCGCACCGATCGACGCCGTCGGCTGATCGTCGAAGATCGGCGTCCACGTGCGCCCGGTGTCCGTCGTCTTGAAGACGCCGCCGTTGACGGCCGCGATGTAGAACTCGTGCGGCCGTCCGGGCACGCCGCTGATCGCGATGGTGCGACCGCCGCGGGCGGGCCCGATCGCGCGCCAGTGCAGCACGCTGCGCAGTGCGGCCGCCGGATCGGCGGGTGGCGCCGCGGATGCCTGGAGGGGCACGATGCACGAGAGCACGAGCGCGAGCATAAGCGCGAGATGGGAACGCAGCATGACGTCGGCTTCCGCGCCGCCGCCGAACATCACCTACCGGGCGGGTGCAAGATGTCGCGGGCCTCTTCGCGCAGCCCGGCGTACGCGTCCCACGTCTCGGCGACCAGGAACGCCGCCCCGGTCGCGATGGCGACGGTGCCCACCGTCGCGACGAACAATCCCACCATCGTGATGACCGGCGCGATCTCGCCGCGCACGATCGCTGCGATCCCGCCGCCGAGCAGCTCGGAGAATGTGCCGGTCGCGAACGACGCGACCGCGACGTAGAATGCCGTGAGCGCGCGGTTCAGCGCGAGCGCACGGCGCGTGACGCGGCTCAGCGCCCGTTCGCGCTCGGGTGCCTGCGGCGTGTCTTCCAGCTTGCGTGCCCGGTCGACGGCGCGCGCGAACCGGTTCGAGGTGGACAGCACGAGCACCGTCGACGCGTTGGTGAGCAGCGCCGGCGCCGCGATGAACGTCAGGAGCTGAAAGGCGTTCTGCGTGTCGAGGGCCATCGTGTCTTCCTCCAGCTGCCTAGTGGGCGAGATCGCGCGCGAGGACGAGCTGGATGCCGTCGTGCGCGAGCTCCGGGAGCAGCGTGCGCACTGCGATGAGCGTCGTCGGGCGCGGGTGGCCGATCGCGATCGCGCTGCCTTGTGATTTCGCGAGCTGCGCCGCGCGGCGGAGCTGCGCTTCGGTCGCGTTCACGTCGGCGGCGTTGTCGAGGAACACGTCGCGGCCCGCGGTCGGGATGCCGGCGGCACTCGTGTCGCGCGCGGCGACCGAAGCGCTGCCGGTGCGCGAGTCGATGAAGAAGAGCCGGCGTTCGGCGAGCACGCTCGCGACCGCGCGCATGACGCGGTCGTCGGCGGTCGCGCGGCTGCCCTCGTGGTTGTTCACGCCCGCAGCGAGCGGCACCGACGCGAGGTCGTCGCGGACTTGCGCGGTGATGGCGTCGTCGCTCATCGCGACGGTGATGCGGCCCGGGCCGGGATCAGCGCCCGACAGCGGCTCCATCGGTAGGTGCAGCATCACGCCTTTGCCGGCGGCGTCCGCATCGCGCGCGATCTGCGTGCCGTACCGCACGTGCGGCAACACCGAGAGCGTCAGCGCGACCGGCAGCGCGATGAAACCGTGCTCGGTGTCGGGCCACTGGCCGCAGTCGTCGATGATGATCGCAAGCCGCGGTGCGCCCGGGCTCCGTGCGGCCGTCGCGTTCGGTTCCGCACCAGTCGCTTCGGGCGCTTCGCTCGGCTCCGCGAGCGGCGGTGCCGTAACGCCGGCCGGTGACGACCCTCCCGTGGCGGCCGGCGCGCCGGTTGCGGCGGGGGTCGGGTGCGCTGCGAGTGCGACGTCATGCGCGCGCTGGCGCGCCGCGCCGTGCCGCCCGCGCGAGCTGGTGTCGCCGCGCAGGATCAACGCGACCGCGATGATCACGACCGCCGACGCAAGCAGCAATGCGATGATCGGCGACCTCGAAGGGCGCGAACGGCGGCGTGCACGACGGCGCTTCATCATCGGCGGTCTTCGACGCGTCGCCGTGCGATCTTCGTAAGCGGAGTTTCGGCCGGCTCCGCGTCGCGCGGAGCCGGCCTGCGAACCCTAGTTCGTCATGAGCTTCATGTTGTTGAACTGAACCGTGATCCCGGCGTTGTTCCAGCCGGGCGGCTCTTCACTGGTGTGGTAGTAGAACGTGTATGCCCCGAAGTTCCAGAAGCATTGCGTTGTGCTGTTGTCGCAGACGTGGCTTGCGGCGTTGTAGACCACGGAACCGTTGCGTTGTACGACGATGGAGCCGCCGCTCTGGCCTTGGATCTGCGCGACGATGTCCACTTGCCAGTTGTCGACCTCGCCGTCGTGCAACGTGTCGTTGGAGTAGTACGCGTTGCCGGTGAAGTCGCTCTCGTCGCAGCTGCGGAAGTCCCAAATGGCCTGTCCGCCGCCCGGATCGGGGATCACGCCGTATTTCGTGACGCCGTTGACGTACGCCGCATAGGTGTTTTGCAGCACGAGCGCATCACAGGGCTGACCGCTCCCGCCGTAGCTGTGCGTCTGCCACACGATCGCCGGGAGGTCGACCCCGATCCCGCCGTCCGGCGTGCCGGTGTAGACGTAATTCCCGTTGAACGTCACGACCGTCTGGAACGTGAAGGTGTAGTGCGTGCCGATGTTGAGCAAGAAGTTGGTGCCGGTGCTCGCATCGACCGGGTTCATCTGGTTCCGGTAGCACGTGCTGGCCCCGTTGTAGACGGTTCCATTGTACGTGTACGTCGTGTCCGTGTTTCGCAACGACGTGAACGTGGCGTTGTTGCCGTTGATGATGGGGCCGACGCCGGTGCATTGTCCGTCGCTGGGCGCGGGCAAGTTGTATTGCCCGAGCGTGGTGCCGCCGCCGGTCTGCCAGACGGTGGTGCCCTGCGAACCCGACGTGCCGGCGTTGTAGTGCGCTTGCACGCGGGCCGCCGACAGCGCGGTGTTGTAGAGCGCGAACTCGCCGACCGCGCCCGAGAAGCCGATATGGCCGTCGAACGGTCCGCCGACGGTGAAGCCGGCGTACGGGCTGGCGTAGTTCACGATGGCGCCGCTGCCGGTGCCGCTATCCGCTAGGACGCCGTTGACGTATCCCTTGAGGGTCGCACCGTCCCAGGTGAGCACGACGTGGTTCTTCGCGCCGAGCACCGCGGCCGGATAAGCCGCGACCACGCCGTTGCTGGTGTTGATCTGCACCGTGAAGTACGGCGGCGTCCCGCTGTCGAGCGAAATGTAGCTGGGGTAGTTCGAATTGCCGTCCGCGAACGACTGCGTGAACAAGATCTGCGAGTTCGTCGTCACGGACGACGGCACGTTCACCCAGAACTCGACGCTCATCGCACCGGTCGGCGCAAGCGCGGAGCCGGTCGGGGATTTCAGCACGGTAGCCGCGGTGGCCGTTCCGCCCGGGAAGGTCGGGGCCGTGTCGCCGGGGACGAACCCGGTGCCGCCGAGCGCGACGCTGCTGCCGAACGTGCCGTTGTAGCCGTGGCCCGTCGAGTCGGTGGCGGTCGTGCCCGACGTTTCGTTCATGCGGTAGTACGCGACCGGCGAGTCTGCGAGGACCGTCGACGAATACGACGACGGAGGCGGCGTCGGGTCGGTAGCGAGCGCGGCGTTGTAGTGCGCCGTGACGCGTGCCGCCGACAGCGCCGTGCCGTACAGCGCGAACTCACCCATCACGCCGGCGAAGCCGGTGTGCGCGTCGCCCGGCCCGCCGACGGCGAAACCGGCGTACGGACTGGCATAGTTCACCACCGGACCGGTGCCGGTTGCGGTGCCCGACGAAACGCCGCTCGACTCGCGCGCAGAATACTGTGCGCTTTCGGATCTTGTCGCCCGTGTCACGCGGCGGCGAAGCGCGGCAGGGAGCGCGCCGAAGCGCGAAGCAGTCGGCAGTAGGAGGGCGATGGCGTATGGGCTCGTGGGGACCGTTCGTGCTTTGGTTGGCGGTGCTCGGCGCCATAACGACGCTCAACGCGTACCGGTACGTCGTGCGCGTCCCCGAGCTGTATTGGATCGGTGCCGCGATGTTCGGCGCCGGCGGTATCCTCGCGACCTACTACCATCACGGCGTGGATGCGACGGTGTGGGGTGCGGTCGCGATTGCCGGGTGGTTGTGCTACGGGGTCGGCCTCTGCGGTTTCCCGCCTCGCATGCCGAGCCTCAGAGCGCGAAAATCCTCGTAACGGCCGGCTAGCGCGCGACCTTCGCGTCCGCGTCCAAAACGTGCGGCGTGATGAAGAACACCACCTCGTCCTTGTTGTGCGACGTTTGGCGGTTGCGGAAGAAGCCGCCGAGCACCGGCAGATCGCCCAGGACCGGAAACTTCGTGACCGTTTCGGAGTCGACGTCCTGGAAGAGGCCGCCCAGCACGATCGTCTCGCCGTCGCGCACGCGCAGCGTCGCGTCGACCTTGCGGTTCGCCACGATCGGGAAGTTGTTGTTGAAGCCGATGATCTGCGAGTATTCGGGGTGCAGGTCGGCCGTGATCGTGCCGTCCGCGCCGATGGTCGGCGTCAGGCGTAGGCGCACGCCGACGTCGATCGTCTGCACGCTCGGAAATCCCGTCTGCTGGTTCACGGTCACCACCGGGTACTGCTCGCCGACCAGGAGCGACGCTTCGCGGTTGTTGAGCGTCGTGATGCGCGGCTGGGCGAGGATCGACGCGTGGCCGCGCTGGATCAAGGCATCGATCTGCGCGTTCACCACGAGCGAGCTCTTCGTGAGCGTATAGGGAAACTGCGCGAGCGCGCCGGATCCGTAGCCCGTGCCGCCGAACTGCACGCCGACGTTCGTGTTGTCGTTGATCGGCTGCACGTCGGCGACGCGGACTTCGATCATCACCTGGCGGCCGGGCGCGTCGAGATCGTGCAAGAGCGTGCGGACGGTCGTTTGCAGCTCGGTGTTGCCGCTGACGATCACGACGTTCTGGCGGTCGTCGGCGAACAGCGTGTTCTCGGGAACGGCTGCGCGCAGCGTTTTCACCGCCTCGGTGGCACGCAGGTTGTGGAGCGGGATCGAAACGGTCGCGATCGTTCCGCCGGTACCGAAACCTGGCGCGTCGAGCGCCGCGACGAGGCGGCGGGCGCGTGCGACCGTCGATGGGCTGCCGGTAACGACCAGTGCGCCCGTGCGCTTGTCGCCGACGACGACGGTGCCTTGCGCGAGCGCGTTTTGCAGCGACGCGGCGACGTCGTCCGGGCGCGCATGCGCGAGGGCGAAGACCGCCGTTTGGGTCCCGCCGAGCGTCGCGTCGTCGGGGAAGCGGCGGTTCATCGATGCCGCGTCGCCGACGATCACGACGCGTCCGTCCCGGTGCGTCTGCAGACCGTACGCCGCGAGCAGCGTTGCGAGCGCTTCGTCGAAGGTCACGCTCTTCAGCCGCAGCGTGACTCGCTGCTGCTTCACGGAGCCGTCGGCGACGACGTTCTGTCCCGAGCGCGCGCCGAGCAGGCGGATCACATCGGCGAGGTCGACGTCGCGTGCTTCGAGCGTGAAGCGGTCGGGCTGTGCGAAGGCCGGCGCGCCCAACATCATGACGGCGAGCAGTGCGCTCGCGAGGATTCTCATGTCAGCGGCCTCCAGAGATGGCGCGTGGGTGCGGCGGCAGTGCGAGAACCGGAGCGACGGCACGTGCGGGGGCCGGCAGCGAGACGGTTTCGGATGCGCGCGCGACCGCGAGCATCGTCCCGCCGGACAGCCGCACGCCGTCCGCGCCGATTGCCACGATGAGATCGCCGTCGATTCGGTCGCCGACGGTGAGGACGTGTGTCGTGCCCGACTCGTCGACGAGCGCGAACGGACGCGGCCCTGTGATCACGGCGGTGACGGTCACGCCGCTGCGCGCACCGGTCGCGAACGGGAACGCGGTATCGGCCGCGCCCGCGTTGGGCGGCAGCGCGCGCAGCGCGGCGGGAATCTGCGGCATGGCCGGGACCGGGGGTACGGCGCTCGGACCTTGCGGCGCCGCTGCATCGGTGCGCACCGGGGGGCCGTCGCCGCCCGCGAAGGGATCGCGCCGCGGCACGACGTCTGCGGTCGCGGCGCTCGCCGGCAGCGCGACGACCGACGGAGTCGGAACCGCGATGACTCCGCCGTCGCTGCGCGCGACGATCGGCGTCGTGACGAACGCGGCGCCGAATGCGGCGAACGCGAACGCTGCGAGCGCCGCGCGGCTAGCCGCGTCCAGCGCGAACATCGGCGGTACCGGCGCGCGATGCGGCTTCCGCGGGTACGAGACGCTCGAGCGCGACGTGGAGCGTCGCGGTGAGCGTCGCGTCGGGGCCGTCGGCGTGCTTGCGCGCGAGTGAGGCGACGTCGACGGCGGCGAGCACGCGCGAGCGGGAGAGCGCGCGCATCGTCGCCAGCACGTCGGCGTACCGGCCCTCGACCGTGATCTCGAGCGGAATCGACTCGAGCGGGTCGTTCGTTGCGCTCGGCGCGACGGAGACCGGCGTCGCCACGCCGGCCGCCGTGATCGTCGGGATTGCGGCGTGATGCGCCGCTGCGATTCGCGCGGCGTCGCGCAGGAAGCGCGCGACCAGCGCGCTGCGGCCGGCGTCGAGTTCGACCGCGCGCAGCCGGCCGAGCAATCGCGTCCGATCCGCCTCGAAGCGCGCGCGCGCCGCGAGCGCCAGTTCACTCGTGCGCACGCGCTCGGCGATGCGCGCATTTTCGTCAAGCCGCTCCGTGATGCGTCCTTCGCCGCCGCGAAACACGAAAACGTAGCCCGCGAGTACGACGACGACCGCGGCGAAGCGCAGGAGCTTTGCGTCCGTCACGGCTTCGGCTCCAGCGACAGCGCGTACGTCACGCCGGATCGGGCCGGATCCTCATGCACGGCGACCAGACGTGCCGTGCGATACGCAGGCAGCGCCGCGATCGACGCGATCGTCGTCCCGACGGCGGCGAGTCGCGCGCCGTGGCCTTCGACCGCGAGCGTGCCGCGGTCGGCTCGCAGCGAGGTGAGCCAGGCGTCGGCCGGGAGCCGGTTGCCGAGCGTCGCGATCTCGTTCGCGCGCACCGCACCGGATCGGCGGATCGTGTCGACGCGTTTGCCGAGTAGCCTGAGCCTTGCGACGTCACGTTCGACGGCGCGCACGCGCGCTACATCGACTTGCTCGGCGGCCAGCCGGTCCGCATACGCGGCGCCGTCGCGCTCGGCGGCGTGCAAGCGCGCGGTTTGCACGCCCCACAGCACGCCTGCGAGCGCAACGGCACCCGTGAGCGCGACCAGTGGGGCGCGGAGGTCGGCGACGACGACCGGCAGCGCGATGCCGACGTGGCGTTCGCTCCAGCTCGGCAGATAGTTGATCCGTCTCATGCGGCCGTTTCCCACAGGGCGAGACCGTAGGCGAGGCCCCAGTCGGGCGACGCTGCGCGCACGACGTCGCACGGGAGTCCGCGCGACACGTCGTCGGGTAACGCGCCGAGCCGGACCGGGATCGCGACCGCGCGTTCGAGCGCCTCGGCGAAGCCGGTCAGCCGCGCGCCGTTGCCGGCGAGCGCGATCGCGCGCGGTTCCGTCCGCGCGGTCGCACGGTGCTCGATCAGCGCCGTCGCGAGCTGCTCGACGAGCGCGTCGCGCGCGTGGTCGCCGGCGCCCGCGAGCCCGACGCTGCGTTTGCGCTGCTCGGCGGTTGTTTCGTCAACGCCCAGCGACGCGACGACCGCTTCGGTGAAGGCCCGGCCGCCGGTTGCGAACGCGCGCACGGCGGGCAGCGGATCGCCCGGCAGAACGAGCACCGTCGCGCACTCGCCGACGTCGACGAGCGCATCGGCGTACGGGAATGCGCGCATCAGCGCGAAGGCGCCGTCGTCCACGGCGACCGGCCGCAGGCGAGCGCGTTTCGCGCCGAGCACGCGCGCGTCCAGCGCTGAGCGGCGCGCGACGGAGACGATGCAACGGTCGCCGGCATCCGCGTGTACGTTCACCGCCGCTTCGTGCAACGGATACGGAATGAATCGCGACGCTTCGAAGCGCGCCGCACGGGCGCGTTCCGCGCGCCGCATCGCCGGAAACGCGGCGGTTCGCAGCAATGCATCGGCGGGACCGAGCGCGAGCACGCAGCGGCGCTCGCGGGTAGCGAGCTCGGCGCAAGCGGCGGCGATCGCCGCGGTGGGATCGTCGCCTGTCGGCCGCGCCGCGACCGCAACCAGCCGGATCGCGCCGGCAGCGTCGCGTTCGAGCAGTGCGACGCGCGTCCGCGCGGCACCGACGTCGATCCCGAGCGGCAGCGTCGTCGCCGGCCTCACGCGAGCACCGCCGGAAAGAACGCCGCGGCGACCGTCCCCGCGGCGAGGAACGGGCCGAAACGGATCGTGTCGCCGCGCCGCGCGCGGCCCGTGAGCAGCAGCCAGCTCGCGAACGCTCCGCCGAGCACGAACGCTGCACCCAGCGCAACCAATCCGGCGCCCGGACCGAAGCCGGTGCCGATCGCGGTGCCGAGCTTGACGTCGCCGAGCCCGAGCCCGCGACCGCGCGTGAGAAGATGCAGCACGAGCAGCGAGCCGCCGACGGCGTACGCGCCGCCGCACGCGAGCGGTGCGGCGCCGTTCGCGGCCGCGCAGCCGAGCGCCGCGAACGCCGTCGCGCGCGTGAGCGCGTCGGGGATCAAGCCGGTACGCGCGTCGATGACGGCCGCGAGGACCGTACCGCTCAGCGCGGTCAGCGTGTACGGCGCGATCATTCGCCGAGCCTCGCCAGCAGCGCGCGCGCGGGCGCGTACGTCTTGTCGAGCGCGAGTGCGTTGCGGAGATGCTCGCGTGATGCCGCGCGATCGAGCATACGCAGCGCCATGCGGGCCGCTAGGTGCGCGTACCGCGGATCGCGCGCAGTGCGCGCAGCATCGGTAAAATCTCGTTCGGCGGCGCGCCACCGGCCGAGCCGCTCCGCGGCGAACGCGCGATCGGCCAGCAGCGTTGGGTCGTGCGGCACCGTGGTCAGGGCGGTGTCGGCGACGGCGTAGGCGCGCGCGGCATCACCGGCGCTTCGCCGGACGAGCAAGAAGAAGGCGAGCCGATCCGCAGCAACGGCCGAGGTAGAATCGAGCCGCGCAGCCCGCGTGTACGCTCGCACGGCCCCGTCGACATCGCCGGCGCGCAGCACGTCGTCCCCGCGCGTGACCAGCGCCGACGCGACGTCGCCACGAAACAGCACCGCGGCACAGGCGAGGCTGACGACCGCAACGGCGACCCGCCGCAACGGCGGGATGGGCGCGACGCGCGATACCCGGCGAAACCCCGCTTGCCGGCTCACGCGAGCACTCCGTAATACGCTGCGAGCGCGAGCATGAGTGTTCCCGCGACGACCGCGGGCGCATGCGACGCTGCGACATGCCGAAGCCTGTGCGCGACCCGCGTGCCGAGGGCACCGGCCGACACGATCGGCAGCGCATGCCCGAACGCGAACGCGGCCAGCAGCGCGACGCCTTCACCGGTGTGACCGCTCGCCGTCGTGAGCCCCGCGATCCCGGCGACGACCGGCGTGCAGCACGGCGAGACGACGAACGCGCTCGACGCGCCCAGCAAGAACGTCCCGCCCAGGCTCGCTCGTGCACCGGCGTCATGTACGCCAGCGCTCTCGTGCACGTGCGATGTGCCCCCGCGGAGCAACGTCGCGACGCCCGCGATGGCGAGCAGCACCGCAAACGCAGCGTACACGAGCCGAGACGCCGACCAAAGCGCGCCGACCGCGCCCGCCGCGGCGCCGAGCACGACGTACGCGCCGACAAGTCCGGCGACGAACGCCGCGATGATGCGCGCGGGCCGGCGCGACGCGTTCACCAGCGCCGCGAGCGCGACGTACCGCGGCGCCGCGCACGGACCGATGCTCGTCACGGCGCCCGCCGCGAACACGAGCGGGTACGCGAGCGGCGAGCGCGTCGCGACGGCGTGCAGCCCTGCGCTCACGGCGTCGATCACGGTGCGACCTGCAGCCCTTGGCCGGCGACGTACTCGATCTTCGTCGCGGTGCAGTTCGTGCCGCACACGCTGCCGCTCGTGCCGCCGGTCAGCGGGATCTTCGCGAGCGTCGACCCGACGTGCACGCCGGGGCACGTCACCGTGTACGTGGCAGGACCGCCGCCGCTCGCCTGCGTGGTGGTGATCGCGTACGTCGCGTTGCTGTTCTGCGCGGCCGGGTCCTTGGGGGTGTTGTTCAGATACGACACGCCGTTGACGGTGAACAACGCCGGCTGCACCGACGCGCCCGACGCGGTCGGATAGATTTGGTTGTCCGCATAGTACAGCTCGAGCGCGGTCGCGATCGCGCGCAAGTTCGATTCGCACGCCGCGGTCTGCGCCTGCGAGCGCGCGTTGACGAAGTTGGGGATGAGAATCCCCGCCAAGATCGCGATGATCGCCACGACGATCATCAGCTCGATCAGCGTAAAGCCGCGCTCGCTCTCGCGCGGTGCGGTATGGTGCACGGCCGTCCTCCGGTGGTGTTACGAGGAGGCCGGTGCCCACCACGAAGGACGGTCATGCCACGCTGTGCTGGGAGGGCCCCGCTTCAGCTGCCCTTGAGGTTGTAGACCTCCGGGAAGAAGTAGTCTTTCCAGCTCGCGGGCTTGTTCTTGATCGTGCCGCCGCGGTACATGGCGTCGGCGAACTTCATCGACTGCTGGGGCGCGGTGGAGTACACGAAGTTCGGGTCGCTCATGATCTTCACCAGCTCGTCGACGGTGAGCTTTTCCTTGGTATCCTTCAAGTACAGCTCCGCCGCGTGACGCCGGTTGTTCTTGATCGTGTCTTCGGCTTGCGTCATCGCTGCCAAGAATGCGGCCATGATCTTGGGGTTCGCGTCGTGAAACTTCGTGGTGGCGAACGTGACGCCGTTCGAAGCGGGGCCGCCGGTCACGTCGATCGAGTTGAGGACGATGTGCACGCCGGGGATCTTGAGCTCTTCGTATTGGTAGGGCGGGAGCGAGAAATGGCCGTTGAGGTCCTTGCCCGTTTCGAGTCCGAGCAGGGCGTCGGGGTGGCCCATTGCGACCGTGTACTGATCGAGCTTGTGCTCGTCGGCCGCACCGAATTGTTTCTCGGCGGCCATCTGCATCACGATCGCCTGGGTCGAGACGCGCACGGTCGGCACCGCGATCTTGTCGGCGGAGCTGAAGTCCTTGATGGACCTCACGTTCGGGTTGCGCGACAGCAAGTACATCGGCAGCGCGCCGTTGCCGGCGACGCCGCGGACCTCGTTGGGCGTACCCTTCGTCGCGGACCAAGCCGTCAGCAGGTTGGTCGCGCCGCTGGTGACGAGGTCGGCGTTACCCGACAGCAGCGCGTCGACGGCGGCACCGCCGCTGTTGAACACCAGGAACGTGACCTTGATGTCGCCGAGGCCGCGCTTCTTCGCTTCCTTTTGCAGCAGCCCGTCCTGCTCGATGATCATGATCGGGAGGTACACGAGCCCCGGCTGGCGCGCGACGCGCACTTCGGTGACCTCGGCATACGCCGGAGCGGTGACGACGAACGCGAGAACGAGCGCGGCGATGATGCGGATGAGCGAGCGCAAAGCATACCTCCTTGACGACGGGATTGCGGGGCGGTGGACGGTTACGACGACGCCATGCCCCAGCGGCGAATCGTGCGGGTCTCGATGGTGCGGAAGATGACGTTCTCGACGAGCAGCCCGATGATGATCACGGTGAGCAAACCGGCGAAGACGTTGGGGATGTCGAGGATGTTCTTGTTGTTGACGATGAACCACCCAAGTCCGCCGCCGCCCGACTGCACGCCGAAGATCAGCTCCGCGGCGATCAGGGTGCGCCAGGCGAACGCCCAGCCGATCTTCAAACCCGTGAGGATGCTCGGAAACGCCGCCGGAATCAGGATCTTCGCGACGTAGCGCAAGCCGCGCAACCCGTAGTTCTTGCCGACCATGCGCAGCGTCGGCGACACCGAGACGAAGCCCGAATGCGTGTTGAGCGCCATCGGCCAGAGCACCGAGTGGATCAGCACGAACGACAGGCTGAGCGGCGTGAGCCCGAACCACAGCAGCGCCAGCGGCAGCAGCGCGATCGCGGGCAGCGGGTTGAACATGGCGGTGAGCGTCTCGAGGAACTCGGCGCCGATCCGCGTGATCGTCGCGAATGTCGTCAGGAGCGCGGCGATCGCGACGCCGGCGCCGTAGCCGACCAGCAGCACCTTGATGGAAACCCACACCTTGGGCAGCAGCTCCCCGCTCACGATCGCGAGCGCGAACGCTTTCACCGTCGCGCTGAACGTGGGGACGAGCAGCTGGTTGTTCAGCCACCGCCCGTAGATCTCCCAGATCGCCGCGAGCACCGCGATGATCAAGACTTTGCGCAGGACGGTGTTGTTGAAGACCGTCTCGGCCGGCGAGAGCGGCTTGCTCGCGATCGCGAAGTTGCGCGCGTCCACGGTGGTCGCCAAGCGTTCCGGCCGCTCCACGACGAGCGCCGGGTGCTCAGGCGCTTGCAACGACAGCCTCCACCGGTTCGGCGAACAGCATCTCGTGGATCCGGTCTTCGAGCAGGCGCGCGTCGTCGGGTCCGGCGCCGCTGCGCGGCACGCTGTTCAGCTCCGCTTTCACCTGACCCGGATGCGGCGAGAGCAGCAGGATGCGGCTGCCCACTTTGATCGCCTCGGCGATCGAGTGCGTCACGAAGACCATCGTGAAGCGAATCTCGTCCCACAGCTCGAGCAGTTCGTCTTGCATCTTGCGCCGCGTCAGCGCGTCGAGCGCCGCGAACGGCTCGTCCATCAGCAAGATGTCGGGTTCCATCGCCATCGCGCGCGCGATTGCGACGCGCTGCTTCATGCCGCCGGAGAGCGTGTGCGGGTAGTGGTCGGCCGAGCGGGTAAGGTTGACCTTGTCGATGTACTCGCGCGCGCGCTCGGCGGCATCCTGCGGCGACATCTTGCCGGTGACGAGTAACGGGAACATGACGTTGTCGCGGACCGTCTTCCAGGGCAGCAGCTGATCGAATTCCTGGAACACCATCATGCGGTCCGGCCCGGGCTGGCGCACCACCTCGCCTTTGAGCCGGATCGTGCCTTCGGTGGGCGCCATGTAGCCGCCGACGGCCTTGAGCAGCGTCGACTTGCCGCAGCCCGACGGCCCGAGCACCACGAAGCGGTCGGCCGCGAACACCTCGAAGCCGACGCGGTACGTGGCGGTCACGAGGTGATCGCGCGTCTTGTACTGCAGCGTGACGTCTTCGACGTCCAGCAACGGCTGCTCCACCAAAGCCGGGGATTCAGCCGCCGCGGCGCGGTTCACCTCCGCCCGGCGCGCTCGGCACCTTCGGCCCGCAGCGCGGTCAGCGTCGTGCGCGGCGTGATCGCGTCGGGGTCGGTGCGCAGCTCCAGCAGCGCCGGCTTCCCGGCAGCGAGCGCCGCCTCGAACGCCGGTGCGAAGTCCGCCGTGCGCTCGACGAGCGCGCCGAACGCGCCGTAGGCACGCGCGTAGGCGACGAAGTCCGGGTTGATCAGGTCCGTCCCCACGACACGGCCGGGATAGTGGCGCTCTTGGTGCATGCGGATCGTGCCGTACATGCCGTTGTTGATCACGAGCACGACCACGTTCACGCCGTACTGCACCGCGGTCGCGAGCTCGTGCCCGCTCATCAGAAAACAGCCGTCGCCGGCGAACGCGACGACGACGCGATCCGGGTGGCGCAGCTTCGCGGCGATCGCCGCCGGGAAGCCGTAGCCCATCGCACCTGCCGTCGGGCCGAGCGACGAGCCGAAGTTCTTGTACTGAAAGAAGCGATGCAGCCAGGTGTTGTAGTTGCCGGCGCCGTTGCAGACGATCGCGTCGTCCGGCAAGCGCTCGGAGAGCCAGCGCACGACGTGCGCGAGCTCGAGCTCGCCGCGCGGCTCACCGGGCTGCAGGGCCGCTTCGTAGTCACGGCGCGCCGCCGCGGTGTGCTCGCGCCAGCGGGGCGACGCGATCGGTTCGAAGGCGTCGAGCGCGCGCGCGAACTCCGCCGGCCCGGCGTTGATCGCGAGCTCGGGTTGGAACACGCGACCGAGCTCGTCGGGATCGGCGTACACGTGCACGAGTTGCTGGCGCGGGCGCGGTGATTCGATCAGCGTGTAGCCGCCCGTCGGCGCTTCGCTCAACCGTGCGCCGACGGCGAGGATCAGGTCCGCCGAACGGACGCGTTCGGCCAGCGGCGGGTTCGGCCCGATCCCGAGATCGCCGGCATACTGCGGATTCCGGTTGTCGAAGAGCGATTGGCGCCGAAACGAGCACGCCACCGGCAGCGCGTTGCGCTCGGCAAACCGGGTCATCGCGGCGCGCGCGTCCTCGTCCCAACCGCTGCCGCCGAGGATCACCAGCGGGCGTTCGGACTCCGCGAGCAGCGCGCGCAGCCGCGCGAGCTCGTTCGTGCCGGGGTGCGCGGCGGTGCGCGTCACGCGCGCGAGATCGGCGGCGTCGACTTCATCACGCAGCATGTCCTCGGGCATCGCGAGCACGACCGGCCCCGGCCGGCCCGACATCGCGACGTGGAACGCGCGCGCGACCAGCTCCGGCACCCGGTGCGCGTCGTCGATCTGCGCGGCCCACTTCGCGAGCCCGCCGAACACCTGCGCGTAGTCGATCTCCTGAAACGCTTCGCGCCCTTGCATCCCGCGCGCGACCTGTCCGACGAACAGGATCATCGGGGTCGAGTCCTGGCGCGCGATGTGCACGCCGATGCTCGCGTGCGTCGCGCCGGGCGCGCGCGTGACGAACGCGATCCCCGGCCGGCCGGAGAGCTTCCCGTACGCTTCGGCCATGTTCGCCGCCGCGGCTTCGTGGCGGCACGAGATGACGCGAATCTCCGGCACGTCGTACAGCGCGTCGAGCACGGCGATGTAGCTCTCGCCGGGGACGCAGAACACCGTGTCGACGCCGTTGATGCGCAACGTGTCGACGATCGCGCGGCCGCCGGTTCGCTTCGCCATGAGCGCGGAGGTCCGTCGCGCACCGGAGCGCGTCCTCCCGGGCGGTGCGGGCTTCGTCGCCTCGTTCGGCGGGAAGAAGGCACCATGTTCGTCTTTTTCAGCAACCGCATGGGCTGCGTCGGATCGTTGATCGTCTCCGCGGTGCTGACGCTCGTCGTCGTCATGCTGATGCGAGCGTGCAATCACGCGTGACGGGCCGTTGCGCCCGCCGCTAGGCTGAAATTCGCGCCCGCGCGCGAAAGCACGGCCTCCTATGTCGACCACCACGACCAACCGCCAATTCCGGCTCGCCGCCCGGCCCGTCGGGATGCCGAAACGCAGCGACTGGGAGCTCACCACCGAGCCCGTCCCCGAGCCTGGCGAGGGCCAGGTGCTCGTGCAGGTGCAGTACCTCTCGCTCGACCCCGCGATGCGCGGCTGGATGAACGAGGGCCGCTCCTACATCCCGCCGGTCGGGATCGGCGAGGTGATGCGCGCGTCCGGCGCCGGGCGCGTCGTCGACGAGCCGCCATCCGGGCTTTGCCGCCGGCGACTACGTCACCGGAACGCTCGGCATCCAAGAGTACGCGGTCATGGCCGGCGAGCACGCTCACCAAGGTCGACCCGAGCCTGACCCCGCTGCCCGTGTACGTCAGCGTGCTGGGCATGACCGGGATGACCGCGTACTTCGGCCTGCTCGACGTGGGCAAGCCCGAGCCGGGCCAGACGGTCGTCGTCTCGGGCGCGGCCGGCGCGGTCGGCACGATCGTCGGGCAGATCGCGAAGATCAAAGGCTGCCGCGTCGATCGGCATCGCGGGCGGCGCCGAAAAGTGCCGCTACATCGTCGACGAGCTCGGGTTCGACGCCGCGGTCGACTACAAATCGGAGAACGTGGCCAAAGCGCTGCGCGAGCACTGCCCCAAAGGCATCGACGTCTACTTCGACAACGTCGGCGGCGACGTGCTCGACGCGTGCCTGGTGAACCTCGCGCGGCGCGCGCGCATCGTGATCTGCGGCGCGATCTCGCAGTACAACGCCACCACCGGCGTCAAAGGCCCGAGCAACTACATGATGCTGCTCGTCACGCGCTCGCGTATGGAAGGCTTCGTCGTGTTCGACTACGCCGACCGCTACGCCGAAGGCGCGCGCCAACTCGCGCAGTGGCTGAAGGAAGGCCGCTGAAGTCACGCGAGGACATCGTCAAAGGCTTCGAGACGTTCCCCGAGGCGCTGCTCAAGCTGTTCGCGGGCGAGAACACCGGCAAACTGATCCTCGAAGTCGCGCGACGAGTGACACGCCCGCGACGGGCCGGCTCGCCGGCAAGACGATTCTGATCACGGGCGGCGCGAGCGGGATCGGCCTTGCGACGATGCAGCGCGCGCTCGACGAGGGCGCGCAGGTCGCGATCGCCGACATCGACGTCGCGGCCGGCAACGCGGTCGCCGGCGCGACGCCGGGCGGGCACTTCGTGCAGCTCGACGTCACCAGCGACGCGAGCTGGGCGGCGGCGATCGACGACGTCGAGAAGCACTTCGGCATGCTCGACGGCGTGGTCAACAGCGCCGGGATCTTCATCATCGGCGACATCGAGCGCATCTCGCTGGAGGACTGGCACAAGACGCACGCCGTGAACCTCGACGGGGTGTTCCTCGGCTGCCGCCACGCGGTGCGCGCGATGAAAGCGCGCGGCGGCTCGATCGTCAACATGTCGTCGGTCAGCGGGCTGATCGGCGGCCACAACGTCGTCGCGTACAACTCGTCCAAAGGCGCGGTGCGGCTGCTGACCAAGTCCGTCGCGCTGCACTGCGCGAAGAAAAATACGGCATCCGCTGCAACTCGGTGCACCCGACCTTCGTCGACACGCCGATGTACCAGCAGACCCTCGCGGCCGCGCGCGAACCGGAACGCATCCGCACGGCGCTGCTGTCTCAAGTACCGCTCGGGCGTCCGGCGCAGCCGCGCGAGATCGCCGACCTGATCGTCTACCTGCTCAGCGACGAGTCAGCGTTCGTCACGGGCGCCGAGCTGGTGATCGACGGCGGCCTGACGGCGCAGTAGGCGGTGAGCGCGCCCACTGCGGCGCAAGAGCTTTGCGGGCCGGCGCGAAGGAGGCCCGATGATCAAGGGCTCGTTCATACTACGGCTCGGCATCGCGTTGTGCGCGATCGCGGTCTGCACACCGCTCGCCGCGCGCGCCGATGCGACGTCGGACAGCTTTGGTTCGCTCGCGTACCGCTCGATCGGGCCTGCGATCTCCGGCGGGCGCGCCACCGCGATCGCCGGGAGCGATCGCGATCCGATGGTGTATTACGCCGGCGGCGCGGGCGGCGGCGTGTTCAAGAGCACCGACGGCGGCGTGTCATGGCGGCCGACGTTCGACCGCGAGCCCGTCGCCCCGATCGGCGCGCTCGCGGTGTCGTCGCGCGATGCGAACGACGTCTGGGCGGGCACGGGCGAAGCGAACCCGCGCAACACGGTCGAGGAAGGTGCGGGGATGTGGCACTCCGTCGACGGCGGCAAGACGTGGCGCCACGCCGGCCTCGACGACGCGGGTTCGATTTCGTCGATCTCGCTCGATCCGCGCGATCCGCGCACCGTCGTCGCCGGCGTGCTCGGGCACGTGTTTCGCGACGGCACGATGCGCGGTGTGTTCGTGACGCACGACGGCGGCGCGCACTGGGCGCGCACGCTCTATCTCGGCGCGTCGAGCGGCGTCTCCGACCTCGCTCGCGTCCCCGACCGTCCGGCGACGATGTTCGCGGGCATGTGGCAGTTTCGCCGCCGGCCGTGGACGATGACGAGCGGCGGACCGCAGGGCGGACTCTTTCGCTCCGACGACGGCGGCGCGACGTGGCGCAAGCTGACGGGGCACGGACTTCCCGGCGGGATCACTGGCCGCATCGGCTTCGCCGCCGCGACGCGCGGCCGCGTCTACGCGATCATCCAGTCGAAGCAGGGCGAGATTTGGCGCTCCGACGATGGCGGCGGCGCCTGGCGCGCGATGCCGCACGACCCGCTGATCGGTGCGCGGCCGTTCTACTTCAGCCGGCTCTACGCCGATCCGGCGAACCGCGACCGCGTCGTCAACGTCTCGCTGCTCCTTTCGCTGAGCACGAACGGTGCGCGCTCGTTCCACACGATCGCGACAAACGCGGGCTGGGACTATCACAGCGTGTGGTTCTCCGGCGACGGCCGCCGCATCGCGGTCGCGAACGACGAAGGCGTCGTGCTGTCCGCCGACGGCGGGCGGCGTTGGTCGCAGCCGTACGGGCCGCCGTTCTCGCAGCCGTATCACGTCGGCTTCGATTCGGTCATGCCGTCGTACGCGGTGTGCACGGGGCTGCAGGACAACAATTCGTGGTGCGGGCCGTCGAGCAGCGACAACGGCCTGGGCGTGCTGAACCGGGACTGGTACATCGCCGGACCGGGCGACGGCATGTGGGCGCTGTTCGATCCCGGCGATCCCAACCTCGTGTGGACCACGTCGACCAACAGCGGCAACGGCCAGGTCTATCTCTACGACATGCGCACGAAGCAGACGCGCGAGGTCTCACCGTCGGCGCGCAACTCCCAAGACGAGCTCGCGACGCTTCCGCATCGCTTCAACTGGGACACGCCGCTCGCGTTCACGGCCGACGGCGCAGTGCTCGTCGGCGGCAACGTCGTGTTCCGCAGCACCGATCGCGGACAGCACTGGACGGTGATCAGCCCCGATTTGACGCGCAACGAGAAGTCGCACCAGCGAGTCCCGGGCGGCCCGATCGATCAGGACGTCTCGGGCGCAGAGAACGGCGACACGATCCTGCAGATCGCGCCGTCGAAGCTCGCAAACGGCGTGATCTGGGTGGGCACCGACGACGGCCTGGTGCAGCTCACGCGCGACGGCGGTACGACGTGGAAGAACGTCACGCCGTCCGCGATGCCGGAGTGGGGGCGCGTGTACACGGTGGAGCCGGGACACGCCTCGGCGGCGACGGCATACGCCGCGGTCGATCGTCACATGAGCGGCGACGACCGGCCGTACGTGTTCGTCACCGACGACTACGGCGCGACGTGGAGCTCGCTGTCCGGCGACCTGCCGCCCGGCCAATTCGTGCGAAGCATTCGCGAAGATCCGAAGAACCACGCGGTGCTGTACGCGGGGACGCAGCGCGGCGTCTGGACCTCGTTCGACCGCGGGCGGCACTGGCATCCCCTGCGCCTCAACATGCCGGCGACCGCGATCTACGATCTTCAAGTTCAGCCCGACGCGAACGATTTGATCGTCGGCTCGCACGGCCGCGGCATCTGGATCCTCGACGACTTGCGCCCGCTGCAGCAGTGGACGACGTCGCAGCCGGCGCCGGTCACGCTCTTCGCGCCGCGCGAGGCGTACCTGATGTTTCGCGCGGCGCCGATCAACGCGTTCACCGACGGCGCCCTGCCCGACGGAGACTTCATCGGCGAGAACCGCCCGTACGGTACCATCTTGTCGTACTACCTCGCGCGGCCCGCGCGCGCGGTATCGGTCACGATCGCCGACGACAAGGGCCGTGTTATCCGTCGTTACACCGGTAAGCGCGTCCCGCACCACGCCGGTCTGAACCGTATCGCCTGGGACTTGGCGGAAGAAGGGCCCGTGCGCTGGATCGGTACGTACGAGCAGAACCGCGGGCCGAAGGAAGGCGCCGAAGCGATCCCGGGCGCGTACACCGCCCGGCTCACGGTCGACGGGAAGACGACGTCGGCACCCGTGGTCGTGCGACGCGACCCGCGCGATCCTGCACCAGCCGAAGACTACGCGCGCCGCCACGCGTTCCTCGCGGAGCTCAATCGCGAGATCGGATCGGTGAACGCACAGCTCAACGCGCTCGACGCGCGCATCAAGCACGCCAAACCGGAAGAGCGTCCCGCGCTGGTCGCGATGAAGCACCGCCTGACGCTCGATCCGCGCAACATCGAAGACCTCAAAACGCCGCCGCAGCTTCGCGAGCGTCTCCTCGACCTGCTGTCGCGCGTCAGCTCGTCATCGTTCCAAGCACCGACCGCGGCCCAGGAAGCGGAAGCAGCGGTGCTGCGCGCGCTCTACTTGGCGCGCGCGACGTAGGTGAACGTGCCGGAGACCCACTCGCACGTGCTGCCGTCGCGCAGCACGAACGTCTCGCAGCCGTCCACCTCGGGGTTGAAGCCTTCGTTCTCCGCTTTGGTGCGCGGCCAGTCCACGTTGGGATCTTGCCGCGCCGCGGCGCGCGCCTTGACGTAGGAGAACTGCGAGGACTTCGCGAGCGCGTTGAGCGCGCGCGCCAGCGTCTGCGCTTGCGTCACCGCGCGCGCTTGCGCGCCAGCGCGCGCTTGACCGCCGCCACGATCGCGCTAGCGCCCATGCCGTATTCCTCGATCAGCTCCTGCGGCGAGCCGGACTGGCCGAACCGGTCGTGCACGCCGATGAACTCGATCGGCACGGGATGCTTTTCGGCCAGAATCTCCGCGACGCGCGAACCCATCCCGCCGGCGACCTGGTGCTCTTCGACGGTCACGACCGCGCCGCAATCGGCCGCCGCCGCGACGATCGCGGCCTCGTCCATCGGCTTGATCGTGTGGTTGTTCACGACGCGGCACTCGATGCCGTGTTTATTCGCCAGCTCGTCCGCGGCGATCAGCGCCGTGTAGACCAGGATGCCGCACGCGACGATCGCCACGTCGCCGCCCTCGCGGAACGTCTGCGCTTTGCCCAGCTCGAACGGGGTATCCGGCGTGGTGATCACGGCCGACTCCGCGCGGCCGAAGCGCAGGTACGTCGGCCCGAACGTCTCGGCGACCGCGAGCGTGGCCTTGTGCGTCTGGTTCGAGTCGCAGGGCACGACGACGATCATCTTCGGGATCACCCGCATGATCGCGATGTCCTCGATCGCTTGGTGCGTCGCGCCGTCCGGCCCAACGGACACGCCCGCGTGCGCGCCGGCGATCTTCACGTTGGTCTCGTTGAGCGCCATCGTGGTGCGCACTTGCTCCCACGACCGTCCCGGGTTGAACATCGCGTAGCTCGCGATGAACGGGACCTTTCCCGCCGACGCGAGCCCCGCCGCCATCGCGACGAGCAGCTGCTCGGCGACGCCGATCGCCACGTAGCGGTCGGGGAATCTCTTCTTGAACGCTTCCATGCGCACGGATTCCGACAGGTCGGCGCAGATCGCGATGACGTTCTTGTCGCGCTCGCCGGCCTCGATCAGCCCGGTGCCGAAGCCGTTGCGCGTTGGCACTTGCTTGACCGCGGCGGCGTCGTTGTAGTCGACGAGGTGCATCGTCTCGGACGCGGAGTTCACGCTCGTGCTAGCCACGGTTCGCAACGATCCTTTCGCGGTCGGCGAGCAGCTCGCGCAGGGCGATGTCCGCTTCGTCTTTCTTGGGCGGCTTGCCGTGCCACAGGTAGTCGCCCTCCATGAACGACACGCCCTTGCCCGGCACGGTGTTCGCGATGATCACCTGCGGCTTGCCGTTCACCGTCTTCGCCTCGTCGAACGCGGCGACCAGCGCGGTCATGTCGTTGCCGTCGCACTCGATCACGTGCCAGTTGAACGCGCGGTATTTGTCGGCGAGCGGCTCGAGCGGCATGATGTCCTCGGTGCTGCCGTCGATCTGGATGAAGTTGCGGTCGATGATGCAGGTCAGGTTGTCGAGCTTGAACTTGGCGGCGGTCATCATCGCTTCCCAGTGCAGCCCGCACTGGTGCTCGCCGTCCGACGTGACCACGTACACGCGCCAGTCGGCGTGGTCGAGCTTCGCGGCCAGCGCCATGCCGGTGCCTTGCGCGAGGCCTTCACCGAGCGGTCCCGACGTCGTCTCCAGCGCCTCGAGGGACACGCGCTCCGGATGGCCTTGCAAACGCGTCCCGAACTTGCGCAGCGTCAGCAGCTCCTCGACCGGCAAGTAGCCCGCGTACGCCATCGCGCTGTACCGCACCGGCGCGATGTGCCCGCACGACAGCAGCAGGCGATCACGCTCCGGCCACTCCGGCCGTTTGGGATCGTGGCGCATCACATGAAAATACAGCGCGGTGAAGACGTCGGCCATGTCGAGCGAACCGGCCGAATGCCCCGACCCGGCCGCGACGAGCGAGCGAATGATGCCTTGACGGACGTCGTTCGCGTGCGCTTGCAGCTCGGTCAGGCGCTCCGGAGTGAGAGATGCCATACAGGCGCATATCTCCGTTTCGCCGCCGGATTCCTCATGAGGACGTCCCTGCTTGCTTCCGCGCGGCTCGAGGCCTCACGCGATCCGGCGCGCGAGCCCGGCGACCCAGCGATACATCGCCATGACGACGAGGACGAAGGCGATCCCGCCGATCCACAGGGCCGCGAATTCGAAACCAGGGCCGACGAGCGCAAGCGGTGTGTCTTTGTTAGTCGCGGTGATGATGCCCGAGAGGATGACGCCGCCGAGGCTCTCACCGACGATCAGCCCCGACGCCAGCAACACGCCGAGCCGCTTCGCCACGTCGCCGTTCGGCTTCGTTGCCACCCAGTTGTTATAGTACTTGCCGATGAACGCGCCGACGACGACCATGAACGTCACGGACATCGGGAGGTAGATCCCCAGCGCGACGGCGAGCGGCGGAAACTGACCGCGCTTCGTGCGACGCAGTATTTCATCGATGGCGACGATGCCCAGCCCGATGAGCGCGCCGACCTCGATGAGGCCCCACGGCAAATCGCCGGTGATCACGCCTTGCGCGAGCGCCGAGATCAGCGTAGCCTGCGGTGCCGCCAGCGGCTGTGAGGTGATGCCCTTCATCGGCGAGCCTTGGAATCCGAATGCGTGGTTGATCATATCGAGCAGCCACGGGATGACCAGCGAGCCGAAGATCACGCCGAAGATCAGCGCGACCTGCTGGCGCCACGGCGTGGCGCCGACGAGCTGGCCCGTCTTGAGGTCTTGCAGGTTGTCGTTGGAGATCGTGGCGATGTTGATGACGATCGCCGTGACGAACAGCGCGTACGCGACCAGCGCTTTCGCCGCGTTCGGATCGCCGGGATGCGCGAGCGCGACCAGCAGCAGCGCTGCGCCCAGGATGGTGAGGATCGCAAGCCCGGAGACGGGTGAGTTGGACGAGCCAATCAACCCCGCCATGTACCCGCACACCGCCGCGACGAGGATGCCGGCGATGACGATGTAGACGATCGCGCCGATCACGAGCGGCACCGTCGCGCCCGCGATCACGCCGCCGCTCAGGAACGTCGCGAGCAGAACGCCGAGCGGGATCAAGCACACCGCGCTGATGATCGTGACGATGTTGAACGGGATGTCACGCTCGGTGATCGGCACGTCGCCGTCCGGACTGCCGGCGCGCGCTCGCGATGCCCGCAGCGATGACATCACGCCGCCGACGACCGGACCCGCGAGCCTGCCGAGCGACCAGATCGCGGCGACGCCGATCGCGCCCGCGCCGATGAAGCGCACGCGATGGCGGAAGACGTCGTTCACCGCGGCCCCGAGATCGGCGCCCGCGCCGGCGTGCATCGAGCTCAGGACCGGCATCAAGATGCCCCAGGCCAGCACGATCCCGGCGAGCATCGCGACGCCGACCGTCACGCCGACGAGATGCCCGACGCCGATGAGCGCGAGCGACAAGCCGATGTCCAGGCCGGTGACCGCTTGGACCCCGGTACGGAAATTTTTCTTGATCTCGCCCGCGAACACGTTCGTGGCGACGATCATGAACATCAAGAGGCTGACGACCGAGCTCCACACGATCGTCGCGAAGCCGGCCTTGTTTTCGGCGATCGCCGCCGGATCGGCGCCCTCGTGGCTCGTAGCGGCCGCGCCGACGCGCAGCACCTCGGCCGCGGCGACGCCTTCCGGATACGGAAGGTCGCTGCCCGTGACCATCGCGCGGCGCAGCGGCACGCTGTACATGACGCCCAGGATGCCGCCGACCGCGCAGATTCCGAACGACTGCCAGAACGGGAAGCCCGTCCACCAGCCGACCATCACGAGGCCCG
The DNA here is from genome assembly GCA_963791645.1 of Vulcanimicrobiota bacterium. Classification (GTDB taxonomy): domain Bacteria; phylum Vulcanimicrobiota; class Vulcanimicrobiia; order Vulcanimicrobiales; family Vulcanimicrobiaceae; genus Vulcanimicrobium. Next base: position 92,038 of record CAWBTJ010000013.1, on the reverse strand, counting down.
GGAGCACGAAGATGATCGACGAGAGCGTCCCGGCCGCCGACGCGATCGTCTGGACGATGTTGTTCTCCCAGATCGTCGACTTCTTGAAGAAGCGCAGGACGGCCATCGAGATCACCGCGGCGGGCAGCGACGTCGCGAACGTCAGCCCCACCTTCAGCCCGAGGTAGACGTTGGCCGCGGTGAAGATCACCGTGATCAAGGCGCCGAGGGCGATCCCTCGATAGGTGAGCTCGACTCGCTTCGCGGGGCGCGCGCTTACTGCCATGGCGCGCCGTTGCCGCTTGCACGGTCCGTATTCCTCCGCCGACCCGGCAAGCAGCCACCCTGCGCGCGGGGGCGAAACCGGCCCCGGCCGGGTTGGCCAAATATCGAAAGGCGGGCCTCCGGAATACGCCAAAACGGGCAGCCATGGCTTACGATCTGCGCGATTTTCTCATGCTTTCATACACGGAGCTCGAAGAGCTGAATTTGAAAGCAAAGCAACAGCGGAAAGACCGCGTGCCCAAGGACAAGATCGCGAAAGAGCGGCTCGACTACCTCGCGGGCGAGAGCCGCATCAAGGCGGTGACGGTCCTGTTCAGCGACCTCGAAGGCCGCCTGCACATGCTCGACTACGACAAGAAGTTCTTGCTGAAGTCGGCGGACAACCTCACGTTCGACGGCTCGTCGATCCGCGGTTTCACGCCTCAGCGCGAGAGCGATTTGCGGCTGGTGCTCGACTGGAGCTCGTTCTACTGGGCGCCGGCCGACATCTTCGGCGCCGGCAAGGTGCTGGTGTTCGGCGACGTGCTCAACCGCGACAGCACGCCGTTCGACGCGGACATCCGCGGCATCCTCAAGCAGCTGTCCGACGAGCAGTACGACAAGCACGGCTACACGCTCAACGCCGCCAACGAGATCGAAGGCTTCGTGTTCAAAGGCGTGGACGCGGAGCAGTCGTACCACGAGCACGGCAAGTTCGAGTACGTCAACACGGGCGGCTACTACCACTCGCTGCCGGGCGATCCGCTGCGCGAGTTCATCGACACGGTGGCCGAGGTGCAGCGCGCGATGGGCTTCGAGAACGAGAAAGATCACCCCGAAGTGGCGCCCGCGCAGTTCGAGATCAACTACAGCTACGGCGAAGTGGTCGCCGCCGCGGACCAGATCCAGCTCTACAAGCTGATCTGCCGCCAAGTGGCGACGCGGCTTGGCATGACGGCAAGCTTCCTGCCCAAGCCGGTGGTCGGCGTGAACGGCAACGGCATGCACACCAACGTGTCGGTGACCAAGGGCGGCAAGAACATCTTCTGGGACAAGAACGGCAAGGAAAACCTCAGCGAGTTCGCCTGGAAGTTCGCCGACCGCATCCTCACCCACGGCAACGACATCTGCCTGCTGCTGAACGCGAGCGTCAACGCGTACCGCCGGCTCGACCCGCACTTCGAAGCGCCCAACCAGATCAAGGCGTCGGCGGTCGATCGCGGCTCGATGGTGCGCTTCCCGATCGGCAACGAGCGCAGCTCGCGCCTCGAGGTGCGGTCGGTCGCGCCGGACGCGAACCCGTACATGGTGATGCTGGCGGTGTTCAAGACCGGGCTCGACGGTGAGATCGGCGCGGACGTCCGCGTCCGCCGAAAGCTATCTCCCCGACAACATCTACGACGCGCTCGAGAACTTCCGCAGCTCGTCGTGGACGACGACGCTGCTGACCGCCGACGTCAAGGAACGCTACGCGGAGCTCAAGCAGGTCAGCGCCGACCGCTGCCCGCGCTCGCTGGGCACCTTCGTGAAGGCACAAGAAGTGCAGTACCACCACGAAGTCTACAACCAGTACCTCTGGAACTTGTTCTAGACGGAATCTCCCGCGTCGCGGGGCGACGACGATGCAGTCCGGGTGCGGCAGCGTGCCGCGCATGTAGCCCACGACGATCTCGGCGGCCAGCATGTTGGCCGCCGTCATCGCTTCGTGGGTGTACGCGGCCGTGTGCGGCGTGAGCACGACGTTCGGCAGGCCGATCAGCGGCGAGCCCGTGGGCGGCTCGCGCTCGAACACGTCGACCCCCGCGCCGCGCAGCTTGCCCGCGCGCAGCGCATCCGCGAGCGCGGATTCGTCGACGATGCCGCCGCGCGCCGTGTTGATCAGGATCGCGCCGTCCTTGAGGCGCGCGAGCGCGGACGCGCCGAGCAGCCCGCGCGTGGTATCGTTGAGCGAGGCGTTGACCGACACGACGTCGGCGCGCGCGAGCAGCTCGTCGAGCGGGACGTATGCGACGTCGTTGGCGCGCGCGAACGCGTCGTCGCGTACCGGATCGCTCGCGATCACCCGCATGCGCGAAGCCGCGCGCGCGGCGCGCGACGCCCTTGCCGACGCGGCCGAGGCCGATGATGCCCAGCGTCTTGCCGCGCAGCTCCGGCCCGATGAACGACTGCCAGCGGCCTTCGGCGATGCTGCGGTTCGCGTCGACGACGTTGCGTGCGACGGCGAGCAACAGCGCGAAGACGTGGTCGGCGACGGCGTGCTGGTTCGCGCCCGCCGCGATGGTGACGAGCACGTCTTGGTCGCGCGCGGCGTCCAGATCGATGCGTTCGAAGCCGACGCCGCGGCGCGAGACGACGCGCAATCGCGGCGCGCGCTCGAGCACGTCGCGCGTGACGTGGGCCGAGCCGGCGATGTACGCGTCCGCGTCCGCCAGCAGCGCGGCGAGCTCGTCGCCGCCGAGCTCGTAGTCGAAGCGCGCGCCGCTGTACGGCGTCGTGACGAGCTCGCAGCCGGCGTCGCGCAGCAGCGCCGCGGCTTCGGGCGTGCCGTCGAAGCCGCGCGCGGTCACCACCACGCGCCAGTCAGACGGCATCGAGCACCAGCGCTTCCAGCTTCGGATACACTGCCGTGCGCCCGCGCGGGTACGTCGTGGGATCGATCACGTCGTGGCGCGGGCCCAGGCCCGTCAGCATCAGCTCGGTGTACCCGGCGCCGTGTGCGTTCCAGAGCTCCGTCATGTGGCGCGCCGAGCCGTTGTCGATGGCGTTGTCACGGTCGCCGAGCACCAGCACGCACCGGCGCGCAGCCGGTTTCGTCCGCGCGGCTTCCGCGAAGATGACGTTGCCGAAGAAGACGATCTGCGCGAGCGCGTGCGTGGGATAGCCCGGATAGGCATAGTTCGGCAAGCATTGTTCCTTGATGTGGAAGTCCCACCAGAAGTACATGCTGGGCAGCGTCGCGAGCAATCGCATCGCGGGCTGGCCGATGAACGGCGGCAGCGGGTACGGGATCAGAAACGGCGCGACGGGCACGGCCAGATCGACGGGCTGCGTTTGCGCGAGCCACTGCACCATCGTCCCGCCGAGTGAAAGCCCGAGCGCGCTGACGGTCGCGCCCAGCGGCCTTGTCAACGCGAACGCGAACGTAGCGAAGTCCGCGAGCTCGTCGACGGTGACGCCGGCGAGGTCGCGCGTGAGACGGTCCTTGAGCCCGTGGTGCGGGATGCGGGGCACGTACACGTTGCAGCCGCGCGCGTAAAAACGTTGCGCGAGCTCGTCGAACTGCTGCGGGCAGTTGGTGAAGCCGTGGAAGAGCAGAACGGCGTGCTGCACCGGCTTGTCGTGCACGTACAGCCGCGGCACCGCCGCGGGCAAAATCGCCGGGTCGGCGGCGTCGCGCGCGATGAGGCCCCGGATGAGGCGGACCGCGTCGTCGTACGATGCCGGGGCTTCGGGCAGCGTGGACACCGCGTCGGACCTCCTGGAACAGCCGGGCAGCGCGCCGGCCACGACCGCTGCGCCGAGGAGCGCGGTGAAGTCGCGGCGGCGGAGCGGTTCTCGCACCCGCGCACCCTTCCGCGCCCTGCCCAGGAGACCCGTCCCGCGCGGCGGTATCGCTTGGCCGTGAGCGTGCACATCGCGCTGCTGCGCGGGATCAACGTCGGCGGCCACGCCCTGGTTTCCATGACGGATGTGCGCGAGCTCGTGACCGGCCTCGGATTTCGCGGCGTGCGGACGGTGCTGCAAAGCGGTAATGTCGTGTTCTCCGGCGGCGCGCGCCGCGGCGCCGCGCTGGAGATGCAGCTGGAGAAGGAGACGTCGAAGCGGCTCGGCCTCGGCCCGGCGTTTCTCGTGCGCTCGGTCGACGAGTGGGCGGACGTGATCGCGCGCAACCCGTTTCCGAACGAAGCCAAGAACGATCCGGGCCGTCTGATCGTGATGTTCTTGAAATCCGAGCCCGCGCGGGACGCGGTCGAAGCGCTGCGCGCCGGCGTTCGCGGGCCGGAACTGATCCGCGCCGGAGGGCAGCACCTGTACATCACGTACCCCGACGGGATGGGCCGCTCGAAGCTCACGGGCACGTCGATCGAGAAGAGGCTAGGTACGGTCGGCACCGCTCGCAACTGGAATACCGTGCTCAAGCTCGCAGCGCTCGCCGGAGGCCCGGGGTCGTGAACGTTCTCCACGTCGCGGCGGCTTTCGCGGTGATGCTCGCGACGGACTTTCAGCTTCCGAGCTACGCCGAGATGCAAGCACGAGCTCATTGGTTCGGCGCTTGGGAGTGTCCGACGTTCAAAAACGTCTATTTTCAAGCCGTGGTACCGCGCGCGAAAAACCCGCGTGACGCTGAGCTCGTTGGTGTCCCGGCTGGGCTCTATGAGAAACTCGACCGCATGACGAGCCTCCCGTATGCGGCAGGCGCCCATGACGCCGAGCACCGGATCGTCTACGCCCTCGATGCGATGTCAACTCCATACCTGATGCGACCGCCGGGGCCGCCGCCGCTTCGGGTCGTCCGCGTCGATCTGAGCGCCGTTCGCCTTCGCTCGGGCATTACGATCGGCACGCCCGCCGGCAAGGTGTCGGCGGTGTTCGGAAGGCCGAGGGCGCAGCATGGCTGCGGCAGCGAGCTCTATACCTATGCGCTCGGCCCGCGGCATGCGTCGATCTTATTCACGATCCATGGCGGGCGCGTCGTCCGCATCGAGTGGTTCGACGACGATTAGCGTGCCGAGCCGGTCGTCGAGGACCGGCGCCACAGCCCAGCGTAAGGTTCGGGCGTGCCGAACGAGACGACCGAATCGAGCTGGGACGAACGCCTCTTCCCGCTGCTCACCGACCAGTGGCAAAGCGCCGACGCGCTCGCGGCCCGCTTGAAAGCGAAACCGTTTACCGTGCTCGCGCGGCTGAAGGACATGATGCGGCGCAATCTCGTCGAGCGGCGCATCGTGAACAACACGGCGGGCAAGATGCACGCGGGACGCCCGCTGCAGCAAGCGGAGTTTCGGCGCGCGCCGCTGCGCTAAAGCACGCGCCGGAGGAGAAGCGCTCCGACGGCGCAGTACCAGACCGCTTCCGCGAGCACGATGAACCCCAAGGTCTGCGGCGTGAGATGGCCTCCGAAAAGAAGCCGCGAAGAGCTGGATCACCGCGCCGCAGAGCGAGATGACCTCAACGGCGAAGTGCATCCCGTGCGGCGAGGCGGTCGCGTACCGCGCCGCGATCTCCGGGATCAAGAACCCGGATGTCATCGCAGCAACGATGTTTGCGCCGGTGCCGATCGCCTTGGCGATGAGCCCACCCAAGACGGCTTCGTTCGCGAGCTCGCGGCGCATGGAAAAGACGGTGAGCCCGAACAGCAGCGCCGCGACGATGGAGATCATCGCTCCGTGCACGATTTGGTTGATCGAACCGGTCACGTACCAAATGCGACCGCGAAAACCGTGGAGTGAACGGCGCCCGCGTTCAGTAGCGAACTCATCGAGTCGTGGCCGTCCAGCAAGAAGCCGTGTTCTTGCGAGGTGCTGGCACACCACCGAGCTGCCTTGCGCCGGCCATGTCGTCGGCTCCGATCGTCTGCACGAAGACGTTCTTCGTATGATCGGCCGAGTAGTAGCGGCAAGATGAGCCGCCCCGCGACGTGCGCGCCTTGCCGGGCAGCGATGAGACTCCCATTGCGGTCGGTGCCTCGGCCTGCTTGTAGAATCCTCACCCGCATGCGTGCTGCCGGACCGCGATTTCACGCGCGTCAGAACCAATTCCTGCGGTCAGGGTCAGAACGCTCTCGGCGTTGTTCACATGGCAGGCGTTCCGTCGACGTAGACGGACAGCGTGTCACGGACGAACGCGTTCGCCGGCGTGTCCACGCCCGCCGCTCGCCCGAGGTCGACGACCGTCCCTTGCAGCCACGGGAGCTCGAGCCGCTTTCCTCGCTCGAGATCGCCGTGCATCGACGACGTCGTCGCCGCGGAAAGCGTGTCGCAGAAGGCAAGCCGGTCGTCGGCAAAGTTCGGATCGAGACTCACGCCTTGCGCGCGTCCCACGGCGACGGTTTCGCGCAGCAACGCGTGAAGCAGGGAACGGGCGTGCGGATCGGCGCGAATGATCCCGACCGGTTGCCGGATCACGCTCGTCGCACCGCTCAGCCCGACGAGGAATACGAACTTCTCCCACGTCGCGCGCTCGATGTCGTCGCTGAGCACGACGTCGATCCCGGCGGCGCGGCACGCGTCGGCGAACGCGTCGACGCGGGGTGTCTTGCGCGCCCCGTATTCGCCCACGACGAGGCGTTGAATCGCACCGGTGTGGCGGATGACGCCGGGGCGGTCGATGACGGCGGCGATGTAGGCCATCCCGCCGACCACGTGCACTCTCCCGACCGCCTCGCGCAGCGCGTCGTCCTTGGCGACCCCGTTTTGCAGCGAGACGACCGCGGTGTCATCGTGCAGCAGCGGTGCGATCATCGCGGCGGCCGTGTGCGTGTCCCATAACTTGACGGCGACGATGACGAGATCGACCGGCCCGATCTGCGAGGTGTCCTCGACGGTCTTCACGTCGACGACGGCGTCGCCGCCACCGCTTTCGATACGCAAACCGTTCGCTCGTATGGCGTCGCGATGTGCGCCCCGCGCGACGAACGTCACGTCCGTCCCCGCGGCGGCGAGCCGGCCGCCGAAGTACCCGCCGACGCCGCCGGCTCCGATCACGACAACACGCATATCGACTCCTTGCAGTGTTCTGAGCTCCTGTTTGAGAAATCAGGGGGCCGTCGGCCTGCCTGCGATCGCGAAACGCCTAGTCGCGCCGGCACGGGAACATGGCACCTCGAAAACCGTAGATCACGGGGTTCAACAGATGGCGGACAAGCCGCAGGTCAAAGCGACGATCCCGATTTTGCCCTCGCTGAACTTGGACGAGACCTCCGCGTTCTACGCTGAGTACGTCGCGCAAGGGATCGAGCGGATCGAGGAGCCGGCCGAGACCGGTTACGACATCGTGGAGTTCTCCCTCGCCGATCCGCCCGGCAACCTGGTCCGCATCGGCTCGCAGTCGAAGGAGCGCGCATGAGCCGTCGACGCCCGCGCCACAGTCGCTTCGGATTCGCCGTTCTTGCCGCTGTCGCCGTCTTGCCCGCATGCGGCGGCGGCGGGCCGAGCGCGCCGGTCGTGAGCGGAGGGCTCGTCCTGGGCTCCTCGGTTGCCTACATCGGCACGACCAACGCATGCGGGCTGAGCCCCAACAATTGCCTGCGGGCACCTGCGACCGCGGGTAATTTCGTCCCGGTGTCGCAGAGCGGAAACGCGTCGAACTTTCAGGTGAGCAGCGCCGATCCGACCATCGCCGGCGGGGTCGTGGTGATGTTAGGTCCAGGCGGGCAGGGCGATCCGGCGGTCGCGCTCGTCGGCTACAGCGCTGGCACGACGACGCTGACGATCAGCGGCGCCGGCGGCGCGACCGCGTCGCTGCCGATCACGATCACGACGATCGCATCGCTCACCGTGACGCTCAACGGTCTTCCGACCGCGAACTCCTTGAGGTTTTCCGTGCAGGCTCCGGCTGGATCCGGATGTCCGGGGTTTCAGGGAGGCTACTCGTTCGGTTGGGGGCCGCTGACGTCGAACAGCATCACGCTCAGGAATTTTCCCGCGATGGGCGCAGGATCGCTGAGCCAATGCGTCTTCTCGACAGTTGAGGTCGTGGTGTCGGACGCCGCCAATGCCACACTCGCCGACAAGACGTTCCACGTGCCCATCGTGCTCGGTCACGACAACTCGACGACGCTGGTGTTACCTTAGGTTCTGCGAGGCTCGACGCCCATCTGACGTGGGTGCAGCGCTCGTCCCCCGTGGGCTGGGTACGAGGGGCGTATGACGACGACCATCCAACGACGCCGCCTCGGCGAGCTCGAGACTTCCGCGCTCGGTCTGGGCTGCATGGGCATCTCCTTCGCGTACGGCCCGCCGGCCGAGGAGTCCGGTACCGAAGCGATCCGGCACGCCATCGACATCGGGATCACGTTCATCGACACCGCCGAGATCTACGGGCCGCTGCGCAACGAGGAGGTCGTCGGCGCGGCGATCCGTGACCGGCGCGACCGCGTGCAGCTCGCGACCAAGTTCGGCTTCGCCTTCGATGGCGACCGGCGCCTCAACGCCGTCGACGGATCGCCCGCCAACGCGAAACGCGCGCTCGAAGGATCGCTGCGCCGCTTGGGCGTCGATTACGTGGACCTGTGGTACCAGCACCGCGTCGATCCGAACGTGCCGATCGAAGAGACGGTCGGCGCGATGGCCGAGGCCGTCGCGGCGGGGAAGGTGCGCCACCTCGGTCTTTCCGAGGCGTCGGCGGCGACGATCCGCCGCGCGCACGCCACGCACCCGATCGCGGCGGTGCAGAGCGAGTACTCGCTGTGGTCGCGCGACGTCGAACGCGAGGTGCTGCCGGCCGTGCGCGAGCTCGGGATCGGCTTCGTGCCGTATAGCCCGCTGGGTCGCGGCTTCCTCACCGGGACGGTCGATGCGAACGCGCTTGCGGACAACGATTTCCGGCGCACGCTTCCGCGGTTCACGGGCGATAACGTCGAGCGGAACGCGGCGCTGGTCGAAACGGTCCGCGCCATCGCGGCGAAGCACGGCGCGACGCCGGCGCAAGTCGCCCTCGCCTGGGTGCTGAGCCGCGGTCAGGACTTCGTCCCGATCCCGGGCACGACGAAAGCCGCACGCGTCGATGAAAACGCCGGCGCGCTCGCGCTCGCGCTCGATGCGGACGATCTGCGGGAACTTGATGGGATGGCCGAGCGGGTCGCCGGCGACCGCAACAGCGCCGCCGGAATGACGATGATCGATCGCTAGCCGCGCCGCAGGCTACGGACGCTTGGCGGCTTCGAGGTCGTCCAGCGTTCGTGGCCAGTCGGCTCCTAATAGTCTGGAAAGCACGCGATCGGCGAGGATCTTTCCGCCGGTCTGGCAGCGCGGGCAATAGTTGGTTTCGTTGTCGGCGTAACGTATTCGCTGCACCGTTTCCCCGCACGCGGGACACGGCTTTCCGTACCGGCCGTGAACCGCCATGTCGTCGTGAAACGCGGTGACGTGCTCGGGAAACCGGCCTTTCGCCTCGGCCGTGAACCGATCGGTCCAGACTTGAAGCGTCGTGCGCGTCGCGGCGAAGAGGCGTTCCCACTCGGGTGGGGTTAGTTTTTGCGTGAGCGAGATCGGCGACAGCTGTGCCGCGTGGAGGATCTCGTCCGAGTAGGCGTTGCCGATCCCGTCGATCGTGCGCGGATCGGTCAGCGCACGCTTCAGCGTCCGGTTCTCGGCCGAGAGCGCGGCGCGAAATGACGCGAGATCGCTGCGGAAGACGTCGATGCCGCCGGGGTCGGCGGACCGAAGTGCTTCTTCGCCGCTCAAGACGTGCAACGATGCGCGACGCTTCGAGCCGGCTTCGGTGAGCGTGAGCGTGCCGCTCGGAAAATCGAGCGCGGCCAAGGCGTTTCGTCCGGCGAGTTTCGCGCCCGCAGCTTTCCAATGAAGCCGCCCGGCGATCATCAAATGGAACACCAGCCAAAGATCGCCGTCGAGACCGATCGCGATCCGCTTGCCGATGCGGCGGACTTCGCGCACCACGCGGCCTTGCGCATCGGAGATCGGCGGCTGCGCCGTCCGAAGTAGGAACGGGTTCGCCAACCGGACGCGCTCGAGCGGCCGGCCGACGATTCGGTCTTCCAGCGCGCTGATGTACGCGGCGATGTCCGGCAACTCGGGCACCGGTCTAGTATACGATACGGTCAGAGTTTGCGCGCGGTGAACGTTCCGAGGTTCGCGCCGTTTTGCGAAAAGCTGCCGCTGAATGACGTTCCGTCGCCTGCGAAACTGGTGACTTGGACTTCGCCGGTCGACACGACTCCGTCGCAGTTCACTTCACGGTAGGGAACCGTTTGTCGTGCTACGCCGACCGAGAATGCTGCATGCAAAGCGGTCTGTCGCTCGCACGGCATGGCGCGCCGGCCGCCGACGCTTTGTTTGCGCACGTTCAACACGATCGTATCGCGGCTTGCAGGCGCGGCGTCCCCGACCCAGACGATCGTGCCGACCTGAACGTTCGCCTCATCGAGCCGCCAGGAGCCTTGCAGCGTGGCTTGCGCGCCGGCTGCGATAGGTGCCGCGGACGGCGCGGCCGTCGATGGCGCACTGTGGCTTGGCGGCGGCGCAGGCGTCGCGATCGGCTCCGCGGTCACGATACTGACCGGCGTCGGGAGCGCGGTCGGCGCAGGCGCCGCTGCGAGCGGGCGCACGGTGTGCGGCGCCGTGTGTGTTTCGCTTGCAACGGTGACGCGCGTGGTCTCCGCAACGGGACCGCGCGTGCGAATCGCAAGCCAGGCGCCGATCGCAAAGCCCACCACGATGATGACAACGACGGCGCCGAGCGTCGCGGGGCGCACGTTCATGTGCATACCTGCTTCGATACCCCATCGAACGCACGCGCGTGCATGCTTGCGACCATCACGCCGTACGGCCCACAGGAATGCCCGGCCGGGCAGGGAAGCCGAGCGAGAGGTTGGGTGTCCACAGACGACGGGGTGCGCGTGTGATGAAACGTCCGGTTTTCTGCGGGCTGATAGCGCCGTGAGCGGCGAGCGTTCGAATTACGACGTTGATCGGTCTGACCTCGCGCTCGACGGGGCGTACGCCGTTCGACGTCGCGAACTTCCAAACTGGATCGACATATTTCAGCCGAACCGGCGCGGCACGCTGACCCACTGAAGGACGAACGGCATGGCCAAGAAGACGTACTCGATTTTTGGCGCCGGCGGGGCCGGGTTGTACACGGCGTGGCGGCTGCTCAACGGCACCGTCACGGACGACGCGTTCAAGTCCAAGCAGCTCTGCGCGGGCGACGTCCTGGAGCTGTACGACTGGGGGAAGTACGACTTTTCGAAACAGAACCCCGGGACGCGCGAACCCGGCGCGCGGGTTTGCACGTGGCATTATGAAAACGATAGGACGAAATCGTACGTCGAGCTCGGCGGCATGCGGTACTCGGAGTGGGACCGCACCGCGCCTGACGCCAACGGCGGCACGGCCGGCGGTCATCGCGTGGTCACCACCGTCATCAGCGAGCTCGGGCTCGACAAATATTCCGTGCCGTTCAACGAGTCGACCAACCCGCTATTTTATCTTCGCACGAAGAACATGTACCTCAACGATTTCTCGTCGAAGATGCCGGCGCCGTACAACATCGACCGGTACGGCGCTTCGGCGCAGCCCGACATCGGGTTCAACGTCATCGAAGAGATCGCCGTGACGAGCACGACCGGACCGCAGACCCGGAACGAGTGGGATACGTTCTACCGGCACGGCAAGATCAGCGCGCAGCTCTCATCGTCCTCGGTGTTCGAGCAGGGCGATCTGCTCAAGAACATCGGCTACTGGAACCTCATGTACGACCGGCTCGGTTCGGAGGGTTTCGCCTACACCGCCGACGGCAACGGCTACACGTCGAACGTCATCAACTGGAACTCGGCGGTGGCGCTCGAGGCCAACAACGAGTTTACGCCGGGCACGCAGTACAAGACGCTGACCACCGGCTACTCCGGGATGTTCACGGCGCTGTTCGACGCGATCGTCAAACTGGCGGGTGACAAGGGCGTGGACTTCCGGTACTCCCCGGACACGCGGCTCCAGTCCATCTATCAGCGCGACGGCACGATCCACTTCGGCTGCGCGAAGCGAGCCGAGCCGCACAAAGCCGCCGAGATGCGCACGACCGATGCCGCGTGGCTCGCGATGCCGCGCCACGCGATCGACCTGGTGGCGCAGGGGACGCGGTACGTCCACACGGGCGGCGTCGACGTGCTGAACCACCGCAAGGTGACCTTGTACCTGGAAGCGGCGATCATGCAGCCGTCCTACAAGATCGGGATGTTCTTCGATACGCCGTGGTGGACGACGCTTGCGACGTACCCGCCGCAGATCACCGGATACGTCGTCACCGCCGACGTGATCGCCGCGCTGAAAGAAGAGCATTTCCCGCACGCTTACCGCGACGCGCTAAAGACGTTGATCGACGTGCCGTACACCGCCGCCGCCGATCTCGTCGCGGCGCTCGAGGCGCTCGTCGTAGAACGCCTCACGCTCAAACAGGAGCAGCAGCTCCTGGCCGCGGCGCGGCGCAACACGATCGGCCCGAGCGTGACCGACACGCCCATTCGCCAAGTGGTGTACTTCGGAAACAACGCCCAAGACCAGACGAGCACGCCGGTCTACGGCATCCTCGCGAGCTACGACGACGAGGCGTACACCGACTTCTGGCAGGGGCTGGAGCTGAACCCCGACGAGGAGCGCCACGTCCCCTTGGTCGACGACGTCCAGCCGCTGATCGGCCCGCGCAAAGTGCCGGCCCGCATGCTCAAGATGCTGCGCCGGCAGCTCGCCGAGCTGCACTTCGGGCCGAACTCCGACTACGACGCGGTCCCCGAACCGATCGAAGCGCGGTACGTCGACTGGTCGCTACCGCCGTTCAACGCCGGGTACCACGCCTGGGCCGCGCACTACGACATCGCCGAGGTGCAGCAGAAAATCCGCAAGCCGTCGCAGCTCATCGAAGACGCGGACGCCGACATCTTCATCGTGGGCGAAGCGTACTCCAACGATCAGGCATGGGTGGAAGGCGCCTACTGCACCGCCGAGTCCGTCTTGAACGATTTCTTCGGCATCGACCCGATCATCGACGACACGAACTACCCGTTCATCTGCCGGCTGGCCCCGAGGGAGTAACGTCGCACGAAGACGCATCCTAGCGACTACACGTAGGCGCGACGGAGACATGAATGGATCCGAGATTCCCGGCAATCGAACCGTACGACAGCGCGATGCTCGACGCGGGCGACGGGCATCGGGTCTATTGGGAGTGCTGCGGCAATCCGAATGGTAGACCCGCGCTCTTCCTCCATGGCGGACCCGGTTCAGGTTGTTCCGTAAATCAGCGGCGCTTCTTTGATCCGGCGAGATATCGCATCGTGCTGTTCGATCAACGCGGATGTGGCCGCAGTCGTCCATTAGCCAGCACGCCCGACGCCGACCTCAGCTCGAATACCACCGGTCATCTCATCGCCGACATCGAGCTGTTGCGTGAGCACCTGGGAATTCGCAGATGGACGATCTTGGGTCTCTCTTGGGGAACCACGCTTGGTCTAGCGTATGCGCAGACATATCCAGATCGCGTCGACGCGATGGTACTCGGTCTCGTCACGACGACGTCACGCCGCGAGGTGCGTTGGGTCACCTATGACGTCGGCCGAATCTTCCCGCAGGAGTGGGACCGTTTTGCCGCAATGGTTCCCGCTGAGATGCGCGACTTGCCGTTGGTGAACGCCTACGCAGCGCTCCTCTTCGATCCCGATCCCGTTGTGCGGGAGCGTGCGGCGGCGGAGTGGTGTCGGTGGGAAGATACGCACGTCTCCCTGACTCCCGGCCACGCGTTGGACCCGCGGTTCCAAGATCCGGAATTTCGCCTGCGGTTCTCCCGCCTGGTTACGCATTACTGGAGTCATGCCGCATTCGTCGAAGATGGACAGCTGATTCGAAACGCTACGCTGCTGAGCGGTATTCCCGGGGTGCTCATTCACGGTCGCTACGATATCAGCAGCCCACTCGAAACCGCCTGGCGGCTATCACAGCGATGGGCCACGAGCGAGCTGCATGTTCTTGATGACGCCGGGCACGGCGGAGGCGCCGCATTTGTCCCAGCAATCGTGGACGCGATAGGGCAGTTCGCAGTACCGTAACCGATCGCGAAGCAAGAAACGAGCCGACGAATCGGCCCGTTTCTCTGAACCTGCATTTGTATAGGGCCGCTGCCTTCCAGTCGCCGTAGGGCGTGCTAACGTCGGTCGTCCAGGAATGAAGCGACCAGAGGATTTATCATATCCGGGCGGGTCAGCGGTGCCATGTGTCCGGCTCCCCGCACCTCTTCGTACGCCAAGTCTGGACGAGACCTGCGCAGGAGTGCGTTGAGCTCCCGTATCGGCCGGACGGTGCCTGGATCGCACACCAGCAGAGTAGCCGGCGGCAGTTGGGCGGCCCAGTCGTCGAGCGATGTCGTTTCGTTCAGCACCGCGTCCCACTCGTGGAAATTCGGTTTGAGCGCTTCTGCGAAGGCGGTGCGCCGCTCGGACGACATGTCGCGCCACGTCCCGTCGCCGGTCCAATAGTCGGCGAATCGTTCGGCTGCCGCCGTCCAGTCACCGAGCGCTCCAAAATGCTTGATGCAATCGCGCAGTTCCATCGCCTCGGCGAATGCATCGATACAGCCGGCTTGCGCGAGGAGAAAGAACGGGTTCGCCTCGAGCAGGACGAGCTTCGCGACGCGATGTCTCTGTCGCGCCGCAACTTTCATTGCGACCGACCCGCCGAACGAGTGACCGACAAGGTGGATCTGGTCGGCGTCCGCGGGCAGCGCGGCCTCGACAAGACGCGCTTGATCGTCGAGCGACTGCGGCGTTTCGGGCGGCCACGGCGGCGTCTTGCCGTATCCGTAGAGGTTTACGGCTCGAACACGGTATCGATCTTTCAGGTCGTCCATCAGCCGGCGCCACTGTCGTGCACCGGATACGCTGGAATGGATGAGCATCACCGCGGGACCGGATGACCCCGCTTCGAGATAATCGACGCTCGGCGAATCGTCGATCAAGGCGTGCGAATCGCGGCGATCACGTCCGCGCCGACGAGCGCGTTCATCGGGCGCGAGTTCTGGATCGTCGATCTCGCGGGAAAAGGCGCTTCGAACAATGCTGAATAGGCTTCGTTGAATGCGGCAAAGTCGCTCCATTCCGCGATGAAGACCGTCACCTTTACGACGTTCGCGAGGGAGCTGCCGGCGGCTTCGAGGATAGCGCGGAGGTTCTCGAACAGCTGCAGCGTCTGCTCGCGAATCCCGCCGTCGATCAGCTTTCCGGTCGCGCGAACGACGGGCAACTGACCCGACACGTATACCATGTCGCCGCAGCGAATCGCCTGCGAGTACGGTCCGAGCGCGTCAGGTGCGCTGTCGGTTGCAACAGCGTGAATCTCCATCGGCCCTGCTTGACGGCCTGAATGATGCAGTCCTCTCTGTCGCGCGACTACCGTCGGCATTGCGGAGATCGAGAAGGGGTCGTGACCGGTTTCCCGATCGCGACCCCTTGCGGCGAGACCGTCGCGCGATCCGTCATATGGGCGGATGCACCGCGGTCATGTTAGATGCGATATTACGAACAGCCGCTCGTTGTTCCGCAGCTATCGCATTTCAGGCACGTCCCGTTTCGCACGAGCGTGAACTGACCGCACTGCGTGCACGCGTCGCCGGCATACCCCTTCGCGATCGCCTCGCGCGCTTTGGCCGCCACGATCTGGCCTTTGACGACAATGCCCGCTGCTGCCGGCGACGGTGCTAGCGCAACCGCGCCGACCGGTTCCGGTACGCGCGTCGGAACCACCGGCGCGGTCGTGCCGGCCTTCGGGCCGAGTGCGGTCGGCGAGACGTAGTGCACCTCGCCTTGTTCCTCGCCGATGTACTCGGGCTCCGGGCCCATCGCGTCGACCGACTGCGACGGCTGCACCTGCGCGAGGTCGTAGCGGCCGAGGTAGTTGACGGCCAGCTCGCGGAAGATGTAGTCGAGGATCGACGTCGCCATCTTGATGTTGCTGTGGCCGACGACCGGCCCGTTGGGCTCGAAGCGCGTGAACGTGAACGCGTCGACGTACTCTTCGAGCGGCACGCCGTGCTGCAGCCCCAGCGATACCGCGATCGCGAAGTTGTTCATCAAGCTTCGGAAGGCGGCGCCTTCCTTGTGCATGTCGATGAAGATCTCGCCGAGCGAACTATCGTCGTATTCGCCGGTGTGCAGGTAGACTTTGTGTCCGCCGACGACGGCCTTTTGCGTGTAGCCGCTGCGGCGATCCGGCATCCGCCGGCGCTTGGCAATGTAACGGTATACCACGCGCTCCGCGATGCGGACCGCGCCTTCGTATGCGGAAAGCGGGACGTCGGCTTCTTCAGGCCCGCCGACGTCGTAGCTCGCCGCCAGCGGCTGCGAGAGCTTCGAGCCGTCGCGATAGAGCGCGACCGCCTTGACCATCTTTTCCCAGGAGTAGCGGTACGCTTCCTTGACGTCGGCGATCGTCGCCGTCTGCGGCAGGTTGATCGTTTTGCTAATTGCGCCGGAAACGAACGGCTGTGCCGCCGCCATCATGTCGACGTGCGCGAGCGGGCGGATGTACCGCGCGCCGTGTTTGCCGCACGGGGTCGCGCAGTCGAACACCGGCAGGTGCTCTTCCTTGAGGAAGGGCGCGCCTTCGAGCGTCATGCGGCCGCAGATCACGTCGGACGCTTCCTCGATCTGTGCCTGCGTGAACCCGAGCGTATCGCGCAGGATCGAGTGGTTCCAGTCCTTGAGCTGCGCGTCGGTCATGCCGAGCTTCTCGCGGCAGAACTCCTCGCCCAGTACGTATTGGTTGAACACGAAGCCGATCTCGAACGCGCCGAGCAACTGCGACTCGACCTTCGCGATCGTCTCGTCGTCGAAGCCCTTCGCGCGCAGCGTCGCCTTGTTGATGTGCGGCGTACCTTCGAGCGTGTTCGTCCCTTTGGCGAACGTCTCGATGGCGGCGATTTGCTCGTTGTTGTAGCCGAGCCGGCGCAACGCCGGTTCGACCGACTGGTTGACGATCTTGAAGTGCCCACCGCCGGCGAGCTTCTTGAACTTCACCAACGCGAAGTCGGGTTCGATGCCCGTGGTATCGCAATCCATGACGAGGCCGATAGTGTTGTGCGAGACGAAGCCATTGGCGATGTACGTGACGTTTGCTGGGACCGAGAGGTCATACGTGAGTTGCTCGCCGCCGTCTTCGTTCGTCGCGACCTTGTCATAGTAGAATTGTAGAGCGGTGGCGATACGTGGATGCTCGGTCCTTTCGAGCAATGCGGTCGCCGTCGCACGACTAATTGCTCCGTCATGACGATAGCGGTAGAGCTGCGTCCGAGCGTAGAGGTCGCTGCTCGTCGGAACCAGATCGCGTACCAGCGGATCGGGCAAATACACGCGGTCGCCCTTGGTCCCTTGCCAGGTGTCGCAGGGCTTAACCGCATCACGCTTGCGAGCGCCGATGAAGCCGATCCGCTCGGAGAATGTGGCGGCGTATGCCGCATTGCGCACGCGTAAGACGAAGAGGTCGCTTTGTCCCCAGCCGGTCGTATCGACCTTCGTGCTGGTCGGAACGCCCAGGGCGAGCATGACCGATTTCACGTCCTCGGAGAACGTGCGATTAACGGTCGACCAGCAAGCCGCTCCATTCGTAACCGTACCGTCGGCTTCAAACACACCGCGAACGAATGCGCCGTAGATTGTGGGGTCGTTCGTAGCGAGAATCGAGTCCGGTATGCGCGGAACGTAGCCCTTGCCGCGATGGTCTTCGCTCGGTGGCAGCTTCGCGAAACCGCACGCCTCCCACCAGAGCGTCAGGGCAACAGAGTGCGCCGCCAACTCGACGTAGCCTTCCTTCTGCGTGGCGATCGGCTGGATACCGAACAGTGTCCGAATGAGATGCGACAAACGCTCGAGGACGTCGTGGTCGGCCTGCGCAACGCAGAAGCGCAGGCCCTTGGCATGCAGCGAGCCGTCGCCCATGAAGTAGCCGACGAGCTCCGCGAGCTCGGCCGTTACGGTTCGCGGGACGCGAGTCGTGTAATCCGCGGTCCAATACTCTTCGCCGAGCGGAGGCAGCGCGGCGCTTCGCGGACGACCTGCAAGAGTACCCATCGACAAAGCGACGACGTCGTCGGCCGTGATCTCACCGAATCGCTTCCAGCAAAGGTCGCCGGTTTCGGGATCGACGACTTTGATTCGATGCGTCGGAGTGCCCTGGATGACGAACCCGCTCGCCGTGGTTATGCGCCGCGTCGACTCTACACCATTGACGAAGAACTTCGTCGCGCGTTGCTCGCCATCGTCCGTGAGCACGTTGAAATCGACATCTTGCCATTTGTCGCCGTTGACGTTGCCGAGGCGGTTGAGGCGCATGAGGCCGCGATCGGTCGACACGAGGGAATCGCCTACAAGGCACCCGGTCGGTGCGATGACCGTGACTTGCGCGTTTCGGTAACCGGCGACTTCCCCGATCGCGAGTGCATTCTCCCAAGTCGATCGCGCGAGGGCCCAGGTTTCTTGCGTGAAGAGCGTAGACGGATGGGTCGTCGGCAGGACGGTCAGCTCTTCGTATCCCTGCGACTCCGCATGTGCGGCGCGGCTATGATTTCGCAGCACGCGACCCATATGCTCCGCATTGCGGTCATATGCAGGGAACGGGCCCAACTCCCGCGCGATTTCCGCGGAGGTCTTATATGCGGCGCCCGTCATGAGCGCCGAGATCGCGGCGCACCAGCCGAAACCTTCCTCGGAATCGTACGGCAACCCGAGCCGCATCAGCATCGTGCCGAGATTCGCATATCCCAATCCGAGGGTCCGGTAGTCGTACGACCGCTTCGCGATCGCCTTCGATGGATATTGCGCCATCAAAACGGTGATCTCGAGCGTGAAGGTCCAGATTCGGCATGCTTCAGCGAAGCGGCGGGGGCTGAACTGACCGGCGTCGTCGAGAAACTTGACGAGATTTAGGCTAGAAAGATTACATCCAGAATCATCTAGGAACAAATACTCACTGCAGGGGTTACTTGCGTTGATTCGGCCGTCGGCTGCGCACGTGTGCCATTCGTTGATCGTCGTGTCGTATTGAACGCCCGGATCCGCGCATTGCCACGCCGCGACTGCGATTTTCTCCCACAGCTCTTCCGCAGGGACCGCTTTCAAAACGTTGCCGTTCGTGCGCGACGTCAAATTCCACGTCTGGCCTGCATCGAGGCGCGCGAAGAATTCGTTCGGGACACGGATCGAGTTGTTCGAGTTCTGTCCTGAAACAGTACCGTATGCCTTGGAATCCCAGTTTGTGTCGTACGTCTCGATGGTGAGCTCTTTATAGCCCTGCTTTGCGAAATCGAGTGCGTACTGAACGTTCGCCTGAGGAATACCGACTGCGAGCGCAGCACGAATTGCGGCTTTGAGCCGCGGATTCAGCGCCGGGTCGAGGCGCGCCGTTTGCGGCAACGACTCATCGTTCGCCGCATTCATGATTGCGTTGAGATGTTTCTCGCAGGTGATAGAACCCGTGACGAGGTCCGAGACTTTTTGCTCCTCGGTCACCTTCCATGTAATGAAGTCCTCAATGTCTGGATGATCGAGGTTCAGAACGACCATTTTGGCGGCTCGTCGCGTCGTGCCACCGCTCTTGATCGAGCCCGCGGCGCGATCACCGACGCGCAAGAACGACATCAGACCGGAGCTCGTGCCGCCGCCTGAGAGCCGTTCGCCCTCACCTCGGATGTCCGAAAAATTCGAACCGGTGCCGGCACCATGTTTGAAGATTCGTGCTTCACGGACCCACAGGTCCATGATCCCGCCTTCGTTGACAAGATCGTCCTTGACGCTCTGGATGAAGCACGCATGGGCGGAGGCATGTTCGTAGGCGTTCGTGGACTCGGCGAGATCCGCGGTCTTCGGATCGACATAGTAGTGGCCTTGGGCCTGGCCAGAGATTCCATACGCCCAATGCATCCCGGTGTTAAACCACTGTGGGCTATTAGGCGCACCGATCTGTCGCGCCAGCATCGCGCACATCTCGTCGTAGTAGGCGCGCGCTTCGAACTCGCTGTCGAAGTAGCCGTGCTTGAAGCCCCAGTACGTCCAGCAGCCGGCCAGGCGGTTGAACACCTGGCGCGCGTCCGTCTCCATGCCGAACTTCGCGTCGTCCGCCGCCTCCGAGCGCCACAGCCACTCCGGGACGCCCTCCTCCTCGACGCGGACCGTCTTGTCGGGGACCCCGGCCTTGCGGAAGTACTTCTGGGCCAGGATGTCCGTGGCGACTTGCGACCACCCCGTGGGGATGTCGATGTCCTTGGCCTCGAAGACGACTTTGCCGTCGGGGTTCACGATCCGCGACGTGCGCGGCTCGAATGCGATCCCGGCGTAGGGGTCGCCGGGGGCGGAGTAGGTGCGCGAGAACTTCATTCCGGCTGCGTCCTCTTGGTCGCGAAAGTGGCGTGGCGGAGACTTCGGAGTATCGAACGTTCGTTCGATTTCGTCAAGTCGCCGGGGTGCCCAAGAGCGGGCCGGACACAAGGCCTTGTGTCCGTTCCCGCCGGGCTGTACCAGATATTGTACCCCTTAGCGGAGATGGACACAAGATGTTCCGGATACCTTGTGCACCCGCCGTGGACGGCGCGAAGATTCCAGTGGACGCCGGGGGACAGCAGCAAGCAAGCGGTTTCTGACCGGCGCTGCGAGCGGGGTGAGCGAGCTGTGGACGGAACCGGGGATAGCGTGGAGAGGTTCCGGGCCGACCATCACGCCGACACGCTCCCCGACGTGTCCCTCGACGAGCTCGCCGCGCGCGGGATGCGCGGCATCGTCGTCGATCTCGACAATACCGTCTGCGCCTACCGCCGGCCCGAGCTCGCGCCGGGCGTCGCCGACTGGGTCGCCGCCGCGCGCGACCGCGGCTTCGCGCTCGTCCTCGTCTCCAACAACTTCACCGAGCGCGTCACGGCGGTGGGCGCGCAGCTCGGCATCCCCGTCGTGCCCAACGCGCTCAAGCCGCTGCCGTTCGCGTTCTTGCGCGCGCTCAAACTGCTCGGCACGCCGCGCCGCGCGACCGTCGTGATCGGCGATCAGCTCTTCACCGACGTGCTCGGCGCGAAGTTTCTCGGGCTGCGCACCATCCTCACGAAGCCGCTGGTGGAGAAAGACTTTCCGCTGACGCGCCTGCTGCGGTTTCTCGAGCGCACTATTGCGGGACGAACCTGACCATGGCCGTTGCCGCCGTTGTCTTCGACCTCTACGGGACGCTGCTCTCGATCGATTCGATGCAAACACACGTTGCCGCAGCGCGTGTCCGGAATCCCGGCGCGTTCGTCGCCGACTGGCGCCGCAAGCAGCTCGAGTACGCGTTTCTGACGACCATGGCGAATGCATATCGCGACTTCGACGAACTGACGGCGGATGCGTTGGCGTTCACGTGCGAGCAGCGGGAGGTCGAGCTCGATTCGTCAGTGATGCGCGGGCTGGCCGATGCGTGGCGCACGATGCCCGCATACGATGACGTCGCCCCTGTCCTGCAAGCGCTCGCGGCGCGAAACGTCCCGCTGGCGGTGCTGACCAATGGGACACCGTCGTCGGCGAACACCGCGCTCGAGCACGCCGGCGTGCGCGGTTCGCTGACGGACGTTTTGTCCGTGGACAGCGTGCGCGCGTACAAGCCCGATCCGCGCGTCTACACGCTCGCGACGGCGCGCTTCGCGTGCGCGCCGCGCGAGATCGTGTTCGTCTCGTCCAATTCGTGGGACGCGTGGGGCGCGGCGGCGTTCGGTTTTCGCGTCGCGTGGTGCAATCGCACGAACAGCACGTTCGAAATCCTGAGGCCGCTGCCCGAGACGACCCTCGCGGGCTTGCACGAGCTCCCGGCGTTCGTCGCGCGCGCGGAGGGTGAGGGTACATAGCATGGGGCACAGACGAAGCGACGGAGGCGAACGGTCATGAACGACAAGAGCAGCGGCGTTCCCGATGCGGGCACGAGCGACGAGCCGGCGCTCACGCAGCGCAACACGGCGACGGTGGGCGGCGAGCAAGACCTCGGCGCGGACGCGGGCGGCGGTGACAGCAGCGGCGGCGGCGGTCGTGCCGCGCCGACGTACGGACCCGCCGGCAACACGACGGATGCCGAAGAAGAAGGCGCCGACGGTCAGGGGATCTAGCTGCCGATGAGCGAGCTCCCGCTGCTGATCGCCGGCGGCGGGATCGGCGGGCTCGCCGCGGCGCTCGCCGTCGCGCGCACCGGCCGCGCGGTGCACGTGCTCGAGCGCGAAGCGCGCTTCGGTGAGATCGGCGCGGGGCTGCAGCTCGCGCCGAACGCGTCGCATGCGCTCGCGCGGCTCGGCGTGCTCGAGGCAATCGAACCCTATGCGGTGTTTCCGCGCCGCATCGTCTGGCGCGATGCGCGCAGCGGTGCGCAGGTCACCGCGCTCGACCTCGGTGACGCCTTTCGCGCGCACTACGGCCACCCGTACATCGTGATGCACCGCGGCGATCTGCTCGACGTGCTGCTCGCCGCGTGCCGTGCCGACGCGCGCATCGTGCTGGAACCGTCGCGCGGCGTCGTCGACGTCGAAGAGCACGGCGACCGCGTGCGGGTGGTGTGCGCGGACGGCACCGCGTACGACGGCGTCGCAGTGGTCGCCGCGGACGGTCTGTGGTCGCGCTTGCGCGAGCTCGTCCACGACGACGGCGAGCCCGTCGCCGCGCGCTACGTCGCCTATCGCGGCACGTTGCCGGTCGCGGAGCTCTGGGAAGGTGCGGGGCTCGACGACGTGACGCTCTGGACCGCGCCCGGCCTGCACTTCGTGCAATACCCGATCCGCGGCGGCCGGCTCTTCAACCAAGTCGCGGTGTTTCGCAGCGACCGCTACCGCCCCGACTCGGACGACTGGGGCACGCCGGACGAGCTCGATGCGCATTTTGCCGTCGGCTGCGCGCCGGTGCAGGCGGGCATCGCGCGGATCGGGCGGGATCGCCACTGGACGATGTACGACCGCGAGCCGATCGCGGACTGGAGCCGCGGGCGCCTCGCGCTGCTCGGCGACGCGGCACATCCGATGCTGCAATATCTCGCGCAGGGCGCGTGCCAAGCGCTCGAGGACGCGGTCGTGCTCGCAGCGGCGCTCGCGGCGCACGACGATCCTGCCGCCGCGTTCGTCGCATACCGCGACGCCCGGTATCTGCGGACGGCGCGCGTGCAGTACAGCGCGCGCTTGTTCGGCGAGATCTGGCACGTGGGCGACGTCGGCGCGACGCTGCGCGACGCGATGCTCGCCGCCCGCCGCGACGACGATTTCGCCCACGTCGAGTGGCTCTACGGCTGGCGGCCGTGATCGTGGCGCACCTTTCGACAGGCGCAGGGTGACATCGACAGGCTCAGGGTGACACCATTAGCCAACGTAGCGGCGTGACCACGCCCGACCGACCCGAGCTGCCGAAAACCTACGACCCTGCCGAAGTCGAGCCGCGCCTGTACGCGGCATCGCTCGCGGCGGGCGTCTTCCATGAAGAGCCCGATCCCGCGCGACCGCCGTTCATCATCTCGATGCCGCCGCCGAACGTCACCGGCCGGGCGCACCTCGGTCACGCCTCCACGTACACGGCGCAGGACGTGCTGACGCGCTATCACCGCATGCTCGGCGAAAATGCGAACTGGCTCCCCGGACAGGACCATGCCGCGATCGCCACCGAGACCGTGCTCATTCGCGAGCTCGCGAAAGAAGGCGCAACGCGCGAATCGCTCGGCCGCGAGGCATATCTCGCGCGCGCGTGGCGCTGGCGCGAGCAGTACGGCGGCGAGATCAACGAAGCGTTCCAGCGGCTCGGCTTCGGGCCCGACTGGGACCGCGAGCGCTTCACGATGGACGCGGGCTTGTCGGCTGCCGTCACCAAGGTGTTCGTCGATCTCTATAACGACGGGCTCGTGTACCGCGGAACGCGCCTGGTGAACTGGGATCCGCAGGCGCAGTCGACCCTCTCCGATGCGGAAGTGGAAGATGAAGAGACCGACACGTTCATGTGGCACATCCGCTATCTCGCCGAGAACGGGGGCGTGGGGCTCGTGATCGCGACGACGCGGCCCGAGACGTATTTGGCCGACGTCGCCGTCGCCGTGCATCCCGACGACGAGCGCTACCGGCATCTGATCGGTACGAATGTCGTACTGCCGATCGTCGATCGCGCGATCCCGGTGATCGCCGACGCCGCGGTGGAACCGGCGTTCGGCACCGGCGCGGTCAAAGTGACGCCCGCGCACGATGCGACCGATTACGAGATCGGTCAGCGCCACCAGCTTCCGATGCCGACGGTGATCGACTACGACGGCCGCGTCGCCGCGCCGATCTGGCGCTACGACGAGACACCCGAGCGCCGTGCCCCGATCGATGCGCAGGCTGAGAAGATGCACGCCTACGCGGGCTTCGACCGCTTCGAGGCGCGCAAGCGCATCGTCGACGACCTGCGCGTGCTCGGCGCGCTCGTCGATGAACAACCGTACCGCACCACGCTGCCGCTCAGCTCGCGCACCCACGCGGTCATCGAACCGCTGCTGTCGTTGCAGTGGTTCGTGAAGATGCAACCGCTCGCACAGCCGGCGCTCGAGGCGTACCGCGCCGGGACACCTCGGTTCGTGCCGGAGCGCTTCGGCCGCACGTACCAGGCCGGCCTGGAACAGATGCGCGACTGGAACATCTCGCGCCAGGTGTGGTGGGGCCACCAGCTGCCGGTGTGGTACACGCCGAACGACGACGTCGTCGTCGCGCACGACGAAACAGAAGCGAAGCGCATCGCGCGCGAGCGCTACGGCGCCGACGAGCTGCGCCGCGATCCCGACACGTTGGACACGTGGTTCAGCTCGGGGCTGTGGCCGTTCTCCATCCTGGGCTGGCCCGAGCGCACGCCCGAGTTCGACCACTGGTATCCCAACCAGGTCATGGTCACGGCGCGCGAGATCATCTTCTTGTGGGTGACGCGCATGGTCATGCTAGGGCTGCGCTTCGCCGGCGAGATGCCCTTCGACAAGGTCTTCATCACGCCGCT
This sequence comes from Vulcanimicrobiota bacterium, assembly GCA_963791645.1. Classification (GTDB taxonomy): domain Bacteria; phylum Vulcanimicrobiota; class Vulcanimicrobiia; order Vulcanimicrobiales; family Vulcanimicrobiaceae; genus Vulcanimicrobium. Next base: position 67,083 of record CAWBTJ010000013.1, on the reverse strand, counting down.
GGTGTTCGACGTGCACGGCCGCAAGATGTCCAAGTCGCTCGGAAACGCGATCGACCCGATGGCCGACCTCGTGCCGAAGTACGGCGCCGACGGCACGCGCTTCGGTGCGTTGCGCCAGATGCGCCTGGAATCCCAGGAGCTGCGTTTTGACGAGCGCTACTGCGACGAGGCGAAGCGCTTCGCCACCAAGCTTTGGAACGCGCTGCGCTACACGTGCGCGCTGCCCGAAGGGCTGCCCGGCGCCGGGGTGCTGCCGGCGCGTGAGAAGCTGACGCTCGCGGACAAGTGGATCCTCACCGAGCTGCACGCGTGCGTCGACACGGTGACGAACGCATACGACGGCTTCGCGTTCGGCGTCGCGGCCGACGCGCTCTTGCAGTTCGGCTGGTACACGTTGTGCGACTGGTACGTCGAAGCGACGAAGGCGCAGGGCCAGCAAGAGACGCGCGGCGCGGTGCTGTCGTTCGCGCTCAACACCTTCGTGCGCGCGATGCACCCGATCGCCCCGTTCGTCACCGAGGAGATCTGGCGGACGCTCCCGCACGACGGCGCGACGATCGTCACGGCGTCCTGGCCCGACCTCGCCGAGATGCCGTCGTTCCCGGACGACGCGGCCGTGTTCCGTACGCTGATCGAAAAGGTCGAGCAGCTCCGCAACGCGCGCTCGGAGTGGGCGATTGCGCCGAAGGACTGGATGCGCGTCGAGATCCCGGCGTCGCTCGCGGCGGAACGCGGAATCGTCGAGACGATCGCGACGCTCGCGCGCGCGCAGATCACGACCTACGACGGCGGCGACGGCAGCGTGCGCGACCGTATCCTCGCCGTGCGCGGCGTCGCGGACACCGCGAAGCTGCGCGAGCGCTACACGCGCGAGATCGCACGCCTGGAGTCCGAGGTGTCGCGGTCGGAGAAGAAGCTCGCGAACGAAAGCTTCGTCGCGAAGGCGTCGTCCGACGTCGTCGCGGCCGAGCGCGCGAAGCTCGACGAATATCGCCGCGAGCTCGAGCGCACGCGAGCGGCGCTCGACGCGCTGACGGATTAAGCCGCGGTCCGCTCAGAACGCCGCGTGCGTCAGGGCGAACTCGAACGTCGGCGCCGCGAACTTCGAGCCGCCGACGTTCACGGCGGTGAGCGCCTGCGCCGTCAGCTTCATGTCGAACATGAGCCCGACGATGTTCGCGTCCTCCACCGTCGTGCCGCCGTATGCGTCTTCGAGGATCTGTAGCAGGTTGCCGTAGAGGCCGTTGAACTTGCGCGCCAGCCTGGCCGCCTGCGGATAGCCGTCGTAATCCGACAGCTTCGCGTTTGTCAGGATCGGGATCACGCCGCTCTCGTCGTACGGGATCGGCCAGCCGGTGTAGGAATACCCGAGCGGCGCCAACGGGTCGACGATGAGCGCCTGGCCTTTGACGATCTCGTTGAAGCGATAGTAATGCGCGAGCTGGTTGCCGGTCCCCGCGCGCGGCGTGAGCGACGTGCCTTCGCCTTGCTGCACGATGAGGTCGATCGCGCGGATCGCGTCGGCGAACGACTCGACGCGAAACGCGCCGGCGGGGTGCAGCAACTGCGCGGCGTACGGATCGAAGATCGTCTCGGTCTTGCAGATCTCCTCGAACTGCTTTCGAATCGCCGCATAGAACTCGCCGATCGTCTGGTACGTCGGTCCGCCCGTCGCCCTGAGCTCGCCGCTCGCCTGGAAGGCGATCGGTCCGCCTTCGGGTTCCTCGATCTTCAGGAAGACGTCGTGGACCAGCGCTTTCGAGAACGGGGCAAGGTTCACGTCGACGTTGCCGATGTCGAACGGCAGATCGCCCGGGTAGTTCGGGATGAAGTCCGACGACGTGAACGACGGCGTGCCGCCGATCGCCGACAGCATGTTGGCGGCGAGCGCCATGTGGAGCATCTCTTCGACGACCACGGATCGGATCAGCCCGCGAATCTCCGCGTTCGCGTCGTCGCGTAACGAGTACAGCGCCGTCAGATACGGCGGTATCGTCGCGTGCTCGAGCTTGATCGCGAGCTGGAGGTCCTCGCGCAGGTCGTCGAGCGCGTCGTCGACCTTCGATTGCGCGCCGGCTGCTGCCGGCGAGCGAAGAGCCTCGAACGTCCGGAGCGGTCGCGCCGCGCGTTTGACGAGGATCATTTCGGCGGCAGCTTCGCGCGGAGCGCGGGGGTGAGCCGAGCCGCAGACACCTTGGAGCCGTCCTCGCCTTCACGGCTCGCGGCCGCCGGTTCCGTCTCGGCCAGCAAGGTCGTCATCGGCGCGGCCGCAGGGGCGGCCACCTTCGCCGCAGGTGCGGAAAGCCGCGGCGGTACGGCGCCGAGCCGCGGCTCGGCGGCGGTCGCGAGCCAGCGCAGCAGCAGCCGGCGTTTGGACGGCGAGAGATCGCGTGTGACCGGCATGTAGTTCGGATGCTCCTCGGGGAGGCTGAACACCATCGCGAGCATCTCCTTGTGCGCGATCACGCTCGCGTAATCGTCGAGGTCCAAGACTTTGCGCATCACCGGGTAGAGGTTGGCGTACTGCTGCAGGATCGGTTGCACGTCGTCCCACCACGTCGGCTGGTCGGGGACGACGGTCTTGTCGAACAGCAGGATGCTGACGGCGTCGGGCTGGTTGACGAACACCGGCGGCAGGGTCGCGAGCGTCGGGCGGATCGCATAGACTTGACCGTCGATGTAGCCGCGCGGATTGCGGGGCGGGCTCGTCTGGACGCGGAGCGTCGCGGTCCCGTTGCGTGTTCGTATGTGCGGCGGGAACGCGAGCGCCGTCGCCGGTATGCCGGGTACCGGGCCTTGCGGTGCCGGCGGCGCGGCGGCACTTTGGCTGAACCCCGACGAATCCAGCGCGAGCGACACCTCGGTGTCGAGCGGCCGTCCGAACACCGACGTGTAGAGCCGCACGTCGAACGACTCGCCGGGATCGGCGCGAAACACGAACATGTCGGCGCGCACGTGCTCGCCGTTCGGCGCTTCGACCGCATTGATACCGGGCTGAGGCGGCGCCGGCACCGTCGCCGACGCGGTGACCGCCAGCGCGAGCGGCAGCGGCGCCGTCGCCGGCATCCCGGCGATCGTCGCGAGCTGCGCGTCGCCCAGCGCGAACTCGATGATCCCGCCCGACTGCGCGTACCATGCCGGCTGTGCGGGATCGTTGTACGGCACGTCGGCGATCTTCGTGAACTTCGTACCGTCGGAGGACGTGCCGACCGACACGGTGCCGATGTCGAGCAACGGGCCGCCCATCGAGGCGAGCGGCAAGGAGTTCGCGACGTCGAGGACGAGCGCGCTTCCGTCGACGACGGCCACCGCGTTGTTGAGCTGCGTGTTGGCGCCGACCGCGAACAGCTGGCGCCCGCGAACGAAGTGCCGCGGCTCGCCCGGCGATGCGACGCCGATCGTGCCGACGACGCGCCCGGTGCCGAAGTTCGGGTCGGTGGAATCCGCTACGTAGCCGTCGACGACGAACCGGATCGAGAGGGGCCGATCGCCGGCAATGTTTTGCAGGTCGTTCAAGAAGCGCGATGCGCTCGGCGTCGGCGACCACACCGGACCTCGGCCTCGCGCGTCGAGCAACTGCGACTGGTAGAACGCGCTCGCGCCGCTCGAATTCGGCACGCTGGGCGTACGGCCGAAGAAGATGTTGGTGAACGGTGATGCCTCGAACTCGCCGGTGAACGCGACGTCGCCGGAGTCGTTCATGAGGCGAAGCTGCAGGCCGAAGATCGTCGACACCATCTGCTGCTGGGGATCCAGGTCTACCAGCTTGGCGGGCGCACGATCACCCGCGTCGACGAGCGACATCGCGAGGACCGGGTCGTCGCCGGGCGCCGTCGCGTCGGTGCCGTCGGCGTAGCACGCGCGCGTGACGGCACAGTCGAAAAGCCGCCAGACGCCGCTCCCGGTCGGATTCCACCAGCCGTTCGACGCTCCGTTGTTCGGTTGGTCGAACGCGGGCAGGAACGTCGCGTTGTCGTAGTGCGCGGGGTCGTTGTTGACCGTCGAAACGTCGGCCTCGAACCGTCCGGCGAAATTGAACCGTGGTCTTTGAAGATATGACACGTGACACCCCTGGATTACACCGGTTTGGAGCAGGTTCGCTACGAAGTGCCGCGCGGCTTCACGCCGGGCAGCCGGCGGCGATCCAGGCCACGATCATGTTCTTCTTCGCCGGCGACAGATCGCGCGTCACGGGCATGTAGAGGGGATCATTCTCGTCCAACTGCAGCCGGCTCGCGATGTCGTCGGCGTGCAACTGCACCTGCGTGTAATCGCTCAGATCGATGATCTGCTTCATCGTCGGATAGAGGTTCGCGTACTGCAGAAAGATCGGCTGAACGTCGGCCCACGTCGGGTTGTCCGGCGCCGAGTAGCCGCTCCACAGCAGAATGCTGATGAAGTCCGACAGGTTGGGCGGCGCGGTGGAGTATGTCCCGGAGAAGACCGGTCGTATGCCGTAGACTTGGCCGTCGATGAAACCGCCGTCGGCGAACGCGCGCGGTGTCCCCGGGTCACCGGCCTCGATCGTCAGTTGCGCCGTTCCGTCGGGCCCGGTCGTAACCGTCGGCGGAAAACTGAGCGCGGACGGCGGCGTTCCGACCGCCGGACCCGGCCCCAAGTTCGCCGATTGTTGGCTCTGCATGCACGTGTTGTCCATGACGAGCGAGATCGTCGCGCCGGCCAGCGGTGCTCCGAACCGCGTCGCGCTCAGCGTCACCGTGCGCACGTCGCCCGGGCTCATGCGCAGCACGAAGTCGTCGGCGCGCACGTGGGTGCCGTCCTGCGCTTCCTGCGCCTGCGGCACCGCGTTTCCGTCCTGATCGAACGTCACCAGCTGCAGCGGGACCTGTTCGAGCTCGGCGAATTCGGCCTCGCCCAGCACGCGGTCCGCCGGAAGGTCGACGATGCCCGCGGTCTGCTGATACCAGCCGGCACCCGTGTACGGCACTTCGCCCAGGATCGAGAAACCGATCCCGTCGATCGTGTAGCCGATCGCAATGCGCCCGTTGTCGATGAACGTGTCGGCCGCGGGATTCGCCGGGTTCGCCGGGTTCGACGGCAACGCGTTCCCGAGGTCGACGATCACCTTGCCGGCGTTGAAGTCCGCGAGCGCGACGGCGTAATTGTATTGCACCGGCGTCCCCGGCGGCGCATTCTGCACGCCGAGTGAGAACAGCTGCCGGCCGCGCGTGAGATGCTGCAGCTCGTCGGGCTCCGCGACGCCGATCGTTCCGACCACCCGCCCGGTAGGAAAAAACGGGCCGGCTTCCATCACGAATGCGTCGACGTTGAAGCGGATCGACAGCGGACTGCTGCCGGCCGCCTCGAGCAGTTGAGCCAAGAACGTCGAGCCCGACGCCGCCACGACCTGTTCGTTCCAAGCGACGTCGACGAGCTGCGACTGGTACACGGCTCCGGCCGCTTCGTCTTGCTGCATCGCCGGTATGCGCAGCCAGGGGCTATAGGGTACTGGGGGCTTCGCGGGCGGCGGCGTGAACAGAAACGGCGCGTAGATGTCCGTGAACGGAGCGACGGCGAAGTTTCCGCTGACGACGGTGCCGCCGGGCGCCGTGAGGACGACGCCGAGGCCGAAGATCTGGCTGACCATCTGCTGCTGGCTGTCGAGGTCGACGAGCTTGCCTGCGGTGCACGCGAACGTCATGCCGACCGCCGGATCCTGAGTCGCGGCCGTCGCGTTCGTCCCGTCCTGGTAACAGACGGCGGTAATTTGGCACGACGGGAGCAGGTTGAAATCACCGGTGCCGGTCGGGTTCCACCACCCATTGGGCGGGTTCCCACTCGGGTCTTGCGGATCGTCGTAGCTCGACTTGAACGCCGGGCTGTCGAAGTGGAGCGGGTCGTTGTTGACGGTAGAAACGTCCGCTTCGAAGCGGCCGGCGAAATGCAGACGAGGCCTCTTCAAATACGGCATACCCACCCCTCACGGAACGTCGTGAAACGAACCGTGGGTTCGTATCGGGTCCCGGCCCTCCTGCTATTGCACCGGAAGGCGGAACGAGCGGTTCAGTACAGTGCTGCGACAAGGCTGGGCTCCGCCTCGTCGGCGCCGCGGCCGGGGATCGCACGCACGCTGCGCGGGTCGAGCTTGTCGCCGCAATGCCCGCACACGAACCGCGGATCCGCCCGGTGCTCGCACGCCGCATGCACCAGCACGACGGGCGGCCCGTCCTCGGCGTACCAGCGGTCACCCCAGCCGAGCAGCGCGAGGATCACCGGATACAGGTCCCGGCCTTTTGCGGTGAGCCGGTACTCCACGCGCACCGGCCGCTCCTGATACGGGCGCTCCTCGAGCACGCCGTGCTCCACGAGCCGGCGCAAACGCGTAGCGAGGATGTTCGGTGCGATGCCGAGCCGTTCGACGAAGCCGTCGAAGCGGCGCACGCCGCGAAACGCCTCGCGGATCACGAGCAGCGTCCACCACTCGCCCAGCACGTCGAGCGCGCGGGCGATCGAGCAGTTCATCTCGTCAAAGCTGCGACGCTTGGCCATTGCGACCACCTCCGTTGAAGGAGAGATCGACGCTGCGGTCCGAAGTTCCTTGCATGATGCAAGTCACTCGCGAACGTCTCGTCACTTGGGAGGACCCGATCGCGTCCTCGAGCGCGATGCGCGAACTTTCCGGCCTGGATGCGATCCGCGCGGTGCGCGACGGGCGCGTGCCGCCGCCGCCGATCGCGCGGCTGATGAACTTCACGCTCACCGAGGTCGACGAAGGCCGCGTCGTCTTCGAAGGCTATCCCGGCGAGGAGCACTACAACCCGATCGCCGTCGTGCACGGCGGGTTCGCGCTGACGCTGTTCGACTCGGCGATGGGGTGCGCCATCCACACGACGCTGCCCTCCGGCGTCGCCTACACGACGACGGACGTCCACGTGCGCTTCATCCGCGCCATCACCAAAGACACCGGACCCGTGCGCTGCGAGGCGAAGGTCGTGCACGTCGGGCGCTCGACCGCGGTCGCGGAGGCGACGCTGCGCGATGGTACCGGCCGCATCCTCGGCACCGGTACCACGGGCTGCGCGATCTTTCGCCCGTGACGTGAAACCGGGTCCGGCCGAAGGCGAAGCCGGACCGGGACGACGAAGGTCCGTGCGATGCAGACCGCGGTGGCGAGGCGACGCGTGCTGATGTCGCCCGACGAGATCGACCGGGCGATCGCGCGCATGGCCCACCAGATCGTCGAACCCGAGGACGCCCAGGATGGGCTCCTCCTCATCGGGATCCGCCGCGGCGGGGAAGCCCTCGCCCGGCGTCTCGCGTCGAAGATCGCCGAGATCCGCGGCTCGCTGCCGCAGCTCGGCTTCCTCAACGTCAACCTGTACCGCGACGACGACGTCGCGCGCGAGCTGCCGGAGTCCGAGATTCGCAGCGGCATCACCGGTCAGACGGTCGTGCTCGTCGACGACGTGCTCTACACCGGGCGCACCGTGCGCGCCGCGCTCGACGCCGTGACCGATCTCGGGCGCCCGCGCGCCATCCGCCTCGCGGTGCTGGTCGACCGCGGGCTGCGCGAGCTGCCGGTGCAGCCCGACTATCTCGGGAAGATCATCCCGACGAGCCGGCGCGAGCACATCGACGTTCTCCTCGCCGCGCAGCGCTCCGACGCCGACGTGGTGACCGTGCACGACGAGGACCGTGCCGCCCCGTAGCCTGCTCGACGTCGACGACCTCGCCCCCGACGAGCTCGTCGCCGTCCTGGACCGCGCGATGGCGTTCCGCGACGCGCTGCCGCCGCGCGATCTGTGCGCCGGCGTCCCGGTGCTGAACCTGTTCTTCGAGGCGTCGACGCGCACCGCGACGTCGTTCACGCTCGCCGAGCAGCGCGTCGGCGCCGACGTGATCTCGTTCGCGCCCGGCGCGTCGAGCCTGGGCAAGGGCGAGACGATCGCCGACACGGCGCTGACGCTGCGCGGGATCGGCGTGCGCGTCATCGTGGTGCGCCACCCGGAGTCCGGTTTCGCGCGCCGGCTCGCCGACGCGTTCGACGGCCACGTGATCAACGCGGGCGACGGCACGCACGCGCATCCCACCCAGGCGCTGCTCGACCTGATGACGCTGCTACCAGGAGTTCCGGCGCTTCGACGGCCTGCGCGTCGCGATCGTCGGCGACATCCTGCACTCGCGCGTCGCGCGGTCGAACATCGTCGGGATGCGCGCGCTCGGCATCGACGTCACGCTGGTCGGGCCCGCGACGCTGCTGCCGCGCGACTTCGTCGCGCCGGGCGTGCGCGTCGAACGCGACCTCGACGCGGTGTTGCCGCGCGTCGACGCGGTGATGATGCTGCGCATCCAGCGCGAGCGCATCGAGTCGGGGCTGCTGCCGTCGCTCGACGACTACACGCAGCGCTTTCAGCTCAACCGCGCGCGGCTGCGCTCGCTGCGCGGCGACGCGATCATCCTGCATCCCGGCCCGTACAACCGCGGCGTGGAACTGACCGACGACGTGCTCGACGACCCGCGCTCGCGCTACGTCGCGCAAGTCCACAACGGCGTGTTCGTCCGCATGGCGGTGCTGGATCTGCTGGTCAACGGCGCGCCGGTGCCGGCGTGAAGACCTTAATTCGCGGCGGCCGTTTGGTCGATCCGGCGCAAGGCATCGACGCGGTGCGCGACGTGCTGATCGAGAACGGGTTCGTGTCGCGCATCGGCGAGCACGTCGATGCCGGCGACGCGCGCGTGGTCGACGCGTCGGGCGCGATCGTCGCGCCGGGCTTCATCGACATGCACGTGCACTTGCGCGAGCCGGGGCAGACGCACAAGGAGACGATCGCGACCGGGACGGCCGCGGCGGTCGCCGGCGGGTTCACGGCGGTCGCGTGCATGCCGAATACCGAGCCCGCGCTCGATTCGGCGGCGATCGTCAGCGAGGTCGTGCGGCGCGCCGAGGCCGCGGGGCTGGCGCGCGTGTACCCGGTCGGCGCGCTCACGCGCGGCCGCGCGGGCAAGGAGCTCGCGCCGTACCATCTGCTGTGCGACGCGGGCTGCGTCGCGTTCAGCGACGACGGCTCGACCGTGCGCGACGCGCGCGTGCTGCGCAACGCCGCGCGCTACGCCGCCGATCTGGACGTGCGCGTTCATCTCGCACTGCGAGGACGACGACCTCAAAGGCGACGCGGTGATGAACGAAGGCCCGTCGTCGATGCGGCTCGGGCTCGACGGCGCGCCCGCGCTCGCCGAAGACGTCATCGTCGCGCGCGACCTGCTGATCGCGGGCGATACCGGGAAGGCGCTGGCACATCGCGCACGTCTCCACCGCGACGTCGCTCGACCTGATCCGCTGGGCGCGCGCGCGCGGCGTGCGCGTGACGTGCGAGGTGACGCCGCACCATCTCGTCTTTCTCGACGACCGCTTCGACGACTACCGTGCCGACTCCAAGGTGAACCCGCCGCTGCGCGGTCCGCGCCACCGCGACGCGCTGCGCGCGGCGGTGCTCGACGGGACGATCGACGCGTTCGCGACCGATCACGCGCCGCACGGGCTCGACGAGAAGGCGCAGCTGCTCTCGGAGGCGCCGGTCGGCTTCAGCGGCCTCGAGATCGCGCTGGGCGCGTACGCGTTCGCGCTGCCGGAGCTCCCGCTCGCGCGCTTCGTCGAACTGCTGTCGGTGAACCCGGCGCGCATCCTTCGCGTGCCGGGCGGAACGCTCGACGTGGGAAGCCCGGGCGACGTGACGGTGTTCGCCGACCGCGCCTGGACGGTCGACGCGCGCATGTTTCGCTCGAAAGGCAAGAACACGCCGTTCGACGGCATGACGCTGCCGCGGCGCGCGCTGGCGACGGTGATCGAAGGTGCCGTCGTGTTCGAGCACGGCGAAGTGTTCCCGCGCGAGGAAGTGCCCGCATGACGAACCGCGCGGCGCTGGTGCTCGCGGACGGCACGCGCTACGACGGCGAGGGCTTGAACGCGACCGGGATCGCGCTGGGCGAAGCGGTGTTCTACACCGGCATGACCGGCTATGAAGAGGCGCTCACCGATCCGTCGTACGCCGGGCAGATCCTTGCGTTCACCTACCCGCTGATCGGCAACTACGGCGTCAGCGGGACCGCCGCGCAGCATCCGCACGCGTGCGCCGCGGGCGCGGTGATCAAGCACCTGGCGCGCCATCCGTCGCACTACGCCTCCAAGCAGGATCTCGGCTCGTGGCTCGATGCGGAAGGCGTGCGCACGATCGTCGGCATCGACACGCGCGCGCTCACGATTGCGCTGCGCGAGCACGGCACGATCGCGGCGGCGCTCGCGGTCGGCGACGACGCGATCGCCGCGGTCGAGTCCACCTTGCAGCGCTACGTCCTCGACGCCACGACGAAAGGGCTCGTGGCCTCGGTCGCCGGCGCGTACGCGCGCGGCGAGACGGTGGGCACCGGCCGCAAGCACGTCGTGGTGCTGGACTGCGGCGTGAAGCGCAACATCATCCGCGATCTGACCGCGCTCGACGCGCGCGTGACCGTGCTGCCGTACGGTGCGTCGCGCGAGGACATCCTTGCCGAGAAGCCCGACGCGGTCGTGATCTCGCCCGGCCCCGGCGACCCGCGCGACCTCGGCGGCACGGTCGACACGCTGCGCGGCTTGATCGGCGAGAAGCCGCTGTTCGGCGTGTGTCTGGGCCATCAGCTGCTCGCGCTCGCGTGCGGCGCGCAGACGTACAAGCTCAAATACGGCCACCGCGGCGGAAACCAGCCCGTCAAAGACGTCGTGCACGACGAGGTGATCGTGACCGCGCACAACCATGGCTACGCGGTGGACGGCGCGACGCTGCCGGCCGAGCTCGAAGCGACGATGATCAACCTCAACGACGGCACCAACGAAGGGTTCCGGCACCGCACGCTCGCGGTCGAAGCGGTGCAGTTCCACCCCGAAGCGTCGCCGGGCCCGTTCGACGCGCGCAACCTCTTCGCGCGCTGGCTCGACCGCGTCGAGTGAGCTGCGGCCGAGCCGTCGTAGGGCTCGCGGTCGCCGCGCTGCTGACGTCGCGGGCGAACGCGGCGAGCCTGCGCACGCTGCACGTCGACGCGTTGTCGATGCGAGCGGACCACGCGCACGTCGCGGTCGGCGAGGTGTTCCACCTCGCGATCCACGTTCGCGTGCGGGAGAACGTCGCCGCGCTCGACGAGCTGGTGATCCCCGACGTCGGGATGATGAAGCTGGAAGGCGACGAGCGGCACGTCACGAGCTCACCGGCCGGCACCGACGTGGTCGAGACGCTGACGCTGGAACCGACCGCGGCGGGCGCGTTCACGTTCAAGGGCGCGTACCTCGACGCGATCGACGCGCGCACGCACAAGCCGTCGCGCTTCTCGGCGAACCCGGTGCGCGTCGTCGTCGGCGCGGCCACTCCGGTCATGTACACCACCTTCGTGCCGATGTGGCGGGTCGTGCTGGGAATCGCGCTCGGCGGTACGGCGGTCTTGGCGGTGCTTGCCGTGCTGATCGCGGGGGTGATGATGAGCCGCCGTCGGACGCCGGCCGCCACATCGGTCGCCCCGCCCGCGGTACCTGCGGCCCCGCCGCCGCGCACGCCGCGTGACGAAGTCGCCGACGCGCTGCGCGCGTACCGCACCGCGCCCGCGAACGGGTCGCTCACGCGGTTGCGCGGCGCGTTGTTCGTCGCGGCCGGCACGAATGCGGGCGCGACGCTGCGCGACGCGCTCGCCGTGACGTCCGACCGCGATTTGCGAGCCGCGCTGATCGCCGCGGAGCGGACGGCGTTCGGTCCGGAGCGCGAGCGGGACGCGGCGTCGGACGACCTGATCGGCGCGACCGGCACGTGGCTCTCGCCCGAACCCGCGCGAGACGTGCGGTGAGCCGCCCACGTGACGTCCTCGACGCGCTGCACGCGACCATCGTCGGTCAGGACGAGGTCGTCGAAGCGCTCGTCCTCGCGGTGATCGCGGGCGGCCACATCCTGCTCGAAGGCGCGCCCGGCGTCGCGAAGACGCTCGCGTGCCGCGCGCTCGCGGCGGCGGTCGGCGGCGTGTTCCGGCGGGTTCAGTTCACGCCCGATCTGCTGCCGTCGGACATCGTCGGCACGCGCATCTTTGACCAGAAGTCCGGCGACTTCACGACCGTGCTGGGACCGCTGTTCGCCAACGTCGTGCTGGCCGACGAGATCAACCGCGCGCCCGCCAAGGTGCAGTCCGCGCTGCTCGAGGGCATGCAGGAACGGCGCGTGACGATCGGGCCGCAGACGCACGACCTGCCCGCGCCGTTCATCGTGCTCGCGACGATGAACCCGTACGACACCGAAGGCACCTACGCGCTCCCGCTGGCGCAGCTCGATCGGTTTCTCGCCAAAGCGGTCGTCGCGTACCCGTCGCTCGACGAGGAGCGCACGATCGTCGACCGCTTCGGCGCCGGCGAGCCGCCGCTGCGCGCCGACGTCGCGTCGCTCGACGACGTGCTGCGCTGGCAGCGCGAGGCGCACGACGTGTTCGTCGATGCGAAGATCCGCGACTTCGCCGTCGACCTGACGCGCGCCACGCGCGGCGCCGAGCTCGTCGCGCACGGCGCGAGCCCGCGTGCCGCGCTCGCGCTCGTCGCGCTGGCGCGCGCGCGCGCGTATCTCGAAGGCCGCACGTTCGCGGTGCCGGACGACGTGCGCGACGTCGCGCCGGCGGTGCTGCGCCACCGCATCTCGTACGACGACCGCATCGCCATCACCGGCGGCGATCCGGAGGACGTCGTGCGGCGCATCATCGCGTCGGTACCGGCGCCGTGAACGCGCTGCGCGACGCGATCATTCGACGGTCCCGGGCTACGCCGCGGCGCGGCGGCGCCGTGCGCGGGACGCGTCCCGGGGACGGGCTCACGTTCTCGCAGCTGCGCGAGTACGTCGAGGGCGACGATCCGCGCCGCATCGACCACGCGGCCACGGCGCGCGTCGGCGCGCTACAGACGCGCGTCTACTTGGAAGAGACGGCACTCCTGCTCGCGGCGATCGTCGACGAGTCCGGCTCGATGCAGGTCGGCCGCAAGCGCCCGCTGTCCGCGGCCGCCGACGAGGCGCTCCGCGCGTGGTTCGGCGCGCTGGAAGGCGACGACCGTGCGGCGCGCATCGTCGACGAGCGCATCGTGCGCGACCGCCGCGCGGCGCCGTTCGTGCGCGCGTCGGCGCCGTTCCGGTTCGCACCGGCGCTGGCGATCGCGCTGCGCGCGCTGCCGCGCGGTGCGTCGCTGCTCGCGGTCGTCGACGGTTTCGACCTGCCCGACGACGACACGCTCGTGCGCGCGGCGCTACGCTTCGACGCGACGGTGCTGCTCGCGCGCGACCCGTGGCGCGACGACCTTCCGCTGCGCGGCGTCATGCGGCTGCGCGACGCCGAGACCGGACGCGTCCGACGGGTCTTCGTCGGCGCGCGCACGCGGTCGCACTATCGCACCGCGGCGCACGCGCGCGAAGCGGCACTGCACGCCCGCTTCCGCGACGCCGGCTGGCGCGTCGGCGCGCTCGATGAAGCCGACGGGCGCGCCTCGCTGCTGCGTGCGTTCGGCGTCGCGGCATGAGCTTCGCGCACCCCCTCTGGCTCGTGCTCGGCGTCGCCCTCGCCGCAGCGTTCTGGTGGGCGGCACGCGTCGCGTCGCGCCGCGCGAACGCGTCCGCGCTCGCGTACAGCGACCTCGCGTTCTTCGAATCGGCCGCGAAGCAACGGATCGATCCGGCGGTCTTGCTCGTGGTTGCCGGCGCGGCGGGCATCGTCGCGCTCGGCGCCGCGCTGGCGGGCCCGCGCTTCATCGCGAACCTACCCGTGCGCGGCGGCGCGGTCGTGCTGTGCGTCGACACGTCGGGCTCGATGCGCGCGACCGATATCGCGCCGACGCGCTCGGACGCCGCTGCGGCAGCCGTGCGCGCGTTCGTCGACGCAGTACCGGACGGGACGCGGCTGGGGATCGTCGCGTTCGCGAGCGGCGCCGGCGTCGTGCAACCGCTGACCGACGACAAGGACGCGGTGCGCGACGCGATCGCGCGCATCCCGCCGCCCAACGGCGGCACCGCGATCGGCGACGCGCTCGCAACCGCTGCGCGGCTGCTGCCGCCGTCCGGGCGCCGCGCGATCGTGCTGATCACCGACGGCGTGAACAACCTCGGTGCCGACCCGCTTCAAGTCGCGCCGCAGATCGGGCAGAACGGCGTCGAGATCGACACCGTCGGCATCGGCACCAACGACAGCGGCGAGCTCGTCCCCGGCACGGATGTGGCGGCGTCGATCGACGAGGAGGCTTTGCGCCAGATCGCCTCGTCGTCGCGCGGCGCGTACGCACGCGCGAACGACGCGGGCACGCTCACCAGCCGCCTCGCCGCGCTGGCGGCCAGCACGACGATGGAGAAGAAGCGCATCGACGCGACGGTCCCGCTCGCGGTGGGCGGCGGACTCATCGTGCTGCTCGCGCTGGGCGGCGGCATGCTGGCCGGCCGATTTCCGTAGGATAGCGCAATGTCCGATTACAACGCCGACGCACATATCCGCGATCGACGCATCAGCTACGAGCGCGGCGAGCTCGACACGCACACCGTCGCGCCCGATCCGTTCGAGCAGTTTCGCGTGTGGCTCGAGCAAGCGCTGCGCGCGGAAGGCATCGTCGAGCCCAACGCGATGAGCGTCGCGACGGTCGGCGCGAACGGCAGGCCGTCGTCGCGGGTCGTGCTGCTGCGCCAGTGGGATGCGCGCGGGTTCGTGTTCTACACGAACTACGGCAGCCGCAAGGGCACGGAGCTCGGCGTGCACCCGTTCGCGGCGCTGCTGTTCTGGTGGGGCGGGCTCGAGCGGCAGATCCGCATCGAAGGCGCGGTCGAACGCGTGCTCGACGTCGAGAGCGACGCGTACTTCGCGACGCGCCCGCGCGGGCACCGGCTCAGCGCGTGGGCGTCGCAGCAGAGCGCCGTCGTGCCGGACCGCGACGTGCTGCATCGCGCGATGGCCGACGCCGACGCGAGATTCGGCGACGACGTGGCGCGCCCGCCGTTCTGGGGCGGCTACCGCGTCGTCCCGGACCGCTTCGAGTTCTGGCAAGGTCGTCCGAATCGGGTCCACGACCGCGTCGCGTACGAGCGCAGCGCGGACCGCTGGACGATCGTGCGCCTGTCGCCTTAGAGCGCGAGGATCTCCGCGTCGCTCATCGTGTCGAGCTTGGCGCGCAGGAGCGTGAGCTGTGGGAACCGGTTACCCGGCCCGCCTGCGCTCGCGGCGGCGCGAAACTTCGCGTCGAGCGCCATCCCGTACGCGATCGCGAGCGCACGCTCGCGCGGCACCGCGATGTCGGGTTTCACGCCCACGCCTTCCCAGTTCGTCTTCGTGATCGGATTGCGCGCGCGCTGGTTCGGGACGAACATCGCGAAGTGGTCGTCGATGCGGTGCATGCCGCCCGGATTTGCTCCGCCGCCGGTCACGGCGCCGATCAGCGTGCCGCGTTTGAGCGCCTGCAGATCGTATGCGCACTCCTCGCCGCCCGAAAACGTCTCGTCGGACGTGAGCACGTAGATCGGCGCAATGATACGGGGGCCGGGGACGTCTTCCGTGTAGGTGGAATTCGCGACCGGCGGATCGCCGTCGCCGCGCCCGACGAAATCGTTCACATGCGTCTTGGCCGGCAAGAAATGACTCAGTAACCGCGCGATCGAGTCGGGCGAACCGCCGTGATTCCGCCGCAAGTCGAGGACGACGGCGTCGGAATAAGCGACCGCGTTCGCCGCTCCGTCGAACACCGTGTTCAGCTCGCCCCCGGCGCCGGGGAAGGCGCGAACGTCAATGTAGCCGACATTGCCCGGGAGGTGCGCAACGCGGCCCAGACCGTAGCCGCTCTGTCGCATGAACTGCGCCATTGCAGCGCGCCGTTCGGGACTGGGCGTCGCCGCCGTCGCAGGCTCCGGCGGGACCACCTCGTCCGAGTAGTCCACGCTCACGTGCTTGTCGTGGAGAACGTTGGCGATGTCGGCCGTGAGCTTTTTCGCGAGGTCGTCGTTTCGCAGTCCGTCGTACGATCCGGCCGCCGCGTTCCGGCGCAGCAGCCTGGCTGCTTCGCGAGCCCGCGAGGGATACACATACGTGCTCTCGAGCCTCGCGCCCACACCCAGTGCGACGGCCCGCGCGGACGCATCGCCGGCCCCGGCGGCGGACCTTGCGATCCCCAGCACCGTCAAAGCCAATGCGAACACCAAAGAGCGTTTCATGATGCGAGTATACCGGCGCCTACGCTGCGCGTTCCACTGATGTGAGCAGTAGCGGACGGTCTACAGCGTTTTCCTCGGTTATGAAAGAAATCACCGTGGTATCCTCCGCACTTTCAGAGCGCGAGGATCTCCGCGTCGCTCATCGTGTCGAGCTTGGCGCGCACCGTTGCAAGGCGGTCGTGATACCCGCCGGTCACCGATGCGTCGCGCAGCTTCGCGTCGAGCGCCATGCCGTACGCCGTTACCAGCGCGCGGTCGCGGGCAACCGCGATGTCCGGCTTCACGCCGACGCCTTCCCAGTTCGTCTTGGTGATTGGGTTGCGGGCGCGCGCGTCCGGGACGAAGATGGAGAAGTGGTCGTCGATGCGCCGCGTGTCGCCCGGGTTCGCGCCGCCGCCGGTGACGGCGCCGATCAGCGTGCCGCGCTTGAGCGCCTGCACGTCGTACGCGCACTCCTCGCCGCCCGAGAACGTCTCGCCTGAAGTGAGCACGTACAGCGGCGCCGTGATGTGCGGTCCCGGCACGTCCGCGGTGTAGGTCGAGTCGCCGACCGGTGGTTCGCCGTCGCCGCGTCCGACGAAATCGTTCAAGTGGGTTTTCGCCGGTAGGAAGTGGCTGAGAAACCGCGCGATCGCTTCCGGATCGCCGCCGTGATTGCGCCGCAGATCGAGTACGATCGCGCTCGAGTAGGCGACGCTGTTCGCGGCGCCGTCGAAAACGGCATTGAGCTCGTCGCTTGCGCTCGGGAAATTGCGCAGGTCGATATAGCCGACGTTGCCGGGGAGATGCGCGACGCGGCCGAGTCCGTAGCCGCCTTCGCGCCACTGCCGCGCCATGGCAGCGAGCTCGGCGGGACTCGGTTTCGCGCCGCCGGCTTCGTCGGGCGGGTTCGCTTCGGCCGAGTAGCGCAGGCGCACGTGCTTGTCGTGCAGCACGCCGCCGAGATCTTCGGTGACGCGCGTAGCAAGGGCCGCATCGCGCAATCCGTCGTATGCGCCGGTCGACGCGTTGCGGCGCAGCAGCTCGCCCGCGGCGCGCGCCCGGGACGGGTAGACGTAGAACGTCTCGAGCTTTGCTGCGGCCGCCGCAGCCACGGCGCGCGCAGGATCGTCGGCGGCGAGAACGGGAGCGCTCGCGGCGAACAGCGCCAACCCGAGGGCGAAGGCGATCGAACACTTCATGGTTCTGAGTATAGCGCGGTTCGAACTGCGAATCACACTGATCTTAAAAGGATAATGCTCCCCAAACGGCGTTTCCCTCTGCAATGGATGAGATCGACCGCGCGATCCTCCGCTGCCTGAAGGACGATGCGCGCGTCAGCTTCCGGGACCTTGGCGATGCGGTCGGCTTGAGCGCGAACGCCGTAGCGGAGCGGGTCCGCCGCCTCGTTGCCGCCGGCACGATTCGCGGCTTCCGAGCCGACATCGATCCCCGCGCGGGCGGAGCGCGGCTGGCAGCGTTCGTCGATTTGCGGCTGGCGAGCGGAACGCCCGCCGACGCGTTCGAGGCGGCGTTGCGCGCGATGCCGGGCGTCGTCTCGGCGGCGCTGACCACCGGCAACTTCGATTATACGCTCCGCGTCGCGGTCGCCGACGAGCCCGCGCTGGTCGCGCTGATCGAAGCGCTGCGCGCGCGCGGCGCATCCGAGACGCACAGCCGGATCATCCTGCGCGAAACCGTTCTCTCGTGACCGGCTAAACGGAGCTCGGCGAGGCCTTCAGCCGAAGCCGCCACAGCCAGGCGGTGCCGAGCACGAACTCGACGATCACCAGCATCAGCGCGACGCGCGGGCCGAGCCCCATGCTGCGCGCGTCGAAGAACGAGACCACCGGCGCCGTGATCGCGGGCGCGGCGATCTGCGGGATCGCGACCGCGAGGTTCCACACGCCCATCGCCGATGCCAGGGCGGCGCGCGGCAGCACCGCGTACGCGATCGCCCAATCGGCGGTGAAGAACGCGCCCCAGGCCGCGCCCGACCCGATCGCGCAGACCAGCGCGACCGGGAACGTCGGCGCAAACGCGAACGCGCCGACCGCGATCGCGATCGCCGCGCACGCCACGCTGACGACGACGCGCTTGTCCATGCGGTCCGCCGGTTTCCCGGCGAACGCCGCGCCGAAGACGCCGGCGATCGTGAAGGCGAGGAACAAGATCCCCGTCGTCGTGCGCGCGTCCGGAACGTTGAGCGACTCGCGCACGAAGAAGAACAGGAAGCCGAACAGCGTGTAGAAGCCGACGTTGATGAGCGCGCGCGACACGAGGACCGTCCACATGTTGCGGTCGACGCGTAGCGGCGCCGCGGCGTCGCGCGTGCGCGGCAACCGCGCGACGTAGGAGTCCGTCACCCACCAGCCCGCGACCAAGCACGCCGCGAGCGCGACGCCGAGCGCCGCACCGTGCAGCAGCGTCGTCAGCACGAGACCGACGACGCTGCCCGAGAACTGGTGCACGCTCATCCACGACGACGCGCGCCCGACGCGCTCGGGCTCGACGTAGTCGCCGACGATCCCTTGATACGGCCCGCCCGCGATGTTCATGCCCAGCTGCAGCAGCGTCATCGCGGCCCACAGCGACGCCAGCGACGGCGCAAGCGGCAGCGCGACGATCCCGGGGACCGCAAGCGCCACGCCGAGCCGGTAGAAAAGCCGCCGGTGGCCGACGCGCGCGCGGCGCCGGTCGGAGAGAAATCCCGCCGTCACCTGTACCGCCGCCGCGACGCACGCGCCGACCGCGGCGAGCCACGCATACGAGTTGACCGCGTGCGGCGCGAGCGCGGACACGCGGTCCTGCAGCACGACGCCGAGCACTGCGGTCCACACGACTTGGATGCCGAACCACAAGGTACCTAAGCGGAATGCGTGCATGCGTATCGGTAGTCGTCCAGTGAGTCGACGTCGTAGCAGAGGCCGGGATCGCAATCGCGCAGCGCGCCGACCGGAACGCCGAGCCGGCGCCGTCCGTACGCTTCGAGATCGGCGATCGTCAGCCGCTTCATGACGAATCGCAGGCACAGCGCCGGGCCCAGCAAGAGCGCCAGGCGCGGCAAACTCTTGCGCGCGTCGAACAGCTTGGTCCCGAACGCGCGCAACGGCTCGACCGCGGATGCCGCGATCACGAACGCATTGCCGTTCGCGACGCGTTCGCCGCCCAGGACGACGCTGTGCTCGCCGGCGCCGGGAAATCGCGCTTCGTACGCGTCGACGCCGGCTAGCGCCATCGTCAGCGCGAAATCGCTGCTGCGCGCGATCAGCTCGCGCAGCCCGGACGCGCTCGCGAACGGCATGTCCGACGTCAGGTAGACGAAGCGCTCGCCCGGCCACGCGTCGAGCGCGCGCAATACGTTTGTCCCGCCGTCGAGCGCGGCGTCGATCACGCGCACGCCGCGGCCCGCGAGATGCATCCGCACGTCCGCGCCGCCGATCACGGCCACGCCGTCGATGTCCGCACCGGCGCAGGCATCGAGCACGACGTCGAGCAGGGTTCGCGAACCGTGCGCCTGCGGACCAAGCCGGGCCAGAGCTTTCACCCGGGTCCCGATCGCTTCGGCGAAGTCGCCCTCGACGAGGCCACCCGCGGTGATCACGGCGCGCATCGTGCGGCCGTTCTGCATCACCGTCGCGGACACCGCGTAGGACAACCTCTCGCCGACCCGAAGGCGCGACGAAAGAGGTATCTCCTATGACGCACATCGACGAGATCGCTCCGGACATCTATCGTATCTCGACGTTCATCGAGCAGGCTGGGCTCGCGTTCGGCCAGTTTCTCGTCATCGCGGACGAGCCGCTGCTCTTCCACACCGGGCTCGGGATGCTGTATCCCGCCGTCGCCGAAGCCGTGCGAACGGTGATGCCCGTCGAACGGCTGCGCTGGATCACGTTCGGGCACTACGAAGCCGACGAGTGCGGCGCGATGAATCACTGGCTCGCGGACGCGCCGAACGCGACCGTCGCGCACGGACAGATCGCGGTGATGCTCTCGGTCATGGATCAAGCGATTCGGCCGCCCCGCGTCCTGGGGGACGGCGAGGTCCTCGATCTCGGGGGCAAACGCGTGCGTTTCATCGCAACGCCGCACGTGCCGCACGGCTGGGACGCCGGACTGCTGTATGAAGAAACGACCAACACGCTCTTCGCGGGCGATCTGTTCACCGCGTTCGGCGACGGTCCGGCGACCACGGCGGGCGACATCGTCGGTCCGGCCGTTGCGATGGAGGACGCGATGCACGCGACCGCGCTCACGCCGCTGACAGCGCCGACCATCCGGCGCCTCGCGGAGCTGAACCCGAGCACGCTTGCGCTCATGCACGCACCCGCATTCACGGGAGACGGCGCGCGTGCGCTGCGCGATCTGGCCGACGTGTACGCCGCGCGGCTAAAGGTCACCGTCCCGGCGTAGGACTCCCCACCCCACCGCCGTATGACCCCCGGCAGTGTCACGGCGTACCATCATGGTGATCGGGTCGGGTCCGATCGTCATCGGGCAAGCCGCCGAGTTCGACTACGCAGGGGTTCAAGCGTGCCGGGCGCTGCGTGAGGAAGGCCACCGGGTCGTCCTCGTCAACTCGAATCCCGCGACGATCATGACCGACCCCGAGATCGCCGACGCGGTCTACCTCGAACCCCTCACCGTCGCTTCGGTGGAGGGGATCATTGCGCGCGAGCGGCCCGACGCGCTGCTGCCTACGCTCGGCGGGCAGACGGGGCTGAACCTCGCGGTCGAGCTCGCGGAAGCGGGCGTGATCGAAAAGTATCACGTCGAGCTGTTGGGCACGCCGCTCGACACGATCAAGCTCGCCGAAGACCGCGAGCGCTTCAAGGCCAAGATGATCGAGATCGGCGAGCCCGTGCCGCAGTCGCTGATCGTCACGGACGCCGAGGCCGGTGTGGCGTTTGCGGCCGAGACCGGTTATCCGCTGGTCGTGCGCCCGGCGTACACGCTCGGCGGCACGGGCGGCGGCATCGTGTACGACGAGGCCGAGCTGCGCGCGACCTTGCAGACGGGGCTCGAAGCATCGCTGATCCATCAAGCGCTCGTCGAGACGTCGCTGCTCGGCTGGAAAGAGCTCGAGTACGAAGTGCTGCGCGACCGTGCGGGCAACTGCATCATCGTCTGCAACATGGAGAACATCGATCCCGTCGGCGTGCACACCGGCGACTCGATCGTCGTCGCACCGTCGCAGACGCTGTCCGACCTCGACTACCAGATGCTGCGCACGTCGAGCATCAACGTGATCCGCGCGCTCAACGTGCAGGGCGGCTGCAACATCCAGTTCGCGCTGCACCCCGACAGCTCCGAGTACATGATCATCGAGGTCAACCCGCGCGTGTCGCGCAGCTCCGCGCTCGCATCGAAAGCGACGGGCTACCCGATCGCCAAGATCTCGACCAAGATCGCTCTCGGCCAAACGCTAGACCAAATTCCGAACCCCGTCACCGGCGGTCGCACCAAAGCGGCGTACGAGCCGACGCTGGACTACTGCGTCGTGAAGATCCCGCGCTGGCCGTTCGACAAATTCCCGCTCGCCGACACACGCTTAGGCACGCAGATGAAATCGACCGGCGAAGCGATGGGGATCGGCCGCACGTTCGCCGCGGCGCTGATGAAGGCGGTGCGCGGACTCGACCTCAAGTTCGAGACGCTCACCGGCAACGCGTTCGCCGACTGGAGCGACGACGAGCTGCTGCGCACGCTCCAGCCGGCGACGCACGAGCGGCTATTCGCCGTGTGCGAGCTGCTGCGCCGCGGCCGCACCGTCGAAGAGCTGCACGCGCTCTCGACGATCGACGAGTTCTGGTTGTGGGAGTTCAAGGAGCTCGTGGATCTCGAGGAAGCGTTTCGCGGGTATCGGTCCGCGGGGCCGCTGTTCGGGCAGCCGTATCCGACCCCGGATCTTCTGCAGCGCGCGGCTGAGAGCGGGTACAGCATCCGCGGGATCAACTCGCTGTTCGGCGGCAAGCTCGAGAGCGCGCGCTCCGGCCACGGGGCGTTTCGCATGGTCGACACTGCGGCTGCGGAGTTTCCCGCGACCTCGCCTTACTATTATATCTCCCGGTTCGAGAGCGACGAGATGCGCATGCCCGAGAAGGAGGCCGTCGTCGTCGTCGGCAGCGGGCCGATCCGCATCGGGCAGGGGATCGAGTTCGACTACAGCTGCGTGCACGCCGCATGGGCGCTGCGCGAAGCAGGCCGCTCGGCGGTCGTCATCAACAACAATCCGGAGACCGTTTCGACGGACTTCGACATCAGCGACGTGCTCGTGTTCGAGCCGCCCGGCGCCGACGAAGTCGAGGCGACGGCGCGCGCGACCAACGCGCGTGGCGTGATGCTCGCCTTCGGCGGCCAGACGGCGATCAACCTCGCCGGCGAGCTCGCCAAGCGCGGCATCGCGATCGTCGGCAGCGACCAGCGCTCGCTGGACATGGCGGAAGACCGCGAGAAGTTCGACGCCGCGCTCGAGAAGCTCGGTGTCGCGCGCCCGCGCGGCCGCGCCGCGAACACGTTCCGCGAGGCGCGCGCCATCGCGCGCGAGATCGGTTTTCCCGTGCTGGTGCGGCCGTCGTACGTGCTGGGCGGGCGCGGCATGGAGATCGTGTACAACGAAGGCCAACTCGCGTCGTACGTCGAGAGCGCGCCGCCGATCACGCCCGGCTCGCCGCTGCTCGTGGACAAGTACATGCGCGGCCGCGAGGTGGAGGTCGACGCCGTGTTCGACGGCGACGACATCATGATCCCGGGGATCTTCGAGCACGTCGAACGCGCCGGCATCCACTCCGGCGACTCGATCAGCGTGTTCCCCACGCAGACCGTCTCCGGCGACATGGAAGCGCGCATCGTTCGCGTCGCCGAGGAGATCGCGCGCGAGCTCGGCATCCGCGGGCTGATCAACATCCAGTTCGTCATCCCCGAAGGCACCGACGAGCTGCTGATCATCGAGGCGAACCCGCGCGCGAGCCGGACCGTGCCGATCATCTCGAAGGCCACCGGAATCAACCTCGTGTCGGCGGCGACGCGCATCGCGCTCGGCGAGAAGTTGCGCGACATGCGCTGGGGCACGGGGCTGCGGCCCAAGCCCGACTACGTCGTCGTCAAAGTACCGGTGTTCTCGTTCGCGAAGATGCGCGGCGTCGAGACGATCCTGGGGCCGGAGATGAAGTCGACCGGCGAAGTGCTGGGCATCGACGCGACGTACGCCGGCGCGCTGCGCAAAGGTTTCGTCGGTGCCGGCATCCGGCTGCCGCGCGAAGGCGGTCGCGTCTTGGTGTCGGTGAGCGACGAGGAGAAGATGGACGCGGTCGATTTGATGCGCCGTCTCGTCGCGCTGGGCCACATGCTCGTCGCGACGCCCGGGACGTACGCGTTGCTCGAAGAACACGGCATCGCGGCTGAGCGCGTGAACCGGATCGGCGAAGGAACGCCCGACGTGCTCGACGTGATTCGGCAGCGTTCGGTCGACCTCGTCATCAACGATTTCAAAGCGGGCCGCGGCCCGACCGACAACTACCGCATCCGCCGTGCCGCCGTCGAAGCGTCGATCGCGTCGCTGACATCGCTCGACACGGCACACGCGCTCGTGACCGCGCTCGAATCCGAATCAGGGCCGCCGCGGTCGCTGCAAGAATATCAAGCGACGCATCTCGGGTGTGCGGCGCCGTAAGACCGCCGACACGCGCCGCGGCCCTGACGGCGTTGGCCGCGCTCGCGCTGAGCGGCTGCGGCGCGGGCCGCACGATCGTGCACGCCGCCGAGCGAGCTCACGACTGTGTCGACGCGTCGGTACCGTCCGCAGCCGGCGTCCATGTGGTGCGCGGCGTCGTTCCGACGCGCCGCGTCGCGACAACCGTGCGCTACGCGCTCGTCGTACCGGACGGCGTTCACGCCCTCGACCGTGTCGCGTACGTGTTTCCCGGCCGTGGCGGCGATGCAAACTCTGCGGTAGCGCTCGGTCTCGACGGATTCCTCGCCGCATACCTGCGGGCGGGCGGCCGGCCATTTGCGCTGGCAGCGATCGACGCCGGTGAGTCGTACTTTCACCCGCGCGCATCGGGCGAAGATCGCTTGGGGCTCGCGACGGTCGACTTTCCCCGCGTCGTGCGGGGCGTACTCGGCGTGGCGCGGCTGCGCGAAGCGCTGATGGGACAATCGATGGGCGGCTACGGCGCGCTGCTCGCGGCCGAACGCGAGCCGCAGCGCTATCGCGCGGTCGCGGTCGCGGGCCCGGCGATCTTCCCGTCGTACGAGGACGAGCACCGCAGCGTGGGCGACGCGTTCGACTCGGCCGCCGACTTCGCGCGGTACGACGTCATCGCGCATGCGAACGCGCTGCGTGGCCGCGCGGTACGCATCTGGTGCGGACAGCGCGATCCATTCTTGACCGGCGTCCGTGCGTTCGCGCGCGCGTGCCCGACGGCCGACGTGCGCGTAGAGCCTGGCTGCCACGATGATGGCTTCTGGCGAGCGAGTGCAGCGTCGCTGGTGAGTTTCCTGGGTGCGCACCTCGGCGAGAGCCTCTCCGCGCGCCCGATCCCTCGCAATCAGAGGCTCGTCACCCTGTAGGGTCTCACCCGTTGTCGCGGCATTTTTCGGGTACAAGTGTCGAGGAGGTGCGGGTGCGACAGATATCTTGGCCTCGAGCGTTCCGCCTCGTTGCTGATCACGCTGACGTTTGGCTGCGCATCGACGTCGAACGCTGGTCCACGTACTTCGAGTCACGCAGCGACTACGACCCTTCACAGGTGACCACGGGTTGGAACGTCGAGGCAGGGCTCCAATACCAAGCCGGCACGCAAACCTTCGCCCCGTACTTCCAGCTCACCGGCGATCCCGGCGAAGGAGTCCGATGACTGAAGCAAACGTCGCGGATCTGCGCGTCGACCTGCGCGGAAAGACCGCGTTGGTCACCGGCGCCGCGACCGGGATCGGCAAGGCGATCGCGCTGCGGTTCGGCGCGTGCGGCGCGAACGTCGTGGTCGATCACCTCGACCAACCGGCCGACGCGGACGCGGTCGTCGCCGAGATCGAGCGCGCCGGCGCGCACGCGCTCGCGGTGTCGGCGAACATCACGCATGAGGACGCAGTTGATGCGCTCGTGGCGCAGGCGGTGCAGCGCTTCGGCGCCGTCGACGTTCTGGTGAACAACGCGGGCATCGAACAGGCGCACGCAGTCGTCGACACGCCGCTTGACGTGTGGAGGCGCATCATCGACGTGAACTTGACGGGCCCGTTCTTGTGCGCGCGGGCGGTTGCAAGGTCGATGATCGCGCGCGAGCGCGGAGGCAGGATCATCAACATCTCGTCGGTGCACGAGGACTTACCGTTCCCGAATCAAGCTGCGTACGCCGCGTCCAAAGGCGGCGTTCGCATGTTCATGCGCACGCTCGCCCTCGAGCTCGCGCCGCACAACATCACCGTGAACAACGTCGCGCCCGGCGCGATCGCGACGCCGATCAACCAAGACGTGCGCGCCGATCCTGCGAAGCACCAAGCGCTGCTCGACGAGATCCCGCTGGGGCGCGTCGGTGAGCCCGACGAGATCGGCACGCTGTGCACGTACCTTGCGTCGAGCGCGGCGGGCTACGTCACGGGCTCAACGTTCGTGATCGACGGCGGCCTGACACGCTACACCAAAGATTTATGACGCGGCGGCGGGTGTCTCCGGCGTTCCGCCCGTCGCCGTCGGGACGTCCTGCTTGCCGCGGCGCTGATCCGCCGGCTTAGAATCGGCCGCCAAGTTGTACGCCGTGTTCACCAGGCCGACGTGCGAGAACGCCTGCGGGAAGTTGCCGACGAGCCGTTTTCCTTCGCAATCGTATTCTTCGGACAACAGGCCGACGTCGTTCGCCGTGCTGATGAGCCGCTCGAACAGCGCGCGCGCGTCCTTGCGCCGTTTCTGCAGTACGTAGTTGTCGGCGAGCCAGAAACCGCACGCGTAGAACGCGCCCTCGCCTGGCGGTAGTCCGTCGGTGTCGACGTTCGGCTGCGTGTAACGCTTCACGAAGCCGTCGACGAGCAGCTCGCGCTCGACCGCCGCGACGGTACCGACGACGCGCGGATCGGACGGCGGCAGAAAGCCGACCAGCGGGATCAGCAGCGTCGCCGCATCGATCTCTTCGGAGCCGTACGACTGCGTGAACGTCTTGCGCTTGGGGTCGTAACCTTTCGCGCACACCTCGGCGTGGATGTGGTCGCGCAATGCGCGCCAGCGGTCGACCGGTCCGTCGAGGCGGAACTTCTCGATCGCGCAGATCGCGCGGTCGAGCGCGACCCACGCGAGTACTTTGGAGTGAACGAACGGCCGGCACGGGCCCCGCACTTCCCACAGGCCGCGATCGGGCTCTGACCAGCGCTTCTCGACGGCCTCCACGACGGCGCTCATCAGCGACCACTCGTCGGTGTCGGGCGGAAGCCCGGCACGATGCGCCTGGTACATCACGTCGGCGACCTCGCCGTAGACGTCGAGCTGCAGCTGCTCGGCCGCGGCGTTGCCGATCCGCACGGGTTTGGAGTCGGCGTAGCCACGCAGCCACGGCGCCTCGAACTCCGGCAGCCGGCGTTCGCCGCGCAGCCCGTAGAGGATTTGAATCTGGTCGGGACTGCCGGCGACCGCGCGCAACAGCCACGCCCGCCACGCGAACGCCTCTTCCTCGTAGCCCGCGTTGAGCAGCGCGACGAGCACGAACGTCGCGTCGCGCAGCCAGCAGTAGCGGTAGTCCCAGTTGCGGACCCCGCCGAGGTACTCGGGGAGCGAGGTCGTCGGCGCGGCGAGGACGGCGCCGGTGCGCGCGTCGGTGAGCGCTTTGAGCGTGAGCAGCGAGCGCATCACGATCGGGCGCCAGGGCCCGTCGTAGCGGCACGTGCGCGCCCACTCGCGCCAGAACACGTCGGTGCGGCGCAGCGCGGTGACGACGTCGGAGGGCCCGGGCTGCTCCTCGTACGACGGGAAATAGGCCATCTCGAACCCGACGCGCTCGCCCGGCCCGATCCAGAACTCGGCGACCGTCGAGAGGTCCTGGCCGCGCAGCTCCACGTCGGAGTAGAGCGCGAGCGCGTCCGGCCCGGCGATCGCGACGACCGTCCCCGACGAGCGGTGGATCCACGGCACGATCTGCCCGTAGTCGAACCGGATCCGCATCTCCGAGCGCATCGCGACGCGGCCGGCCTCGCCGGTTACCAGCCGCAGGACGCGCGGCGTTTCGCTCCCGGCGAGCATCGCGTCGACCACGCGGACGCGCCCGCCGCCTTCGAGCTCGTAGACCGTCTCGAGGACCATGCTGTCCTCGCGGTACGCGCGCTTGATCGCGAGCGCGTGTCCCTGGGGCGCCAGCCTCCACGTCCCGTTGTCCTCGTCACCGACCAGCGCGGCGAAGCACGCGCCCGAGTCGAACCGCGGCAGGCACAGCCAGTCGATCGAGCCGTCCCGGGACACGAGCGCCGCCGTACGGGTGTCGCCGATGAGCGCGTAATCTTCGATCGGTTTGGACATCGTCGTACGGTCGTTCCCCGCCAAGCCGCGATTCGTTCGGTCGCGCGAAGGAACGATGGGCGCGGTGCGTAACGTCCGACCAACTCTCGCCCCGCCTACGAGGTCGGTCCGAATGCGTATTTCTCGTTCCCTTCCGGCGCTGCTCGCCGTCGCGATGCTTTGCTCGTCGTTCGCCGCGCCGCCGGCGACGGCGGCCGAAGGCCCGATCAAGATCGCCGTCATCACCGACATGTCCGGCGTCTACGCCGCGCTTGCCGGGCCGGGCGCGGTCGAGGCCACCAAGATGGCCGTCGAAGACTTTGGCGGGAAAGTCCTCGGCCGGACCGTCGAGGTCGTCGGGATCGACCATCGCAACAACGGCCCCGACGCGGCCATCAAGGCGCGCGAAGCCTACGACTCGGGCGCCGAGCTCGCGCTCGACATGACGAACTCGGCGGTCGCGCTCGCGGTCGCCGCCGTCGCGAAGGAAAAGAAGAAGCTCGCGATCGTCACGGGCGGCGCGTCGTCGGCGCTGACCGGCGC
Source organism: Vulcanimicrobiota bacterium (assembly GCA_963791645.1). Lineage (GTDB taxonomy): Bacteria > Vulcanimicrobiota > Vulcanimicrobiia > Vulcanimicrobiales > Vulcanimicrobiaceae > Vulcanimicrobium. Next base: position 38,898 of record CAWBTJ010000013.1, on the reverse strand, counting down.
GAGCTGCAACCGCTACACGTACCACTACGCGTACGACACTTACGCGCTGGCGGCGTCGACCGGCGCGAACATCGCGGCTGCATCGAACGGCAAGACGTGGTATGCGCTGGTCCCCAACTACGCGTTCGGCACGCAGATGCTGGCGGACTTCTCCGCCGCCGTCGAGCGCAAGGGCGGAAAGATCCAGCACTCCGACCTCTATCCGTTCGGCCCGACGACCGACTTCTCGTCATATCTGCTCAAGGCGAAGAACTCGGGCGACCAGGTGCTCGGGCTGTTCAACGCCGGCGCGGACACCGTCAACTCGATGAAACAAGTGAAGCAGTTCGGCGTCGACAAGGCGATGAAGATCGCCGTCGGTCTGCTGTTCCTCAGCGACGTCGACGCGCTGCCCGACGTGTTCGCCGGCTCGCGCATCACGACGTCGTGGTACTGGAACGAGGATGCCGCCGCGCGCAAGTGGGCCGACAAGTACGCGAAGCGGATGCACGGCTTGCGCCCGACCGACATCCAAGCCTCGGACTATTCCGCCGCGACGCAGTGGCTGAACGCGGTGAAGGCCGTCGGCACAACGGAAGGCGACAAGGTCCAGGGCTACCTCGACAACCGCCAGTTCACGGACTTCTACGCCAAGGGGGGCGAGTGGCGCGGCCGCGACCATCGCGTGATCCACGAGATGTACGTCGTCGACGTGCTGCCCAAGGAACAAATCAAGGAGCCGCACGCGTGGTTCAAGATCGTGCAGACGATCCCGCCGGGTCGCGCGTTCCGCCCCGAATCCGCCTCGGTGTGCAAGAAGGACTGGTAGTCTGAGCGCAGACTACCTCCTCACCCAGGCGTTCAACGGCCTCGTCAACGGGGCGTACTTCGCCCTGTTGGCGCTGGGCTTGAGCATCATCTTCGGGATGCTGCGGATCGTGAACTTCGCGCACGGCGCGATGTTCATGCTCGGCGCGTTCGTGGCGTACTACGGCGCGCAGTCGGTGCACCTTCCGTTCTACTTGGCGCTGGTCGTCGCGCCGCTCGTCGTCGGCCTGTTCGGGATGCTGCTCGAGGTGGTGTTCCTGCGCCGGCTCTACCATCTGGACCCGCTCTACGGCTTGCTGTTCACGTTCGCGCTGGTGCTCGTCATCGAGGACTCGATGCGGCTCGCGGCCGGTGCGCTCGGCTCGCCGTACGCGGCGCCACCCTCGCTCGCCGGCGTGACGAACATCGGCTTCACGGTGTTTCCGACCTACCGGCTGTTCGTCATCGGCGTCGCCATCCTCGTGTGCATCATCGTGTGGTACGTGCTCGAACGCACGCCGGTCGGCGCGCGGATCCGCGCGGCCACCGAAGCGCCCGTGCTGGTGCGCGCGCTCGGCATCGACACGCGTTCGCTCGTCACCGTCACGTTCGGCGTCGGCGTCGCGCTCGCGGCGCTGGGCGGCGTCCTAGCGGCACCCAACCAAAACGTCGAGCCGACGATGGGCGACAAGATCATCATCAACACGTTCGCGATCGTGGTGATCGGCGGGCTCGGCTCGATCGGCGGCTCGGTCGTCACCGGGTTCGTGCTGGGCCTGTTGCAGACGCTCGGTGCGGTGATCTTCCCGGCGTTCAACGACACGCTGATCTTCCTGCTGATGATCATCGTGCTGCTCGTGCGCCCGAGCGGCCTGTTCGGGAACCCGGCGGCCGCCAAATGACGACCGCGCTGCTCGGCACGCGGCGCGGCGCGATCGTAGCGGCGGTCTTGCTCGCCATCGCGCTCGCGCTGCCGAAGCTCGTGTATCCCGTGCTGGCGATCGACATCGTCGCGTACGCGCTGTTTGCCGTCGCCTTCGACCTGCTGCTGGGCTTCACGGGGCTGCTCTCGTTCGGCCACGCGATGTTCTGGGGCGGCGCGGGCTACGTCTCGACGATCCTCATCGCGAAGGCGCACGCGCCGTTCCCGCTGGCCGTCGTCGCCGCGATCGTCTACGCCGCGCTGCTCGCGCTAATCGTCGGCGCGATCGCGATCCGCCGGCAGGGCATCTACTTCGCGATGATCACGCTGGCGCTCGCGCAGCTGCAGTACTTCTTCGCGTACCAGCTCGGTGCGTGGACCGGCGGTGAGAACGGGGTGCAGCTCGCCGGGCGCGGGACGTTGTTCGGCCTCACCCTCGAGAACGACGTCGCGTTCTACTATGCCGTGCTGGCGGTCGCCGCACTCGGAACGTTCTTCGTCGTGCGGGTCGTGCGCTCGCCGTTCGGTGCCGTGCTGGGCGCGATGCGTGAGAACGAGCAGCGCGCGATCGCGCTCGGTTTTCGCGTGGATCGCTACAAGCTCGTCGCGTTCGTGCTGTCCGGCACGCTCGCGGGCCTCGCCGGCGTGCTGTTCGCGGTCGGCAACCGGCTCTCGGGCCTCGACGGCGTCGATTGGCACACCAGCGGCAAGGTGGTCATGATGTCGATCCTCGGCGGCATCGGAACCGTGTTCGGCCCCATCGCGGGCGCCGGGATCTTCGAATCGCTGGACTACTTCGTCTCCAAGACGGCGATCGGCGACAAGACCAACATCGTGATGGGGACGATTTTCGCGTTGTGCGTGCTCCTGTTCCGGCGCGGCATCGTCGGCGAGCTGCTGGCGGTGCGCACGAAGCGCGCGAAAGACTAGCACGGCGCAGCGCCGTGTTGTTCGTCACCGCGTTTCGCCGCCGGCGCGGCGCGAAGACCGACGACGCGTTTCCGTGGACCGTTCCGGCGCTGCGTGCGCTCCGCGAGCTGCGATTCGATGCGCCGGTCACGTTCTTGATGGGTGAGAACGGGTGCGGCAAATCGACGCTGCTCGAAGCCCTCGCCGTCGCGACGGACGCTGCGGCCGCTGGCACCGAGGAGGTGGGCGCCGATGCGACGCTCGCCGGTGCGCGGCGATTCGCGGATGCGTTCGAGGTGGACGAGCGGGGCATCCCGCGCGAGCGCGCGTTCTTTCGTGCCGAAGACGCGTTCGGATTCACCAAGCGCATCGAGCGCGAGATGAAGGAGATCGATGCCCAAGCCAACGCGATACTGCACGACGAGAAGGCAAGCGAGTTCCGCCGCCGCCTCGGGGCGAACATCACGCGGAGCTCGCGCCACGCGCTCGCAAGGAAGTACGGTGCCGACCCGCACGCGCGCTCGCACGGCGAGACGTTCCTGGGGATCGTGCGCGCGCAGGTCGCGCCGAACGGCCTCTACCTGCTCGACGAGCCCGAGACGCCGCTGTCGCCGACCCGCGTGCTCACGCTGCTGACGATGCTGCTCGCGGCGACCCGCTCGGGCTCTCAGTTCATCATCGCGACGCACTCGCCGATCCTTGCCGCGCTGCCCGGCGCATCCATCCGCGTCTTCGAGGGCGACCGCATCGTCGAAACCCCGTACGAGGAGCTGGAGCACGTGCGCATCACGCGCGACTTCCTCAATGCACCTGGCCGGTATCTGCACTATCTGACGCATGCCCCGCAGGAGACAGAGGATCCGTAGTGTTCGTGGAAGCCATTCGCCGCCGGCACGATGCGAAGACGGACGACGCGTTTCCCTGGACCGTTCCGGCGCTGCGGGCGCTGCGCGAGCTCCGCTTCGACGCGCCGGTCACGTTTCTGATGGGCGAGAACGGCTGCGGCAAATCGACGTTGCTCGAGGCCCTTGCCGTTGCGACGGACGCGGCCGCGGCCGGCGCGGAGGGAGTCGACGTGGACGCGACGCTTGCGGGCGCACGGCGGCTCGCCGCCGCGTTCGAAGCCGTGGAGCGCGGCCGGCCACGGGTGCGCGCGTTCTTTCGCGCGGAGGACGCGTTCGGCTTCACCCGGCGCATCGAGCGTGAGCTCCAAAAAAGTGACGCCGAGGCGGACGCGATGGAGGGCGACGAGATGGCGAGCGAATATCGCCGCCGGCTCGGCGCCAACATCGTCCGCAGCGCGCGCGCGGTGCTCGTGCGCAAGTACGGTGCCGACCCGCACGCGCGTTCGCACGGCGAGACGTTTCTCGGCATCCTCCGCGGCCAGCTCGTCCGCAACAGCCTCTACCTGCTGGACGAGCCCGAGACGCCGCTATCGCCGACTCGGGTGCTGACGCTGTTGACGATCCTGCTCGACGCGGTGAATGCGGGTTCGCAGTTCATCATCGCGACGCACTCACCGATCCTCGCGGCGTTCCCCGGGGCATCGGTCCTCGTTTTCGACGGCGAGCGTATCGTGAAAACGCCGTACGAAGAACTGGAGCACGTGCGCATAACGCGTGACTTCCTCAACGCTCCGGGCGTGTATCTCCGGCACCTCCTCCCTGAACTCGACGACCCGGCATGAGGCAGGAGGAGCTATGCTACTTCGTTCCGTCCTGCGGCCAGAAGCCGAAGATCGCGCGGCCCGGCTCCAAATCCCAGAAGCGCGTGGCGTTGTCGCCGACGCCGTAGACCACCGCGTACGCGATGTCGCGGGCGATGATCGCGCGGACCAGACGCGCGAAGTCGCGCTGCGACATCCAGGTCGCCGCGTAGCGCGCAAACTTCTGGGCTTCGGTGAGCGGGAGCCAGCCCGAGCTCTCGCGGACGCTGGGGTCGCGCGGGTCGTCCTGCGGCGTGATCGAGCCAATGCGCACGCACGTCACCTGCAGCCCGTGGTTGTCGCTGTAGTAGCGCCCCAGCGTCTCGCCGAATGCCTTCCATACGCCGTACAGCGAGTCGGGCCGGTACGGCGTGTCGATGCGTACCACCAAGCCGAAACCGGGCTCGTAGATCGCGGGGACGTTCTCGACCTCGTGCATGCCGACGGCGTGGTTCGAGCTCGCGAAGATCACGCGCTTGACGCCCGCGCGGCGGGCCGCCTCGAACACGGCGTAGGTGCCGCCGATGTTCGGGCCGGCGACGTCGTCCCACGATGCCTCGACGCTTACGACGCCAGCCAGGTGGATGACCGTCTCGCATCCGGCGAAGGCGCGTTCGAGCGCGTCGACGTCGCGGACGTCGGCGATCACGTCCGCGTCGTGCAGGTCGATGCGCACGACGTCGTGGTCGCGCGCGAGATCGGCCGAGAGCGGCTTGCCGATGGTGCCGGCGGCGCCGGTGATCGCGATCTTGGTCACACGCCGAGCATGTCGAGGAGCTCGCGCTCGCGCGCGATCACCTCGCTGTTTTCCAGCGTCTGCGCGACCTGGCCGTGGACGATGATGTGGTGGCGGTCGGCGACGCCGGTCGCGAAGCGCACGTTCTGCTCGACCAGCAGCACGGTGATGCCGTCGGTCTTCATCGCGCGGATCAGCTCGCCGATCCGCTCGACGATCACCGGCGCGAGCCCTTCGGTGGGCTCGTCGAGCAGCACGGTGCGCGCGCCGGACCGCAGCACGCGCGCGATCGCGAGCATTTGCTGCTCGCCGCCCGAGAGCGTCGTCCCCGCGGCTTTGGCGCGCTCCTTGAGGATGGGGAACTCCTTGTAGATGCGCTCGACGGTCCAGCCTTTGTCGCCGACGATCGGCGCGAGCGTGAGGTTTTCGGACACGCTCAGCGTCGCGAGGATGCCGCGCTCTTCGGGGACGTAGCCCAAGCCGCGCTTGGCGATGCGGTCCGACGGCAACCCCGCGATCGACCGGCCGTCGAGCTCGATCGTGCCGCGGCGCGCCGGCAAGATGCCCATGATCGTGCGCAGCGTCGTCGTCTTGCCGACGCCGTTGCGGCCGACCAGCGTCGCCACCTCGCCGGTGTCGACGCGCAGCGTCATGCCGTGCAGGATGTGCGACTCACCGTAGTAGGCGTGGACGTCGTTCAGCTCCAGCATCAATGCGTGCCTCCGCCGAGATACGCCGTGACGACGCGCTGGTCGTTGCGGACCTCGTCGTACGTCCCCTCGACGAGCACCTTGCCGCGCTGCATCACGGTGACGCGGTCGCACAGGTCCGCGACGACGCGCAGGTTGTGCTCGACGAGCACGATGGTGCGGCCCGGCGCGATCTTCTTGACGAGCTCGACGGTCCGATCGATGTCTTCGACGCCCATCCCAGCGGTGGGCTCGTCGAGCAGCAGCACCTTGGGATCCTGCGACAGCGCGATCGCGAGCTCCAGCGAGCGCTTCTTGCCGTACGGAAGGTTCGCCGCGACACCGTCGCGCTCGTCGTCGAGGCCGACCTGGTCGAGCGCGGCGCGCGCGGGATCGTCGAGCACCGCGGTGACCGACGGCGACGCGAGGAACCGGCGCGACAGCGGCGTGCGCGCCTGCAGCGCGATCTTCACGTTGTCGAGCACGGTGAGGTGCGGGAAGATGCTGTTGATCTGAAAGCTGCGCACCATCCCCATCCGCGCGATGCCCGCCGGATCGAGGTGCGCGATCTCGACGCCGGCGAACCGCACGCTGCCCCGCGTGGCGGGCGCGAAGCCGGACAGCACGTTGAAGAACGTCGTCTTGCCGGCGCCGTTGGGGCCGATGATCGCGTGGACGGTGCCCTCGGCGACGTCGAGCGACACGCCGTCGAGCGCGGTGAACCCCGCGTAGACTTTGACGACGTCGCGCGTCGAGAGGATCGGCTCGGCCACGAGCGGGACTTCCACCAACGATGCAGCCGACCCCGCACGACCACGAGACCGTCCTCGAAGTCGAGGCGCCCCGCGTCAAGTTCGGCCGCGGCGCGATCGACGAGGTGGGCCCCGAAGCCGCCGCGTTCGGCCTGCGCCGCGTCGCGCTGTTCACCGATACGAAGCTCGCGGCCGGCGCGTTCGTCGAGCGGGCGCGGGCCTCGCTGCGCGCCGCCGGGGTCGATGTCGCCGAGTTCGCAGCCGTACGCATCGAGCCCACCGACGGCTCGTTCCGCGCCGCGGCGGCATTCGCGGCGGACGCGCGCGTCGACGGCTACGTCTCGGTCGGCGGCGGCTCGGTGATCGACACCGCGAAGGCGGCGAACCTCTACGCGACCTATCCCGCGCCGTTCGAACAGTACGTGAACGCGCCGCTGGGGAAGGGCGCGCCGGTGCCGGGGCCGCTCGCGCCGCACATCGCCTGCCCGACGACGTCGGGGACGGGAAGCGAGTGCACCGGGATCGCGATCTTCGACTTCGAGGTGCACGACGTCAAGACGGGGATCGCGTCGCGGCGCCTGCGCCCGACCCTGGGGATCGTCGATCCCGACGCCACGCGCACGCTGCCGGGCGCGGTCGTCGCGTCGAGCGGCTTCGACGTGCTCGCGCACGCGCTGGAGTCGTTCACCGCGAGACCGTACACGCAGCGGCTCAAGCCGGCGACGCCGCTGGCCCGCCCGCTCTCGCAAGGCGCGAACCCGTACAGCGATCTCGCGTGCGTGGAAGCGCTGCGGCTGCTGGGGCACTTTCTCGAACGCGCGGTGCAGCGACGCGCACGACGACGAGGCGCGCGAGGGCGTGATGTACGCGGCGACGCTCGCCGGGATCGGCTTCGGCAACGCGGGCGTGCACGTGCCGCACGGGATGGCGTACGCCGTCGCCGGGCTCGTGCGCGACTTCTTTCCGCGCGGCTACGAGGCCGATCACGCGATGGTCCCGCACGGGATGTCGGTGATCGTCAGCGCGCCCGCCGTCGCGAAGTTCACCGCGGCCACGGCGGTCGACAAGCACCGCCGGGTCGCGACACTGCTCGGCGCGCCGGACGAAGTCTATGACGACGAGGTCGGCGACGCGCTCGCCGCCGCACTCGCGCGCATCATGCGCGCGACGGAGATGCCCAACGGGCTGCGCGCGCTGGGCTACACCGGCGCCGATGTGCCCGCGCTGGTCGCCGGCGCGTTCGCGCAGCAGCGGCTGCTCGGCAACGCGCCGCGCGCGGTGGGTGAAGAAGAGCTCGCCGGGCTGTTCTCAGCCGCGATGACCGTCTGGTAGCGGCAGCGGGATCGGCGGCGGTCCGGTTCCGTCGCGCGCGTTGCGAACGGCTTTGACGAAGCCGTAGAGCTGCTCGGCGTCGATGCCGTGCAGCATCAGGCGAAATCCGGATTCGATCGTGGCGAACGGAACGATCGGATGCCGGTTGTTCACCAGCGCGACGGCCAGTTCGGTGCCGAAGATGCGCGAGACGTAGATCGCGATCGTCTCGTCGAGCTGCAGCGAGTTGCTCGCGCGGTTGAAGTCGTCGTGCGTGAGCAGCAAGCTGTAGAACGGCGTGTAAAGCTCGATCGCGCTCTGGAGATCGATGAAATTGTGCCACGTGCGCGGCATGACCTGGAGGGTCGCGTCGAAGTCCTGGATCGCGCTGAAGTCCATCTCGCTCACCGGCCGCGGCCCCACCACGCGGCCCTGGTCGATGAGCTGCGCGTTGAGCTGAATGATGAAGTTGTAGATGTTGAGATCGTGCTGCACGAAGACGTTGTCGGCCAGCGACTCGATCGTGCGCGGCTGGAGCGGCACGTATCGCATCTCGAGGCCGCCGATGTTGTCGCCGATGAAGCGCAGCATCTGCGTGCCGATGTTGAAGTGCCGCAGGATCAGGTAGTTCGCCTCGGGGCTGACGAAGTTCGTCATCCCCCACGCGATGGAGCGGTGCAGCAGCTTGGGCGCCGCCATCTCGTCGGGGATGATCGTGCGGATCAGCTGCGTCACCAGCACCCCGAAGCGCGCGACGACGCGCACGATCGGCAGCAAGAAGCGCCGCGACCACGTGCGGTTGTTCCGCATCAGCGCTTCCTTCGCGTCCCGGTCGAAGAACGTGCTGTGGTCCAGCGACAGCGCGGTCCACGGGTCGGGGTTGGAGTAGTCGTGCTTCGAGAGGTCGTACGCCGTCACGCGGGTGTCATCTCTTCGAGCTGCAGGCGGTAGAGCCGCGCCACGACGGCGCTCGTCTTCACGATGCGGTCGCCCATCCCGGGCAGGTCCAGAATCCCGGATCCGAGCGTCGCTTCGAACTCCGCGAGGTGGTCCGCGTCGTGCGCGCCGTGATACAGCAGAAAGCTGACCTGCCGATCCTCCAGGCCGAGCTGGCCGGCGATGAGGCGCCCCCACGCGGACGCTTTCTTGCTCCCGACGCCTTCGATCACGAACATCGCGCCCAGCAGGTCGAACGGGTTCGGCTCGCTCGCGCGCTGGAACATGAAGCCGTGCAGCGCTTCGGTGCCGACGTTCTTCTCGTAGGCGAGCATCTGCGCGCGGTCGCCGCCGACCGACACGAAGTCGGCCTCGAGCATCGCGTAGTCGCGGTGCTCCGTGACCGCGTGCTTCAAGAACGTCGAGCGCTGCTCCGCGAACTCGTTGGTGATGCTCGACGCAGCGCGCGCGATCCAGCGCGACCCTTCGATCACCTGCTGACGGTGGTTGAGCAGCAGCGTGCGGTAGTCGTCGAGCCGGAACCGGCCGCGCCGCAGCTTGTCGATGAGCGGCACCGTCTCGAGCGCCGACTCGAAATCGGCCCACACCATGAGCAGGCGGCGCATGACCGACTGCGTCGCCGGGGACGTGAGCGTACCGTTCATGCGACCTCCAACAGCATCAGCCCGTTGAGCGCGCGGCCGCTCTCCGGGACGTTGCACAGGATTTTCTGACCTTTCTCGAGCGTGCGCACGCGCGCGAGCTCCTCCAGCAGGACGAAGATCGATGCGGCGCCGACGTTGCCGCGCGTGGTCAGGTTGCTGAACCACTTCTCTTGCGGAATCAGCGCGCCGGCCGCCGCGAGCAGCTTGACGGTCTCGTCGCGCAGCGACTGCGAGGAGTAGTGGCAGCACACGTGATCGATCTCGCCGATGACGATGCGCCCGCGCTCGACCAGCTCGACGAAGTGCGACACCCACACGGGGATCATCGAGCGCATCAGCGCGATGTCCTGGGTGAGCATGAGCGCGCCCGCGCGCGCCGCTTCGACCGGGTCGCCGTAGTCGCCCCAGAACCGCAGCCGGTCGCCGTCGAGCGCGCCGCCCGCGATCATGCTGGGGGCAAAGCGGTCCGCGAACGAGCGGATGTCGATCCATTGGATCTTCAGCGAGAGGTGCCGCGCGTTCGGGGCCGGCTCCAGCACGGCCGCGCCGGCGCCGTCGGACAGCGTGAACCGCAGGAACTCCGCGTCGAACGGTGCGCCGGACTGCGCACCGTCACCGTTTCCGTCGCCCTTGCCGTTGACGACGTGCTCGTAAAAGCCCGGCCGGAAGTAGCGGCTCGCGAACTCGCTGCCCGACACGGCGGCGGCGCGGTGCTCGCCGATGCGCACTTGCGCGTACGCCGACTTGAGCGCCATGAGCGAACTGGTGCACACGCTCTGAAAGCTCGCGATCTCGATCGGCCCGAGCTTGAGCTCGGCGTGCACGTGCGACGCCAGCCCTGGCAGCAGAACGTCGCCGAGCGTCGTCGCGGTGGCGAGGTACGTGATGTCACGCAGCGTGAGCTCCGAGGAGTCGACGGCCGCGACGATCGCGGCGGCCGCCATGTTCGCGTTCGAATACTGCGCCACGCCGCCGGCGTCGAGCGCGTAGTGCCGCGACGTGATCTTGTTGTTGCGCAGCACCAGCGGCCGGTAACGCGACGGTTTTCCGCCGATCCGGCCGAGGTGGCTCTCCATCTCATCGTTTCCGACGGGCGGGCCCGGAAAGAATGCTCCCAACCCGTTGATGTAGACATCGAGCATGCCTGCCGGGAATTAGACGGCTGCGGTGGACTGCCTTGGAGCTTGTACGAATGGTTACACGATGCGCGCCGTAATCCAGCGGGTCACGAGGGCCTCGGTCGTGGTGGACGGACGAACCACGGGCGCGATCCAGCGCGGATTCGCTGCGCTCGTCGGCGTGGCCGCCGGCGATTCCGAAGCCGACGCCGACGCGCTGGCGCACAAGATCGCCGGCCTGCGCGTCTTCGGGGACGGCGACGGCGCGATGAACCTCGCGCTCGCGGACGTCGGCGGCGCGGTGCTGGTCGTCTCCCAGTTCACGCTGCTCGGCGACGTTCGCAAAGGCCGCCGCCCGTCGTTCGTCGCGGCAGCGCGCGGAGAGCTCGCCGAGCGCCTCTACGAACGCGTCGCCGCGCGCTTGCGCGACACCGGCCTCGTCGTCGCAACCGGCGTCTTCGGCGCCGACATGGCAGTCGAGCTCGTCAACGACGGCCCGGTGACGATCCTGCTCGACACGAAACGCGCATTTTGACAGATCCGTGACCGGCAGCTCGTGAGCAAGCGGGCGCTCTGACGGTCTAGAACGGCGCTCGCCGGGGCAGATATCGCAATCCGACTGCCGGTCTTGGCCGTTATCGGCTAAACCGTATACAGCTACGGGGCGAGGGAGCTCATGCGACGTCTTTTCCGGGTTGCCGGAATCGTAGCGGCGGCGTTGTTCGCAACGGCGAGCGCCGCCGCGGCACATCCGCTGGGGAATTTCACGGTGAATCATCTCTCGCGCATCACGAGCGCGGGCGATACCGTGACGGTCCGCTACGTGCTGGACATGGCGGAGATCCCGGCGTTCGCGCTCGACCGCTCGCTCGACGCGCACGGAACGCCGTCTCGCGCGGCACTCACGGCGTGGGCGGCTTCCCACGCGAAGGAGATCGCGCCGCAGCTCCAGCTCGTCGTCGACGACCGCAGCATCGCGCTGACGCCCGCCGAGTCGGCCGTGCGCACGCGCCCGGGCGCCGGCGGGTTGCCGACGCTGTATTTCACCGCGACGTATCACGCCGCCGCCGGCGCCGGTGCGCATCGCCTCACCTATCGGGACGACACCGAACCCGGTCGGCTCGGCTGGAAAGACGTCGTCGTCGGCGCGCAGACCGAACCGACGGGCGAGCTGCTCGCATATCCGAGCGCGCTGCTCGGTTCGCCGCGCGCGCGCGTCGCGATCGCGGCGAACGTCGACGCCGCGGGACGGATCGCCGCGGACGACAAGGCGGTGGTGTCCGACGAAGCCGCGGCCGGCGCCGCGCCGGCGACGCCGATCGCGCGCTCGAACGCGCTGTCCGACATCCTCGCGAAGGGCGCCGGCGATCCGCTCATCGTGCTCGGCGCGCTGCTCCTCGCGATCGCGCTCGGTGCGCTGCACGCGCTCGAGCCCGGCCACGGAAAGACGCTGCTCGCGGTGTCGCTGGTCGGCGCGCGCGCGACGCCGCGCCAAGCCGTCATCCTCGCCGTCGCGCTGACGGTCGCGCACACCGCCGGCGTGCTCGCGCTCGGCTTCGTGGTGCTCGCGGCGACGCGCTGGATCGTCCCGGAACAGATCTATCCGTGGATCACGCTCGCGTCCGGGCTCTTCGTCACGATCCTCGGTGCGCGCGCCGTCGCGCGGGAAGTCCGCAAGCGCCTGCCGCTCGCGCACGCCCACGCGCACGTCCACCCGCACGCGCATCCGCACGAACACGACCATGTTCACGGGTCGGACGATCACCACCACCCGCACGATCACGATCATTCGCAGCTCGACGACGTCGCGCACGCGCGCGCGCACGCGATCCCGGGGACCGCTCCGCTCACGTTCCGCACTGCCGTGATCGCGGCGGCGAGCGGCAACGTCGCGCCCTGTCCGGCGGCGCTCGTCGTGCTGCTGGCGGCGATCAGCCTGCACCGGATCGGGTACGGTCTGGCGCTCATCGTCGCGTTCAGCGTCGGGCTCGCGATGGTGCTCACCGTGCTCGGGATCGCCGTCGTGCGCAGCGCGGCGTGGCTCGTCGCGCGGCCGCAGTTCGACCGCGTCGCGCGCTTCGCGCCGCTCGTCACCGCGTCGGTCATCGCGCTCGTCGGCGCGGTCATGGTGGGCCAAGGGTTCGCGGCGCAAGGGATCGGCGTTTCCGCGCTGCTCGTCACCGCGCTCGTGCTCGTCGCCGTCGCCGGCTATGCGTTCGCGTGGCATCAGCACCGCGTCCCGGTCGAGGCGCACGCGTGATCGGGTCGAGCGCGTTCACCGTGTTCGTGCTAGGGATGCGGCACGGCGCCGATCCGGACCACCTCGCGGCGATCGACAACGTCACCCGCAACGCCTACGTCAAGACGCCGCTGCTCAGCCGGTTCGTCGGCACGCTCTTCGCCGGCGGGCACACGATCATGGTGGTCGCGATCTCCGTGCTGATCGGGCTGCTCGGCACGCGCTTCGCCGCGCACGGCCAGACGATCGAGCGCGTCGGCACGTGGGTGTCCATTCGTCGTGCTGCTGGCGATCGCCGCGATGAACCTCGTCGCGCTGCGCACCGGCTCGATGCGCGTCGCCGGCGCGAAGACGCGGCTGCTGCCGCGCGGCCTGCGCGAGGGGTCGAGCGCGCTGCTCGCGATCCCGATCGGGCTGCTGTTCGGCTTCGGCTTCGAGACGTCGAGCCAGCTCGCGGCCTACGTGCTCGTGTTCGGCGCCGATGCCGGGATCACGGGCGCGCTACTCGTCGGCGCGATGTTCTCCGCCGGCATGATCTGCACCGACACGCTCGACTCCGTGCTCGTCCACCGTTTGATCTCGTACCGCTCCGACCGTCTCCCCGCGCTGATGCGCGTGTGGATCGCAGCGGTCACCATCCTCGCGGTCGTCGTCGCCGTTTATCAGTTGGCGCAAGTCCTCGGATGGCACTCGCCGGTGAGCGATCTCACCGTCAGCGCGACGCTCGTCGCCGCACTGGTTCTCGTGTTCGCGTACGTCTTCGTGCGTACGCGCCGCCCCGCCCTCGAAGCAGCTCCGCCAATTGCGGCGGTCATTTCAGGAGAACCCCTATGAACTCACGCTCAAGCGCGTTCGGCGGCGGCCTCGCCGTCCTCGCGCTCGTCCTGACCGGGGTCCTGTTCAACGTGCAAACCGCGCGGAGTTCGGACCATCAGGACTCACCCACCACGGTCGCGCATCCCACGGCCGACATCACCGACGTCTACGTCTACCCGGCGGGCGACAACCCCGCCAACGTCGTGCTTCAGATGGATCTCGATCCGCTGCTGACGCCGGCGACGGCACCGACCGCCTCGCTCGACCCCGGCGTGCTCTACCAGTTCAAGATCGCGCACGGCGCGGCCGCCGGTGTCGAAGACATGGTCATCCAGCTCCAGGCGACCGGTACCGGCACCAGCCAGACCGTCAACGTCTACGGACCGTTCACGCCGTCGACGACCGGCACGCTCGCGACGGTCAACACCGGCGCGCTCGCCGGCAGCGTTGCATTCGGTTCGAGCACGGCAGCGCCGCTGACCAACGGCATGCGCGTCTTCGTCGGACCGCGCGCGGACCCGTTCTTTTTCGACCTGTTCGCGTTCTTCGCGTTCCTGCCGGACCGCAATTACCAGACCGCCGGGTCGCCGCCGAAGGCACCGTTCTCGTTCCTGTTCCCGAGCCCCAGCGGTGCGTTTGCGGCGTGCAAGCAAGGGACGCCGACCGACGCACTGTCCGCGAACAACTTCAACGTCCTGTCGATCGTGATCGAAGCGCCGCGGACGCTGATCGCGCCGGCGAGCGGTTCGCAGATGATCCACCTTTGGACGACGACCAGCACCCAGAGCGGAGCCTAACCACCATGCGACAATCATTGCTCACCTTCGCCGCGATCTACGCCGTGGTGCTCGGCACGTCGAGCTGCAACGGCGGCGCGACCAACGTTCCCGCGTTCAACACCGGTTCGACCGGCCCGGGCGCGCAGTACATCCAGCTCGAGCGCCTCGCGCGCCCGGCCGTCAAAGAATTGTTCCAGCAGTTCGCCAACCACGACGGCACCAACCGCACCTCGCCCGCGGCGCAGCCGCTGTCCTCGCAGACGCTATATCAGGAGATCGGTTCGTTCACGACGACCGTCGCCGGGCGCGACGCGAAGCACGCGGCGACGCTGCAGGCGATTCTCATCCCCGACGAGATCGCGGCCGATCTCTCCAACCTCACCGACAAGGCGTCGTATCTCGGCGTCGAGACCGGCGGCGCGACGGGCGGGAAGTTCGGCGGGCGCGGCCTGCCCGACGACGTCATCGACATCTCGCTCGGCGCGGTGTTCGGCAATACGCTGACCGCACTCGGACTCGCCCCCGATGACGGACATCAGTCGCCGTGCCTGACGACCGACAACGTCCCGCAGCAGAACGCCAAGGACAACGTCACCCCGGCCGTCTTCCCCTATGTCGGGGCGCCGCATTAAGCTGCGCCTCTCCCCGGTAACGGTCATCGTCGCGGGCGCGCTCGTCGCGCTCGCGGCGTGGCCGGTCTACCTCGGCGCGCGCGCGCAAGCGCCGGGCCCACCGGTCGCGGTGCTCACGCCCGCCCCGGTCAAGCCCGATTGGCGCGTGCGCGACCCGAACATCGCATTCCTCGAATCGCGGGCCGGTAAGATACGCGGCGACATGCTCACGCCGCGCATGCTCTCCGGCGAATATTTACAGCGGTATCGCGAGCGCGGCGACCTCGGCGACGTGTTGCGCGCCGAGCACGCCGCACGGCGCTCGCTCGCCGCGCTGCCGCATCGCAACGTCGCGGGCGACGCCGCGCTGGCGAGCGCCCTGCTCACCCTGCACCGCTTCCGCGAGGCCAAAGCCGCCATCCTGGATGCGCGCCGCAGCGAGCCCGACAACGCGGGCTTGGCGGCGGAAGAAGCGAGTCTGGATGTGGAGCTCGGCGACGTCGAGTCCGCACGCCGGCTCGTCAATTCGCACCGCGGCGATTCGGCGTTCGACGTCGTCGCCGCACGGCTCGACGAAGAAACCGGCCGGCTCGCGGACGCGCGCACGCTCATCGACGGCGCGATGCGCCGCGCCGATTCGATCTACGACACCCCGGCCGAGCGCCGCGCGTGGTTCCACGCGCGCGCAGCGGAGCTCGCCTTCGAGGCGGGCGACCACGACGCCGCGCGCCGCGCCGCGCAGGACGGAGTCGCGATCTTCGCGCGACCACCTGCGCGCGCTGACGATCCTCGCGCGCGTCGACCTCGCGGACGGAAAGCATCGCTGAAGCAGAAGACGCCGCGAAACGCGCCGCGGCGATCCAGCCCAACCCCGAAGTCCTCGGCATGCTCGCGGACGCGCAAGCGGCGCGCGGCGACAACGACGCCGCCGCGGCAACGCGCGACGAGATCTTCGCCGTCGAGAAGATCGGCAACGCCCAGCACGTCAACGACCGCCTCATCGCCGTGTACGAAGCGGACCACCGCGTGCGCGTCGACGACGCGTACGCGATCGCCAAGCGCGAGCTCACCGTGCGCGACGACGTCTACGCCGACGACACGCTCGCGTGGGCCGCGGCGCGATCCGGTCACTGGGACGTCGCGCGCACCGCGATCGCCCGCGCGCTGCGGTACGGCATCGAGGACCCGCGCATCCGCGCGCACGCGGCCGAAATCGCCGCCCACCCCTCGCATTAGGAGCCGCTCCCACAGCTCCGTGCTCACGGAGCCGCTCCCACAGCTCCGTTAGGAGCCGCTCCAGCGTGGGCGGCGCTTGTCGAGAAATGCCGTGAGGCCTTCGCGGAAGTCCGCGCTACCGTAGCACGCGCGGATCAGATCGTCGTCGGGCGGCAGCGCCGTCGCGGCGCTCAGGCGGCGGCACATCTCCTTGGTCGCACGCAGGGTCAGCGGCGCGAGCGCGGCGATCTCTTCGGCGAGCGCTTGTGCGCGCGCTTGGAGGCCCTCGTCGGCGCCGACGACCTCGTTGAGAAATCCGGCCTCGTGCGCCTCCGCCGCGTCCAGCAGCTTCCCGCTCAGCAGCAACGCTTTGGCGGCGGCCGGCCCGACGATCTGCGCCACGCGGGCGATGTTGCGCAGCGAAAGGCAGTTGCCCAGCGTACGCGCGATCGGTACGCCGATGCGCGCCGACGGCGCGCCGATGCGCAGGTCGCACGCTCCGGCGATGCTGACGCCGCCGCCGGTGCACGCGCCGGCGATCGCGGCGATCACCGGTACGCGGATCGCTTCGAGCGCGGCGATCACCGCTTCGATCCGCGCCTCGTACGCGACCCCGTCGTCCGCGCCCTCGAACGCGCGGAACTCGGCGATGTCGGTGCCGGACACGAACGCCCGCGCATCCGCGCCGGTGAACACCACGACGCGCACGCTCTCTTCGGCATCGAGCTCGCCCGCAATCTCGCGAAGCCGTTCCCACATCGCGAACGTCAGCGCGTTGCGCGCCTCCGGCCGGTCGAAGATCACCCACGCGATTCCGGCGTCGCGCCGCTCGACGCGAATCACGCGAGCAACGTCACGCCGTCGCGTGCCAGCCGCGCCAGCTCGTCGTCGCTCACGCCGATGCCGCGCAAAACGCCGGCGGAGTCGGCGCCCAGCACGGGACCCGCGCGCTCGATCCGCGCCGGCGTCTCGGAAAAGCGCATCGGCGAACCGATCTGGCGCACGGGTCCGAGCGTCGCGTGCGGCGCGTCGACGAAGAAGCCGCGCGCGGCAAGGTGCGGATCGTTGAACACCTGGTCGAAGCGTAGGATCGGGCCGCACGGGATCCCGGCCTCCGTCAGCCGTGCGGTCCAGTGCGCCGACGGCTGCGTCGCAGTCCGCGCCTCGATCGCCGCGATCAGCGCGTCGCGGTTCGTCATGCGGCGCTCGTTGGTTGCGAAGCGCTCGTCGTTCGCGAGCGCGTCGACCCCGAGCGCGGTGCAGCAGCGCAGCCAGTGCGGCTGCGTGTTCGCGCCGAACGTGAACCAGCCGTCTGCGGAGCGCACCGCCTGGTACGGCGCGATCGCCTGGTGCGCGGAACCGGACGGTTTGGGCACTTCGCCGGTCGCGAAGTAGCGGCCGGCTTCCCACACCGCAAACGACACCGCCGACTCGAACAGCGAGACGTCGATGAATTGCCCGCGGCCGTCGCGGTCGCGCGCGCGCAGTGCCGCGAGCACCGCGATCGTCGCGTAGAGCGCGGACGTGAGGTCGGCGATCGGGACGCCGACCTTGACCGGCGCGGAGCCCGGCTCGCCGGTGATGCTCATCAAGCCCGACATCGCTTGCGCGATGATGTCGAGGCCCGCGAGCTGCGCGTACGGCCCGTCGTTGCCGAAGCCGGTCGCCGCGAGATAGATCAGGCGCGGCGATTGGTCGAGCAGCGCGGCGTGACCGAGGCCGAGTGCATCCATCGTGCCGGGCCGCAAGTTCTCGATCACGACGTCCGCGCTCGCCGCAAGCCTGCGAAACAGCGCCTTGCCGTCCGCGGACTTCAAATCGAGCGCGACGCTGCGTTTGTTGCGGTTGAGCCGCACGAAATTCGAGCTCTCGTCACCGAGGAACGGTCCGGTCGTTCGCGTGAGGTCGCCGCCGCGCGGGTTCTCCACCTTGAGGACCTCCGCGCCGAGATCGGCGAGCTGCATCCCGCAGAACGGCACGGCCATGAAGTTGCCGACTTCGATGACGCGGACGCCTGCGAGCGGCCCAAGAGTGCTCATGCGCTGCGAAGATTGAGCCCTCGCGCCGCGCTACTCCTCGTCGGCCGCGGCAGGGATCGGACGATAACGTCTACAGTGTAGACGCGCTGCGACAAGTTCTTGGGCGCGCACCGTCCGAAAGGGCTCGGATGATCGCCAAAGCGCGTCGCGAGGTAGCGGCCGATCAGTTCAGCCCGCGCGCGGTGCTCGCCGTGTTCGACGACGCCGAGGCGCACCTGCGGGCGAAGATCGTGGCGATCTACGTCCTGCTCGTCGCCGCGACGGTGGTCGTGTGGGGCCTGGCGCTGATGGCGTTCGCGACGCGCCCGCTGCTGCTCGGCACGGCGCTCTTGGCATATACGTTCGGGCTGCGGCACGCGGTCGACGCGGACCACATCTCGGCGATCGACAACGTGACGCGCAAGCTGATGCAGGAGGGGAAGCGGCCCGTTTCGGTCGGATTTTTCTTCTCGCTCGGGCATTCGACGGTCGTCGTCGGCCTGTCGATCGCGATCGCCGTCGCGGCGACCTTCGTCACGCACGCGATGCCGCGGCTGCAAACGATCGGCGGCGTGATCGGAACGTCTGTCTCCGCAGTGTTTCTGTACGTCATCGCGCTGCTCAACGCGCTCGTCCTCATCGAGATCGCCGCAACGTTCCGGCGCGTTCGGCGCGGCGAACCGTATTGCGAGCGGACGCTCGAGGCATTTCTCTCGGACCGCGGGCTCATGGGCCGTTTCTTCAAGCCGCTGCTGCGCGCCGTCGGGCGTAGTTGGCAGATGTACCCGATCGGGGTGCTGTTCGGGCTCGGTTTCGACACGGCGACCGAGGTGGGTCTGCTCGGGATCGCCGCGGTCGAAGGCACGAAAGGTCTGCCGATCTACGACATCTTGCTGTTCCCGCTGCTGTTCGCCGTGGGGATGTCGCTGCTCGACACCACCGACGGTATCCTGATGCTCGGTGCATACGGTTGGGCGTACGTGAAGCCGATCCGCAGGATGTTCTATAACATGACGATCACGCTCGTATCCGTGCTCGTCGCGCTGCTGGTCGGCACGGTCGAGGCCCTGAGCATCATCGGCGGCCGGCTGAGCCTGCGCGGAGCGTTCTGGGACCGCATCGGCGACCTGAGCGGCAACTTCGGCTTTCTAGGCTTCGCGATCGTCGGCGTCTTCGTCGTCGCGTGGCTGCTGTCGACGCTCGTCTACCGCCTGCGCGGCTACGACGCGATCGAAGTGCGGCCCGCGGCCGAGAGCTGAGCGCCTCGTGCGTTTCGAGTAAGATATGCTACACTGTTTGTAATACACGTTACAGATGGGAGCCAGACCGTGGACTGGCTGCTCCTGGTAAGCACGCCCGAAGGGCACGCTCGGCTTCGACTTCGACGGCGCTGATTTCACGCACGTCAACCATCTCACGACGTTCGAAGTCTTGGTGCTGGCGTTCGAGCTCGATGAAGACCGCGCGCTCGGGCGGATCGGCGCGATGGTGCAATATCTCGACGTCGGCGGCCAGCCCGCCCCGGAAGCCGCCGGTTTTGAAGCGATCCTGTCGGGCATGCGCGACCGCGCCGCGGACGACGACGCGCTGCTCGACGGCATGACCGCCGTGCTGGACGCGCTCTACGCATCGTTCAAGAACGCCCCGGCGCTCGTTCCGGCGTAACGCCGTGCGGTGCATGCTGGTCTCGCGCTTCTCGCGGGTGCGCTGACCTCGGCACTCACCGGCCGGCCCGTCCGCGCGTTCGTACCCGGAGAACCTTCGGCGCGGGCGGCGTCGCGATGATCGTCGCCGCGGCGTTGCTGGCCGGCGGCGAGCCCGCGATCGTTTGCGCGTGCCTGCTGGGCGTGGTGAGCCCGGGCGGACAGGACGTCGGCCCGTTCGCCGCGATCGAACAGGTCGCGCTCGCCTTCGGCGCGCTGGCCGCAGCCGTGCTGTCCTATCACGGCGTGTTGCTGCTCTACGCCGCCGCCGGCGCCGTCGTCGCGCTCGTCGCGTTCGTCATGAACGAAGATCGCGTGGAAGTCGCCGCACCTGCGCGTCCCGGCGCGACGGCGTTCGGGATCGTCGAACGGCTCGCGATGCTGTTCGCGTTGGGCGCGTTCGCCGGAGGCTTCATCGTCCAGGCGTTCATACACGCTGTCGCTCGTGCCGCCGTACGATCGCGCGCGCGCCGCCGGCGTGACGGCCACGGTCCGGCCGGCGGCGGCCTCGATCGCGCCGGTGCTGACCGGCATCGCGATCCAGCTGGCCGCGGCGGGGCTCCCGTTCGTGCTCGCGGGAGCGATGAAGATCGTCTACGACCTTTCGCTGCTCGCCACGTTCCGGCGCGTTCCCACCGGCGAACACGCCATGGCGGAGCCTGCTACACCGTCGTCGGTTTCGTGACGCCGTCCGCTTCGAGCCAACGGTCGAGATGGTCGAGATACTCCGGCCCGAACGTGTCGAGCAGGCACGCGCGGTACGCTTCGTACGAAGCGGGATCGCTCGCAATGCGCGCTTCGAGCATGCGGCGGTGGATCGCCATGTAGCCTTCGCGCAACCGCAGCCCGCCGTGGATCAGCTCGAGCATGATCTCACTGACCGATTTGTTTCGATGGAGCAGGAGCCGCGACTCGAGCCATGCGTCGAGCGCGGCAGGCAGGCGTGTCGAGCGGGTCGGGCCCATCGAGCCCGAGCCCTTGACGCGGCTCATCCCGCGCTAGTGCTCGTGATGGTGTTCGGCGTCGTGGTCGTGCGGGTGCGCGTGAACGGTGCCGTCGCCGTGCGCGTGCGGGTGTTCGTGCTCGGCGGCGTCCTCATGCTCATGCTGGTGGTCGTGGTCGGCGTGACCGTGTTCGTGCGTGTGCTCGACGCCGTCCGCATGCTGGTGGGGATGCTGGTGCTTCTCGGCCATGGCGCTCGATTCGAGTCGCCCGCGGCAGGCGCCCTGCCGCGGCCGATCACGCGGCGAGCGCGCCCGGTTTGAGAACGACTTTCTCGCAGCCGTCCGATTTCTCGACGAACATCCTATACGCGTCCGCCGCCGATTCCAGCGGCATGGTGTGCGTGATGACCTTCGTCGGATCGATCTCGCCCTTGCGAATGCGCTCCATCAGCGGTTTCACGTACGTATGCACGTGCGTCTGGCCGCTGACGATCGTCAGCCCTTTGTTGACCACGATCCCCATCGGGAACTTGTCGACGAACCCGACGTACACGCCGGGAACCGACACCGTGCCGCCTTTGCCGACCGCGTAGATCGCCTGGCGCAGCACGTGCGCGCGGTCGAACGTCAGCTTGAGCGTTTGCTTCGCTTTGTCCGCGAGCGCGTCGAGCGCGTGCGAGTGCGCCTCCATCCCGACGCAGTCGATCGCTACGTCCGGGCCGCGCCCACCGGTCTCGCTCTTGAGCGTTTCGACGACGTCGGCGTCCTCGAGGTCGATCGTGTCCGCCCCGAGCGCACGCGCGCGGTCCAGCCGGTCGGGTACGCGGTCGATCGCAATGACGCGCTCCGCGCCCAGCAAGTACGCGCTCTGGATCGCGAACCAGCCGACGGGGCCGCAGCCCCAGATCGCCACGGTATCGCCCGGTTCGATGCCGGCTTGGTCCGCGGCTTGATAGCCCGTCGGAAAGATGTCGGTCAGGAACAGCGCCTGCTCGTCGGTGAGCTCGTCCGGCACGACGAACGCGTTCGCATCGGCCCACGCGATGCGCACGTACTCCGCCTGTCCGCCGGGGTAGCCGCCGAACGCGTGCGAGTATCCGTAGAGCCCACTGCACGTGTAACCGATCAGCATGTCGGCCATCCACGCGTTGGGGTTGGAGTTGTCGCACAGCGACGTCTTGCCGAGCATGCAGTTGCGGCAGCTGCCGCACGAGATCGTGAACGGCACCAGCACGCGGTCGCCGCGTTTGACTTTGGTGACGGCGCTGCCCACCTCGACGATCTCCCCCATGAACTCGTGGCCGAACACGTCGCCCTTCATGACGGTCGGCACATAGCCGCCATACATGTGCAGGTCCGAGCCACAGATCGCCGTCGACGTCACGCGGACGATCGCGTCGTAGGGCGTGAGGATCGTGGGATCAGGATGATTATCGACGCTCACCTTACCGGTGCCGTGAAACGTGACCGCTCTCATGTTGAACGGCGCTCCGCCCCAGGCGGGTGCGGAGCACCCCGGCGCGCAGCGCCGACGAACGTCGTTCGTGGGTTCCGACCTCGCAACACCAATCCGGGCGTGGCGTGATTCCGCTGCGCTCGGTCCATCATCATCGTCATTTGATTACGTCCGTTCCGTTGAGGGCGACGTAGCCGGCTTCCATCGTTGCCTTGAAGCGGCGTAGATCGGTTTCGACGATGAGGCCGGGATCGTCGCCGAACAGGTGCGCGAACGATGCGCCGAGCCGGCCGCCGGGCGGCGCCCATTCCATCTCGACGTGCAGCTCGGTGCCGCGGCCGGCCGGCGCATCCGCGAACCTCACCGAGCCCGCGTTGGGGGTGCTGCCGCCGACGGAGCGCCAGGCGATGCGGCGGCCCGGCGTGTCGTCGATGATCTCGGCCTCCCAGACGGCGGTGTAGCCCGCGGGGCCCTTCGCGGACCAGCGCGAGCGCACGTCGTCGATCACCTCGACCTTTTCGAGGTGCGACATGATCGAGGGCAGGTTGCCGAAGTCGCGCCAATAGGCGTAGAGCTCGGCGGCCGGGCGCATGATGGTGAAAACTTTTTCGATGCGCGTGCCGTGCCCGTAGGGCACGCTGGTGTGTCCGTTACGCGGGCGCGTGCCCGAATCGCCGTCGCGGCGCTCCCCGAGCGAGCGGGCGATCAACGAGCCGCCGAGGCCCACGAGCGCGGCGCCCGCAAGGAGTGAGATGGGACGTGTCGTCATATAGGCGGGATCGTACCCACGCCGCGCCGTACGCGAAGCGCGGTGACTATGCCCATCGACCCACCGAGCAAGAACGAAGCCAAGAGCGATGCGCGCGCGTACGTGCTCGGCGGAAACGCGAGCACGCTGGCGTTCGCGTCGAGCCTCGTTCCGGAGAACAAGCAGGTGACGGCGTGGCTCGTCCCGCTCGCGTGGACGCCGATCGGCGTCGTGCTCGGCGAGAACTGGCAGCGCGTCGGCATCGCCGCCGACAACCTCGCCGGCTGGACGGATCAAACCTTCGATCCTTCCGACGAGCGGTCGTTCGTCTCGTCGCTGCGCGAGCTCGAGCTGCTCGCGCGCATCGGCTGGTCGACGCCGGTCCCCGAAGTGCTCGCCGAAGACACGATCGTCAACCCGGAAGATTTACCGGAAGACATTCTGGACGCGCTCGCGCACGCGCGCCGAATCGCTCGTGCAGTGCGCGATCTGCCGGCGCACGTGCGTGCGCGATCATTTCGTGTGGAACGAACGGCGGCTGTGCGCGTGGGATTACCACCAGACCGTGTTCGGCAAGCGCGGGCCGTGGCGCGAAGCGCCGTACGAAGAGCGCTTCTGGGAGACGATACCGCACGCCGCGTACGTGGCGGGACCGCTGCTCGACGAGGTGTCGGTCGACGCGGTGCTCGCGATCGACGGGATCGACGACGAGCTGGCGCACCGTCTGATCAACGACGTGATCGGCGCCGACGCGGCACACCCGCATCTGGCGGTGAGCACGAGCGGCGGCTACACGCTGCTGCGCGAGCGCGCTGAGCGCGCGGAGCGTTCGTCCTGACGGACCGCGCGATCGCGCGGCTCGGCGCGGTGTTCATCATCTTGTTCGCCGTCCTCGCGCTGCGCCAGCTCTGGCTGCAGGTCGTGGTCGGCCCGAAGCTTTCGGCGAATCAATACAATCCGCGCCACACCGCGATCGCCGTGGGCCGCGGCTCGATCCTCGCCTCGGACGGTACGCCGCTCGCGATCACGCGCGGCACCAAGCGCGCGTACCCGCAAGGCGCGCTCGTCGCGCAGGCCGTCGGCTACGCGTCGTCGCGCTACGGTACGGCAGGCCTCGAAGACGCGTACGACCGCGTGCTCACCGCGCACACCGACGCCGTCGATCCGCTGTCGCAGCTCGCGCAGATCCTCGCCGGCAAACGCGGCGCGCCGCGCGGCGCCGACGTCGTGACGACGCTTGATCTCACCGTGCAGAGCGCGCTGGTCGCGGGGTTGTCGCGCCATGCCCGCGCGGCCGGCATCGTGCTCGACCCGCGCACCGGCGCCGTGCTGGCGCTCGCATCGGTGCCGTCGTACGATCCCAACGCGCTCGACCGGCTGTGGCCCGCGCTGGTCAAAGACCCGTCGTCGCCGCTGCTCGACCGCTCGACCGGCGGCCTGTATCCGCCGGGCTCGACGTTCAAGATCGTCACCGCCGCCGATGCGCTCGACGCTGGCGTCGTCACGCCGCAGTCGACGTTCAGCGACGCGGGCGGCTTCACCGTCGGCAACTTCACCGTGCACAACGACGAAGAAGAAGTCACGGGCACGCAAGACCTGGCCGGCGCGTTCGCGCTGAGCTCGAACGTCGATTTCGCGCAGATCGCGCTCAAGATCGGCGTCGACACGTGGTTCCAGTACGCGCAGAAGTGGGGCTTCGGCCAGCCGGAGGATTTCGACATCCCGGTCACACGCGACCGGCTTCCCGCCAAGAAGGACGTGTACGCCGGCATCCTCGCGCAGCTCGGGTTCGGGCAGGCGTCGCTGCTGGTGACGCCGATGCGCATGGCACTCATCGACGCGACCGTCGCGCACGACGGGACGACCCCGCGGCCGTACCTCGTCCGCCGCGTAGGAGGCAGCGAGACGGGCATCGCCACGCGGCCGGAGACCCTCGCGCAACCGATCTCCGCCGACACCGCGCACGCGGTCCGCGACCTCATGGTCGGCGTGGTCAAGCGCGGCACGGGGACTGCGGCCCGGCTCCCCGACGTCACCGTCGCGGGCAAGACGGGGACAGCCACCAACCCGCACGGCCGCTCGCACGCGTGGTTCGTCGCCTTCGCCCCGGCCGAGGCGCCGCGCGTCGCCGTCGCGGTCGTCGTCGAGAACGTGGGGTACGGTGGCACCTATGCCGCCCCCATCGCTCGCGAGGTCCTGCGGGTCGCGCTCGCCCGGTCGCGAAGTTAAGCGGCGACCGTGAACCCGCCGACCGAGAAAATCTTCAACAACCGGTACCGCGTTGACGGCACCCTCGGCAACGGGGGGATGGCGAACGTCTACGTCGGCACCGACACCTTACTTCGGCGGCGGGTCGCGATCAAAGTGTTGCGCGAGCAGTACGCGAGCGACGACGACTTCGTCAAGCGGTTCTCGTACGAAGCGCAGTCGGCGGCGAAGCTGTCGCACCCCAACATCGTCAGCGTCTACGACTTCGGCACGGCGGACCATTCGTACTACATCGTCATGGAGCTGGTCGACGGCGCGACGCTGGGCGATCTGATGCGCCAGGAGCGCGTGCTGCCGGAGCCGGTCGCGCTCGACTACGCGATCCAGATCGCGAGCGGTCTCGCGTACGCGCACCGCCAGGGCCTGCTGCACCGCGACGTCAAGCCCGCGAACATTTTGGTCACCAAAGACGACGTCGTCAAGCTGAGCGACTTCGGCATCGCGCGCGCCGTCTCCGAGCACACGCTCGGCGTCACGCAGCCCGGGATGGTGATGGGCAGCGTCGCGTACATCTCGCCCGAACAGGCGCAAGGCCACGACATCGACGAGCGCAGCGACCTGTACTCGGTCGGCGTCGTGCTGTACCAGATGCTCACCGGCGCGCTGCCGTTCACGGGCGACAACGCGGTCGCGGTTGCGCTCAAGCACGTGTCCGCCGACGCGCCCGCGATCGATCCCAAAGCGAACAACGTGAGCCCGGCCGTCGCGTCGATCGTCGCGAAGCTGCTGCGCAAGGACCCGCGCGAGCGCTTCTCATCGGCGACCGAGCTCGCGAGCGCGTTGCGCGAGGCGCGCGAGCGCCCCGACGTCACGCATCATGCGGATACGTCGGGCGACGCGCCGACGACGCGCATCCCCGTCGTCACACCGCCGCCGCGCCGCTCGGTCGCACCGGACCGCCCCGAACCGCGCAGCGTCGTCGAGACGGTCGATTCGGACGACGTCGAGCACCGGCCCGACCGCCGCTGGCTTCTGTTCCCGCTGCTGCTGGCCGCCGCGATCTTGATCGGCTACTTCGCGCTGCGCGGCTCGCCGATTGCAGCCGAGCAGATCGTCCTGCCCAAGCTGCAAGGACAGATGGCGAGCACCGCGCAGAAGCGGCTATACGAGCTGGGGCTGCAATGGAAAGTCACCAACGAAGACAACGCCGACGTTGCGCAGGACCGCGTGATCCGCCAAGACCCGCCGGCCGG
Source organism: Vulcanimicrobiota bacterium (assembly GCA_963791645.1). GTDB lineage: Bacteria > Vulcanimicrobiota > Vulcanimicrobiia > Vulcanimicrobiales > Vulcanimicrobiaceae > Vulcanimicrobium. The sequence goes on along the minus strand of CAWBTJ010000013.1, from coordinate 12,379 downwards.
CACGAAAGTCGGCAAGAACGACGTCATCACGCTTGTCGTCTCCGGCGGTTTGCCGCGCGTCTCCGTCCCCGAAATCAAAGACTACAACGTGGACGACGCGGAACGCGCGCTCGCGGGCGCCAAACTGAAGTACAAAGTGGTCGAAGCGTTCTCGGCCACCGTTCCCGCGAAGCAGATCATCGACGTGAACCCGCCGCCCGGCACGTCGGTGCGCCAGAACTCGACGGTCGCGCTCACGGTGTCCAAGGGCGTCAAGCCGATCTTCGTGCCGGACCTGGTGGGCATGACGACTGCGGCAGCCCGCAAGGTCCTGCAATCGCGCGGGCTCTCGCTCAACGTTGCGCAGCAGACCGAGAGCGACACGATCCCCGCCAACGTCATCGCATCGCAATATCCGCAACCGTCCTCGACCGCGGCGCCCAACTCGGCGGTGAACGTCATCGTCAGCACCGGGGCGTCGGCAATCTCGGTACCTAACGTGGTCGGCGCTGACGTGGACGCGGCGCAGGCAGCGTTGCGCAACGCGGGCCTCACCGGGGCGGTGTCATACGCCGTCGACGCGGCGAACCCGACGGGCAAGATTTCGCGGCAGAACCCCGACGCCGGCACGTCGGTGAAGAAGGGAACACCGGTGACGATCTACCTGAGCGTTTCCGGCAGCATCCCCGACGTCACCGGCATGACGCTCGACGAGGCGAAGCGCGTGCTTATCGCAAGCGGCTACCAGATCGGGAACATCGCGTACACGCAAGAGAGTTCGCTGCAAGACGGCCAGGTCGTGCGCACCGAGCCCGAGGCGAACAGCACGCTCAAGCCGGGCGAGTCCGTCGTACTGCACGTCATGCGTTCCGCTCCGTAGCGTGGGCGTGCGGCGGATCCTCGGCGTCGACCCGGGTTTGCGCACCACCGGTTACGGCGTCGTCGAGGTGCGCGACGGCGCGTTCCGGCTGATCGAGGGCGGCGTGCTTCAGCCCAACCCGAAAGACCCGCTCGAACAACGGCTCGTGCAGCTCCACGACGCGATGGTCGAAGTCGTGCGCGCGACGCGCCCCGACTGCATGGTGGTCGAAGAGCTGTGGACGGCGTACGACCATCCGCAGACCGCGGTGCTGATGGGCCACGCGCGCGGCGTGCTCGCGCTCGCGGCGGGCGCGCACGGCATCGCGATGCACGACCTCGCACACACGTCGGTGAAGCGCGCGGTGGCGGGCAGCGGCTCGGCGACGAAGGCGCAGGTGAAGGCCATGGTGGTCCAGCTGTTGGGGCTGGCAGCGCCGCCGCAACCCGACGACGTGTCCGACGCGCTCGCGCTGGCGATCGCGTTCGCGAACGTGGAAGCACAACGGGACCGCTTTGCCGAACTCGGCGTGGTGATGCCCCAGCGCCGCTCCCGCGCCACCCGGCTCGCGTAGTGTTCTCGCGGATCGTCGGCACCGTGCTCGAACGCACGGGCGAGGTCGTTCGCGTCGACGCCGGCGGGCTCGCGTACGACATCGTGCTGCCGCCCAGCGTGTCCACCAAAGTCGACGACGACGGCCCCGTCACGCTGGAGATCTACCCGCACTTCGCCCTCGACGGCAACGCGGGGCGCTTCACGTTCTTCGGCTTCACCAACGGGATCGAGCGCGAGTTCTTCGAAGCGCTGCTGTCGGTCGCGTCGATCGGGCCGAAGTCGGCGGCGCGCGCGTTCTCCGCGCCGATGGCGCGCATCGCGCGCGCGATCGACGAAGGCGACCACGCCTTTCTCAAGACGCTGCCGGGGATCGGCCAGCAGAAGGCGCGCGACATCGTCGCCAAGCTGCAAGGCAAGGTCGCGCGCTTCTTGCTCATCCAGGATGCGCCGCAACGCGCCGTCCCCGACGACCCGCCGATGCCGGAGTTCGCGAGCGAGGCGCTCGCGGTGCTGCTGCAGCTCGCGTACAAGCGAACCGAAGCCGAAGCGATGATCGCCGACACGCTCGAGCGCGCGCCGCACATCAACGATGCCGAAGCGCTGCTCGCGGAGATTTACCACCAGCGCAACGCAGCCGGCACGCCGGCATGAGCGATTCCGTGCGGAAGAAGATCGTTTCAGGGGACGACGTACCGCCGGAAACGCCGGAGCTCGAGGCGGAGCCGCGGATCGTCGGGTCCGATGCTTCGCTCGAAGACGAGGTGTACGGTGCGACGCTGCGGCCGCGCACGTTCGAGGACTACGTCGGTCAAGAGCAGGTCGTCGACAACCTGCGCATCGCGATCGACGCCGCCGCGCGGCGCGGCGAGCCGCTCGATCACGTGCTGTTCTCCGGGCCGCCCGGCCTGGGCAAGACGACGCTTGCGAACTTGATCGCGCGCGCGACGGGCGGCACGATGCATCCCACGTCCGGCCCGACGCTCGAGAAGCCAAAGGACCTCGTCGGCATCCTCACGCGCTTGGAGCGCGGCGACGTGCTGTTCGTCGACGAGATCCACCGGCTCGGTACCGTCGTCGAAGAGTACCTCTATCCCGCGATGGAAGACTTCCAGATCGACTTCGTCGTCGAACGCGGTGCGTACGCGAAGACGTTGAAGCTGCCGCTCAAGCGCTTCACGCTGGTCGGCGCGACGACGCGCGCCGGGATGCTGTCCGCGCCGTTGCGCGACCGCTTCGGCATCGTGCACCACCTCGCGTACTACGAGCCCGCCGAGCTGCAGCGCATCGCCGAACGCAGCGCGCGCGTGCTCGACATCGCGATGGAATCCGAGGGCGCGCGCACGATCGCCGAGCGCAGCCGCGGCACGCCGCGCATCGCGAACCGTTTGCTGCGGCGCGTCCGCGACTACGCCGAGGTGCGCGCCGACGGCGTCATCACCGCCGCGGTCGCCGACGAGGCGCTGCGCCGCGAGGGTGTCGACGCGCGCGGGCTCGACCGGCTCGACCGCGCCTACCTCGACACGATCGCGAACCAGTACGGCGGCGGGCCGGTGGGGATCAACGCGATCGCGGCGACGTTGACCGAAGACGTGGAGACCCTCGAAGACGTCGTCGAGCCGTACCTGCTCAAGGTCGGCTTCGTCCAGCGCACGGCGCAAGGCCGCAAGACGACGCCCGCGGCGCTCGCGCACCTCGGCATCCGTTCCCGGGACAGCGGGCAGCCGCGCCTGCTGTGATCGCGCGCGCCGCGTTTCTGAAGCTCGCCGGCGCCGCGACCGCCGTGGGCACCGGCGGGCTCGACGTCTGGGATCCGCTGTCGCCGCAAATTCGCGTGCTGGTCGCGACCGATACGCGCGGCGAGATACCGCACGTCGCGCCGGACGGCACCTTCGCGTTCGGCGGCAAGCGCTGGCGCGGCGCGCCGTCGACGGTCGGCACGGGCGACGGAAAGTTTCTGCTGGTCACGACGATCGACGTCGACGCGTACCTGCAAGGCGTCGTGCCGCTGGAATCGCCGCCGTCGTGGCCGTCCGCGGCGCTCGAGGCGCAGGCGATCGTCGCGCGCACGTTCGCGCTCGCGCGCCGCTCGCTCTCGCGGCCGTACGACGTGCAGGCGAACGAATCCGACCAGCGCTGGGGCGGCGTCGAGGCCGAGCACCCCGCCGCGACGGCCGCGATCCGTGCGTCGCGCGGTAAGACGCTGCGCTTCGGCGGCGGACCCGCGTCCGTGTTCTACTCCTCGTGCTGCGGCGGCCACACCGCCGACATCACGGCGGTGTGGAACGGCGCGCCGCTGCCGTACCTTCGCGGCGTCGTCGACCCGTATTGCCTGCAAGCGCCGGAGTACCGCTGGGAGCGCGCCGTCCCGCTCGACCGCGCTGTCGCGGCGTTCGGCGCACGCACCGGCGGCACGCTCACGGGGACTGCGCTGACCGATCCCGACCCGACGGGCCGCCCGCGCAGCGTCGCGCTGATGGGGACGACCACGGTCACCGTACCGGTCGCCGATTTCCGGCGCATGCTCGGCTACGACGTCGTGCGCAGCTTGTGGCTGCGGTCGGTGCGGATCGAGCCGTCGCAGGCGGCGCCGCGGCTGCTCATCGAAGGCTCCGGGCGTGGCCATGGCGTGGGGCTCTGCCAGTGGGGTGCGAAGTTTTTCGCGGCGTCGGGTGCGTCCGCGGCGGAGATCGTCGCGTTCTACTTCCCCGGGACCACGGTGACGAGTGCCTGATGACCAACGCGGCGACGAACCGATCCGGCTGCGCAAGCTCATCGACGTCGTCGTCGAGGACAAAGTCTCGTTCATGCTGTTCCGCGCGACGATCGCCGACATCAGCGCGACGGGGATGCGCGTGCTCTCCGACCAATACCTCCCGAAAGCGACGCGGTACACGTTCACCTTCAAACGCGCGCCGTTCTTCGTGCTGCGCGGCGAGGTGCGCTGGGTGCGCCCGCAGGAGCGCGAGACCTTTCAGTGCGGCGTGACCTTCGTCGACCTGTCCGACGAGGACCGCCGCAAGCTCTTGGAGTTCTTGGAGATCGAACGCCAACGGGTTCCGACGAACTGAGCGCCGACGATCCGCGCGCGACGGAGGCCTACGACTACGACGTGCCCGACGCGCTGATCGCGCGCGAACCCGCGGCGCGGCGCGAAGCGGCGCGGCTGCTGGTCGTCGGCGCCGGCGATGCGCTCGAGCACCGCACGTTCGCGGACTTTCCGTCGCTGCTGCGCGCCGGCGACGTGCTCGTCATCAACGAGACGCGCGTCGTGCGCGCGCGCTTGCAGGCGACGCGCGAGCGCGGCGGCCGCGCGGAGCTCTTGCTGCTGCGGCCGCGCGCGCACGCGGCGTTCGACCCGTTCGCGCGCGAGTGGCTTGCGCTGGTACGCCCCGGCCGCAAGCTGCGCGCGGGTGCGCGGCTCCACATCGGCGACGCCGGCGCGACGATCGTCGAGGTGCTCGCCGACGGGCCGCGCGTCGTGCGGTTCGACGACGGCGTCGACGTCGCGGTACTGCTCGAGGCGCGCGGCGAGGTCCCGCTCCCGCCGTACGTAGGGGACGGTGACGCCGCGCGCGCCGAGCGCTACCAAACCGTGTTCGCGCGCGTGCCCGGCAGTATCGCCGCGCCGACGGCGTCGCTGCACTTCACGCACGGCGTGCTCGACGCGATTCGCGCACGCGGCGTCGCCGTCGCGCCGCTCGTGCTCGACGTCGGTATCGGAACGTTCCGCCCGATGACGGGCGCGACGGTCGACGAGCACGTGATGCACGCCGAACGCTACGCGATCCCGGCTGAGACCGCCGCCGCGATCGCGGCGGCGAAGCACGACGGCCGGCGCGTGATCGCGGCGGGGACGACGGTCTTGCGCGCGCTGGAAGGGGCGGCGCTGCATGGCGGACGCTTGCACGCAGGCGAAGGCGAGACGGATCTGTTCGTAACGCCGGGCTTCGCGTTTCGCGTCGTCGACGCGCTGCTGACGAACTTCCACCTGCCGCGCTCGACGCTGCTGGTTCTAGTCAGCGCGTTTGCCGGATACGGCCGCGTGCGCCGTGCGTACCAAGCGGCGATCGAGCACCAATACCGTTTCTTTTCATTCGGCGACGCAATGTTCGTTGAGCGGACGTAAAGTAACGGAATCTTAGCCTGCCGTAGGGCGCGCGCAACGGGCGCTCCGTGCCCGGTCGAGAAGCGTTTCCGGGCGTGAATTCTCCGGCTCTCGATCTCGCGACGCTGCCGGCTTCACCGCAACAGCGTCGCGCGGCGTTCATCGCGATCGCATCCCTCGGTGCGATCGCCCTCGTCGCAGCCCTCTTCGCACGGGTCGTCCTCGGGACGTTCCCCGGCTTCGTCACGCTCTACGGCGGTGCGGTGCTGATGGGCTTGGCGATCACCGCGACGATCCTGTTCGGGCAGTACGCGCTCTCGCGGCGCGTCTCGCTGCTGGTGCTCGCGTGCGGAACGCTCTTCAGCGCGATCGTGTTCGTGCCGTACATCCTCACGTTCCCGGGCAGCGGTTTCGTGCCGCTGTTCGGCGCGCTCGCGAACACGTCGACGTATCTGTGGGTCGTCTGGCACACCGCGCTGCCGGGCGCGTTCGCTGCCTACGCGCTGCTCAGCAGACGCGACGGCACGCGCCGCGTCGGCTCCCGCCGGACGACGGTCGCGGTCGCGATCACGGTCGTCGCGGCGTACGCGGCGATCCAATTGGTGTTCGCACTGGGCGGCATGCTGCCGCCGCTGTCGCAGAACGGCCAGTATCTCGCCGGCATCTACCTGGCGCTCGGCACCGTCGTCGTGCTCGCCGGCACCGCGCTCGTCATCCTGCAGCGGCGCGCCCGGCGGACCGTGGTCGACGTGTGGCTGATGGTGCCCGCGGCGGCGCTGCTGATCGAGTCGCTGCTCAACGCGCTGGGCGGTTCGCGCTACAGCGTCGGCTGGTATCTGTCGCGGGTCGACATCCTCGTCGCCACCACGTTCTTGGTCGTCGCGCTGCTCGCCGAGACCAATCGTCTGTCGCACGTCCTGGCGACCAACGAGCGCCGCCTGCGCGGTATCGTCAACGGCGTCACCGACGCGCTGATCGCGGTCGACGCGCGCGGCGCCGTCGCATCGGTCAACCCGGCCGCCGCTGCGCTGTTCGGCTTCGTGGCCGACGATCTCACCGGCACGCCCGTGTCGCGCATTCTGCCCGAGTACGCCGGGATCACCGACGCGCCGCAGGCGACGGTCGTCGAAACGACCGGCCGCAGCGCACGCGGCGGCTTGTTCCCCGTCGAGTTCGCGCGCGGCCGCGACGCCACGCACGCGTCCGGCGAGACGATCATCATCCTGCGCGACATCACCCAGCGCAAGGTGGCCGAAGAAGCGATTCGCGCCGCGCACGACCGCGCGATCGAAGCCGCCGAGGTGAAGTCGCAGTTCCTCGCCACGATGAGCCACGAGATCCGCACGCCGATCAACGCCGTCGTCGGCATGTCGGAGCTGCTGCTGCAAACGCCGCTCTCGGACGAAGCGCGCGAATACGCGACCACGGTGCGTGACTCGGCGGAGTCGCTGCTCGCGATCGTCAACGACATCCTCGACTTCTCGAAGATCGAAGCCGGGCGCATGCAGCTCGACAGCGCGCCGTTCTCGCCGGTCGTCGCCGTCGAGAACGCGACCGACATCCTCGCCGCGGCCGCACGCAAGAAGGGCTTGTCGCTATCGACCTACGTCGCGCCGGACGTCCCGCTGCGCGTCGCCGGCGACGCCGACCGGCTGCGCCAAGTGCTCTTGAACCTCATCGGCAACGCCGTGAAGTTCACCGCCGCGGGCAGCGTGACGGTGCGCGCCGTCGTCGACCGCGCCGAGGGCGACAACGCGGTCGAGCTGCGCTTCTCGGTGAGCGATACCGGTCCGGGGATCGCGCGAGATGCCGCGGAGCAGCTGTTCGAACCGTTCCGGCAGGCCGACCAATCGACGCGCCGGCGGTTCGGCGGCACCGGGCTCGGGCTCTCGATCTCGCGCCGGCTCGTCGAGCTCATGGGCGGCAAGATCGGCTTCGACAGCAGCCCGGGCCGCGGCTCGACGTTCTGGTTCACCGTGCCGTACGCGCGCGCGCTCGACGGCACCGAACGCGAACGCAGCGACGCGGTGCGCGGCGCGCGCGTGCTCGTCGTCGACGACGCAGCCGACGCGCGCCAAGTCGTCGACCAGTATCTGCTCGCGTGGGGGGCGGCGGCGTCGAGCACCGGCAATGCCGCGCACGCGCTGGAACTCGCGCATGCGGCCGCCGAACGCCTCACGCCGTTCGACGTCGTGATCGCGGACCGGCGGGCCAGCGGCGACGCGTTCGCCTTCGCCGCGCGCTTGCACGCGCTCGCGGGCTGCGAGAACGTACCGATCGTGCTGCTGGCGGGCGGTGAAGAACCCGTGAACGCACAGGACGCGCGCACGCACGGCTTCGTCGCGGTCGTCCGCAAACCGATTCGCCAGAACGCGCTGCACGACACGCTGCTCGCCGCGCTCGGCGATCCGTCGGCGCCGGCCGTCCCGGCGAACGGCGCGGTCGCGGGCCGCAGCGCGGACCGCGTGCTGGTGCTCGTCGCCGAGGACAACGCCGTGAACCGCCGGCTCGCGCTGCAGCAGCTGAAGAAGCTCGGCTTTCGCGCGGACGCCGTGACGGACGGCCGCGAAGCGATCGACGCCGTCGCGCACGGCCACTACGATCTGGTGCTGATGGACTGCCAGATGCCCGACGTCGACGGCTTCGAGGCCACGCGTGAGATTCGCCGCGACGAAGAGATGCGCGGCGGTCACGTGCCGATCATCGCCATGACGGCGAACACGCTCGAAGGCGATCGCCAAGCGTGCTTGGCCGCGGGGATGGACGACTATCTCGCCAAGCCCGTGCAGCTCGCGGCGCTGCGGGCGGTCGTCGAACGCTTCGCAAACGGGGTCGGCATTGCCGGATAAGACCGTGCTCGACCTATGGCGCCTCGAAGAAGCCTTTGAGGACGACACCGCGGGGATCGCGGACTTGCTCGAGATGGCGCTGCAAACGGGGCGCAAACATTGCGCCGCATTGGAAGCGGGGCTCGCGGCCGGCGACGCGACCGTCGTCGCGCGCGCCGCGCACGGCATCAAGGGCAGCGCGGGCAATATCGGCGCGAACGTCGTCTACGGGCTGGCGACGGAGCTCGACGCGCGCGCACGCACCGGCGATCTTGACGGCGCCCGCGAACGCGTCGACGCGATCAACACCGCGTACGCACGAGTCGCAGAAGAAGTGCGGGCGTACCGCGCGAGCCTGCCGTAAGGCGGGGTGATCGCTCAGCCGCGCGGCGTGCGCTTGATCTGCATGCTCATGAAAATCTGCGATTCGACGGGCGCGCAGCGAAAGATGGGCGGTTTCACTTCCAGCCGCTGCATCGCTCGCGCGATCGCATCTCCGAGCAGCGCCGACGATGAACTGAGGACGCGAACGCTCGCGACAGAACCGTCTGCAGCCACCAGCGCTGCTGCCGACACGGTCCCTTCGATCCCACGTGCTTCCGGCGGGAGCTGCAGGTTGGGCGGTTGCAAGATCCGGCCGCCCTTCTCGAACGGAACGGCACAGGCTGCCGGGGCGTCGGGAACGGCCGGCGATGGAAGAAGCTGCGCCGGCGCCGGTCCGGCGGACGCGTCGTCGACCGTTTGCTGCGGCGTATACACCGACGGACGGCATGCGACGTCCTGGCCGGTCGCCGGATGGGCAAACGCGGCGAACACGTTGATCGGCCCGCTTGCGGACTCCGGAACGGTGATCGCGAACTGCGGCGCGCCCGTCGGCGGATAGAGCCAATGACCGTTCCGATCGTCCACGCGCAGAACCGCTGCCAGCGGCGCCGTCGCAACCGGCACGATCATGTTCACGAGATATCGCCCGGGTTCGCGTAGGGCACGTACCGCTCTGATCCCGACGCCGCAGCCGTCCGAAAGCAATTGGTCGCTCGTCATCGGCGGTGGCGGCGACTGCGCGTGCGCGGGCGTTCCCGCCCACAGCATCGCGAACGTTGCGGCAACGCCGAGCAGGATGCGAACCTTCACGCGCGCTTGTTCTCGGCGTGCGGGCTTCCGACCCGTGTGCGCGCGTTGGTGTACCACACCATCCCTAGGCCGGCGTCGCGCTGCTTGCGGACGAACTTGCGCTCGGTGTAGTCGATCTCGACGCGCGGTGCGTTGCGCGCTTTGCTGTGCGTCGCGGCAAGATCGGCGGCGGCGGCGAGGTCTTCGTCCTGCGGGTCGCTCCCGGGCGCCGTCTGCAACACGACGTGCGAACCGGGGATGCCGCGCGCGTGAAACCAGAGATCGTCCGGCCGCGCGATCTTGAACGTCACCTCGACGTTCTCGCGCGGCGAGCGGCCGACGTAGATGCGCGCGCCCGACGGGCGGTCCAGGCGCAGCGGCACGCGGCGCTTCGCGTTCGACTGCGCGGCGCGCTGCGGCGGCCGTCCTTCGAGCTCGTCGAGATCTGCTTCGAGCTCAGGCAGCGTCGGCGCGTCGGCGCGCTCCGCCTCGAACGCGAGCGCGTCGAGCGCTTCGCGCCGCGCGGCGAGCGCGTCGCGCCGCTTTTCGAGATGCGGCAGCGCGTCCGCCGCCTTGCGATACCGCGCGTAATATCGCTGCGCGTTCGCGTTGACGTCGAGCTCCGGGTCGAGCGCGATCGTCAGCGCCGGATTCGTCGGCGGGACAAAGCTCGTCGTGCCGGACGGAATCTCGTGCAGGTGCGTGAAGAGCGCGTCGCCGCTTTCGCGCAGCCGGTCGCGGTCGGCCGCACCCGCGAGTCGCGCGCTGACGGCGGCCAATTCTTCGCCCGTCGCGCGCGCGCGCTTGGCGATGCGCGCCTGCAGCGACGCGCGGCGGCGTTCGGTCGCATCGCCGCGCTGCGTGCGCAGCGTCGCGGAGCGGGTCTCCGCGAACACGTCGAGCAGCGACCCCACCGCAGCGTGCGCCAGCGCTGCGTACTGTGCGAGCGAGAAGACGTGCGCCGCGACGACGGCTCCTTCGGCGTCGGTGTAAACGTGCACGTCGCCCAGCCCGTCCGGCTCGCCTTGCGTCGCGGACAGCAGCGCGCGCGCCCGCTGGTCCAGCCACGCCGCCAACTGCGCCGCCGACGGCCACGGGATCCCCTCGCTCTCCGCGACGAGTGACGCGGCGATCAGCCGCGGCACCTCCGGAAGGTAGCCGCCGAGCGCGCGCGTGCGCGCCTTCGCGTCGGCCGCGGCCTCGAGCGCGTTCGTGAACCCGGCGAAGTCGATCACTGGCTGCTGCAGCGGCGGCGGCTCGTACGGCAAGCCGACTTGGACCGAACGTGCTTGGTTCTCCGCCGGCGAGAACTGCTTGGCGGCCGCGACGACTGTCCGGTCGTGCAGCAACACGACGTTCCCATAGCGCGGCACGAGCTCGAGCACCAGGCGGGACTCGCTCTCCACGCCGAACCGCGACGCCGTGCCGAACGAGAGCACGAGCACGCGGTCGCCGTATCGCGCACGCACGGAGGTCAGCCGCATCCCGCGTAGGGTCGCACCGGCCGCGCGCAGCCAGCCGGGGTCGACCGCCAGTGCGAGCTCAGCATCGTCGAGCGTGACCAAGGGCGGCGAGCCGAAGGCGTCGACCGCCAGGGTCGCCGGGCCCCGTTTTTTAAGGCCGCCGAACTGCACGGCGACCCGGCCGTCGTCGACGAGGCCGACGTCGGTCACCCGGCCGCCGCGCAAGGCACGCTCCAACTCGGCCGCGGCGCGGCGCATGAGGATCCAGTCCGTGGTCATGGCGGGCAGGTGCTTTCCCGCCGCTTCCGTATTTCTCCGTGTTTGCCCCATTTGTGAGGGAGGAAGGCGTTCTGACCGGCCCGGGTCTGTTGTTCGTCGTGTCGGGCCCATCGGGCGCGGGGAAGGACACGTTGGTGGAAGGCCTGATGGCTCGCCACGACCGTCTCCTCTACTCGATCTCCGCCACCACGCGCGCGCCCCGAACGGGCGAGCGCGACCGCGTCGATTATTTCTTCTTGGAGCGCGCCGAGTTTCTGCGGCGCATCCGGGACAACGCGTTCCTGGAGTGGCGCGAGTACAACGACCATCTCTACGGCATGCCGCGCTCGTTCATCGAGGAGAAGCTGCGCGACGGCTACGATGTGGTCTCGAAGCCTGAAGTCAACGGCGCGCTCGCCATCAAGGAACAATTTCCCGACGCGGTTCTCATCTTCATCGTCCCGGACAAGTTCTCGTATCTCCGCTCGCGCCTCGAGACGCGGCGCACCGAGACGAACGAACAGATCGCCGCGCGGCTGGAAATCGCGCACGACGAGTTCACCTTCGCTCGGCGGTTCGATTATCTCGTGATCAACGAGGAAGCTCAGCCGCACCAAGCGGTCGACGACCTCGCGGCGATCGTGCGGGCCGAACGGTACCGCATCCATCGCGTCCCCGACACCCGGCTCAAAGAATTGGAAGACAGTTAGCTCATGAGTGACTCAGTATTCGGCGACCTCGACGGCCTGCTCCGGCACGTGGACTCGAAATTTTCCTTGGTCAACGTCGTGACCAAGCGCGCCAAGCAGCTCAACAACGGGGCACCGCCGCTCACCGAGCGCGTCAACCCGAACAAGCCCGTGTCGACGGCGTTCAACGAAGTGCGCCTGGGCAAGATCCCGTACAAGCGCACCAAAGAAGGCATCAAGTAGCGGGCTTCGCCCGGTAGGGAAACCTGAAGGCGACCACGGAGGTCGTCACCACCATGTGCGGCATCGTCGGTTACATCGGGAAGCGCGATAGCGTCCCCATCATCATGGACTCGCTGCGGCGGCTGGAGTATCGCGGCTACGATTCGGCCGGGATCGCGGTGATCGACGCGGACGGCCGCCTCTCTGGGTCAAAGGCCGAAGGCAAGCTGTCGAATCTCGCGGCCCGGCTCGCCGACGGCGAGCCGCTGCACGGTACGACCGGTCTCGGCCACACGCGCTGGGCCACG
>CAWBTJ010000012.1:0-46235 GCA_963791645.1 Vulcanimicrobiota bacterium | reverse complement strand
TCGCGTCGGATCGCGCGGGTGGAACGCTGGTCGAGGCGATCGTGCCGAGGCCGCGCGAATGATCCGCGTCGCGATCGTCGACGACCACCCGATCGTAACCGACGGCGTCGTCGCCAATTTGCGCGCATCGGCCGACATCGAGGTCGTCGCCACCGGCACGAGCGCCGCGGATGCCGCTGACGATCGCGAACACGCACGCGCCGGACGTGCTGATCCTCGACCTGGAACTCGGCGGGAAGAGCGGCCTCGACGCGATCGACGGCGTCAAGGCGGCATCTTCGCACACGCGCATCGTGATCTTCAGCGCGTACGCGGGCGAGGAACGCGTCGCGACGGCGTTCGAGCGCGGCGCCGACTCCTACGTGCTCAAGGGCACGTCGAGCGACGAGCTCGTCGCGGTCGTGCGCGCCGTCGCGGCCGGCGGCACGCTGATCCCGCCGGAGATCGCGGCGCAGCTTTCGCGCGCGGTGCGCCAGCCGCGGCGCGACCGCCTCACCGAGCGCGAACGCGAAACCCTCACGCTGCTGGCCGACGGCTTGTCGAACCGCGCCATCGCGGAGCGGCTCGGCATTACGGAGCGCACCGTGAAGTTCCACGTCGCGGAGATTCTCGCACGGCTGGGTGCGAGCAACCGCGCGCAGGCCGTCGCGATCGCAAAGGCGCGCGGGATCGCGTGACGTGCGCCGCGACCGCAGCTAAACCTTCCGCGTCGTCCCGCAGCTGCGCGCCGGACGCGAACGTCATCGCGTCGACGACGGTTCCGGCGATCGTGTCCGCGCGCGCGGGCGCGGTCAGCGCCGCGAAGAGAGCGAGCCCGGCGAGCCAGGCCTTCACGTCGGGCCGTCGCATCGTCAGAACTTCGGCTCCCCGCACTGCCCCCGCACCAAGACGTAGACGTCCCATGGTTGATACGGCTGAAAAGCGCGGCACGCGCTGCGGGCACGGTCGATCGAGATCGTGAAGAGTCGGGTGTTGAGCCCGATGTGCAGGTCGGCCAGCACGGAAGGTGCGACCGCGACGAGCTGCATCGTGTAGGTTTCGAAGCGCGCGCTCTGCAGCGTCACGTAGGCCGGCGTTTCGTTCGTCTCGACCGTGAAGCGCCCGGCCGCGTCGGTTTTCGTCTGCAGTGGTCGAGCACCGGATACGAGGGCCAGCGTCACGTTCACGTTCGGGGCGGGCTGGTTCGACGAGCGGTCGACCACGGTTCCCGCGACAGTCTCTGCGTGCGCTGCGACCGACAGCGCCGCAAACATCATCATGCCCGCCAGCCAAGTCTTCATGCCGCATTGTACCACATCCGCGTCGTCCGGCGCGTTCGCGGCACCTGGCCGAACGGCCAGGTGCCGTACCGGCCGTCGGAGCGTCGCGCCGCGTGCGACGTCAGCGTACGCTGGGTGCATGAACGATTACACCTGGTTCGAGCGCGGTCACGTCGCGATCGTCACCGGCGCCTCGAAAGGGTTGGGCCGCGCGATCGCCCGCGAGCTCGCACGCGCTGGGATCTCGCTGGTCATCGACGCGCGCGGCGCCGATGCGCTCGCGCAGGCGGAGCGCGAGCTGTCGCAGCTCGTGCCCGTCGTCGCGATCGCCGGCGACGTCGCCGAGGGCGCGCACGTCCACGCGCTCGTCGAAGCCGCCGAACGGCGCTTCGGGCGGATCGACCTCGTCGTCAACAACGCGTCGACCATCGGCCGCTCGCCGCTGCCGGCGCTCGACCAGCTCTCGCCGTCGACGTGGGACCGCATCTTCACGACCAACGTGTACGCGCCGCTGCATCTCATCCAGCACGCGTTGCGGGTCATGCGCCGCAACGGCGGCGGCACGATCGTCAACGTCAGCTCCGACGCCGCGGTCGAAGCGTACGCGGGCTGGGGCGGCTATGGTTCCGCGAAGGCCGCGCTCGAGCACATGTCGCGCGTACTTGCGGTGGAACTCGACGGCAGCGGCATCAGCGTGATCGTCGCCGATCCGGGCGACATGGACACCGAGTTGCATCGCGCGGCCGTCCCCGACGCCGACGTCTCGCAACTCGCCGACCCGCGCGACGTCGCACCGGCGCTGCTGCGCACGATCGCCTCGCCGCGCCAAACCTACACGCGCGTCGCGCTGCAATCTGCGGAGGTCGCCGTCGGCGCGTGACCACCGCGGTTTCCTTCACGCTGCCGCCGGCGAACGAAGCGACGACGACGCCGGAGCGGCGCGGCCTCCCGCGCGACGGCGTGCGGCTCCTCGTGACCGACCTCGCGAAGCGCACGCAGCACGATGCGGCGTTTCGCGAGCTTCCGTGGTTTCTGCGGCGAGGCGATCTGCTGGTCGTCAACGACTCGGCGACGCTGCCCGCCGCGCTCCTCGCGCGCCGCGACGACGGCATGCCGTTTCCGCTGCACCTGTCGACGCAGATCGGCGGCGAGCTGTGGATCGCCGAACCGCGCGCGCCCGTCACCGCGGGCGAACGCGCGGCGCTCGCGGCCGGCGGCAGCGTGACGTTTCTCGCGCCGGTCGACACGGCGCAAAAGCGCCTGTGGTACACGGCGCTCGCGACCCCGGAGCCGATCGGCGCGTTTCTCGGCCGGCACGGCACGCCGATCCGCTACCGCTACGTCTCCGAGTCGCTCCCGCTCGGCGACTACCAGACGATCTTCGCGCGCATCCCGGGCTCCGCCGAGATGCCTTCCGCCGCGCGCCCGTTCTCGCGGCGCTCGCTCGACGACGTGCGCCAAGCCGGCATCGCCGTGGCGGCCCTCACGCTGCACACCGGCGTGTCGAGCCCCGAACGCCACGAGCGCCCGTATCGCGAGTGGTTCGACGTACCGGCGCGCACCGCGGCGGCCGTGAACGCGGCGCGCCTGCGCGGCGGGCGCGTCGTCGCGGTCGGCACGACGGTCGTGCGCGCGCTGGAAAGCGCGGTCAGCGGCGGCGAGGCGGCCGCGGCGAGCGGCTGGACCGACCTCATCGTGACGCCCGAACGGGGCGTCGCCGTCGTCGACGGCCTGCTGACGGGCTTCCACGAGCCCGAGGCCAGCCACCTCGACTTGCTCCGGGCGTTCGCGGACGACGAACTGCTGGAACGCGCGTACGGCCACGCATTGGACGGCGGCTATCTGTGGCACGAGTTCGGGGACGTGCACCTGCTGCTCTGACGCGTTGCAGCGAAGCGTGGCCTCGGTCGCGAAAGCCGCGTCACAGCGATGGCGAAGATGTATTACCGGTACTCGGCGATGAACGCGGGCAAGTCGACCGCGCTGCTGCAAGTGGCCCACAACTACGAAGAGCACGGCCGCAAGGTCGCGCTCTTCACCGCCGAGCTCGACCACCGCTACGGCGTCGGCTTCGTCACCTCGCGCCTAGGCCCGCAGCGCCGGTCGCTGACGTTCGACCAGAGCTCGGACTTCTCGGAGCACCTGCGCGACGCGCCGGGCGAGCTCTCGTGCATCCTCATCGACGAGGCGCAGTTCCTGACGCCCGACCAAGTGCGCCAGCTGCATCGCATCGCGCACGTCGATGGCGTGCCGGTGATCTGCTACGGGATCCGCAGCGATTTCTTGGGCGAACCGTTTCCGGGCGCGGCGTATCTCCTGACGCTCGCCGACAGCATCGAAGAGATCAAGACGATCTGCCCGTGCGGCCGCAAAGCGACGTTCAACGTGCGCATCGACGACGACGGCAACCGGGTGACGTCAGGCGAGCAGATCGCGATCGAAGGCGAGACTCGTTACGTCCAGCTGTGCGGCGGCTGCTTCTACTCGACCGACCGGCCGCTCATCGACACGAACCCGTAGCGCTTTTCGAGCCGCTTGCGATCTTCGGCGAACATCTCGCGGATGCGGGTCGCCTCGCTGACGGCCGCCGCTTGGTTCAGCACGCCCTGCTTCTCTTTGCGGACTTTCTCGGCCGCGATCTCGGCCGCTCGGGTAGTCGTCTTAGCGCTCATATCTCGTGATTACGGATCGGGTTGGAACGACCTGCACGGCAGCGTCCCGAAGCAAGCGTGGGCGCCTCAGCGCGGCGACGCCGACGGTGCCGGCGCAGGGACCGCCGCGGCCGGTGAAGCGGTTGCCGCGGGCGCCGGAGACGGCACGGGCGGCGGCGTTTCGCCGGCTGCCGGCGGGCGGCATGTGCCGAGCGCGGCGTCGTCGCCGACGAACACGCCGACGCGTGTCCCGCGCGGGATCGTCGCGTCCTTGCCGTGGTGCAGCGAGTCGTAGCCGCCGACGGCGTAGCCGACGATCGGGATCAAGCCGAGCAGGCCAGGGGCGTTGGCGGTGGCGCCGACGGCGGACGACGAGACGTCGGTGAAGCGGTCGATGATCGCGGGGACGTGGCGGCCATCGCCGAGCACGAAGAAGCGCGCCTCGAGCGCAAGATAACCGGCGCGGCCGCCGCGCTCCGCATGCGAGGAGTTCGCGACGACGCCGTAGCCCGGCGTCCCGGGCGGCAGCGCGGTCCCGTCGGGCGCGGTCGCGGCATCGACGAGCTGAAAGCGGAACACGTCGCCCGACTTCGCGTGCGCGGAGTCGACGTTGTCCTCCATCGCGACGAGCGCATGGCGGCACGGCGGGCGCGTGTCGGGCTGCGTCTGCGCCCCGCTGGGCGCGACGGCGCAGACGGCGAGAACCGAGATGCCGGCGGCTGCGCCGGCGGCGCGAAGCGCGTGACTCATCCCGGTTGATGTTCCCGGTGCGCGCCCGAACGAAAAGGCGCCCGGCCGGAACCGGGCGCCTTCGTCACACCGCGCGCGTACGGCGAAGCGTCAGAGCTTGATCCGCGCTTCGACGTACATGTTGAACGGGAAGCCCGGGAACACCGGGTCGTACGGCGTGGTCAGCAGCGGCTGGAGGTTCCAGCCGGGGTTGAACGCGTTGCCGATCGGCTGCGGTCCCGAACCCGCGCCGTACGTCGGCGCGTAGCTGCACGCGTGGTTGACCGCGAACGGTACCTTCGTGCCGCCCCAGCAGCGATTGACGATGTTGGCGAAGTTGCCGACCAGCGTGAACCGCTTGTTGACGTCGTACGCGATCTGCGTGTGGAACTGGATCGTGTTCGGCGCGACGAACGCACCGATGTTGTCGAACCGCCCGGTGTACATGTTCGGGATCACCGCGCCGGCCGCGCACTTCGTCGCGTCGAACGGCGCGCCGCCCGGCGCCCCGTACGGATAGCGCGGATCGCTGACGGTCGAACCGCCCAGCCCGCCCAGACATTGATCCGGGTTCACGCCGGGCGTGGACTCCGGCACGCCGTAGCGCGTTCCGCCGGAGAACTGCAGCGCCGGCGTGATGGTGAGCGGACCTTTCTTCCACTGCACCATCAGCGTCGAGATGAAGGGAGCGCCGTAAGCCGTCACCGGCGCGCCGGCGATCCCGCCCGGCAGCAGCGAGAACGTCGCGTAGCTGCCGTTCGGGTCCATCAGCGCCTGGATCGGAGCGTTGTAGTACGGGTTCGCGATCGAGCTCGCCGCGCACGCCGGATCGGCCGCGCCGGCAACGACGTTGCCGCTCGCATCGGTGTGGCCGAGCGCATAGCAGGGCGCGCCGCCGCCCGCTTTGGTGTACGCGTTGTACGCCGCGATCGCCTGATTGTAGCCGTCGACGACCGACAGGCCGCGGCCGAGCTTGGTGTAGTTGATGTAGCTGTTCGTGTACGTGAACGTCAGCCGCGCCGCGAGCCCGTTGCGCGAGAAGTCGCCCTTGTCGAGCTCGAACTCCAGGCCTTCGGACGTCTGGCGCCCGACGTTGAGCCCGGAGATGAAGCTCGTCCGCTGGTCCAGATAGAACTGCTGGATCTGATCTTGCGTCTTGCGCAGGAACGGGGTCAGCTTCATCGCCGTGTCGCGGTTGAACTGATGCTCCACCGAGAAGTCGTAGTTGTTCGACACCTCGGGCCGCACCGGATGTCCCGGCGTGGTCGGCAGGCCGAAATTGCCGAAGCGCGCGAGCGCCGGCGGCGAGTTCGCCTGGAGGTAGTTGTACTGCTCGAACGCCGCGTTGGGCGCTTCGGCGTAACGGCCGTAGCTCGCGCGCAGCACCGTCTTCGGGCTGAGCGTGTACGTAAAGCCCGCGCGCGGCTGCCACTCGTTGTACGCTTCGATCTGATTCGGAACGTTCACGAGCTGGTTGGTGGGATGCGCGAGATTCCACGCGTTGTACCACAGCACGCGCGCCGCGCCGCCGTTGGTCGTATCCGCGCCGTCGAACTCGAAGCGGTCGAGGCGCAGGCCCAGATTGACGTTCCAGCGCTCGCCCGGCTTCCACTGGTCGCTGATCGAGGCCGCGTAGAACTTCGGCACGACCGTGTTGAACGTCGCACCGATGCCGTTGAGTGCGAGGACGTACTGGCACGGGCCGGCGCCGCACGTACCGAACGTGGCGGACGGTTTGACCGTGTTGTTGTACGCCTGGCGCAGCGTGAATGCGAACGAGCCGCCTTGGACGCACGGCCCCGACGTCTTGGTACCGAGATAGGTGCCGCTCGAGTCGAAGGCTGGGTTGTAGCACGTTCCGGAGTACGGGTTGGTCCCGTCGACGAGGTAGCCGACGCCGCCGGTCTGGCCGATCCCGGAGTTGTTGTACCGCATCGTCGACGCGGTGGTGTAGGATCCTTGCAGCGACACGAGGTGCTGCGAGTTGATCTGGTCGGAGAACTGCGCGCTGAGGCCGCGCGAATGGCTGTCGAGCAAGTACTGCGACGGCAGCGGTCCGACGTCGGCTGCGAAGCGCGACTGCGGGCCGTTCTGGAGCCAGTCGGAGTAGTACGTGTAGCCGTACACCCGCAGAAACGCGTTGGTGCCGAAGTTGTGCTGGTACTGCAGCTTCACGATCGACTGGTCGTTGGTGAACGCGTCGCGCCGGTCGGGCGCGATCGCCGCGCCCATCGGGCGCCCGCCGGGCGAGTCGGGAAACAGGTACGGCGTCGCGCCGCCGCCGGAGTATGCGACCGGGAACACGGTGCCCAGCGGCGCGCCCGTGAAGTGGAACCCGTCCGCGTAGGACGGCACGCCGGCGCCGATCGCGCTCAGGTACGCCGCGCCGCCGGCGTCGTTGGTCGAGTTGTAGTAGATGTTGTCGATGAAGTTGTTGCTGAACAGCAACTGCACGTCGTCGCGGTTGCCGTCCTTGCGCGGGATCCCGACGTGGAAGTTCGCGATCGTGTCGCGATCGCGGATGCGGGCAATCGTGGCATACTGGTACGGGCCGAGCACATAGGCCGGCGAGTTGCCGCCGTTGGTGTAGTCCTGGCCTTGCGGGCCGTAGCACGACGGCGCGAGGGCGCGCGATATGGTCGTCGGGTCGCACGAGGACACCGGCGTTCCGTAGAACTGGTTGAGGCTCGCGCCGTTGTACTGATCGTAGTAGCGATAGTCTTGGTTGTACGCGCCGGCGCCGATGTAGTACGAGAACGTACGACTCGGGTTGGCGCCGCCCGCCTCGAACGCACCCTTGCCGTAGAACGCCGGAAGGCCGGTCGCGAGCGTCAAGTTGCGCGACGCCGGCGCGGTGCCGGTGCGAATGACTTGGTTGATGTAGCCGGAGATGCCGTTGGCTTCGGCGTTGGCCGCCGGCGCGCCGGTATACACCTGGAGCTCCTGCTGGCCGAGCGACGACAGCGACCCCGACGGGTAGTTGTCGAACGCGCGGTTCACCGGGATTCCGTCCAGCTCGTAACCGATCTGGTCGTAGTTGCCGCCGCGGATGCTCAGCGTCGCGGCGGCGCCGATGTAGCCGTTCTGGTTGGGTGCGACGTACACGCCGGGCACGGACGAGATCGCCGACCACGCGCTGTTGAGCGAACCGCCGCCGCCCAGCGCGGCCGCTTTGTCCTGCGTGACCGCGTTGATCGAGTACACGTCGGCCGTCGTGCCGGGCTTCACCAGCGCGGACGCGGCGCGCGACGTGACGGCGCCGATCACTTTGAGCTTGGTGGGCTGGTTGACGCTGACGTTGACCGTTTGGTCGGACTGCACCGTGACGCCGCTGACCGACGTGGCGTCGTATGTGCTCGTTTCCGGGGTCGCGAGCGTGTACGTGTCCGGTGTGAGCGACACGAACGAGAACCGTCCGGATGCGTCGCTGGTGGTCGTCGCGGATTGCGACGGGCTGGTCGCGGTGACGCGCGCGCCCGCGATGGGTTTGGCGGTGGATGCGTCGGCGACGGTTCCTGTGATCGATCCGGTCGTGCCGGCCAGAACGCTTGTCGTTCCCTGGAGCACGAACGTGATGACCACCAGGAGTGCCGCGACGCTTCGCACCGTGCGAAGTATCGTCAAAGCAAATTCCTTTCGGGGAAAGGGATTCACCAATCATCGCATAGCCGAGCGTTCCGAACGTCCGCGATTCTGCCGAGTATCTGCCGCGCGCCCTGCCGTATTTCTGCCAGCATTTGCGAACGAACGCGGCATGTTGCGCGTTCTCCGGCTACACTTGGTTACGGAGGTAGTCGTGCGTCTTTCGTTCATTGCCGTCGCGACCGGCGCGGCGCTGCTCGCCGCTGCGCGGATCGCATGCGCGGAACCGTTCACGGCGGTCGCGGTGCCCGTCAACGCGGGCAACACGGCCAACAACACCTTGCGCCTTTCGGCGCCGCACCCGATCCCCACGACGGTCGCGGGCCAGCCGGGACCGGTCCATCTCGACGGTTGCTTTTCCGACAGCCGCGGCAGCGAAGGTCTGACGCTCGTGCACCACGCCGTGCGCATCACGAACACCGGCGACCGCGCGATCTCCGGCGTGCGCGTGCGCTTTCTGTTCTACGACGCGTTCGGCGACGTCAACGCGACGCGCACGAACATCGCCGAAGCGCGGATCGACCCCGGCCAGCTCGTCGACCGTATCAACCTGGCCGAGCTCGCGGACTCGTCACCGCCGGCGAAGATCGTCTGCAGTATCGACGCGATCCGTTACGTGGACGGAACGGTCGTGCGGACTTAGCGCGAGCCTGCGTCGACGCAGCGCGACTTGCCGGCGCGCTTCGCGTCGTACATCGCGCTGTCGGCGGCGGCGAGCGTCGCGTCGGCGCCGCGGCCCGCGCGCAGGTGCACGATGCCGATGCTCGCGGACACCGGCGGGGCGCCTTCCACCGAGCGCGCCGCCTCCGCGATGCGGGCGATGATCTCGTCGCCGATCCCGATGGCGTGCTCCGCCTCGTGCGTTTGCAGCAGCACGGCGAACTCGTCGCCGCCGAGCCGGCCGACGGCGTCGTCGACGCGCGTGCGGTCGCGAATCCCGGCCGCCACCGCGACGAGCACCGCGTCGCCGCCGGCGTGACCGAGCGTGTCGTTGACGTCCTTGAACCCGTCGAGGTCGATCAGCATCAGCGTCCACGTCGCGCCGGCACGCCGTGACGGGCGCTGCAGCGCAGCGAGACGCTCGCGCAGCACGCGCACGAAGCTGCGGCGGTTGTGCAGGCCGGTGAGCGGGTCGCGCTCGGCGAGCTGGCGCAGCCGCGCCTCGCGGCGGCGGCGTTCGGTCACATCGTTGGCGAGCAACAGGATCGCCGCGTCAGGCAAACCTTGGCGCATCGCGACCGCGGTGAGCTCGCACCACGTCGCGGTGCCGTCCGGCCGGCGGATGCGCGTCTCGACGCGTACCGACGCCGTGCGCCCGTCGAGCAGGCGCGCGAACGCCTCGCGCAGCGTCTCGCGATCGTCTTCCGGAACGAGCGGCATGATCGACGTGGTCTCGCCGCCGCCGAGCGCGAGAAACGCCATGTTATTGCGCAGCACGTTGCCGTCGGCATCGACGCTGCACATCCCGATCGGGCTTTCTTCGAGGATGCGGTACGACGCGTCGAGCGTGTCGATGATGTCGCGGTAGCGCGCGTTCTCGAGCGCCATGTCGCGCTGCGCCGTGACGTCCCTCATCGTCGAGACGATCGTCGCGTCCGCGTTGTCGTCGTCGGCGCCGACGAGATGGCTGGAGATCGCGATCCACGCCGACGCACCGTCGGACGTGCGGACCGCGATGGTGACCTGCCCGCGCTCGAACGCGCGCCGCAGCACGGCTTGTATCGGCTGCTCGGCACTGACGGGCGTGCGGTCCTCCCACGTCACGTGCCAGCGCGTGTGCAGCGGCGCGCGACCGCACAGCTGCTCGGGCGTAAGACCGAACATGCGCAACGCGGGCGCGTTCCAATCGCGAACGGCTCCGTCCGTATCCTGAACGACCACCCCTTCGTCCAGCGTGTCGAACACCCGCCGGCGCCGCTTCGCGTCACCCACGGTCGACGGCATTGGCTCCGTCATGCTCCCTCTACTGCCCGGGAAAGCGAGGCCGTTGCGGTCCTGGGCCGTAATACCCAACGCATGCCGAACGATTTGTGCTGGCTTTCCGCGACCGAATTACGTCGCCGCATGCTAAGCAAGGAAGTCTCCGCTCGCGACGTGATGTCGGCGCATCTGGCGCAGATCGAACGCGTCAACCCGCGGCTAAACGCGATCGTCACGCTGCATGCCGACGAGGCGATGGCGGCTGCACGGAGTGCCGACGAAGCGCACGCTCGCGGCGCAGCGCTCGGCCTGCTCCACGGGTTGCCGGTCGCACACAAGGACTTGTTTCTCACGCGCGGCATGCGCACGACGTTCGGCTCACCCATCTATTCAGCGTTTATACCCGATCACGACAGCATCGTCGTCGAGCGCCAGCGGCGTGCGGGCGCGATCACACTCGGCAAGACGAACACGCCGGAATTCGGTGCCGGATCGCAGACGTTCAATACGGTATTCGGCACCACGCGCAACCCGTACGATGCGTCGAAGACATGCGGCGGCAGCAGCGGCGGCGCGGCGGTCGCGCTTGCAACCGGGATGATCGCGCTCGCCGACGGCAGCGACCTCGGCGGCTCGCTGCGCAATCCCGCGAACTTCTGCAACGTCGTCGGCTTGCGCCCGTCGATCGGCCGCGTGCCGCAGTGGCCGTCGCAAGACGCATGGGGCACACTGACGGTGTCGGGGCCGATGGCGCGCACGGTCGAGGACGTGGCGCTGTTCTTGCGCGTGCTCGCCGGACCGGACGCACGCGATCCGATCTCGCTGAGCGAAAACGGCGATTGCTTCGGCGCGTCGTTGCAGCGCGAATTCGCCGGAACGCGCGTTGCATGGAGCGCGGATCTCGGCGGGCTGCCGGTCGAGCCGGCGGTGACCGCGGTGCTCGAGTCGCAGCGCGGCGTGTTCACCGACATGGGCTGCGATGTCGAGGGAGCGTCGCCGGACCTGAGCGGCGCCGACGAGGTATTTCAAACGCAGCGCGCCGTGAGCTTCGTGAATTCGTACGATGCGCTGCTCGACGAGCATCCCGCGAAGTTCAAGGACGCGATCGTCTGGAACATCGAGCTGGGCCGCGCGCTGACGGGCACGCAAGTCGGCGCAGCGACGCTGAAGCGCTCGCAAATTTTCGCTCGCATGCACGACTTCATGGAGAAGTACGAGTTCGTAATCGCGCCGGTCAACCAAGTGACGCCGTTTGCGATCGAGCAGGAGTACCCGACCGAGATCAACGGCGTGAAGATGAACACCTACCTCGACTGGATGCGCTCGTGCTCCGCGATCACGGTAACCGGCCACCCCGCAATCTCGGTCCCGTGCGGTTTCACCCCGGACGGCCTCCCGGTCGGCGTGCAAATCATCGGCCGCTACCGCGACGAGCTCGGCCTACTGCAATTCGCCCACGCCTTCGAACAGCGCACACGAACGGCCAACCGCCGCCCACCTAGCATAGCCGGCGCGTAGGCATCACGGCTCGGGTGGATACAAGAGCGCTAGCGTGTCGCGCACCCCATTAAGCACTTGCGTGCCCGGCGGGATGTCCAGCATCTTCGTGATGTCCATCGGGTCGGCGTATATGATAGGCCGTCGCGCAAACTGCGCGAGGAGTCCATCGTCAGGTTTCTCTTGCGCGATCAGGGAGCGCAGGTAGGCCTTCTCCATGCCTTCTCCGCCTGCATTGACACCGCCGCTAGTGTTCACGATTCCAGACACCGGGCACAGGCGCAAGTACGGGTGCAAATAACCGCGCAGTCTCGTCGCATGACGATTGTGCACGTGGTCGAGCACGTGTTCGTCTGACAACTGCGGCAGTCCGAAGCGCAGATATGCGGCGCGATATCTGCGGAAGTCCACGTGCACCCACACCTGTTTGGCCGGATGCAGTTGGGCTTCGTAAAAATCGGCCCGCGGTTCCCGCCACAGCGCAACGCGAGAGTCTTTGACCGCCGCGCGATCGTACGGCTGAACGCAAAGCGCGTTGTTCGACGTTGCGCGCCGCAATCGGAATATGCAGGCAGGGCAGCAACCCGAATGTATTCGCCTCGGGATGTAGCATCCTATTTACCGGAGGTCGTCCTTGGGGATTGGCATCCCTCTGTCACGCAAATAGGCGATTTCAAGCTCGATTACTTCGCGCGCATTCACGAGGCATTCGGCCATGGTTTCTCCGCACGTGTGGCCGTGCGGGAACGCCGGGATCAGGACGTTATAGCCGCCCTGGTCCTCTGCCTCGAGGATCACCCGATACCGAAGGTCCGTCATATATCGATGGTTTGCTACCGCATCGGCTAAACCCCGGCGGTTCTCGACGATACCGGAATGTAGTAAATTCAGCTAAAGACGTTGCGCTCCGTATCCAGCACCGTGTGCAGGACGGCCGGGAGCGCGATGCTGCGCGTGCGCAGCGCCATCATGCCGAACACGATGCCCATCGGCATGTTCAGCGCGATGATGTTCGCCAAGATGCCGAGCGTCGTCGGCTCGTCGTGCATCGACGACGCGAGGTGGAACAGCGCGAACAGCAGCGCCTGCGCGAGAACCGCCCAATCGGTCCGCACGAACGCGCGCAGGTGCGACAGGATCAGCCCGCGGCAGCTGAACTCTTCGGTGAAGCCGTTGCTGAGCAGGTTGTGGACGAGATACAGCGCGAGCATGGGCAACGTCAGATGTCCCTGCGCGAAGCGAAATATCCACGATAGCAAGAATAGTCCGGTGCACGCGGTCATCGCCCACAGCGTGCCGCGCGCCGGACGGCGGAGCCCGATCTCTCGGAGCCGCGCGCCGAGCGCGAGCACGAGCAGCCCCGGGACGAGCGCCCAGAACACGAAGTTGGGCAGCCCCGTGCCCAGCGAGGGCGCGAGCCACGCCGTATGGCGGTACGCCCAATCGAGCGCCGGCAGCACGTGGACCCCGTTGAACGCGAAGCTGTGGACGAACAGCAGCACGCCGAACACCGCGACGACCACAGCGCGCGCGATGACGCGCGAACGCGGGCCGGCCGCGCGGAGGACGTCGGGCGGCGGCGGCACCGGCTCCGCGACGAGCCGCGTCGTGGCGAACCACGCAAGCAGCAAGAACACGACGAAGCCGGCTGCGACCGACAAGTACATCCAGTCGCGGACAACCGCGAGCTCGACGAGCGAGGCGACATAGAGAAAGATCGCGGTCAGGAAGGCAGGCGATCGCGGATGCACGCCTCAGGTAACTCGAAGCGAGACGCTATGTTTCGCTGCGCCGGCGCGATCGTGCCGTCGTCACCCGCAACGCGTCGTTGAGGTGGTCGGGCCCTTCGGCCACGCGCTCGCGGCTGCGCCGGCGCCAGCAGCGCACCAGCCCCTCACCGTCGCGGTGGAGGGCGTGGCAGCCGTCGTCGTGATGCGACTCCGCCGCGTGCAGGCAGTTGCAAACATCCCGGATCATCGTACTGCCCCGTCGGCGAACGGCGCATACCGCAAACCGGGTAGGCCGGGTCAAGTCACGCCGCCGATGTCCGATACCGTTGGTAGAACGAAACATCCGCCGAGGCGGGCTCGTTCCCCTGACAGTACATTCGATCTACGCACCCGCCGGTTCCGCCGGGCGTCGCAAGTCGTAGACGGGGCCGCCGAGGCGTGAGGCGGCCTTTTTCATGCGGCGCTCGCGGTCTACGGTGCGCGCCGTTCGATGAGCAGCGGCTGGTGCCCGACGCCCAGATATCCGTCGGTATCTGCGAGGCGCAAGCTCGTCATGCCGATGCCGTCGTCGCTGAGCGTCGTGCGCGCCTCGAGCAGCGTCCACTCGCCGCGCGGATAACGCTGCAACGCGAGCGACAGCGACGGCGGCACGAACAGCCACTCGCCCATCGGTAATTCGCCGCTGATGCCGTTCGCCGAATCGGCGACGGCGATCACGCGGTCGAACGGCTGCGGGGTTTCGCCGGCGATGAGCGGCACGCGCGGCCGCGTCCACACCGATGCCGGCCCCGGCGCCCCGCCACCATAGACGTAGCGCCACTCGAACGCGTCGCCGTAGCCGAACTTGCTCAACCAGCTCGGCGGCGGTTTTTCATCGGGCATCGCCGGGACCGCATCCGGCGGCGTCGCGGCAGCGGGTACGGCGGTGCCGGCCTGCGTCGCGATGCGCCATGCGCGCGCGGTCAGCACTTCGCGGCCGCCGCTTTCGACGACCGCTTCGAGCAACTCGATGCGCCGGCCGGGCCGCGCGACGCGCGTGCGCACGCTCATCGGCGCGCGCGGGATCGGACCGAGGAATTCGGCGGTGATGCGCGCGAGCCGCACGTCGTCGCGCGGATGCTGTTCGTTCATCACGTGCGCGAGCAGCGCGGTCGGCGGGCCGCCGTGCTGCAGCCGCTCGTCCCACGGGCTCGTCGTCGCGCGGGTCGGCGCGAACGTGTCGGCGTCGAGCCGTTCGTAGAATGCCGTCGGGTCCATCTCGGCCTCCTTCGCCGCGCACGCCGGATGTCGTGCGAAACTGCCATGCTGCTGCCGCTTTCACGGTTTTTTCAGAGGTGTCGGCTACCATCGAGGCAGATGCGCCCGATCAGCTTGCGCCGGCGACCGCCCCGCGACCCGCGTGCGCGGCTGGCGGGCCTCATGGTTCTGCCGCGCACGATCGACAAAGCGCGCGCCGCGCTGCGTGGCGGCGACCTCGGCGATTACCACCTCACGCCGGGGCTGAGCGCGCTGCTGCTCGCCGAAGCAGGCTTCTCCGAAGCGGAGTTCGTGGAGTTGGTGCAGCGGGCCGCCGACGAGACCGAAGTCGCGAACGCCGTCGCGGAGCGCATCGCACCGGAACGGTGCGAACGCTGGAACGATGATTTCCGGCAGCTCCGGGTCGCCGATCTCGCGGCGGACGACCGCGTGCGGTTCATGGCTTTGCATGACGCGCGCGACGACGAGCTCGTCGTCGACGTGCTGGTCGCCGACGATCGCCGTGCCTTTCCGCCCGAACGCGTCCACGGGCTGCGCCCGCCGCTGACGCTAGCCGTTCAGGGTCGCCGCGATGACGGCGCGCAGCCGGACGGCGGCGTCGCGAACCTCGTCCGCCGAGATGATGAGCGGCGGGACGAAGCGCAGCGTGTTGCGCCCGGCGGCGTTGATGAACAGCCCGTGATCGAGACCGCGCGCGACGAAATCGGCGGCCTTGTGCCCGTCGCGCACCGGCAGCCCGAGCATGAGGCCGAGGCCGCGCGGCTGGTCGAAGACCTCCGGGTGCTCGGCCGCTATCGCCGCTAGCTCGTCAAACAGCACCGCGCCGACGGTCGTGACGTGTCCGTCGAGGTCGACCACGTCGCGAATCGCGAGATGTTCTAACGCCGCCGCCGCCGGAACGGGAGAACCGCCGAACGTCGTGCCGTGATCGCCCGGCTTGAGCGATGTCGCCGCCTCGCCGCGCACGATGAGCGTGCCGATCGGCAGCCCGTTCGCCAGCGACTTCGCGAGCGTGAACGCATCGGGCGTCACGCCGTACACCTGATGTGCGAACAGCCGGCCGATGCGGCCCATCCCACACTGGACCTCGTCGAAGATCAGCAGCGCGCCGCGCTCGTCGCATAGCCGCCGCGCCGTTTCGAGATACTCGCGCGTCGCGGGAACGACGCCGCTCTCACCTTGCACGGGCTCGACAAGAAAGCACGCCGTTTTGTCGGTGATGGCGGCGTCGAGTGCGTCGATGT
Source organism: Vulcanimicrobiota bacterium (assembly GCA_963791645.1). Lineage (GTDB taxonomy): Bacteria > Vulcanimicrobiota > Vulcanimicrobiia > Vulcanimicrobiales > Vulcanimicrobiaceae > Vulcanimicrobium. Next base: position 30,306 of record CAWBTJ010000012.1, on the reverse strand, counting down.
CGTTGAACGCGACGTGCTCGAATCCGAGCGGCAGCGGGCCGAAGCCTTCGTGGTACGCGAGATTGTCGGTCGCGGTGAGCGCGCCCATCGTGCGGCCGTGGAACGAACCCTTCGCGGCGAGGATCACGTTGCGATCTGTCTCGCCGCGGCGCCACGCGTGTTTGCGCGCAAGCTTGATCGCAGCTTCGTTGGCCTCGGCGCCGCTGTTGCAGAAGAAGACGGCATCGAATCCGCTCAGCGCGGCGAGCCGATCCGCGAGCGTGCCGGCGGGCTCGTGATGCACGAGGTTGCTGACGTGAACGAGCGTCGCAGCCTGCTCGGCGACGGCGCGCGCGATGCGCGGATGGGCATGTCCGAGCGCGCACACAGCGATCCCGGCAACGAGATCGAGGTAGGCGTTGCCCGACTCATCGTACAGCCAGCACCCCTCGCCACGCACGATGTTGATCTCGAGCCGCCCGTAGTTCTGCATGAGATGCGGGTGCTGCGTCACCAGACGTCCGCCGCGCGAAATTTGGATCATCGCGTCACGTCCGGTAATGGGCATTGATTCGCACGTAGTCGCCCGTGAGGTCGCAGCCCCAGGCGGTGGCCGTTGCTTCGCCGATGCCGAGGTCCAGGCGCACCTCCACGTTGTGCTCTTCGAGGACGTGGTGCGCTTCGGCTTCGCTCATCGCCTCGATCGCGCCGCGTTCCACCCAGGTTTGGCCGCCGAGGTAAAGCGACCATGTGTCCGGATCCATGCCCGCTCGCGACCGATCCCGCCGCCGCGATCATGCGGCCCCAGTTCGGGTCCTCGCCGTACAGCGCGGTCTTCACGAGGCTCGAGTTGATCACCGCGCGGCCGACCGCGCGCGCCTGCTGCGTATCGCGCGCGCCGGTTACCGTGAACGTCAGCGTCTTCGTCGCGCCTTCGCCGTCCTTCACCATGCCGATCGCAAGGTCGCGGCACACCGCGGCCAGCGCCGCGCGCAGGCCCGGCGTCGCGTCGCCGTCGCCGGGTTTTGCGCAGCAGTAGACTGCGTCGTTGGTCGACATGTCGCCGTCGACGGAGATCATGTTGAACGTCCCGTCGGACGCTTCGCGCAGCGCTTCGGTCAGCGAGTCGCGGGACACCGCGGCATCGGTCACCAGGAACGCGAGCATCGTCGCCATGTTGGGGGCGATCATCCCCGAGCCTTTCGCGATGCCGCCGATCACGCGGCGCTCGCCGTTCTCATGCCACGCGTAGGCCGCCAGCTTCGGCACGTGATCCGTCGTCATGATCGCTTCCGCCGCCGCGTATGACGCCTCGGGGCCCTCCGAGAGCTGCTTGTGCGCGCGGTCGAGGCCTTTCGCCAGGCGGTCCATCGGCAGCGTCACGCCGATGACGCCCGTCGACGCGACGACGACTTGCGTCGCGCGGATGGCCAGCAGCGTCGCGGTGTGGCGCGCAGTGTTTTCGGCGTCGCGCAGGCCGCGTTCGCCCGTGCACGCGTTCGCGCAGCCGGCGTTGCACACGATCGCCTCGATCGCGTCGCCGTCGATGTCCAGGTGCGCGGCGGTGGAAAGCAGCGGCGCCGCTTTGATCTCGTTCGTCGTGATGACCTGCGCGCACACGTGCGGCCCCGGCAGCGCGATCAGCGCGAGGTCGCTCTTGCGTTTCTTGATGCCCGCGTGCACGCCCGACATCAGGACGCCGGGGACCGCGCCGAGCCCGCCGCGCAGTTGGATGAGTCGAACGGCCTCGCCGTTGACAGCATGGCTGGTGTCAGCCGACGGTTGTGCGAGCATGGAGACCGTGTTCCTCTGGGAGTCCGAGTGCGATGTTCATGTTCTGGATGGCCTGGCCCGCGGCGCCTTTGCCGAGGTTGTCGATCGCGGAGAGCACGTGCACGACGCCGTCGCGCTCCGCGACCGCGAGGTGCGCGTCGTTCGTGCCTTCGAGCGCGGGCAGATGCGGCGCGCGCAGGTCGCGGAACACCGTGACGAACGGATTCGCCGCGTAGAAGCGCGCGTACAGCGCGAGCACCTCGTCGCGCGAGATCGGCGCGCGGGGGATCAGGTAGACGTCGGCGAGGATGCCGCGCTTGAGCGGCACGACGTGCGGCGAGAACACGATCGGGGACGCGATGCCGGCCCCGCGTGCTTCCTGGACGATCTCGGCGCCGTGACGATGTCCCGCGAGCCCGTAGGCGCGCACGTCGCCGTCGACCTCCGCGAACAGCGACGTCGCCGACGGAGTGCGCCCCGCGCCGGTGATGCCGCTCTTCGCGTCGATCACCACGTGCGTGATGCGGTCCGCGAGCGGCGCGAGCGGGACGAGCGCGAGCAGCGACGCCGTCACGTAGCAGCCGGGATTGGCGATCAGCCGCGCGTTCGCGATCTGCTCGCGATAGAGCTCAGGGAAGCCGTAGACGGCCTCGCCGGCATTCGCGTGCAGCCGGAACGCGTCGGAGAGGTCGATCACGCGCGCGCCTTTGGCGAGAAACGCCGGTGTCTGCTCGCGTGCGAGGTCGTGCCCGCCCGCGAGGAACACGACATCGTCCTCGCGCACCCGCGCCAGCGCGCTGCCGCTCGCTTCGAGCTCGACGTGCACGTGCGGCAGCCACGGAAACACGTCCGCGACCGGCGCGCCCGGCTGCGAGCGGCTTTCCAAGACGCCGAGCGCGACCGCGGGGTGGCGGTCGATGAGGCGGATGAGTTCGGCGGCGGCGTATCCGCTCGCGCCGACGACGTGGGCGGTAATCATCGTAACGACTCCGACAACGCCGCGACCGCGGCGCGCGTTGCAGCGATCGACGCGGCGACCGCGTCGGGATGCGTCGAGCCGGCGGTCCGCTTGCCGAGCACGGAGCCCAGCGCGTCGACCGGCGCGTCCGGTACGCCGAGCGCGGTCGCGTCGGCGGAATCGAGCGGGCGGCCGCGGTCCTCCGCCAGCAGCACGCGCTCGCCGACCGCACGGTGCGCCTCGCGCGCCGTTGCCCCCGTGCCGATCACCGCATCGGCGAGATCGGTCGCGACCGTGTATCCGTCTGCGGCGCGCGCGGTCGCGGCGTCGTCGTTGAAGTGCACGTGCGCGAACGCGCGGCGGAACGCGTCGAGCGCCGCCAGCGCGGCTTCCGTGCCGGCGATCACCTGAGCCTTGGTTTCTTGCAGATCGCGGTGGTACGAGAGCGCGATCCCGTTGGTCGACGCGAGCGCGCCGGCATAGACACCGATCGCGCGAGCGCCGGCCGCGCGCACCAGCTCGAACGGATCGGGATTGCGCTTCTGCGGCATCAGGCTCGAACCGGTCGACGCCGCGTCGTCGAGGCGAACGTAGCCGAACGCGGGTGTCGCCCAGATGACGAGCTCCTCGCTCGGCCGCGACGCCGCAACCGCTGCGCGCACAGCCGCGTGCAGCAGGTCGAGCACGATGTCGCGGTCGCCGACGGAGTCGAGCGCGTTGCGCGACGGCGCGCCGAATCCGAGCTCGCTTTGCGGCCGCATCTCGATCGAGCGGAAGCGACGAACCCGCGAGCGCCGCGCTGCCGAGCGGACAGAACCGCGCGGCGTCGCGCGCGACGCGCGCGAACCGCTCCGCCGCGCGCACGAACGCCTGCGCCGCGGCGTCGAGCCAGAACGCGAGCAGCACCGGCTGCGCAGGCTGCCAATGCGTGGTCGCGGCGAGCAGCGTCCGCCGTTCGAGAGCCGCGGCGGCATATTCTTCGATCAGCGCGGCGATGTCCAGCGCCAGCTCCGCGCCCTGGTGCGCGCGGTCGCGCGCATACAGCAGCAGCGTCGTCGCGACCTGATCGTTGCGCGAGCGCCCGGCGTGCAGCCGTTCGCCGGCCGAACCCGCGTGCTCGCGCACGCGCGCGTCGATCGCGCCGTGCACGTCTTCGAACGCCTGCGCCGTCGCCCACGCGGCGAACGAACCGTCGTCGATCTCGGCGGCGACGCGATCGAGCGCATCGCGCAACGCCGCAGCGTCGTTGCTACCGAGGATCCCGCCGGATTCCAGCGCCGTGACGTGCGCGCGCGAACACCGCACGTCGAACGGCGCGAGCACGAGATCGTCGGCGAGCGACGAGCCGAACGCGAGCAGCGCGGCGTCGGGCGCCGACGCGAACCGCCCGCCCCACTGCAGCCCCTTCGCCTCCGTCGCGGCGTCGTTCGGTGTGCGCCATCGTCACGCGCTCAAGCTCATGACGCCGGTCGCGTCGTCGATAAAACCAAGGCGCGCGTACAGCGACCGCGCTCCCGGCGAAGGCCGCAGAAACGTGCGCCGCACGCCGGACGTACGAACGCTCTCGACCACCGCGCCGACGAGGCGCGAAGCACAGCCCGCGCCGCGGAACACCGGCTCGACGTACACGCCCGACAACTCCGCGTGCAGCGTGCCGTCCGGATAGGGCAGCCGGTCGAAGTACACCGCGCAGGCCGATCCGATCGCGGCGCCGTCGCCCGCAAACGCGAGCCACGCGACGAGCCGCTCCTCGCGAAAAAGCCGTGCGGTATCAGCGGTCGCGCGATCGACGAACGCGCCGAACTCCGCGCCGGTGAGATATCCCTGTTCGGCCAGGCTCGCGGCGCGCAACCGCGCGAGCTGCGCCGCATCGTCGGCGCCCGCCGGTCGTACAAAGAAAAAGCGCGCCGTGTCCGGCGCGCCCGTCGTTCGTTCCATCGCTTCGTCTACCGCAAGGAGACGAAGCCCGGTACGAATCGTACGGGCGCGTCGGTAGGCGGTCGGCGCAACGAAATGCTCACAGGGGAACAGTCATACATCGTTTTGGCCAGGTTCGTCAAGTCGTTCATGCGATTTGCGGAGTCGCGCGCTCCGCGGCCTCGGCTGCCTTCGCCGCTCCGGCGGCGACGGGCAACCCGTGGATCTGGATGAATCCGCCGGCCGCATCGTGCCGGAAGGTGTCGCCCGCGCCGTAGGTCGCGAGCGATTCGTCGTACAGCGCGAACGGCGAACGCGAGCCGGTGACCACGGCACGTCCGCGAATCAGCCTCACCCGCACGTCGCCCGTCATACGCTCCGCGAGCTTGGCGTTGAAGGCGTCGAGCGCGAGCCGAAGCGGCGCCGACCACTGCGCGTCGTAGATCAGCTCGGCGTACTTCTGGTCGAGCGCAGCCTTGAGCCGCAGCTCGTCGCGCGTGAGCACGAGCCGCTCGAGCGCCTTGTGCGCCTCGATCAGCGTCACGCTGCCGGGGCACTCGTACACCTCGCGCGACTTCAAGCCGACGACACGATCCTCGATCATATCGATCCGCCCAACCCCGTTCGCACCGGCGATCTTGTTCAGCTCGAACACCATCTCGGCACCCTGCTGGCCGTCGACCGACGGAACCCCGTGTTTGAACGAGATGACGACTTCGGTACCGCTCGCAGGCGCCGTCTCGGGCGCAACGGACCACGCGTACGCGTCGTCCGGCGGAGCGTTCCACGGATTCTCCAGCACGCCGGCCTCGATGGAACGGCCCCACAAGTTCGCGTCGACCGAATACGGTTTCGCCGCGGTGTGCGAGATCGGCACGCCGTGTGCTTGCGCGTACGCAATCGCATCGGGCCGCGAAAGCGGCTTGTCGCGCAGCGGCGCGAGCGTCTTGAGATGCGGCGCCTTCGCGCGCACCCCGACCTCGATACGAACCTGATCGTTACCCTTACCGGTGCACCCGTGCGCGACCGCATCGGCGCCGTACTCAGCCGCCGTCTCGACGAGCAGGTCGGCGATGAGCGGCCGCGACAGCGCCGCGCTGAGCGGATACACGCCCTGATACAGCGCGTTCGCCGCAAGCGCGGGGTACGCATAATCGCTGATGAACCGCTCGCGCGCATCGATCAGCACCGCATCGACCGCGCCCAGCTTGAGCGCCTTCTGCCGAACGGCATCGAGCGCGTCCTGCGATCCCTCACCGGCGACCATGTCGGACTCACCGAGATTCGCCGTCATCGCGACGACCTGATGCCCGGCATCGACGAACTGTTTGAGCAGCACCGACGTGTCCAAGCCCGCCGGAATAAGCCAGTACGATCTTCATGCGATCAAACGCCGTCCGCCGGGCGCATGTCTTCGAACCGCTGCTTGATCATCGGCGTCTTCTCGGGCGACTCGACGATCACGAGCACCGTGTCGTCGCCGCCGATCGTGCCGAGGATCTCCGGCCAGTCGGCGTTGTCGAGCGCCGCCGCGAGCATCATCGCCGTGCCGGGATGCGTGCGAAGCACGATCTGGTTCACGCTGTGTCGCACCTGAATCACGACCTCGGACACCACGCGGTGCAGCCGCGACGTGAACGCCGGCCCGACGGTCGGCTCGATGTACTTGAACGCGCCGCCGTGCCCGCCTTTGAGCGCGACTTTGAGCAAGCCGAGCTCCTTGATGTCGCGCGAGACGGTGGCCTGCGTGACCTCGTACCCCTGCTGCTCGAGCAGCGCGGCGAGCTCGTCCTGCGAGTGGATCGGCCGCGCCGCGATGAGCGAGAGGATCGCGCGCTGGCGTTTGGTCTTGGGTTGTTGGTGAAGCGTATCCATCATTCGGTGAGCCCGCGGAGATCGGTGAGGAGGGCGAGGAGCAGCGCCTTTCTGCGCGTGCAGCCGGTTCTCGGCTTGGTCGAACACGATGCTGCGCGGCCCGTCGATCACCTCGGAGGTGACCTCTTCGCCGCGATGCGCCGGCAGACAGTGCATGAACAGCACGTGCTTCGCAGCATTGCTGATCAGCTCGCCGTTGACCTGATACGGCCGCAGCGCAGCGACGTTGCGCTCGACGAACTGCTCGTCACCCATCGACGTCCAGACATCGGTGTAGACGACATCGACATCGCGCACGGCACGCACGGGCGAGGTGAACGCGCGCGCGGTGATCCCATGCGCCGCGCCGAGCTTCACGAGCCGCGAGAGAAACGCATCGGGCGGCCGATGCGTCGGCGGCGCGGCGAACGTGATCGACATGCCCGACATCGCCGCTGCTTCGGCCAACGACATCGCGACGTTGTTGCGCGCATCGCCGACGAACGCAAGCCGCAATCCCTGAAGGGTTCCGAACCGCTCGCGAATCGTCAGCAGATCGGCAAACGCCTGACACGGATGCGCGGCCTCCGAAAGCGCGTTGATCGTCGGCACGGTCGCAGAGCTCGCGAACCGCACGAGCGGCGCATGCGCATGCGTGCGATACACGATTGCGTCGCCGTAGCGCGAGAGCACGCGCGCGGCGTCTTCCGGCGTCTCCCGCGTCCCGATCCCGACATCGCTTCCGTTCACGGCAATGGCATGCCCACCGAGCTGCGTCATCCCGGTCTCGAAAGAGACGCGCGTCCGCAGCGAGGGCTGCTCGAACAGCATGACCAGCGTCTTACCGCGCAGCAGGCTCATCTGCTCGCGCCCACGCGCCTTGAGGGTTAGAGCAAGCGAGATCAGGCTAGCAAGCTCATCCGCCCCAAGATCGGTAACGGAGAGCACGTTCCGCCCACGCAAGCGAGCCGCAGCCGGCAAAGTGACCATGACCCGCATAATTATACATTGATCGCATAATTATGCAAGTCAGTGTAGGGCTTTGCTCCCAAGTTTCTCCCGGACGGCGGTCGGGTCAGAAGAGTGCCTCGGCCAGCGCGACGATGATGCCCGCTGGCCCTCGCATGTAGCAGAGCCGGTATTTGTCCTCGTACTGGGCCACCTCGCCGATGAGTTCGGCGCCGTTGGCGCGCAGGCGAGCGACAGTCTCATCGACGCTTTCCACTGTAAACATGACGCTCCGAAGGCCCAGCGCATTCGGCGGTGCGATCGCCGGTTCGATCTCGACCAGTTTTGGATTGCGAAACTTCGTCAGCTCAAGCCGCCCGTGCCCATCTGGGGTCACCATCATCGTGATGTCGACCTGGACGCGTTCGAGCCCGTTGACGCGGTCTACCCAGGGGCCCTCGACCGGCATTTCGCCTTCAAGCGCCATGCCAAGGGTGGTGAAGAAGGCAACGGCGGCTGGGAGGTCGTCGACGACGACGCTGATATGGTCCATTCTCTTGATCGTCATGTCCCTAGTTTACCAGGGTCAATGCGCGACTGCCGACGCTTAGCCGAAGGCGGCTGGGTGGCACGCACGCTCGTTCGCTACAGCTATGCTCACCACACACGAGTCGGCAAAGTGGTACGTCGAGGGCAACTGCGAGCGCCGGCATGACGTGCTTGTCTACGGGTTTGCCGGACTCGAGGCGTTGAACCGTGGCCGCGAATATGTTGGCGGCTTTCGCAAGCTCGTAGATGCTGTAGCCGCGCGCGATCCGAATGCGGAAGATGCGGCCCGACAGCGGTTCTACTGGTGACCGTATATGCTTCGAGATCATCGCTTCGCCTTCGTGCACCAGAAGGCGGCTTCGATCGCGTAGCTGATCGATGCTCGCAGGCAGACACAGGCGAAGTGCACGTCCGACTCGCCATCGACGCGTGGAACTCGGTCAGCGGCGGCATCATGCCACCGCCCCGCGGCGACGATGAAACGGACCGGATTCGGCGACGGGAAAGCCGTGCCGAGGGCTCGACGTCAATGCGTCGAACTCGGTGATGGTCATTCGATGTTTACCTCATCGGGTGACGGGCTCGGTCGGTGTGCCAACACCGGCCGGGCCGCTTAGTTTGATGCGCGAATAACATTCGCGTTATGCGATAATTATAGCACGAACGTGAGTTCGTATCAAAGCATCGAAATGATTTCAGAAGATTTCCGAATCGCCTCTGCGCGATTGTGGATAAATACCGATCGCGCTTTCCGATCTTTAGATCCTGCGCGAGCCGGGGTTTTGGAACGCGTCACGAGTCGCCATTTTCTAGTCGGCTGACTATCAGCGCCTAGGCCAGTAGATCAGGCGGCGCGGCTACTTTCCAGCCTCGCCCGTTTCAACGAAGCCAGGCGATGTGACGTAGCCGCCTTTCCCCGCGAACGCGTGCGGTGGCGGCTCCCGGTGGTCGATGCCGTGCCTGAGATTGTATGTTGCACGGCGCACGCGGCCGGACTCGATGTCGGTGAAGATGACGAACAACCCGACGTGTCCGTCCCATTCCCACGCGACTACGTCCCCGATACGTGCCGCTTCGCCGGGCGCGAGCGTGAGATCCAGCGGCGGGGAGCCGTGGTGCAGCAGCGTCCCCTCGTCGTCGATCGTGGAAAAGCCCGTGCTGCTCACCGCGATGCGGACCGCCTCGCGCGTCACGTTGATGCAATAGACTTCGGTGTCCACCGCGCCGGCATTGGTGCCAGGCGTGCGAAGGGTCAGCACGATCGGGAGGTCGTCGGACATGACCGCGATCTACCGGGCTTCCCCGTTCAGTCCTCCGGTTGACGGCAGCGGGCTCGCAGGGCCGGTCTGCGGGACGACGCTCGCGTCGGGGACCGTCGGCGGCGACGCCTTCGGAACGACGCCGAGCTGTTCGCGCCATGCTTTCTTGCACGGGCCGATGTACGGGCCCGCGAGAGTTGCTTGCGGATCGTGTTCGTTGATTTTCGCCAGGTAGCCGATGCAGATATAGGCGTTGCCGATGCGTTGGATCGCGCGCACCGCGACTGCTTCGCGGCCGACGCGTACGATGATCGCGTGAGCGAACAGTCCGCGCTGCGGGAGCGGGTAGTTCGCGACCGTCCACCGATTCGGGTCCGGGCGCAAGGCCAAGTTACGCCAATCCGTCGGATACAGCTTCATCGTCTTCGGCGGCGTGCTTGGGATCGCGTCGCGCATGCGCTGGTTCAGTGCCGCGAGCATTTCGGCGGTGATCGTCGGCGCCGGTCCCGGGCTTTCTTCCGGACCGGCCGGACTCACCGGAGCTCCGGTCGCATCCGCGGCCGCCGCGGGCGCGGTGCCGCGAGCACCCGAGTCGACGGGCGCCGCGGCGTGCGTGTGTGTTTTCGCGGCGACCGCGCCCGCCGGCCGCGCCGCGGCCGGCGTCGATGCGCGTCTCGAGCCGAGTGCTGAAGCACCGCGCACGATCGTCACCGTCGCCACGCTGCGATCGGGCTTCGCCTGCGACACGGACGGTGCCGCAGCGGCTCCGCCTCGGCGGCCGTGCGCGTAGCTCACGCGCTTGGTGCTCTTGGTGATGCGCAGGATCGCGACCGGCGTCGCGTCGTCCGGCACGTCGGCCAGACGGTACCGGCGCGAACCGGTGTCCGTTCCCCCGCCCGCATGTGACGAGACAACGCAGGCGGCGCCGGAACGTTCGCGCGCTACGGCGTGCCGAGCACCTTGTTGAAGAAGGCGATCACGCGGTCGCGCGCGTCGGCGCCGCCGCGGCCGTTCGCCTCGGGCGTGCCGCCCAACACGATGGTCGCAGGCCCGGCGGGATACGATCCCGGCACCGGCTTCCCGGAGAACGGCAGTCCGTGTCCCGCGCCCGGTTCGACGAACGCTTCGTCTTTGGCGTCGCGGCCCGCCGCATGGCGGCGATCGTGTACTATCGTGCATGCAGCCGGGCTGTCCCATTCGCGGTCGTCGCCGCCCGCGATGCACAGCACGGCTCCGGCGATCTTCTCGACCGGGATCGTCGCGCGCTCGCGCACCGCCGGTGTTGCGGCGGCGTACGACGCGTTGAACGTCTCGCGGAACGACACCGTGCCGCCGCTTGCGAACGCGCGCCCGACGGCCATGTCGGCCACCGGATCGGACGGAATGTACGCCACCGGCGCACCGCCCGCGCTCCACGACGACGTCTCGCCGCTGCCGTCGAACGCAAGATCGAACCACACGTACGCGCTCGGCACCACCGCAGCGGTCGCGTGGATGCGCGGTTCGCGCGATGCGGCCAGCAGCGCGAGCTCGCCGCCTTTCGACGTGCCGAGCATGCCGATCCGCGTGCCGTCCACCTCCGGTCGCGCGACGAGCCAGTCGATACCGCGCGTCACCGTCTCGAGCGGGATCGCCCGCAGCTTGCTCGGCAGCGGGTCGACGCCGAAGTACGCGAGCGCGAGCGCGGCGTAACCGTGCTCCGCCAGTACGCGCGCCTGGTCGTCGTGCAAGCCGCCTTCGCTGCCGCCCACCACGACGATCGCCGGATGGCGCTTTCCGTCCGCAGGCGCGAAGAACGTCCCGACGAGCGAACCGCTCGCGACCGGAACGCGAACGAGATCGGCCGCTCGGGCGGCGACGGCGCCGAACAGCAGGATCGCCGCCGCGACGGCGCTCGCGACCGCGGCAGCGATGAGACGTCGGTACGAGCTGGCGGGATTGTGCGTGATCATGCCCCCAATGGTGCGCGCCGCACGCAGCGCGCACAACTGCGATCGATCACCCGCCCTGGATGACGAACGTCACCCGGGCGCCCAACGCCGTCGCGATCGCTATCTGCCGCCGAACGCCGCCAGCGCATCGCGCGCCACCACGTCGCCCCATTCCTGAATGAAATGCCCCGCATCGGCGTATTCCACGGGCGCGGGCGCATCGCGCACGAACGTCCGCAGCCGCTCCATCGCGGGCATGCCGAGCACGGGATCCTTTCCGCCGGCAGCGATGAACGTTTCGCCGGTCCAAGCGCTCTGCCACCACGCGCGCGCGCGGCGTGACATCTCCACGCCGTCCATCTCCGGCGAGATGGGCACACGGTTCGGAAACGCGCGAACGCCCGCTTTGTAGCGTGCATCCGGAAACGGCGCGTCGTACGCCGCGATCTCCGGTGCTGAAAGCATCGGGCACGTGCGCTTCATCAGCAGGCCGACGTCGAGATCGGGATGCGCGTTGCTGTAGTCGCGCCACGCGAGCCACGCGGCGCCGATCGGAAAATCCGTCGTCGCCAGCAGCGTGTTCATCGCGATCAACCGCGTGAACCGCTCGGGCATCTCGAGCGGCAGCGTCATCCCCAGCACGCCGCCCCAGTCCTGACACACCAGCGTGATCCGTCGCAGATCGAGCCGCTCGATCAGCCGCAGCAGTGAATCGCGATGAAAATCGAACGTGTACGCATCGTCGTCGACCGGTTTGTCCGAGCGCCCGAAGCCGAAGAAATCCGGCGCCACGACGCGCGCGCCGCTCGCCCGAAAGACCGGGATCATCTTGCGGTAGAGAAAGCTCCACGTCGGATCGCCGTGCAAGCACAAGAAGACGCGGTCCGCATCCGGCGGCCCGTCGTCGACGTACGCCATGCGCAATCCCTCGAAGCCGGGCAAGTCATCGGCGTAGTGCGGCGCGTACGCGAAGTCCGGAACGCTCGCGAACGCGGCGTCGGGCGTGCGAAGCGACTCGATCGGCATCGTGCCCGTTTCACGCGCCGGGCGGGTTACGCCTCGACGAGCGCAGGGTTCCAGCGGCGCCTCGACAAGCGAGGGCATCTGCATGCTGATCGTGCTGAAGTACGGCGGGAACGCGATGGCCGCCGAGGGCAGCGAGGATCCGACGCTCGACGAGGTGGCGGCGCTCGCCGCGCGCGGCGACCGCATCGTGCTCGTCCACGGCGGCGGCCCGCAGATCGACGAGGAGCTCGACGCGAAGGCGATCGACGAGGTGCGCGTGCAGGGCCTGCGCGTGACGGGCCGCGCGACGCGCGACGTGGTCGAGTACGTCCTGTGCGGCACCGTCAACAAGGCGCTCGTGCGCGCGCTCGCCATCCGCCGCACGCGCGCGGTCGGGATCTCCGGCCAGGACGGCGGCCTGCTCGGCGCCCGCCGGGCCGGCGCGGTCAACGGGATCGACCTCGGGTACGTCGGCGAGATCGCCGGCGTCGACCCCGCGCCGGCGCGCGCGCTGCTCGACGCCGGCTTCGTGGTCGTCGTCGCGCCGCTGGCGGTCGACGTCGCGGCCGGCGGCGCGCTGAACTGCAACGCTGACACCGCCGCGGGCGCGATCGCCGGCGCGCTCGGGGCCGACGCCTACGTCGTGATCACCAACGTCGCCGGGGTCCGGCGCGACCCCGCCGACCCCGACTCGGTGATCGCGCGCCTGACGATCGCCGAGGCCGAGGCGTTCCTCGCCGACGGGACCTTCACCGAGGGGATGATCCCGAAGATGCGGGCCGCGATCGGCGCCGTCCGCACCGGTGCGAAGCGCGCCGTCGTGGCGGGGGCAGGGTACGGCGCGATCGACGCGGCGTTGAACGGGCTGGGGACGGAGCTGACCGGCTAGGGCTTAGGTCACTACCTGGGCGGGGACCGGTCTGGTACGCTCACGGTGCGTGGAGCGCGACGGGTATTGCCGCCGCGGTTTCGCGCGTCCCACAGCGAGGTCCAGGTGCAGCGTCCGCACGTCGTTTCATTCAGCGGCGAGCTTGATATTTGGAAGGAAAGCGACGTTGAGGCGAAGCTGGCGGCCCTCGACGGCAGCTGCGCTGCCTTGATCGACCTCTCAGCCGTCCGCTACCTGGACAGCGCCTTCCTCAGCGCCCTCGTGCGCCTGCGCCGGCGCCTGCCGAACTGCTCGATCACGATCGTGGCGGCCACGCCCTCCGTGCGCCGCATCTTCGAGCTCACCGAGATGCACCGGCTCTTCGAGATCGTGCGGACCCCGCCCAAAGCGTCCGGCTAGGCCCATTGGGCCAAATTTCCCCCGTGTCGACTATGCGGAATCGGTACGATCGTACCGATGTACAACGGTGACCCGGTATATGTACCGGTCGAATTTACTGTTGAAAGAGCAGGTCCACACGTGAATCTCGTCATCCTCATCGTCTCGGCGCTCCTCGCCCTGGCCGCCGCGGCGCATGGCGGCGGCCCTCAAGTCCCGACGGTCTCCACGGCCGCAGGCGTGACCGCCGTGCCGGCCGCGACCCCGTCGCCCTCACCTGCTCCGCCCACCCGTAATGACGTCATCAACGGAGGCGGCCCGACGTAGTGCCGGAAAGGAAGGCACCATGGTCCCCTGTCGGGGTTCGGGTGTGATGTGATTTCCGAACGAGCCCGTGAAGTACGGCCTGTAGGCCGTGCGACGTTTTCCGAAGCGATGCGTGCGTGGTTCACGGGCGATTTCGAGGGTTGCCTCGCGCTCTGCGACCGCGTGCGCCCGCACGACGTCGACATGGTGTCGCAACTCGCGCTGCTGCGGGCTCGCGCGCTGCTGCGGATCCAGCGCCCCGATGACGCCATCAAGGTCGTCAGCGACGTCTTCTTGGCGCACGGCACGCTGGACGCATCGCTCACCGCGCGCATGCTGCTGGGCACGGCGTACGTGCGGCGCGGCGATCATCAGCATGGGATCGCGTTGCTGGAAGAGGCGCAGCGTGCCTCGCCCAACGCGCACCCGACGATCCGGTCGGAGATCGCGCTCAGCATCGCGTTCGGCTACTATTGCCTGCGCCGGCTCGAGGACGCGGAGCGCGCGCTCGACCTGGTGTCGTCCGACGCCGACATCGTGCACGCGCGCGCGCTCGAGCACCGCGGCTGGATCGCGGTGGCGCGCTCCGATTATGCGACCGCCACGGAACGTTTCAGCGGCGCGATCCGCCGCCTCGACGACTGCCGCCATTACGACCGCTTCCTCGAAGCGCAGGGCATTCACGCGCTGTCGATCCTCGCCGCGGAGCGGCTCGATCGGCCGACGTGGCTATTCGTCGAGCACCGCTCCGACCGATTCGACTGGAGCGCGCGCGGCCTCGTCGCGCCGCAGTTCTGGGTCGGCATCCATAGCTCGATGATGTACGAGGTCGACGGCCGGACGGCCGACGCGCTGCGCCTCGCCGGCGACGCCGAGCAGCTGGCGGGTTCGTCGGTGCTGCGCCTGTTCGCACAATGCCGGCGTGCCGCGATCTTGCGCAGCGTGGGCGAGCGGTTCGCCCACGCGGACATCGTGCGGCGCATGCGCGCCGAGCTCGACGCGCTCGACGCGAGCGCGATGCAAGGCGACGACCAATTGGTGGCGATGTCGGTCGCCGAAGAGGTGGCGCACTGCGGTGACGTCGTCGGCGCGCGCATACTGCTCAAGCGCCACGACGCGCAGAAGGAGCTCTCCGCCTCGACCGCGCTTGCGAACGATCCGCGGCTCAAAGCCGCGCGCTCGTTCGTCGACGGCGTGGTCGCCGACGCCGCGGGCGAGCGGCAACAAGCGCATCACCACTACCGCGAAGCGTTTCAAACCTTCAAGCGGGTCGGTTACGAGCGCCGCGCGCTGCTTGCCGCACTGCGCCTCGGCGAGATCACCGGCCAGACGTATCTGCTCGATTACGTCGACCGCACGCTGCGCAAGATCTCGGACCACTCGCCGTTGCGCGAGCGCGCGCGGCGCCACAACCCGCTGCTCAAAGATCCGGTCGCGGCGCAGCTGTCGCAAACCGAGCGCACGGTGCTGGAGATGGTGTGCGAAGGGAAGTCGACGGCCGAGATCGCGGAGGCGCGGGGACGGTCGACGCAGACGATCCGCAATACCGTGTCGCGCATCCTCACGGCGTTCGAGGTCGCCGACCGGCCGTCGCTCCTGCGCGAGTGCCTGCGCCGCGGGATCATCGCCGGCTAGCGAAATTCTTCTACGCGACGCTTGCTCGGGCCGGAATCGCGCGCCGCGGGACGCTGTGGCCGACGCACGCGACGTACAGGTACGAATCGCCGTCCTCGCGCGCGAACGACGCGCAACCGCATCGCCACGACCAGCCGCGATGAACTTTGCGCGGCGGCTGCAGCGGACCGCCGTCGGACGCGATGAACTCGGCGCGCTCGCGCACGGGTGCGCCGAGCAGCGCGACGAGCTGAGGATAACGGACAGCTGGGCTCTTTGGGCGAGGCATCTTAGAGATAACGGACGCCGCGAAACCCCGGACGTGTTCCCACCGCCCGCAAACGGACCGTATCCGACATTGTGCAAGTCGGGCGAGCGAGCGAGCGCTACTCGTGCGCTCCGCCGCGGCGCGCGTGCTCGTCGGCGTTCGGATCCGGCTTGATCTTCGGCGGCAGCGCGTTCAGATCGACCGGGTTCATGCCCGCTTCGCGCAGCGTGTCGTTCAGCGGCTTGACTTGCCGATCGACGAACGCTCGGTACCCGGCCAACGCCGCGGCGCCTTCGCGCTGCAGCGCCGCACTCTCCGCGCGTTGCGCGGCCGTCGGGGTCCCCGGCGAAAGATTGCTGATGAACGTGAGGACGCGCTCGCGCAGCAGATCTTCGAGAAAGTCGTCGTCTTGGTCGTTGACCGGCTGCGAGCTGATCGTACCTTCGACGCGTTTGGCTTCGGCGAGCACGGCGCGCGCGCGGTCCGCAAGTGCGGGATCTTTCGCGGCGGCGATGCGGTCGGGGAGCTGCACGCGCACGTTGTCGAGCGCGTTGAGCGCGTCGTCGAGCGACGAAAGCTCGCGGTCCATCTCGTCTTGGATGCGATAGCCGCGGGCCTCATCGAATGCGGACGCGACGCGGCGATCGCGCAGCACGACGATCTTCTGCGCGTACGTCTTGCCGTCGCGCAGCAGCCGCACGGTGTACGTTCCGCTGAGCACCGGCACGCCGGTGTCGAGGCCGCGGTCCCACGGCGCGATGCGCCGCCACGGCACCGGCGGGTCCTCGTCGAGGCTCCACTCCACGCGGTTGTAGCCCGCGACGTTGGGAACATTGGGCACGTCCGCACCGCCGTCATCGTGCGTGCCTTCGATGCGGCGCACCACGCGGCCGGACGCATCGACGATCTGCAGCGATGGTGCCGTCTTCGCGGGCGCCGCTTGCCAGAACGTAAACGTCGCGGGCGCGGCGTCCTCGCCGCCACCGCGCGTGTTGACCGTCGGCGTGTAGCGCTGCAGCGGCAGCGCCGTGCGCGGCGCGAACAATCTCGCCTCCGCGCCGCCTGCGCTCGCGCGGTCGCGCAGTGCCGTGAGATCGTCGAACACGTAGATCCCGCGGCCGTGCGTCGCGGCGATCAAGTCGCCCGCGACCGGGTGCACCGCGAGATCGCGCACCTCGACCGGCGGCAGCGGAGCGGGGAACGGTTTCCACGACGCGCCCGCATCGTTGCTCCACCACACGCCTTTGCCGGTGCCCGCGTAGAGCAGCCGCGGGTTGCGCGGATCTTCACGCACGACGTGTACCTCGCTCTGCGGCAAGCCGTTCGCGATCGCGCGCCAGGTCTTGCCGAAATCGTTCGTGACGTACACGTACGGCGCGCGGTCGCCCACATAGTGGCGGTCGACCACGGCGTATGCCGTGCCGGCGCTGACGTGCGACGGCTCGATGGCGGGGATGCGGCCGTCGGCGTCCACGCCCGGGATCGAGACGTTGCGCCAGTGGGCGCCCGCATCGCGCGTGAGCTGCACCACGCCGTCGTCGGTCGAAATCCAGATCGTGCGCGCCGCGACGGTCGACGGCGCGACGGCCAGGATCGTGTCGAACGTCTCCGCGCCGGTGACGTCCAGGGTGAGCGGACCGCCCGAAAGCGTTTGGCGTTCTTTTACATTGCGGGTGAGGTCCGGGCTGATCGCCGTCCAGCGCATCCCGTCATCGGTCGAGCGGAACAGCACGTTTGCGCCGACGTAGACCGCGCGCGGGTTGAACGGGTCGAACGCGAGCGGCGTCTCCCAGTTGAAACGGTAGGCGAGGCGCGTGGGCGCGACGACGTTCTGGTCGCGCTCGTACGGCGACACGTCGAACTGCGATGCCGTGCGCCGGTCGAAGCGCGCGACGGCGCCCTGGTTGTCTCCGCCGCCGGCAGCCGACCAGATCGTCTGCGGATCGCGCGGGTTCGGCACCACCCACGTTCCGTCGCCGCCTTGCACCTTGTACCAGTCGTGCTGCAGGATGCCGCGGTCGTCGCCGGTGCGCACCGGCACGCACCACGAACCGTTGTCTTGCAAACCGCCGCACACGTGATACGGGCGCTGCAGATCGTACGCGACGTGATAGAACTGCGCGATCGGCAGCACGTTGCGCCACTCCCACGTGGCGCCGTTGTCGCGCGACAGCGCAACGCCGCCGTCGTTCGCCTCGACGATCGTGCGGCCGTTCGCCGCGATCCAGAGGTCGTGGTGGTCGCCGTGGACGCCCTTTCCGCTGACGTGCCACGTCTTGCCGCCGGTGTTGCTCTCGGCGAGCTTCACCGAGACGGAGAAGAGATGGTCCGCATCATGCGGGTCGACGACGATGCGCGAGTAGTAGAACGGCCGCTCGTCGATGAGCGTGTTCGTCGAGGTCAGCTTCCAGCTCGCGCCCGCGTCGTCGGAGCGCCACAGCAGGCCGTCGCTCGACTCGACCAGCGCGTAGATGCGCTTGGCGTCGCTCGGCGCGATCGCGAGCGCGATGCGGCCGGTGACGCCGGCCGGTAAGCCGCTGCCGGCGACGCGCTTCCACGTGACGCCGCCGTCGGCGGATTTATAGATGCCGTCGTCCGCGCCGCCGCTGGTGAGGTTCCACGCGGAGCGGCGGAAACGCCACATCCCCGCGTACAGCACGTCGGGATTCTTCGGGTCCATCGCGAGGTCCGACGCGCCGACCGACGGCCCGGCGTACAACGTTTTCGTCCACGACTGGCCGCCGTCGGTGGTGCGGAACACACCGCGCTCGGCGTTGTCGCGAAACGGGTCGCCGAGTGCCGCGACGACGATGCGCTTGGGATCGCGCGGATCGAGCAGCACGCGCGCGATCTGCGAGGTCTGCGCAAGCCCGAGGTGCGTCCAGTTCTTGCCGCCGTCGGTAGAATGATAGATTCCGTCGCCTGGGATCACGTCGTTGCGCGGCCACGGCTCGCCGGTGCCCACCCACACATCGTTCTTGTCGCGGGACGAGATCGCGATCGCGCCGATCGACTGCGTCCCCGCCTTGTCGAACACGGGCCGCCAGTCGCTGCCGCCGTTGGTCGATTTCCACACCCCCCCGCCGGCCGCGCCCGCGTAGAAGAGCGCGGGATCGAGGTCGGTCCCGGCGACGGTCGCGACGCGCCCGCCGGACACGGACGGACCGATGCTGCGCCAGTGCAGCGCGGGTCCGGGGCTCGGCGACGGGCTCGGCGCGGCACTCGGCGCGGGGGACGAATCCGCGCGAGGCCGGCCGACCTCTTGCGCGGACGCGGACGCACCGAGCAGGAGCAGCAAGGACGCGAGCGCGACGAGCGGACGAAGTGGGCGGCGGACGAACATCAGCGCTCTCCTACGCCGGGGCCGACCTTGTCGCCCGCGCTCCTCTGTGATACAAAGTTAATACGATGAAGATTTCAGCGACCGTTTCCCTCGGGCTCGCCGCGGCACTCGTGCTGCCGCTCCCCGCCGCGACCGCGGACCCGCTCTCCGTTTTTCAGCCCACCCACGTCCGGGCGATCTCGGTCACGCCCGCCGACGCCAAGGCGCTGCGGTCGTTCCCGCCGCTCGATGCGTTCGGAACCATCATGGGCACGCGCAGCCCGGGGCTGGACGAGTTCGCGTCGGCGAGCGAAGCCGCGCAGGACGCCGGCTACGCGCTGCGCCTCCCCGCCGACGTCCCGGCGTCGCTCGGCAAGGACGCGCACTATCAGGTGACCCAGCGCGCGCGCACGTCGTTCACGTTCGAGCAAGCGAAGGCGACGGCGTGGGCGCGCGATCACAAGGTCGCGCTGCATCCGCTGCCCGCGGGCCTGAACGGCGCGACGTACACCGCGACGCTGCGGCCGGTCACGCTCGTCACCTACGGCACGGCGCCGCGCACGCACCGCTCGGAGCGCGGCACGCGGCGCGGTACGTTCCTCGCGATCATCCAGGCGCCGGTGCCGACGGTGACCTCGACCGGCGCGTCGCTGCAGACGCTCGCCGACTGGTTCTCCGCGCAGCCCGGCGTGCCGCCGCACCTCGTCGCGCAGATCAAGGCGATCGGCGATCCCACCCAGACGCTGCCGATCCCGATCCAGTTCGACAAGCAGACCGCGACGAAGATCGACGTCGACGGCGTGCAAGGGCTCGCGATCGGCGACGAGACGGGGATCGGTTCGGCGATCGTGTGGACGAAGGACGGCAAGCTCTACGCGGTCGGCGGCACGCTGCCGCAGAGCACGGTGCTCGCGCTGGCGAACTCGCTGAAATAGTGCCCGACGCGATCGTCGCGCGCGCGCTCGCGAAGCGTTACGGTCGCGTCGAAGCGCTGGCGGATCTGACGCTGCGCGTCGGGCGCGGCGAGTGTCTCGGTTTCCTCGGCCCCAACGGTGCGGGGAAGTCGACCGCGGTGAAAATCCTCGTCGGGCTCGTGCGCGCGACGGGCGGCGACGCGGAGCTGTTGGGCCGGCCCGCCGGCGACCGCCGCACGCGCGCGCGGATCGGCTATCTGCCCGAGCTGTTCCGCTACCCCGACTGGCTCGCGGCGCGCGAGGTGCTGGGCTTTCACGCGAAGCTGATGCGGTTGCGCGACGCCGCGCGCGCGATCGATCTCGTGCTCGACGAAGTCGGTCTGCGCGAGCGCGCGCGCGACCGGGTCGGCACGTACTCCAAGGGCATGCAGCAGCGGCTCGGGCTCGCGGTGGCGCTGCTGGGCGAACCCGAGATCGTGTTCCTGGACGAGCCGACGTCTGCGCTCGATCCCGTCGGGCGCAGCGACGTGCGCGCGCTGATCGAGCGGTTGCGCGCGCGCAACACGACGGTGTTCCTCAACTCGCACCTGCTCGGTGAGGTGGAGCGCGTCTGCGACCGCGTCTGCGTGGTCGACCGCGGGCGCGTGATCGCCGAAGGCACGGTCGACGCGCTGACCGGCGAGACGCGCGGCGTGCGCGTGCGGTCGGACGACGGCTGGCGCGACTACGACGTGGCGCACGCGGAGATCCCCGGCCTGGTCGCGCGGCTGGTCGCGGACGGCGTGCGCATCCACGCGGTCGAGCCGAAGCAGACGACGCTCGAGGACCGTTTCCTCGCGCTGGTGCGGCACGCATGAACGTGCTGCTGTTCGCGGGGCTGACGCTGCGCGAGCTCGCCCGGCGCCGGCTCGTCGCCGCCGTCGCGGTGCTCACGCTCGCGATCGTCGCGTTCACCGCGTGGGGCCTGCACCGGCTCGCGACGGCCGTCGTGGACGGCGCCCCGATCGCGGACCCGGGCAAACACGCCGCGGCAGCCGGGATCGTCATCGTGCTCGCGTTCCTGTTCTCGTTCGTGCTCGCGCTCGGCGCCGCGCTCGTCGGTGCGCCCGCGATGGCCGAGAGCATCGCGAACGGTGAGATCCTCGCCGTACTCGCGCGCCCGCTTCGCCGCTCCGACGTCGCGCTCGGGCGCTGGCTGGGAACGGTCGTCGCCCTCGCACTCTACGTCGCGGTGGCGGGCGGTATCGAGCTCTTCGTGGTGCGCGTGACGACCGGGTATGTGCCGCCGTATCCGCTCACGGCGCTGGCATACTTGTGCGCGCTCGCAGCGGTCGTGACGACAGCGGCCGTCGCGCTCGCGACGCGGCTTCCGGCGCTCGCCGCCGGCATCGTTGCCGCGCTGCTCTTCGGCTTGGCGTGGATCGGCGGGATCATCCAGTCGATCGGGCTCGCGTTAGGGAACCAGCGCCTTGCCGACGCGGGAACCGTCGTCGCGCTCGTGTTTCCGTCGGACGCGCTCTGGCGCGGCGCGCTCTACGCGCTGCAGCCCGCCGTGTTCACCGCCGTCGCGGCGAACGCGAACGCGAGCGGTGGCGCCGTGAATCCGTTCGCGGTGACGTCGCCGCCGCCGCCGGCGATGCTCGCGTGGGCGTTCGGATGGACGATCGCCGTGCTCGTCGCGGGTATCGCCGCGTTCCGCACGCGCGACTTGTAATCGTCGGGCGCCGCCGACCGCCCCCGGGGTGTAGGCGAACGCCGCTCGCGCGGGCTCGCAGGAACGGTCGACGACGCACCTGATGCGCTTCCCCGGCGTCCGGTGCGCGCACGCGGTCCCGGTGTGGAAGGACCGTATGCAACCGCATCCGGTATGAACGGACGCAGCTTTGGCACTCGGGCGGCGCGAGAAAAACGCATCTGCCATCGTCGGTAGCATACTTATGCGCCGCGCGCAATACCACACTCTGAAATCGCGTCTGTATACTTCCGGCGTGGCCGAAAAATTCGGTGAGCGCCTCCGCTCGTTGCGCACGCGCAAGCATTTCACGCCGAGCGCGCTCGCGCATGCGGTCGGCGTCACGGAAGGCGCCATTCGGCAGATGGAATCCGGTCAGACGAAGAGCGCGAGCTTCCTGGTCGGCCTGAAACTATCGCACGTGCTCGGCGTCAGTCCTTGGGTGTTGGCGACGGGACACGACGCTCCACCGGAAAGCGGATCACCCGCGCAGGATCGGGGACAGGTGACTCTTCTGGAGCGTCTGTCTGTGCAAATAAGTACAATAGATCGTCGCGTGAAAGCATTGGAAGCCCAGCGGCGCGGCGGTACTCGGCGAAAAGCTCAAGAATGATCTCAGGCGGCTGATACACGCCGCTGTTGTAGCGCTCGACCGTGCCAACTGACTGGCATTGTGCGACTTTGCACGGAAGTCAACCGGCGTTTCTGAAGAGATTAGGTACTTCCATGTGACCCTACAGGGTCATCGGGCAAGCTGAAGATTGCATCGTCGAGGGTATCCGGAAAGCGCAACTCGTCGTACGTGAAGTGCCACGATGCACGTGGCCCCGGGAGCCCAAGCTGCCCGTATCGACGAAGGTCCGTATCGATGCTCGTCGTCATCCAATATCCGTGAACGCTGCCGAAGTGGAGCTCCGCGAACGAAACGCCTTCCACCGCGGGAGAATGAAAGCGCATGCTGCAAAACCGCGTTTGGGCGACGTCGATCACCACGTCGGTGAGCGGATGCACCCAAATGTCACCGTTTCGCGGCGCTACGATAAGCGCTCGGGATGAGCGCCTTGACCACCCCGATGACCGGCAGGTGCTCATCCGGTCCCGGCGATTGCTGCGGCACCGGCGCCGGCGTCGCCCTGAATTGCGGTCCCTTGATTCCGTAGCGCATCCAGTCGTACACGCCGGTCCACGTCGGGTTGAAGAGCCCCGAGCGCGTGAGCAAGTGGCTTTGCGGTGTGTTCGCGATCGACCCGAGGTCATCGCTCGCGCGGTGGCTCGTCGCCCAAGAGCCGCTCGGCTGGCCTAATGGCCCCTTGCCGGTCCAGATCCGGAACACTGCGATGCCGTGCCGATCGAGTAACTCCGTACTCACGTTGCCGTGCAATGTGACGTTGGTGACGAACGTGAGGTACGGAGGCTCAGGAAGATCGCGCATTGTCGCGATGGTCTTCGCGTACAACCGTTCGTCGTCAGTCATCGGAGCCGATGCGGTACGCTGCGAGGCCTCTCCCTCTTGCAGAGCGGCAGAGGCAATCGCGGGAAAGAGATCGTTGTACATATGTTCGGCGATCTTGTCGCTGCCACCGTCGGATGTCGAGATGATGCGGCGGGAAGACTCGGCGATCGGCTTCGACTCGGTGGTGTGGCCCTGCGCATACACGTAACCACGCGTGTACACGATTGCTCCGCCTTGAACGATCGCGATCGTCGCCCCCGGCGCGTGCGCCGCTCTCAAGAGCGCCTGGACGTCGGTATCGATCTGCGACTGTACGCCTGCCGTGAGGGGCGGCGCCTGCTGCAAAGGACCAGCGGAGACGGGCTGTACCGCCGGCGCCGCCACAAACCAGACTAGGATGGCGGCCAGGCCCGCCTGAATGCGCATCGCGGTTGTTTTCTGCTCCGCGCGAAATGCGACCCTCCAAACGAGACTCAGGCCGGGGCCGGCGCAGGCCTATTCGCAGCGTGATAGCGAGGCAAGTCGGATCGCGCCCAGGCCTTCTATCTGGACGGTTGTGCGCCGCCGCGCGGCGCGCTGCTATGCACGAGCAAAGGATCCGCAAACGTCCTGGGCTCGCCGGGGGTCGTCATATCGTATGACCGACAGCAGGCTACGATGGAAACACAGCGCGGACGAGCTCGGCGCGCGCGGCTTCGCCGTGACGCCGTCGCTGCTCGACGCCGATGCGTGCGCGGAGCTGCGCGCGCGGTTCGATGACGACAGTGCGTTCCGCAGCACCGTGGTGATGGAACGTTTGGGCTACGGCCGCGGCGTCTACCGATACTTTCGCTACCCGCTGCCGCCGCTGGTCGAGCGCGTGCGCGAACAACTTTACGCGCAGCTCGCGCCGGTGGCGAACGCGTGGGCGGAGTCGCTCGGCAGCGATGTCCGTTATCCCGCCGCGCTCGCCGAGTTTCTCGCGCACTGTCACGCGAACGGTCAAACGCGACCGACGCCGTTGCTGCTGCGCTATCGCGCCGGCGATCACAACGCGCTGCACCAGGACGTCTACGGCGACGTCGCGTTTCCATTGCAGGCCACCGTGCTGCTCAGCGAGCCGGGCGCGGATTTCGCCGGCGGTGAGTTCGTCCTGGTCGAGCAGCGGCCTCGCAAGCAGAGCCTTGCGCACGTGGTCCCGCTCGGGCGCGGCGACGCGGTGATGTTTCCGAACTCGACCCGGCCGGCGCACGGCGCACGCGGCTTTTTCCGCACGACATTCCGGCACGGGGTCGGCGAGGTGCGCGACGGCGAGCGGGTGACGCTGGGCCTGATCTTTCACGACGCCCGGTGAGGGTGTGCCCGCGCTCTCAGACCGGGTGGATTCGCCGGCGATGACGCAGAGCGCCCGCTTGAAACGGCCGAGCCGTGGGAATGACGACGGTCATGGACCAGTTGGAGAAAGTTTCCGCCGTCCGAACGCGGCGCTATAATGATTTTCCAAGCTCGCCCGTAGAGCAAGGCGAGCAGCAGGCGGCCGGCAAGCGGCTCTGGTTCTTCGAAGACGGCAGCGGTGAGATGAAAGATCTCCTCGGCGGCAAGGGCGCGGGCCTCGCCGAGATGACCCGGGCCAGGCTGCCGGTCCCGCCCGGCTTCACCCTCACCACCGACGTCTGCCTCGCGTTCTACGATGCGGGA
Organism: Vulcanimicrobiota bacterium; assembly: GCA_963791645.1. Classification (GTDB taxonomy): domain Bacteria; phylum Vulcanimicrobiota; class Vulcanimicrobiia; order Vulcanimicrobiales; family Vulcanimicrobiaceae; genus Vulcanimicrobium. The sequence goes on along the minus strand of CAWBTJ010000012.1, from coordinate 5,580 downwards.
CGGCGCCTGCCCGACGGCCTCTCGGCGGAGATTCGCGCCGCGATGCACGAGCTCGAGCGGCGCACCGGCAAGGGCTTCGGCAAGACCGCGAACCCGCTGCTCGTGTCGGTGCGCAGCGGCGCGCGCATCTCGATGCCCGGCATGATGGATACGATCCTCAACCTGGGGCTCAACGACGACACCGTCGTCGGCCTCGCGAAGCTCACCGGCAACGACCGTTTCGCGTACGACGCGTACCGGCGCTTCATGCAGATGTTCGGCAACGTCGTGCTCGACATCCCGAAGGACGACTTCGACGGCGTCGTCGAGGAAGCGAAGAAGAAGGCCGGCGTCGCGACCGATCCCGAGCTGAGCGCGAACCGCTGGAAAGAAGTGATCGCGCAGTTCCGCGAGATCGTGCGCGTCCACACCGGCAAGCCGTTTCCGCAAGACGTCTACGAGCAGCTCGAGCTCGCGATCGGCGCGGTGTTCGACTCGTGGCACTCCAAGCGTGCCAGCGATTACCGCAAGTTCAACAAGATCCCCGACGACTGGGGCACCGCGTGCAGCGTGTGCACGATGGTGTTCGGCAACATGGGCGACGACTCGGGCACCGGCGTCGCGTTCACGCGCGATCCGAATACCGGCGAGAAGCAGCTGTTCGGCGAGTACCTGCGCAACGCGCAGGGCGAGGACGTCGTGGCCGGCACCCGCACGCCGATGAAGATCTCCGACCTGCAGACGTCGCAGCCCGACGTGTACGCGCAGTTCGTCGCGATCGCGCACCAGCTCGAGACGCACTACCGCGACATGCAGGACCTCGAGTTCACCGTCGAGCGCGGCGCGCTGTACATGCTGCAGACCCGCAGCGGCAAGCGCAGCGCGGAAGCCGCGGTGCGCATCGCGCTCGACCTCGTGCACGAAAATCTCATCGACAAACACGAAGCGGTGCGGCGCGTCGATGCGGCGTCGCTGGACCAGCTCTTCCACGCGCGGATCGATCCGCACGAGAAGTACCGGATCGCCGGCAAGGGCCTCAACGCGTCGCCCGGCGCGGCGACGGGGCAGATCGTGTTCGACGCCGACAAGGCCGCGGAGCGCGGGAACGCCGGCGACGACGTGATCCTGGTGCGCATCGAAACCGCACCGGACGACGTGCACGGGATGATCGCCGCGAAGGGGATCCTCACCGCACGCGGCGGCGCGACGTCGCACGCGGCCGTGGTCGCTCGCGGCATGGGGCGCCCGTGCGTCGCCGGCTTCGACGCGATGGTGATCGACCGGCGCAATCGCACCGCGACGATCGACGGCAAGGTGCTCAAGGAAAACGACTGGATCACGATCGACGGGACCACCGGCAACGTGATGATCGGCAAGCTCGCGCTGATCCCGCCGCCGTCGAAGCTCCCGGACTGGCTCGCGGAGTTTCTCGGCTGGGCCGACGACGCGATGCGGCTCGAGGTGTGGGCGAATGCCGACACGCCCGAAGACGCGCGCAAGGCGCGCGAGCTCGGCGCGACGGGCATCGGCCTCTGCCGCACCGAGCACATGTTCATGCAGCAGGACCGCTTGCCCGTGGTGCAGCGCATGATCATCAGCGACACGCCGGAAGCGCGGGCCGAGGCGCTCGCGCAACTGCTTCCGTTCCAGAAAGTTGATTTCGCGGGCATCCTCGAGGCGATGGCCGGCTACCCGGTGACGATCAGGCTGCTCGACCCGCCGCTGCACGAGTTCTTACCGTCGCTGGAGACGCTGCTCGTCGAGACGACGGAGTTGCGCCTCACCAAAGGCGAGAACGATCCGGAGTACGTCGAGAAGTGCCGCATCCTGACGCGCGTGCGCGCGCTGCACGAGCAGAACCCGATGCTGGGCCTGCGCGTCTGCCGGCTGGGCATTCTGTATCCCGAGATCTACGCGATGCAAGTGCGCGCGATCTTCGAGGCGGCGTGCGACCTGCGCGCCCGCGGCGTCGACGTGCAGCCCGACGTGATGATCCCCGGCGTCGGCACGATCGAGGAGATGCGCGTGACCTACGACGCGGCGAAAGCCGTCGCCGACGAGGTGATCGCGACCCGCGGCTGCGACGTCGCATACCGGATCGGGACGATGATCGAGCTGCCGCGCGCGTGCATGGTGGCGGGCGAGCTCGCGACGATCGCGCAGTTCTTCAGCTTCGGCACGAACGATCTCACCCAGACCGCGTACGGCTACTCGCGCGACGACGCCGAGGCGAGCTTCATCCCGGTGTACCTCGAGAAGAAGATCCTCAAGGACGATCCGTTCCAAGTGCTCGACCGCGTCGGCGTCGGCGGCTTGATGCGGATGGGCGTGGAGCAGGGCCGCGCCGCGCGCGCGAACTTGAAGATCGGGATCTGCGGCGAGCACGGCGGCGAACCGAGCAGCGTCGCGTTCTGCGACGAGCTCGGGCTCGACTACGTCAGCTGCTCGCCGTACCGCGTGCCGATCGCGCGCCTCGCGGCGGCACAGAGCGCGTTGGGTGCAAGCGTCGCGTCACCGTGACCTAGAGGATCAGCCGTTGCCCGTATCGCGGGGCGGGACGCTCTGGAGGTAGCTGAAGATCGCTTCGAGCTCGCGGTCGTCCATGTTACGGATCGTGCGCCACGGCATGAACGGATGCAGCACGTGCCCGCCCGGGTCGCGGCCGGTCGTCAGGGTGCGCATGAAGTCGGACGCGTGCCACGTTCCGATGCCGGTTCGCGTGAGGTTCGACGCGGGCGGCACGTCGGGCGGCCCCTCGAGATGCCCGCCGGAGAGGTGCGTGCCGTGGCAGCTCATGCAGCCGCCGATGCGGGCGAGATACTTTCCGTACTCGGTCACCATCATCGGCGGCGCCGGCGTGGGCGGCGCGCCTTCATCGGCGATTCGCCCGGCGTCCATCCGCAGCTTGTGCGTCACCATTAGGACGCGGCCGACGGGCCCGAGCCGCACGCGCGGGTTCGCGCGCTCGACCGGGGCGAGGGTGCGGACGTACGCAACGATCGAGGCCGCGTCGGAGTCGCTCAGCGCCGCGTAGCCCCACGACGGCATGATGATCAGCCGCGTGCCGTCGGGCCGGATTCCGCGCCGGATCGCGCGGTCGTAATCGGCGTCGGTGTAGAGCGTGCCGACGCCGCCCGCGCCGCGCGTCAGGTTCGGCGCGTTCAGTACCCCCATCGCGGAATCGTTGATGAACGGCCCGCCGCCGCCGTCGCTGCCGTGGCATTCGATGCAGTTCGCAACCGCGGTGTACAGGTGCTTCCCGCGGTCGACCGTGCCGTGCCCGAGGACGGGCAGCGGCGGCGCGACCACGACCCGCTCGTCGACCGCGCGATTGGACGCCACGACCGTGATGAGCGCACCGACCGCACCGACCGCGATCAACGCGACGAGCAAGAACCCGATCCAACGCAAGACGCGCTTCACCAGCACCTCCGAAAAGACGACCGCCCGGCCGAGCGCCACCTTCGGCGTCCTGTCGGCAGTGCGCCTGCGGCGCAGCGCGAACAGAGCCGCGCATGACCGAAGGGCAGCTGCTGTGGACGCCCGATCCCGCCGATGCCGCGGCGAGCACCGTTGCGCGCTTCATGCGCCGGCTCGCGGACGAGCGCGGGCTGTCGTTCGCGACCTACGAGGAGCTGTGGCGCTGGTCGGTGCGCGATCTCGACGGCTTCTGGTCGGCGGTTTGGGACTTTTTCGACGTGCACTCCACGCAGCCGTACGAACGCGTCGTCGATTCGCGCGCGATGCCCGGCGCGGTGTGGTTCCGCGGCTCGCGGGTGAACTACGCGGAGCACCTGCTGCGCCACGAGCGCCGCGCGGCGCCCGGTGAAGCGGCGCTCGTGCACTCCTCGGAGCTGCGCCCGCTCGCGACGACGTCGTGGCACGAGCTCGGCGCGGCGGTGCGCGTGCTGGCGACCCAGTTGCGCGCGCTGGGGGTGGTGCCCGGCGACCGCGTCGTCGCATACATGCCGAACATCCCGGAGACCGTGATCGCGATGCTCGCGACGACCGCGATCGGCGCGGTGTGGTCGTCGGCCGCCCCGGAGTTCGGCGCGCGCACGGTGATCGAACGCTTCGCGCAGATCGAGCCGAAGCTGTTCTTCGCCGCCGACGGATACCGTTTCGCCGGCAAGGACTACGACCGCGCGGCGGAGATTCGCACGATCCTCGCGGCGCTGCCGACGGTCGAGCGCGTCGTGTGGCTGCCGTATCTCGACGCGGCCGCGCAGGCACCTGTCGCCGATGCGGTCGCGTGGCCGGCGCTCATGGAGCGTGCCCCGGTCGCGGCGGATGCGTTCGAATACGCGTACGTCGAGCACGATCACCCGCTGTGGGTGTTGTTCTCGTCCGGCACGACCGGGCTGCCGAAGCCCATCGTGCACGGGCACGTAGGGACGCTGCTCGAGCATCTCAAGAGCACCGGCCTGGGGCAGAACCTGAGCCCCGGCACGCGGATGTTCTTCTACACGACGACCGGCTGGATGATGTTCAACGCGCTCGTGTCCGCGCTGCTGCAGGGCTCGTCCGTCGTGCTGTACGACGGGCACCCCGCGCACCCGACGCCGGCGCTGCTGTGGCAGCTCGCCGCCGACGCGCGGTCGACATCGTTCGGCGCGAGCCCGACGTTCGTGCAGATGATGCAGAAGGCGGGCATCGTGCCGCGCGAGCGCTTCGACGTGTCGCATTTGCGCAGCGTGCTGCTGACGGGCTCGCCGGTGACGCCCGAAGCGACGGCGTGGTTCTACGACGCCGTGAAATCCGATTTGTGGGTCACCTCGCCGTCGGGCGGCACCGAGCTGTGCGCGGGGCTCGTCGGCGGCACGCCGCTGCTGCCGGTGTACGCGGGCGAGATTCAGGCGCGGCTGCTCGGCATGGACGTGCACGCGTGGAACGAGCGCGGCGAAGAGGTGGTCGACGAGGTGGGCGAGCTCGTCGTGACGAGCCCGATGCCGTCGATGCCGCTGCGCTTCTGGAACGATCCCGGTGACACGCGCTATCGCGAGACGTACTTCGAGCACTTCCCCGGCGTGTGGCGGCACGGTGATTTCATCAAGCTCAACGCGCGCGGCGGCGCCTACATCTACGGTCGCTCGGATTCGACGCTCAACCGCTACGGCGTGCGCATCGGCTCCGCCGAGATCTACCGCGCGGTCGAAGCGCTCGACGACGTCGCCGACAGCCTCGTGGTGTGCTTGGAGCTGCCAGGCGGCGAGTTCTTCATGCCGCTGTTCGTGCGGCCCGCCGCCGGCGTCGTCGTCGACGACGCGCTGCGCGCGCGCATCGTCGCGAAGCTGCGCACCGACTGCAGCCCACGCCACGTGCCGGACGAGATCGTCGCCGTCGACGCGATCCCGTACACGCTCACCGGAAAGAAGATGGAAGTCCCCGTGCGACGCATCCTTGCCGGCATGCCGCCCGAGAAGGTCGCGAGCCGCGACGCGATGATGCAGCCGGACGCGCTCGACTGGTACGTGCGCTTCGCGCAAACGCGCCTCGTAGCGCCGACCGCGTAGCGCGCTCAGCTCGTCGGCGCGACCGGTTCGTCGGCGACGGCGATGCGCAGCACGCCGTCGACGAGGCTCATGGTTTCGAAGATGCCGG
>CAWBTJ010000011.1:0-13568 GCA_963791645.1 Vulcanimicrobiota bacterium | reverse complement strand
GAACACGAACCACTCGCTCGCGAGCGACCTGAACCGTTACATCTACAACACGTGCACGGGACCCGTCGTACCGGGTGCGCCGGCGTGCGTCGTCGGCCCGCGGCTGAGCCCGTTCTCGTCCGAGAGCGGCAGCTTGGCGCGGGGACTTGCCGCCAGCGCGACGCTCACGCGCGACAAGCACACGTTCACGCTGTCCGGCTCGACGTACGCAGGGATCACCACATCCACGCCGCTCGTGCTGAGCGGCACGAGCGCGCTGTTCGTGCGCCCGTCGACGTTCGCGACCGCGTCGCGCCAGGTCCAGTTCTCCGACCAGTTCAAGGTAAACGACAAGCTCACGCTTGGGCCGAACATCTCGTATGCGGGCACGACCGGCAGCGGCTCGTCGCTGCTCGGCGGCTTCAGCGCGAGCTGGCGGCCGACGAATGCGGACAGCTACAGCGCGTCGATCTCCGCCGGCAGCTCGCAAGCCGCCAACGGGATCGTGCGCTCGTTCAGCGACCCCAACTCGGCGCGCGTGAACTGCTTCGCGAACACCGCGCAGGTCAGCGGTCCCGGCGACCAGCCCGGTCGCCAGGGCGCGCTCAGTTACGACGCGTCGTGGACGCATTCGTGGGCGCACGGCCAGTTCTCCGTCAGCGCATACCGGCAAGACCAAACCGGCCAGCTCGTCAACGCGCAGGTCACCGCCGCCAGCCTCGGGCTGTTCCCCGGCGATCCGTACTTCAACGCGGTGACCGGCTACTACGGCCAAGTCTGCCCGGGCTTCGCGACACCGACGGCCCAATCGCTGTACGTGTCGCAGCTCATCGGCGGAACGACGCGAATCTACCAAGGCTACACCGTGACCGCGCGCATCGGTATCGGCAAGAACGTCGTCGTCATCCCGTCGTACACGACCAGCTCGGCGCAGGTCACGGCGGCGGACCCGCGTTTCACCGGGCTCGACAGTACGCTGATCCTCGACTCGCAGATTCCGGGCCGCCCGTTGCACACCGGCAACGTCACCATCGACGCGCTGCAGCCGTGGAGCGGCATCGAGTTCCTCGCAAACGCGCGCTACGTCGGCCCGAACAACAACCAGCGGCTCGCGCCGTTCACGCTGGTGAACCTCGGCCTCTCGCATGCGCTGGGCATGGGGCGCATAACGGCGTTCGCGTCGAACCTGTTCAATACCGAGAGCGGCAACTTCTCGACGCTGCAGTACGCGCAGCCGATCCCGCTCAGCGGCGGCGGCTCGCTGCTGCAAGCCGCGAACCCGAACGCGCCGCGCCAGTACACCGTGTCGTACTCGTTCAACACGGGCGCGCGGCCGGGTGCCGGACTCTCGCGCGGCGCCGCCGGCGGTACGCGCGGCGCGCAGACCGCGGGCGCCGCGGGGACGCAGGGCCAGCAGCGCGGCAACCTCGGCTTCGGGCGAATCCAGTTCATCGCGCCGCCGCCGGGCGTCGACCCGCTGAGCGTCGCCGCGAGCCGCACGGAGTGCACGGCCGATCTGAAGCCCGAGGCACAGAAAGTGCTCGCGCAGATCGGCGCCGCCGCGGCCGCCTACGGCGCCGGTCAAACGGCGCTGCCCGCGGTCGACGGGATCACCGTCACGCCGCACGGCGACCCAAAGGGCACGTGGTATCTCGGAATGAGTCCGAACATCCCGCAGAGCGTGATCGACAAGATGCGCGCCGCCCGGCCGCCGTCGGCCGCCGGCGCACCGGCCGGCGGACCACGTCCCGCCGGCCGCGGCGGCGAACCCGGCGGGCCCGGTGGGCCGCCCGGCGGCTTCCAGGACCGCGTGACCGCGTCGTCGCCGAACTCTACCGACCAGCGCCAGCAGTTCACGCCGCCGCCGGAGCTCCTCGCCGCGCTGCTGCCGCTGCGCGCCGTGTCGGCCTGCGCGTACGGCACCGTGCTCACGACGACCGAAGCGAAGGCGAAAGGCTACGAGGTCGAGGCGGGCGTCCAAGTCGCGCCGCCGTCGCCCGCCCCATCGGCGAGCCCTGCCGCCGTCGCGGCCGCTCCGGTCGCCGGCGCGTCCCCGCGGCCCGGTGAGAGCCCGCGCCCCAACCGCGCCGCCAACCGCGGCAACGCCCTCTATTACGCGCCGAACCTCGGATTGTTCGTCGTGCGGCCGCCGGACCTCGGAACCGGCGGGGGCAGTGTCAAACAGTAACACGATGGCCACCGCAACGCACCGCGTCGTCGTGATCGACGACGAGCGCCACCTCCGCGACCTGCTCGAGCTCGGCCTGGCGGAGGACGGCTTCGAGGTGCGCAGCGCGCCCGACGGGCGCACGGGCCTTCAGCTCGTGCGCGATTGGCGTCCCGACGCGATCGTGCTCGACGTGATGCTGCCGTTCATCGACGGCCTCGAGCTGCTGCCGATGCTGCGCCGCATCACCGAGGCGCCGATCCTGATGCTCAGCGCGAAGTCCGACACGGACGACCGCATCACCGGCTTGCGGCGCGGCGCGGACGACTACATCCCCAAACCGTTCGAGATGTCGGAGCTCGTCGCCCGGCTCTACTCCGCGTTGCGCCGGCCGCGGCTCGAGCAGCCGTCCATCGTGTCGTACTCCGATCTGACGATCGACCTCGACCGCCGCGACGTCAAGCGCGGCGAACACCGTATCGAGCTGTCGGCGCGCGAGTACGCGCTGCTGCTGACGTTCGTGCGCAATCCGGAACGCGTGTTCACGCGCGACCAATTGCTGGATCTGGTGTGGGGCACGGATCGCGACGTCGGTCCGGGTGCGGTCGAGACGTACGTGTCGTACCTGCGCGCAAAGATCGACGCGGGGTTCGAACCGAAGCTGATCCGCACCATCCGCGGCGCGGGCTACGCGCTCCGCATCCATTAGCAGCACGATGTTCACCAGCTTCGCGCGGCGGCTGACGTCCTGGTACGTCGCGGCCGCCGTCGCGCTGGTGTTGGTCGTGTCGATCGCCGCCGCGCTGATCGCGCTGTCGTTCTATGCGCGCATCGTCGGCGACGGGATCAGCGACGGCGCGCGCGAGGCCGCGGCTTTCGCCGCGCGCGCGGCCATTCGCCATGAGACGTTCGAGGAAGCGGCGCTCGAGCTGGAACGCCGCGATCACCGGACCGGCGTGCGAATGTACGCGACGCAGCGCCCGCCGCCGCCGGAGGGCGAGCGCGGCCAACCGCACGTCGCTCCGATTCCGTACACCGTGGTCGACGGCCGCGTGGAGCACAAAGACGTTCGCACGCTGCGCTTCGCAGGACCCCGGCTGGGGCTCGCGCTGTCGACGGCGTTCGGCACGCGCCCTGAGCGCATCGAATTCTTGGACGGCAATCTCCAGCTCTTCGCCGCGCCCGAGGATTTTCAGCGGATCGCGCTGTGGCTGCTGGCCGGGGTGATCCTCGTCAGCAGCGGCGCCGGCGTGCTCGCGTGGTTCGGCGGGCGTTTCATCACCCTTCAAGTGCTGCGACCGCTGGTCGAGGTCACGCACGCGCTGCAGCGGTTCGCCGCACGCGACTTCCGCCCGCAGCCGATCGCGGTGGCGGGCAAGAGCGAGTTCGACGCGATCGCGCTCGCGTACAACGCGGCGGCGTCGCAAGTCGCGGCGGCATTCGCCGAGCGCCAGCAGGCGGAGACGCAGATGCGCCAGTTCGTCGCCGACGCCGGTCACGAGCTGCGCACGCCGTTGACCATCGTCCTCGGTTACATCGACTTGCTGCGGCGCCGCGCCGATGCCGGCGACGACCGCTCGCGCCGCATCTTCTCGGCGATCGGGATCGAGGGCGCGCGCATGCGCACGCTCATCGACAACCTCGTGCTGCTTGCGCGCATGGAAGGCGAAGACGTACGGCCGCCCGAGCCGTTCGAGCTGTGCCCGCTTCTCGAAGAGATCGTCGACGCGCGCCGCTTGCTGCAGCCCGGCCTGCCGATCGCGCTCGACTGCGCGGTCGACGCCACGGTCATCGGCAACCTCACCGAGATCCACGAAGCGATCGCAAACGTCGTCGACAACGCGATCAAGTATGCGCCCGGCGCACCGATCCGCATTCTCGCGGACGCCGCCGACGGCGGCGTGGAGATCACGATCGCCGACCAGGGGCCGGGGATCCACGCCGACGACCGCGCGTCGATCTTCGACCGGTTCTTCCGCGGCGCGACGCGCGGCGAGGTGGAGGGCTCCGGGCTGGGGCTGGCGATCGCCAAGCGTGCCGTCGAACGCGCCGGCGGGACGCTCGCGCTCACAGATTCGTCCGCTGCGGGGACGACGTTTGCGCTGCGGCTGCGCGCCGACCAGGTGAGGAATCGGGAAGCGCGCACGACTCGGGTGTGAGCCGGAGGAAAAAAGCGCAGGTCAACCGACCCCTTGACCCGCGTGCCTCGCCATGTTATCGGGCACAACCGTCCTATGAGTGACCTCGGAACGACCCAAGATTCAACGATCCGTTACGATTCGTCCGCACAGGAGGGGACCGGCGAGAACGAACGGCACTCGATCCAAACCTACGTCAGCGACATGCTGGCGCTCGAGCGCCACATCGCACAACCGCTGCAGCGTCAGCTCGACATGGACGACACCAAGAAATTCCCCGGCGCCCTTGCGGTGATCACCAGCCTCAAGGGGCTCACCGACTCGCACGTCACCGCGCTCGAACAGTGCCTCGAACAGCTCGGCGGCCACGCGGCGAGCCCGGTCAAATCGGCGTGGAGCAGCTTGCTCGGCGCCGGCGCCGCGGCGATCGACAGCGTGCGCAAGACCAAAGTCTCCAAGAACTTGCGTGACGACTACACCGCGCTGAGCCTCGCGACGATCAGCTACACGATGCTCTACACGACGACCGTCGGGCTCGGCGACTCGGCGACCGCGGACCTCGCGAAGCGCCACCTCGCGGACTACGCGCAAGTCATCATGACGATCAACCAGGCGATCCCGGAAGTCGTGCTGACCGAGTTGCAGATCGACGGTCAGAACGTCCAGTCGGGCGCCGGCGACCTGATCCGCCAGACGACCAACGAGATCTGGAAGAGCCAGAGCAGCACCGTCACCGGCGGCTGATCCTCCCAACAGCCCTCGCGTAACGACGTCGTAGGACGTGCTCGGTTTCCGAGCACGTCCTTATCATGCTGCGCGCCTCGTGGCTCCAGGGCGCCTGCTCGGGTAGGTCCTTGACCCAAGCTTAGTCTTATCGTATAGTAAGGCAACTACTCCGAGGCGAGGGTTTGTGTCATGCGACGCGTCGTCCATACGGCCGGAATTCTGATGATCGTGGTGTCGTTCGTGGCGGGCTATGCGCCGCTCGGCGTCATCGCGGACGACGAGGCCTCCCTCTACGACGCTGCTGCCGCAGTCCCGGTCAGTCCGGATCGCAGTCCGTCGGTCGCCGCGGCGACGTCTGCGCCGACGGCGGACCCCGGGTCGGCGACGGCAGCGCCCGTCGCGGCACCCGGACCGGCGACGATCCCCGCGGGCGCCGCGGCGGCGCCGGCTGGGACCGCGAAGCCGGCTCCGACGAATACGCCTGCGCCGTGCAGCGACCTGGAGGTGACGGCGCCGAATCCTCCGCCTGGATTCGTAGTCACGCTACGAAACGGCGAACCGGCGACGTTCCAGGCACGGGACGCCGGGGGGAACAAATCGGACCTATCCGGTGGAATCGTTCTACGGTACGAGCCGCAAGGGTTCACCAAGACGAAAGTTTGCTTCACCCTCGATGGCGACGGTTTGCACGTTGCTTATGAGTTCCAGCGCATGAACGAACGCGTCGTCCGCAAGCGGGACGGCGTGCCGTTCGCCGATGCCGAGGATCGCTTCGAGCTGCGGCTCGTCGATACGAGCGATGCAACGAAGTCCGTGTTGGTCGGCGTGAACGCCGGTGGGAAATGTGTTGTCACACGGACGTCGCTCGTCGATCAGCACTCTACCGCCTGCACCGTCGCGGCGCTGCCCTCGCCGTCACCGGCTCCGGTTCCGCAGGTAGCGGTCGCCCCCAAGCCCACGGCGACGCCCGAGTTGAAGCCGACGGACTGCTACGATCGTGCGAAGGACTCGCTGTGCGGGACGGTCACGATCCAGCTCGGTGTGCTCGAAGACGTGCTGAACCCGCGTCCGACGCAGCACGACACGCCCGCCGTGATCGAGCTGTGGCTGCATGCCGGAACCGCGGCCGCGATGCCGGCGCACTGCGCCGATGCGACCGCTCCGACAGGCGTATGGAACTGCCGGCCATACAGCGTCGAATTCACGGACAAGGCCAGGGACCTGCGATCGCGCATTTCCGGCGAGGTCGCGAATTCCGGAGCCGCGGCAGGCGGTGGGGGCAGCGGCGGCTCATCCAGCTCGGCGACGGCACGGCTTCCGCGCGCAGCGGCAAGCGCGGCCGGCGCGAATGCGAAGCAGGACAACGGTAAGGGGCTCAGCGGGTTGTTGACGGTGGTTCGTCCTCTGACCTACAACTCGCGGTTGAGCTTCGAGACGCAGAACACGAACTTCATCACGTCGATCGATAAACAAACGCAGCGCTATCTGACGAATTTTTCGGCGGAGCAGGTGCAGACCGGTCCCGCCGGCGACAAACTCGCGTCGACGGCGACGAACGCGGATGATTTCGCGACGTACGATGCCCAAGCGCTGTTCCACGTCATCGACAAGCCATACCGCGGTTTCAGCAGCTCGAGCGTTCCTAAGACGCAGAACAAAGCGTTCGACTGGAGCGACGTGCTCGATCTTCAGCCGCTCAACCCCTCGAAGATCAACGAGGTCACGTACGGCGGCAAGTACATGTGGTTTCCGACGCGCAGCGCGTTCGGCGCCGGCTATTACCGCGACCGCACCGCGGGTGCGACCGGGGCGATCCTCCACGGCGAAGGGACGATCGGATACCTTACCGTCGGCGCATCGGAAGTCATCGCCAGCGCGCAGGACCCCTCGAAGAATCTCTATCTGACAAAGGGACCCGACGGCACCGGTAAACCGCGTCTCCATTCTGCGAACACGGTCGTCGGAGCCGCGCAGGCCTTCGGCAGCGGCGTCTGGCAGAGCTTCGTGCGCTTTGCATCCGTCGACACCGGAAACGACTTCCTCGCGGCCGTGTCGTCGAGCAGCCGCGACGGTGGACGCATCGTCGAGGAGAATGGTCAGGCACTCCGGTATTCGACGCTCTTCGGCTATCGCGGGATTGATCCGGGTTACACGCCGCTGGCGACGGGATACAATCCGCTCAGCGGTACGCACATGGTCTTTGGGCGCATCGCTCGTGCAATGGTCTTTCCTGGGAAGGACAGCGATCAGACGTTCGAGACCGCGTTCAGCGTCGCGCGCGCCATCGCCGGGCCCGGCCAGCCCGCGCGGTACTCAAACGTGAGCTTGACACAAGCCCTGCCGCTCGGCGCGTGGGTTAGCGGGCTGGACGCCTTTTCGGTCAATATGATCCTCGCCCGGTCGACGATCGCACGAACCGTCATCGCGCGGCAATCCGGAAAGTTCATCGTCACCGACCAGACCCCAATGAACAACGATACGGCAACGGCGAGTCTCGGGTACAGCTCGAAGTTCGTGCAGCTGTCGCTAGGCCAATCGGCGACGCATTCTCCGTCGTGCAATCAGGCGATGGACCCGCCAAATCAGCCAGTGATCTGCGACTCAACGTTCGCGCACGGGCTTACCGCCGCCGCGACGGCGCGGCTCGGCTTCTTCGTGCTCGACGGCAACATCGCCCCGGGGTCGACCCAATCCAACAACCCGGGGGGCACGTCACTCGCATCGAACCAGCTCGTCCGCACCGCGCTGGTTGCATATCACTTCTGCGGGCTTAGGAAAGGATTCTTGAACGGGATCGGGCTCGAGCCGACACTGGTGTTGAAAAACAACATTTCAGAACAAGACAGCTCGTTCATCCCCGGTACGCTCATCGAAGAATCGGTCGACATCGGCAAGACCACAGGCCAGTTTGCCGTGCGCCTTTCGCTGAAACGTGTCTACGATGCGCGCGGCGCGAATTCCGGGCTGGCGACCAATACGTTCGGGATCGGACTTGTGTCGGGAAGCCAAACACGCTGGCAGGCGTATAAGAAGATCGACCCCTGCAGCAACCCGATCAAGAAAACAGACAAGCCCGAGTCCGCGAGCTAAGCGCGCGCAGCGCCGACCATCTCTCGGATGCGCGGGTGGTCACGTTCTTGGCTTTTCATCCAGGTCTCGACCTCCGGAACCGGTCCACCGGTGCGGAACAGCCAGTAGTACGTGTTCATGTCGCCGAGGTAGACGAAGCGCTTCATGGTGTCGCGGCGGAGTGCGTCGTAGCTCGCGAACGACGTTTGGTATGCGCGGATCGACCCCAACTCTCGCTCGATCGCGATCAGCATGCGCGCGTTGTGGATCGTGCCCTCGATCTTTGCGCGCGAGTGGACGATGTCGGCGGCTTGCATCAAGCGGATGACCGCCGCTTCGTCGTACGCCGCGACTCTCTCGACGTCGAAGCCGTCGAACTCCGCGAGGTAGCGATCCCAGCGCGCGTCGATGAACGCCCACGACAAGCCCGCCTGAAAGATCGCCCGCGTGATGATCGCGAGGTGATCGCTCAACGTCGGGTTCTCGACGACGCGCGGAATCCGGTCCGGGGGCGTGGGGCGGGCGATGGCCTTCACCGGCGGTGCTTTCTTCTTCGCTCGCTTCTTGCGCGCGGCCGATTTCTTTTTCGCGCCGGACTTCTTCGACCTAGAAGTTCTGCTTGATCGTCCACTCGCTTTCGGGATGGCTTTTCTCCAGATCGTGCCACGCGTGTAAGAGATCGCTTTGGTTGTGCGTCGCGCGGTACGCGCTCACACCCATGTAGTACTGCGCTTCCGCCGCGACCAAGGCCGTCGGAAAGCGGCGGGTCACTTCCTCGTAGAGCGTCTTTGCCTTGTCGTACTCCTTGCGCCGCAGCCGCGCATGCGCGACGGCGGCGATCAGCTGCGCGGCGAACTCGGCCGGCGGCAGGTAGCCGTTCCAGCGGTACAGCTCCGTGCCGTCCACGTCGAGCACGCGCAGATCCGGGGTCCAGACGTGGCGATAGCGGTCCAGCACCGGCTGGTTCGCGTCCACGGTGTTGTCGATTTGAAAGGGTACCGTGAGGCGTTCGATCGCCTCGCGTACCGGGACTTCGGGATACGACACGGTATCCAGCGCCTTGCAGCCCCCTCAACCGGGGTTGAAGACGTCCATCAGCACGAGCCGCTCGCCGTTTTGCGCCGCTTTCAGCGCCTCGTCGAGCGACCCGAGCCACGCGATCTCGCTCATGCGGTTCTCCGTGAAGCAGGGGTGTGCCGTCACTATACCCGATGCTTGCGCCGTGACGAAGACCTGGGTGCTGGTCGCGGCGATCCTCGGCTCGGCCATGACGTTCATCGACGGCAGCGCGGTCAACGTCGCGCTGCCCGTGATCCAGCGCGAGCTCGCCGCCGACGCCGCGCAGATGCAGTGGGTCGTCGAGGGCTATGCGCTGTTCCTGGCGGCGCTGATCCTGCTGGGCGGATCGCTGGGCGACCTCTACGGGCGCAAGAAGATGTTCCTCGCCGGGATCGTCGTGTTCGCGCTAGCGTCGGCGGGGTGCATGCTCGCGCCCAACGTCCAGGTCCTGATCGCCGCGCGCTGCCTGCAAGGGATCGGCGCGGCGTGCGCGATGCCGGAGTCGCTCGCGCTCATCAGCGCGACGTTCGAAGGCGCCGAGCGCGGCCGGGCGATCGGCACGTGGTCGGGGTTCGCGGCGCTCGTCTCCGCCGCCGGGCCCGTGATCGGCGGCTACCTCGCGCAGCACGCGTCGTGGCGCTGGGTGTTCCTCATCAACATCCCGATCGCGATCGCGGTCGTCGCCATCACCGTGCGCGGCGTTCCGGAGAGCCGCGACGAGGAGATGCCGCAGCACCTCGATCTTGCCCGGTGCGGTGCTCGCGACGCTCGGGCTGGCTGCGTTCACGTACGGGCTGATCCGCTCGCAAGGCGGCGTGCCCGACGCGCTCGCCATCGGCGCGATCGTCGCGGGCGTCGCGGTGCTCGCGCGTTTTCGTCATCGTCGAACTGCGTTCGCGCGCGCCGATGCTGCCGCTCGACCTGTTCGCGTCGCGCACGTTCAGCGCCGCGAACCTCTACACGCTGTTCCTCTACGCGGCGCTCGGCGGCGCGCTGTACTTCGTGCCGTATCTGCTCGTCGACGTGCAGCGCTACACGCCGACGGCGGCCGGCGGCGCGCTGCTGCCGTTCGTCGTGCTGATGTTCACGCTGTCGCGCTGGTCCGGCGGGCTCACGGCGCACATCGGCGCGCGCATCCCGCTCGTCGTCGGCGCGCTCGTCGCCGCGGCGGGATTCGTCGCGTTCGCGCTGCCCGGCATCGGCGGCTCGTACTGGACGACGTACTTCCCCGCCGCGCTGCTGCTGGGCATCGGCGGCGCGTTCTTCGTCGCGCCGCTCACCACGACGGTGTTCGACGCGGTCGACACCGAGAAGAGCGGGGTCGCGTCGGGCGTGAACAACGCGGTCGCGCGCACCGCGGGCCTGCATCGCGATCGCCGCGCTGGGCATCGTGCTCGCCGGCGTGTTCGACGCGACGTTCTCGTCGCGCATGGCGCGCCACAATCTGAGTCCGAAGACGACCGCGATCGTCACCAACGACCGCGCGAAGCTCTACACCGGCAGCGTCCCCGACGATATCCCGGCGGCGGACCGCGAGAGCGTCGCCGCCGGCGTGCGCGAGAGTTATCTCGCAGGCGTGCGCGCGGTCATGCTCGCGTCGGCCGGGACGTGCGTGCTCGCCGCGCTCGTCGCGGCGTTCGGGATCTCCGGGCGCCGCGCGGCGGCCGCTAACCGCGCCTGAGCTCGATGGTGAGACGGCTGCGGATCGTGCGGCTGTCGTAGAGCCGCGTGTCCGCGGCGATGAGCGCGTCCGCGAACGCGTGCTGCGCGTCGAACGCGGCGACGCCCCACGAGATGCGCACCGGCGTCTGCAGGTCTTCGCCCAGCACGGCGAAATCGGCGTCGATCACGGCGAGCATCGCGCGCACGGCGTCCGTGCCGGCACCGTCCCAGATCCCGGCGAACTCGTCTCCGCCGATGCGATAGATGCGTCCCGCGTCGCCGCAACGCTCGCGCAGGCAGCGCGCGACGGTTGCGAGTGCGGCGTCGCCGGCACCGTGACCGAATCGGTCGTTGATCGTCTTGAGGTTGTCGAGGTCGATCATCGCGACGGTCCCGCTCGAAGGCGGCGCCTCGATGCGCTCGAGAAACGCCGCGCGGTTCGGGATGCCGCACAGCGCGTCGGTGTAGGCCGCTTCGCGCAGCGCGCGCTCGGCGTGCGCGAGCGCGGCGTTGCGCTGCTCGAGCTCGGCGCGCGCGCCGTCCGTCGCGTGCACCACGATCGCGACGCCGAGCGCGATGTCGAGCACCATCGTGACGTAGCTCTCGAGGCCGAGGTACGTCATCGGGAACTGCACGCCGAACAGGCTCAGCAGCGGCACGTGCAGATAGTCCAGCGCGAGCGCGGCCAGCGACACGGTAAGCAGCTGCGTGCCGATGCGGCGCGCGCGAATCCGGACGCCTGCGAGCGCGCCGAGCGCGAGCAGAATGCCGAAGCTCGCCGAGTGCACGCGGTAGACGCTGAAGAACGCGGGCGACGCGAACGCCGCGATCGTCGTCAGACCGACCGCGACCGCGAACAGCGCGACCAGCGGCGCGGTGAGCGGCCGCAGGCCGCGCTCCCGCCGGATCGCGTACACGAACGCCAACGCCGCGAGATCTTCGAGGACGGCGTAGGCGATGGTCGCGCCCGGCAGGGCCGGCAGCAGGTCCGCGTCGCGCCCGACCGCGGCGACGGCCAGGATCGCGAGCGCGGCGGCGTTCGCGCAGAGCCCCGCCGTCCAGCCGTCCAACCGCCGCCGCCCCAGCGACGTACGGACGAGCACGGCGAGCACCGCCAGCAGTGCGAGGACGCCCAACTGAAGGAACATGGAGAGGTAGCCGACGAGGTGACCGGCCAACGGAGCCATTTGCTTTCGTATCGGACGGAAAGGAAAGCGTCATCAGGTGATCCCGCTCTTTTGCACGCAGCCGGACCGGCCGGCGGCGCTCGTGCGGGCGGCGATGCCCGACCTGCCGCCGATGGCGCTGCAGCAAGGCATCGGTGGCGTCGTTCGCGTGCGCGTCTCGCTCGATGCGAGCGGCGCGGTTCGCGACGTCGTGGTCACGAGCACGCCGTCGGGAATTTTGAGGAGCGAATCGCTGCGCGTGGCGCGCGCGAGCACGTTCGCGCCCGCGCGGCGGCGCTGCGTCAACGTCGCATCGGCATACGAGTTCCGCGTGCTCTACGATCCCGAGCGGCCGCCCGTGTTGCCGCCGACGCCGACGCCGTCACCGTCGCCAACCCCGCTGCCGGTACCGAACTTCGCGCAACGGTGGCAGCTCGTCTGGTCCACGAGCGGCTCATACAGTTACAGCGAGCGCACGCTGAGCTCGTCACGGTCGTACGACCGAGTCGAGGATACGTTTCCGATCTCGCACCGCGTGGAATGTCGCGTGACGCTCTCGACCCCGGTGTTCGAACGCTTTACCGCGGCATTGCGCGCGTCGCATGCCGAGCGCTGGCGCACGTCGTACCGCGTCGGGGCGGAGCCGACGCCGGCACCGTCACCCGTTCCGGTACGGACGAGCACGCCTGCCGTCGACGTCGTCGCCGTGGTGCGCGGCGAGGTCTTCATCCCGCGCACCGCCGACTTGCCCACGAGCAAAATCACGCTGACGGCCGGCGGCACCTCGTATCGAACGAGCTTCGATTTCGGCTATGAGCCCGGCGTCGAGCCGGTCCCGGCCGAAACGACGAACCTGACCCAAGCGTTCGACGCGGCGGATGCCCTGTGTAAGCACCGCTAAACTCCTTCGGCCATTTGGAGCGAGCGGGCCCTCTGTGGCGTTTCCCTGATCGACAAGCAGGGGAAGACATGGTTCCGATGTCCACCCCGATCGCCGAGACGACGTACGTGTTGCCGATCCGGCGCACCACCGTCCTCAACGACGACGAGTTACCCGCGTATCTCGATGCGCTGGTCAAGCTCGTGCCCGTGATCGTGGTCGACGGCTCGCCAGCCGAGGTCTTCGCGCACCATGCCACGGCCTGGCCGCCGGCCGTCGTGCACCTGCCCGTCGACGACGACCGCCTTGGCGACCTCAACGGGAAGGTCGCGGGCGTCGTGACCGGCCTGCGCCGGGTGCGGACTTCAAAGGCCGTGATCGCCGACGACGACGTGCGCTACGACCCCTTCGCCTTGCGCCGGCTCGTCGCGCTGCTCGACGGCGCCGGCGTGGTGCGGCCGCAGAACGTGTTCAACCCGGCGCCGTGGCACGCCGTGCTCGATACCGGGCGCACGCTGATCGCCCGCGCGACCGGCGGCGACTGGCCCGGGACGCTCGGCATCCGCATGGACGCCTACGCCCGCATCGGCGGCTACGACGGCAGCGTGCTGTTCGAAAACCTCGAGCTCGTGCGGACGCTGCGGGCAGGCGGCGCGCGCGAGCTCGTGGCTTACGATCTGTTCGTCGCGCGCCGGCCGCCCGAAGCCCGGCACTATCTCTCG
>CAWBTJ010000010.1:0-9840 GCA_963791645.1 Vulcanimicrobiota bacterium | reverse complement strand
GTCGCAGAGCGGCGTGCTCGCAGGCTATCCCGTGCTCGACTTCAAGGTGACGGTTTTCGACGGCTCGTTCCACGACGTGGACTCCAGCGAGATGGCGTTCAAGATCGCCGGCTCGATGGCGTTCAAGGCGGCGAACGGCGCCGCGGGACCGATCCTGCTCGAACCGATCATGGGCGTCGAGGTCACCGCTCCGCGCGACTACATGGGCGCGGTCAACGGCGATCTCAACCGGCGGCGCGGCCACATCATGTCGCAGGACGAGGCCGTCGGCGGCGCGGTGGTGATCAAGGCCAACGTCCCGCTCAGCGAGATGTTCGGATACGCCACCGACCTTCGGTCGGCGACTCAGGGACGAGCCACCTACACGATGGAGTTCGCGCACTACGAAAAGGCGCCCAAGTCCATCGAAGAAGAGATCATCGCGAAGGCTCAAGGAAAAAAACTCGCGACCGCTTAGAGGATGACGACGACGACGGCGATGACAAGCCGCCGCGCCGGAAACGCTAGACCTCCAAACGCGGGCTCTAGCGCGCACACCGCACACGCAACAAGCATCACGCAGCCAAAAGGACACGAAGAAAAAGGCATCATGGCAAAGGCAAAGTTCGAGCGGTCGAAGCCGCACGTCAACATCGGAACCACGGGTCACGTCGACCACGGTAAGACGACGCTGACGGCCGCGATCATCAACTGCCTCTCGACGGAGCACTCGAGCATCCAGAAGCGCAACGTCGACGACATCGACAACGCGCCCGAGGAGAAGGAGCGCGGCATCACGATCGCCATCTCGCACCAGGAGTACGAGACGGACGAGCGCCACTACGCGCACGTCGACTGCCCCGGTCACGCCGACTACATCAAGAACATGATCACCGGCGCGGCGCAGATGGACGGCGCGATCCTCGTCGTCGCGGCGACCGACGGTCCGATGCCGCAGACGCGCGAGCACGTGCTGCTGATGAAGCAGGTCGGCGTGCAGCGCATCGTCGTCTTCCTGAACAAAGTCGACCTGGTCGACGACGAGGAGCTCCTCGAGCTCGTCGAGATGGAAGTTCGCGAGCTGCTCTCCAAGCAGGACTACGACGGCGACAACATCCCGTTCGTGCGCGGTTCCGCAACCAAGGCGCTCGCGAGCTCGGGCAAGCGCGGCGACGCCGATGCCGATGCGATCTTCAAGCTGATGGATGCGGTCGACGACTACATCCCCACGCCGGAGCGCCCGGTCGACAAGCCGTTCCTGATGCCCGTCGAAGACGTGTTCACGATCACCGGCCGCGGTACGGTCGGCACGGGCCGCGTCGAGCGCGGCCAGGTGAAAGTCGGCGAAGAGGTCGAGATCGTCGGGCTCAAGGACGAGAGCCGCAAGGTCGTCGTCACCGGCATCGAGATGTTCCGCAAGCTGCTCGACTCGGGCATCGCGGGCGACAACGTCGGCGTGCTGCTCCGCGGCGTGGAGCGCAACGACATCGAGCGCGGCCAAGTGCTCGCGAAGCCGGGCTCGATCAAGCCGCACAAGAAGTTCAAGGCCGAGGTGTACGTCCTCTCCAAAGAAGAGGGCGGCCGCCACACGCCGTTCTTCGCGAACTACCGCCCGCAGTTCTACTTCCGCACGACCGACGTGACCGGCACGATCAAACTGCCGGAAGGCGTCGAGATGGTGATGCCCGGCGACAACGTTCAGATGGACGTCGAGCTGATCACGCCGATCGCGTGCGAAGAAGGCCTCCGCTTCGCGATCCGCGAGGGCGGCCGCACCGTCGGCGCGGGCGTCGTGACCACGGTCGCGGACTAACGTCCGCAGTTCAGAGATAGAAGAAGATGTCTAAGCAGAAGATTCGCATCCGCCTCAAGGCGTACGATCACCGCGTGCTCGATCAGTCGGCCGAGCGCATCGTCGACACGGCGAAGCGCACGGGCGCGTTCGTCAGCGGTCCGGGGCCACGAGAACGGTGGGCGCGGGCGTCGTTACTACCGTGGCGGACTAATCGCACTACGCGATTCGACAGAGTAGTGATAGAGAACAAAGACACGATGTCTAAGCAGAAGATCAGGATCCGGCTCAAAGCCTACGATCACCGCGTGCTCGATCAGTCGGCCGAGCGCATCGTCGATACGGCGAAGCGCACGGGCGCGTTCGTCAGCGGTCCGGTGCCGCTCCCCACGGAGATCAACCGGTTCTGCGTCAACCGGTCGCCGCACGTCGACAAGAAGTCGCGCGAGCACTTCGAGATGCGCACGCACAAGCGCCTGATCGACATCCTCCAGGCGTCGCCCAAGACGATGGACGCGCTGATGCACCTCGACCTGCCGGCGGGCGTGGACATCGAGCTCAAAGCATAGAGGCTTAGGCGCTTTTGACGAGCGCCTAAGCTGTCACGTGTGCGGCCGGCGGCCGCACACGTACCGACCCCGGTGGAAGCCGGGGTCTTTTTCTTTGTGCGCGGCGGGAGCGAGGTGGGTTGCTTTTGGCGAAGCTAACGCGTATGCCGACGGCCATCGACGTCAAGTACGAGCGTGCGTTCAACGGGACAGCGCGCCGGATCTTCGAGCTGCTCACCGCGATGGGGACGGCGGAGGACCGCGTGTGGCCGTTTCCGTCGCAGCCGTTCATGCGCAGCGCCGGACCGCTCAAGCCCGGCGCTACCGAGGAGTGGCACGGACCGATCCACGCGGTGCTCGAGGACGTCGAGCCGGAGAAGCGGATCGTTTGGCGGATCGACAGCCCCGGCGTCGAGGGGACGCACGCGTTCGAGCTGGAGGCTGAGGGCCGCAAGGTCGTGGTGCGCCACCGGCTCACCGCGACGCTGTCGGACACCGACGGGCGGGTCGTGTGGAAGCGCTACGAGGAGCCGCACCAGCGCGCGATCGAGGGACTCTTCGACAAGCTGACCCGCGTCCTCAAACGCTAGGCAAGGCGCGGCGCTAGCGCCGCTGGGATTGCTGCTGTACCTGCTGCTGCGATTGCTGCGACTGCGACTGCGAACCCATTTGCGACTGCGACTGCGAGCCCGACTGCGATTGTTGTTGCTGATGTTGACTGCCTGTGCCGGCGGATGAGTCCGCGGCGCCGACGGCAACCGCGACCGAAAGCGTCCCCGCTTGCGGGCCGCGGTACAGGCCGCGGGTCGGGCTGACGTCGCCGTAGTCGCGGCCCAGCGCGACCAGGACGAAGCCGTCGTCGATGAGCCGGTCGTTGGTCGGATCGAAGCCGACCCAGCCGTACGGCGGCAAAAACGCTTCGGCCCAGGCGTGCGACGCGTCGGCACCGAGCGTCCCCGCGACGCCGCGGAAGATGTAGCCGCTCGCGTAGCGCGCGGGGATGCCGCGGCTGCGCGCGAGCGCGATCAGCACATGCGCGAAGTCCTGGCACACGCCGGCGCGCGCGGCAATCACGTCCGCCACCGTCGTCCGTACGTCCGTCGTGCCCGGCCGGTAGCTGAAGTTGTGGTGGATGAAGCTGCCTGCGGCGAGGAAGTAGCCGGCAAGGTCGTCGTCCGGCGCAGGGACTTCGCGCGCGAGCTGCGCGACGCTGTCGTCGATCCGCACGTACGGCGTCGTGCCGCGAAACTCGGCGAGCTCCGGCGTGCGCGGATCGGCGTCCAACTGCGCCGCGTCGACGTCCTGCGGCGCCGTGACGGCGCCTGACGGCAGCGTGACGACGTGCGAGCGCGCGACGATGCGGAGCTCGTTGTGCTCGGGCACGATCGCGAAGTGCTGCACGTCGTTGCCGAACCGGTCGACGTACGAGAACACCTGCGAATACGGCGTGACGTCCAGCGCGTACCCCGTGCAGTACTGCCGCAAGTTCGTGCGCGGCTGCAGATGCACCACGGTGTAGCTCTCGGTCACCGAACGCGGGTACCGGTAGATCGTTTCGTGCTCGACGGTGTACTCCACGGCCGCTACCCGACCAACACGTCGTCGCGCGCGGGCGGCGCGGTCGGCACCGGCGTGCGCGGAAAATAGACGCGCTGGATCGCCGCGACGAGCGAGTCGAACGTCCGCAGCGTGCGCTGCACGAACGGGTGCAGCCCTTCGGCGAAGAGATCGTCGGCATCGGCGAAGTTGAACGTCGCGCACAACCGGCCGGCCTGCTTCTCCGCATCGTCGGTGTACGAGCGCATCGCGGTTTCCGACAACCGGTGCAGCGCGGCGTGCACTTCGTTCGCGCAGAAGTTCAGCGACCGCGGAAAGGTCGCGCGGAACACGATGAACGCGGCCGCGTCGCGCGGGCTCTGCAGGTGCCGCGCGACGCGCGCGAACGGGAAGCTGGCGCAGCACATCTCGAGCAGGCGCTGCCACTCTGGCCATGGATCGTCGAGCGACTCGGCGGTCGAGAGGATGCGCGTTGTGAGCGCGCCGCGCTCCAGGAAGCGGCCGAGCTGCATGAAGTTCCAGCCGTCTTCGTGCAGCAGCGTCGCGGCGGTGACGCCCGCGATCGCTTGGCAGCGATCGCGCACGCGGCGCAGCATGCGCGACGGCCCTTCCTCCACGATCGAGTCGAGGTCTTGCGCGCGCATGTCGAGGTACAGCTCGTTGATGTGCTCCCAGAGCTCCGTGGACAACTCCGCGCGCAGGCCGATCGCGTTGCCGCGAGCGGTCGCGATGCACGACACGATCGACGACGGGTTCCGCTCGTCGAACACGCATCGCGCGAGTGCTTCGTTCGCGGCCGACTCACCGAGCGTGATGGCGTCGGGATGCGCGAACGTCGCGATCGCGATCGCGGTTCGCCACGAGCGCTGCGACCACGCGCCGCCGGCGTACAGGTCCATCGAGCGGGTGTAGGTCACGTCGAGTACGCGCGCGACCGTCTCCGCACGCTCGACGTTGCGGCTGAGCCAGAAAAACGACTCCGCGAGGCGGCTAAGCATCGCCGTCGCCCTCGGCGAGCACCCAGGTGTCTTTGCTGCCGCCGCCTTGCGATGAGTTCACCACCAGCGAACCTTCGCGCAGCGCTACGCGGGTGAGCGCCGCCGGCGGCACGTCCACCTTGTTGCCGTACAGCGCGAAGGGCCGCAGGTCGACGCGGCGCGAGCGAAGCAGGCCGCCGACGAGGGTGGGATGCGACGACAGCTCGATGACCGGCTGCGCGATGTAGCTGCGCGGCTCGGCCTCGATCTTGCGCGCGAACTCGTCGCGCTGCTGCGCGGTGGACGCGGGCCCGATGAGCATGCCGTAGCCGCCCGAACCGTTCGTGCGCTTGACGACGAGCTGCCGGAGGTTGTCGATGACGTGGCGCCGGCTGGCATCATGCGAGCAGTCGAACGTCTCGACGTTGTCCAGCAGCGGTTCCTCGCGCAAGTAGAAGCGGATCATCTCCGGGACGAACCGGTAGAGTGCCTTGTCATCGGCGACGCCCGTGCCGATCGCGTTGGCGAGCCCCACGTTGCCGGCACGGTACGCGTTCATCAAGCCGACGACGCCCAGCGCCGAATCGTGCCGGAAGTAGAGCGGATCGAGGAAGTCGTCGTCGATGCGGCGGTACAGCACGTCGACCCGCTCCAGCCCGCGCGTCGTCTTAAGGAAGACGCGGTTGTCGACCACGATCAGATCGCGGCCTTCGGCGAGCGGCACGCCCATCGTACGCGCGAGCATCGCGTGCTCGTAGTACGCGGAGTTGTAGATCCCGGGCGTCAGCACGACCACGCGCGGGTCGTGCGCGCCGGCGGGCGCGGCTTCGCGCAGCGTGCGCAGCAGGCGCAGCGGGTAATCGTCCACCGGCTCGATATGATAGCCGTCGAACAGCCGCGGGAACGTGCGCTTGAGCACGTCGCGGTTCTCGAGTACGTACGAGATCCCCGACGGCGTGCGGACGTTGTCTTCGAGCACGCGCGGGGTTCCGGTCTCGTCGCGGATCAGGTCGATGCCGCTGACGTGGATGTACACGTCGTTGAGCACGCGCACGCCGATCATCTCGCGCACGAACAGGTCGGACGAGTAGACCAGCTCGCGCGGGATGCGGCCTTCGCGCAGGATGCGCGCGCCGTGGTAGACGTCGTTCAGGAACGCGTTGAGGGCGCGCACGCGCTGCTCGACGCCGTTCGCGATCCGGCGCCACTCCTGGTGGGAGAAGATGCGCGGGATCGGATCGAACGGGAAGATGCGCTCGGTGCCGGCCGCCTCCGCGTACACGGTGAACGTGACGCCGCGCCGCAGGAGCGCGGCATTGATCGCCCGGACGCCGTTGACCAGCATCTCCGGCTCGACCGACTCGAGCGTGCGGGCAAGCTGCACGTAGTTCGGGCGCGGCCCGGCCGCGTCGAAGAACTCGTCGAAGACCTCTCCGACATCGGGGCGCTGCACGAGCTCGAGCATCAGTTCGCCTCCCCTTCCCGGCTGGCGGTCCGCCTCCGTTCGACAGATGGCCAAAGGCCTCCCGACGAACGCGTGAAAGAAACGGAGCGATGGTGAACGCCGCAGCGACGATGCTGGTCCGAGTCGGATGCGAGTTCGTCTACCAGGCGGGCGCCGACACGCCAGCGATCTTGCTGATCCGGCCGGAGGACGTGGGGCACCGCGTCCGTTCCGAGACGTGGGAAGCGGAGCCGGTCGTCGCTTATCACGATTTTCGCGACCTGTACGGCAATCGGTCCCGCCGCCTCACGCTGCCGGCCGGCACCATTCGGCTGCGCTACGACGCCGACGTCGACGTGTCGTCCGAACCCGCGGACACCGACTGGAGTGCGCGCCAGCTTGCCGTGGAAGATTTGCCGGACGACACGCTCGTGTACACGCGCCCGAGCCGCTTCTGCCAGTCCGACGAGCTCGCGGCGGAGGCGTGGGACCGGTTCGGCAACACGGAACCCGGTTGGGCGCGCGTGCAGGCGATCTGCGATTACGTGCACGGCGCGTTGGCGTTTCAGTACGGCACGAGCTTTCCGAACACGTCGGCGCTCGACGCGCTGCGCGCTGCAACGGGCGTGTGCCGCGACTACGCGCAGGTCGCGGTCACGTTCTGCCGGGCGCTCAACATCCCGGCGCGCTATGCGTTCGGCTACCTGCCGGATGTTGACGTACCGCCGCCCACCTCGCCGATGGACTTCTGCGCGTGGTTCGAGGCGTATCTGGGCGACCGCTGGTGGACGTTCGACCCGCGCAACAACGTGCGCCGCGTCGGCCACATCCCGATTGCGCGCGGGCGCGACGCGCTCGACACCGCGATGGTCACCACCTACGGTGACGCGCGATTGACCGGCATGACCGTTTGGGCGGACCGCGTTGCCTGACGACGGCGTCGCCAACGTCACCTACCTGCTGCGCCAACGCTTCCGCTACGACTATCCCGGCCCCATCGCCCATCTTCGCCACCGGCTGGTGATCGCGCCGCCGCTCGCGTACGGCGACCAGCTGGTCGTGCGCGACCGGCTCGTCGTCACGCCCGAGACCGCCGTGCGCTGGGAGCGGGACGATTTCGGCAACGCGGTGGCCACGCTCATCGCGTCCCAGATCGACGAGTCGATCGACCTGGACTACGAAGCGGTCATCCAGCGCAGCGCCGGACCGCACCCGCGGGTGAGCGCGAGCTGGTACGAGGATCCGCGGCTGCTTCGGCCGTCCATGCTCACCTCAGCCGACGAGGCGATGTGCGATGCGGCCGGCGAGCTGCGGCGCGAACACGATGCCGACCGCTACGCGCTCGCGGCGCGCATCAACGCGTACGTGTTCGACCACATGCGCTACGTGCCCGATGTGACGAACGTCGGGACGACGGCCTCGGAGGCGTTCGCGCAAGGCACCGGCGTGTGCCAGGACTACACGCACATCATGCTCGCGTTGTGCCGGCTCAACGGGATCGCGGCGCGCTACGTGTCGGGGCATCTGATCGGCGAAGGCGGCACGCACGCGTGGGTCGAGGTGATCGGCGAGCCGCTCGGCGACGGCACCGCGCCGGTATGGGGATTCGATCCGACGCACCGCCGCACGACGACGCTGAACTACGTCTTCATCGCCGCAGGCCGTGATTTCACCGACGTCACGCCGACGTCGGGCTGCTTCGTCGCACCGTACATTGGCCGGTTCTCGACATACCGCTCGGTGGAAGTGGTCGGTTCGGAAGACGCCGCCTAACGTCTCTTCGACTGCTTCGGATCACGCTTCGCCGCCGAACACGCTCCGGTGATACGCCTGAGCGCCTTCCGGCCCCAGCCGCGTATCGCCTCGAACGTAGAGCTCCGTAAATTCGTCGAAGCTCTTCGCGATCAAGTGATTCTCTTGGTGAAGAAGATAGACCGAACCGCGGGCATAACCATCACCGCCCCCGAGATCGACCGCGTAATACCCCATGTAGTACATGTAGTCGATGAACGTCAGAAGCCATCCGTTGCGCTCGCATTTTTGCAAGCGCCAGAACTTGAAAAAGTCGCGGTCCGTGCCCTCCGATCGGGGAACGTCGGTGCCGTTGGTCGCCAGGTAGAACGCACCAAACTCGCTCGGTAGCTCCACGCCGAGCTCGTGTTCGACCTTGCGCATTTCGTCGGCAGTCACGCCGGGGAGATACGGCACGCTTTGCCGATCCCAGTTATCGAGCACGCGTTGAACGAACGGCGGCACGTGATCCATCGCGCTGGCCTACAGCTTACTGAGAATCCGCCGGCTCAGTAACGGTCCAGCCTTATGCGAACGCGCTCTCGCCCGTGATCGCCTGGCCGAGGACCAGGGTGTGGATCTCGCTCGTGCCTTCGTAGGTCAGCACACTCTCCAGGTTGTTCATGTGGCGGATCACGGGATACTCCAGCGTGATCCCGCTCGCGCCCAAGATCGTGCGCGCTTCGCGGCAGACCGCAAGCGCCTCGCGCACGTTGTTGAGTTTTCCGAACGACACGTGCGCTGAGTGCGCTTTACCTTCATCTTTCAAGCGGCCGATGTGCAGCGCCGTGAGCAGTCCTTTGTTGATTTCGAGCATCATGTTGACGAGCTTTTCTTGCGTGATTTGAAACGCTGCGATCGGCTTGCCGAACTGCACGCGCGTCTTGGCGTATTCAAGCGCGCTCTCGTAGCACGCGCGGCCCGCGCCGAGCGCGCCCCACACGATGCCGTAGCGCGCCTCGTTCAGGCACGAGAGCGGGCCGCGCAAGCCGCTGACGTTCGGCAAGATCGCGTCGGCCGGTAGGCGGACGTCTTCGAGGATCAGCTCCGAGGTGATCGATGCGCGCAATGAGAGCTTGCGCTCGATATTGCGTGTCGAGAAACCCCTGGTATTCGTCGGCACCACGAAGCCGCGCACCGTTCCGCTGCGCGGGCCGTCGTCGGGATCGGTGCGCGCCCACACGATCGCGACGTCGGCGATCCCGCCGTTCGTGATCCACGCCTTCGTGCCGTTGAGCACGTAGTCCGAACCCGAGCGGCGCGCGACCGTGCGCATCCCGCCGGGGTCGCTGCCGAAATCTGGCTCGGTCAGACCGAAACACCCGAGCGCCTCACCGGCCGCCATGCGCGGCAGCCACGTCTGTTTTTGCTCCTCGGAACCATGGGCGTGGATCGCGTACATCGCGAGCGAGCCTTGCACGGAGACGAACGAGCGGAAACCGGAGTCGCCGGCTTCGAGCTCGAGGCAGGCCAGCCCGTACGCGACGGCGCTGGTGCCCGCGCAACCGTAGCCGTGCAGGTGCATGCCGAGCAGGCCGAGGTCGCCGAGCTCCTTGGCCATCGTCTTCGGGAACGTGTGGTCCTCGAACCAGCCCGCAATGTTCGGCAGCACGCGGTCGCGCACGAACGCGCGCACGGTGTCGCGGATCAAGCGCTCGTCGTCGGTGAGTAGCCCATCGATCCCGAGGAAGTCGGTGGGCGACGGCGCCGGGACCTTGGCGCGGTGCGTGTCGGGATGCGCGGTCGTGCTCA
>CAWBTJ010000009.1:0-177698 GCA_963791645.1 Vulcanimicrobiota bacterium | reverse complement strand
GCGCCGAGCGCGGCGTTCCCGACGTTCTGGACGCTGATGCCGCTGCGCACACCGCTGCTGGTCGCATGGGCGGGCGGCCCCAAGGCCGACGCGCTCGTGAACGACGACGAAGCGACGCGGACCGCGACGGCGCTCGACGATCTGAGCGACGCCTTTCGGCTCCGAGGCCGACCCGCACGGCGAGCTCGAAGCGGTCTACACCCGACGACTGGGACGACGATCCGAATTCGCGCGGGGGCCTACAGCTACGTCGTGATCGGCGGCGGCAATGCGCGCACGGAGCTCGCGGTGCTGGTCGACGACGTCCTCTTCTTCGCCGGCGAAGCAACGGCGGCAACGAGCGAATCCGGCACCGTAGCCGGCGCGCTGCAATCAGGCGAACGCGCCGCAAAAGAAGTGCTGACGGCACTCGGCGCAGAGGTTGCTTAGCAGCGGTTTAGCGTGTTGTCGGCGAACGATACGTTGTGGAGGCAGCCCGGTTAGCGGCTGATGCGGTGGACCCACCAGATCAACGCGATTTGGAACGGAACGCGCGCCCAGAGTATCCATGCCGGCGCGGCCCCGGCGAACCGGCCGGCTTCGATCGCCATGTAGATGTTCGCCGGCCAGACCGCGATGAGCAGCACGATAAGACCGACGCCCGCCGCGCGGCGCGTCCGGGGAATGATCAGGCCAAGTCCTCCCGCGATCTCCGCGATTCCGCTGATGACGACGAGTTCCGCCGCGTCCGAACTGCGGCGGAACGATCTGCTCGTACATCCCGGGCCGGATGAAATGCATGCCCCCTGCGGCGATGAAGAGAACGCCCGTAATCGCGGCGCGCACGCGTTGAATACCGACTCAGTTCCGCCCGGCGAAGTGCTGGCGGTCGTCTTCTTCGAGCACGTCGAGCGCGAGCACGAGATCGGGGCGCTCCCGCAGCCACGGTAGACTTCGTAGGCCGCGTCGCGGTCGCCGCCGCGCGGAAGGCGCGCGAGGACAAACGCGTTCCACTCCGCGATGCGGTCCGCCGACGTCGCCGCCGTGACGAACGTCGCCACCGCGGCGTCGTTCTGCGCATCCGCGACTGCGGCGGTGAAGTCCACGAGGTCGATGCCGAGCCCGTCGAGCAGCATCTGGCTGAAGCCCGCAATGTTGTACGCACCCGGCGTGCCGCCCGGCAATGTCGCACGGACCTTGTCGATCGTGCGCGGCAAGAAAACGATGTCGGCGATGGACTCGCGCGGCGCGCGCGGCGGAGCGGCTGTGAGGTCGAGGGGCTGCATGGAGCCGGCTTCGCGTCGGAATAGACGCGCTCCGCCACTATGTAGCGGCGGACCGCTTGGCTATCCGTAGTTAAATGTATTACACTGAGCTACAGCCGGGGGTGCCGGAGGCTGCGATCGGGTGCGCATCGACGAACTTTTCTGGAACGACAACAATGTCGATCATCTCTACCACCGTCATCATGTAACGGTCGATGACGTTGAGGAAATCGTTTTCGGTGTCGACGGAGAGCCCGCGACGTATCGGATGATGCGCGACCGTGATTTCTACGTTCTCTTCGGCGAGACAGGGGGCGCCTCCTCAAGATCGTGGGGGAGTTCCTCGAAGACCGCCGCTTTCGCGTCTTCGCGGCGCGGGACATGGACGACGGTGAGAAGCGCGCCTATCGCAGAGGCAGACAATGACTACACGCTCGACGTCAAAGCAAAAAGCCGCCGACGAAATCCTGAGCCGGTCGCACGCGAATCGTGTCGCCGCTGCCGAGATCGTCCGCACAGCTCCGAATCCCGGTACACCGACGTCTCTGCGATTGAGTGCGCCACTGCTGGAACGTCTCGACCGAATCGCGGAGCTGCAGCACCGAAAGCGCAGCAACCTGATTCAGCACATCCTTTGGGAGTATGTCCGCTCCGAGGAGTCGAGTCGCCGCTAGCGGCTGATCCGTTCGGTCCACCGGATCAGCGCGGCTTGCAATGGACGCGGACTCAGGCGCCCAGGCGCGTGCGAGCGCGCATGCGGGTTAGTTCACGCGCTTCTCGTGGCCTTTCCACTCGCGTTCGCGCAGAACGTACTTCTGGATTTTGCCCGTCGAGGTCTTCGGCAGATCGCCGAACTCCACGGTCTTCGGGACTTTGAACGCCGCGATGCGCTCGCGGGCGAACGCGCGCAGCTCGTCGGCTTCCAGCGTGCGGCCCGGTTTTAGCGTGACGAACGCCTTGGGCGACCTCGCCCCATTTTTCGTCGGGGACCGCGACGACGGCGCATTCGAGCACCGCGTCGTGCTCGAGCAGCACTTTTTCGACTTGCTGCGTCGAGATGTTCTCGCCGCCGCTGATGATCACGTCCTTCGCGCGGTCGACGATCTCGATGTAGCCGTCGGCGTGGACCACCGCGATGTCGCCCGAGTGGAACCAGCCGCCTTCGAACGCTTTCGCGGTCGCGGCGGGATCGGCGTAGTAGCCCTTCATCACGTTGTTGCCGCGCATGACGATCTCGCCTTGTGTCGCCGCGTCCCACGGGACGTCGTTCAGCTCGGGGTCGACGACGCGCACGTCGCGCGGGCCCAGCGTGATCATCGGCACGCCCTGGCGGCTGCGCAGCCGCGCGCGCTCCGCCGGCGGGAAACCGTCCCACTGCGGGCTGTGCCACGCGCACTCCGTGATCGGGCCGTACACTTCGGTGAGCCCGTACACGTGGTGCAGCTCCGCGCCGAGCGCTTCGATCTGCGCGATCGTCGCCGGCGCCGGCGGCGCGCCCGCCGTCGTGACGACCACACGATGCGGAAACGCGACCGTATCGGGATGGTTCACCAAGCCGATGAGCACCGTCGGCGCCGCGCAGAAGTGCGTCACGCCCTCGTCGTGGATTCCGGCGTTGATGCCAACGGCGTCGACCTTGCGC
The DNA here is from genome assembly GCA_963791645.1 of Vulcanimicrobiota bacterium. GTDB lineage: Bacteria > Vulcanimicrobiota > Vulcanimicrobiia > Vulcanimicrobiales > Vulcanimicrobiaceae > Vulcanimicrobium. The sequence continues at coordinate 174,812 of CAWBTJ010000009.1, read as the reverse complement.
AGGCAAACGTGCGTCGCGCCCGCGGCCGTGACCGCCCACGGAAAGCACCAGCCGTTGCAGTGGAACATCGGCAGCGTCCACAAATACACGCTCTCCGGCCGCAAGTTCGCGTGGAAGATCTCCGCCAGCGCGTTGAGGTAGGCGCCGCGGAACGTGTACATCACGCCCTTGGGCTTGCCGGTGGTGCCGCTGGTGTAGTTGATCGAGATCGTATCGTCCTCGCCGCCGCTGCGCGGCACGAGCGCGTCGCGCTCCGCGCCGGCAAGCAGCTGTTCGTAGTCCTCGGCGCCGCCCGGCAGCGCAGCCGCGCTTCGCGACGCGCTGTCGCCGGGCGCCGCAACGCGGATGCGCGGGATGTTCGCCGCGAGCCGGCTCACCAGCGGATCGAGTTCGTGGTCGTGCAGCAGCAGCGACGCGCCGCAGTGCGCGAGGATGTAGTCGATCTCGTCGGGCGCGAGGCGCGTGTTGAGCGCGCACAGCACGCCGCCGGCGCGCGGCACGGCGTACGTCGCTTCGAGCACCATCGAGGTGTTGGGCGCGAGCACCGCGACGCGCTCGCCGTCGCGGATGCCGCGCGCTTGCAGCGCCGCGGCGAGCCGTTCCACGCGCTCGAGAAACTGCGGATACGTGCGCCGCGCGGCGCCGTCGACGACGGCGATCTTCTCCGGATACACGAACGCGGCGCGCTCCAGGAAATCGAACGGGTCGAGCGCGCGCAGGTGAACGGCGGCGGCGGTCGGTTCGGCGATCATGGGACCCTGTTCGGCGGACGGGGAAAGCCTACCCCATGTCTGTCATCACCGGGCGCACGTCGCTCGCCGCGGAGACGCCCACCGTCAAGGTCGGCGATCCCGCTCCCGACTTCACCCTCAGCTCGCACACGGGCGAGGAGTTCCACCTCGCGGACAAGCGCGGCACGAACGTCGTGGTCGCGTTCTACCCGTTCGCCTTCAGCGGGACTTGAAGCGTTCAGCTGCCGGTGTACGAGCGCGAACAGCAGCGCTTCCGCACCGCTGACGCCCAGGTCGTGGGCGTCTCCACCGACTCTCGGTTCGCCAACGCCGCCTGGGCGGCGCAGCTCGGCGGGATCAATTTTCCGCTGCTCAGCGACTTCTATCCGCACGGCGCCGTCGCCGAGCGCTACGGCGTGCTCCATCCCGGCGGCATGGCGCAGCGCGCGATCTTCGTCATCGACAAGGAGGGCATCGTGCGGTACGTCGACGTCCACGAGCTCAAAGAGGCGCCGGACCCGGACGTGCTGTTCGAGGCGCTCGACAAGCTGAAATAACCGCATGCCGGCGGCGTCCGGACAGGCAAGACCGAATTCTTTCGGACTCTCTTGACCGGCCGGGCGCCGCGTGCTACGGTGGCGCAAACCGAATTCCTTAGGTCTTCCCCAGGAGGCCCGATGGCGCGCCGCCGTTCCGTCCCGCTCACCGAAGCCGAGCAGCGACTCATGGAGATCGTCTGGTCGGCCGGTCCCGCGACCGTGGCCCAGATCGTCGACGGCATCCCCGAGGCGGAGCGGCCCGCGTACAACACCGTCCAGACGATCATGAAGATCCTGGAGCGCAAGGGCTACGTCGAGCACCGCGCCGAGGGCCGGGCGTTCGTGTACCGGGCGGTGGTGGACCGCGAGGCCGCGGCGCGCACGGCGCTCTCGCACGTCATGCAGCGCTTCTTCGGCGGGTCGCCGCGCGCGCTCGCGCTGAACTTGGTCGAAGGCGATCACCTCACCGAGGACGAGCTCGACGAGCTGCAGCGCACGATCGCGCGCGCGAAGGACGAAAGCTGATGGACGCGCTGCTCCTCGCCGTCCTCAACGCGCTGTGGCAGGGCGCCGCACTGCTCGCGGTCGTCGCGCTCGCGCTGCGCGCGGGCTTGCGGCGCAACGCGACCACGGCGTGCGCCGTGTGGAGTTTCACGTTCCTCGTCGTCGCGCTGCTGCCCGCGCTCGACCTCGCGGTCGCGCGCCCGCAGTCGACTCCGGAGCGCACTGCTGCGCCGGCCACCGCGCCGGCCCGCGCTCGCGACACTGCGGGCGCGGCGGCGACGACCCCGGCGACGGCGCAACGGCGATGACGAGCGGCGCGCACGGCGGACCTGCGATCGGCGCCTTGCGCTCGACCGGCGCGATCGCCCCGGCTTCGCGCGGCGCTGAGCGAACGCGTGCGCAGCGGCGCGATGCGGTTCGGCGGCGCGGCGACCACGTTCGCGCGCGCGTGGGGACTCGCGCTGCTGTGCGTGTGGGCGCTCGTCGCCGGCGTGCTCCTCGTGCGCCTGGCGCGCGGCTACGCCGCCGTCGCGCGGATGAAGCGCGACGCGACGCCGCTCGACGACGCGTTCGTGCTCGCGCGGCTGCGCGCCGCGGGACATCGCCGCCGCGCAGCGGTCGCGCAGTCGCATCGCGTCGACGTGCCGTGCGCGGTCGGATTCCGCGCGGCCGATGATCCTCATCCCCGCGCGCCTCGCGGCGTCGCTCGACGCCGACGATCTCGCCCGCGTCGTGCTGCACGAGTCGGCGCACCTCCAGCGGTACGACGACTGGCTCAACGCGCTCGAGCAGGTCGTCTGCGCGCTGCAGTTCTTCCAGCCGGCGCTGCACGTCGCGCGGCGCGGGATCGACTTCGAGCGCGAAATTGCCTGCGACGACCGGGTGCTCGCCGCCGCCGGCGAGCCGCTACGCTACGCCGAGTGCCTCGCGCGCATCGTGCAGCGCAGCGTGCGCGGCCGGCGCGTCGCGGTCGCGCCCGGATTCGTGCTGCGGCGCGGGCACGTGCTCGGCCGGGTGCGCCGCATCGTCGACCGCTCGCGCGACGCGTCGCCGCGCCTGCGCTTCGCGGCCGTGGCGCTGACGGCGATCGTCCTCGCGGCGACGCTCGGGCATCGCGCGCCTGCAAGTTCCCGTCGTCGCCGCGGCTCGGCGACGCCGCTGCACCGCACCGGTCACGGCGCGGTTCGTAGCAAGCGCCGTCGCGCTCGGACGGCGCTGCTCGCGCGCACGCGACCGACGCGTCTCGCGCGCGCACCGCACATGCCGCGCAGGCGTCCGCGTTGCCGCACGATGCATCGTCGTACCGCGTACGGTGCGATCGCAGCGAATCGCCGCCGCCGTCGCGCCGACGGCCTCGGCATGCGACGTCCGAGCACGACACCGCACCCGATGCCGGTCTGCCGCGCAGACGACGCCGGCCCGCGCGGCTCGCGGTGCCGGCGGCGCATCGGCGCCTCGCGTCGGCCGCGCATCGTCCGCGGTGACCGCGGCCGTCGCGCACGGCGCACGGTCGCAGCCTACGGCGCGTCGCGCGGTTGCGACTGCGCGCAATCGCCCGCACGCGAGTGGCGTACGGAAGCGCCGTCGCGCGTACGCGAACGAAGGCACCGCCGCGGGCGGCGAGACGACACCGACTAGCAGCGGCGGCGATCTGCTCGCCGCGCTCGACGACGCGAAGTACCCGCGTCCCAGCGTCGACGAGCTGATCGCGCTGCGCACCCAAGGCGTCAGCGGGGACTACGTGCGCCGCATGGGTGCGCTGGTGCACCCGCGGCCCGTCGCTGCACGACATGATCGCGCTCGCGGTGCAGGGCGTGACGCCCGAGTACGTCGCGGGCGCTCAACCGCCGGCTCGCCGGACCGAGCCGACCACGGAGCAGATCGTCGGGCTGCGCGTGCAGGGCGTGAGCGTCGCCTGGCTCGACGGTCTCGCCGCGCTCGGCTACACGAAGCTCACCGCCGCCGACGCGATCTCGCTCGCCGTGCAAGGGATCTCGGTCCCCTAGGTGCGCGGGCTGGTGGACGCGGGCATGCGCAATCTCACGCCGTCGCAGCTCATCGCGCTGCGCGTGCAAGGCATCGACGGACCTTCGTGCGCCGCTCGCCGCGCACGGTTATCAACAACCTCAGCGTCGACGAGCTGATTCGTCTGAAAGTGAGCGGGTTCTGAACGTGAGACGTTTTGCGGTCGCGGCGCTCGCCGCGCTCCTGTGCGCCGCGGCGCACTCGCTGCGGCGGCACGTTCGCCCTGAGCGCGAACGCGTCGCCCATCGGGCGCTGGTCGATCGTCGGCCGCGCGCGGCGACGACCAGTCGCGCGTGCAGCTGCGGCTCGAATACTCCGACAGCACCGACCACGGAAACTGGAACTCGTCGTGGTCGTCGCCGGTCGCGCTCAGCGACGCGGGGATCTCCGCCGAACGGCTGCGCGGGCCGGTCAGCCCGGTGACGTTTCGCATCAGGCGCGAGCCCGGCACCTTCGACTGCACCGGCAGCGCCGGCGAAGGCTCGGGCGCCGGCCAGTTCCGCTACGAACCCAATGCGGCGTTCGACGACGCGCTCGCGTCGCGCGGGCTCGGCCGCCCGACGTTCCAGCAGTCGCTCGAGCTCGCCATCGCGGGAACGACGCTCGCGTTCGTCGACCAGTTGCGCGCGTCGTCGCAGCACGCCACTGTCGGCGACCTCGTGCGCGTCGTGCAGCACGGCGTGAACCCGCGCTACGTCGCCGACCTCGCGGCGCTCGGGATATCACGCCGCTCGCTCGACGATCTCGTGCGGTTGCACGATCACGGCGTGAGCATCGAATTCGTCCGTGCGTTCCAGGCCGCGGGCTACCGCGACCTTTCGGCGTGAACGACCTCGTGCGGCTCGCCGATCACGGCGTGAGCGCAACCGTACATCAGCGAGATGCGCGCTGCCGGCTACACGAAGGTCACCGCCGATCAGCTCGTCACGCTGCGCGACCATGGCGTCACGCCGCGCTACATCGGCGATCTCGGCGCGGCCGGCTACAAGAACATCCCGGCCAACGACGTCATCGCGCTGCGCGACCACGGCGTCAGCGCCGCGTTCGTCGACCGCCTCAAAGCGCACGGCTACAACAACCTGTCCGTGCACGATCTGATCCGGCTGCGCGACACCGGAATCTGAACCGCTGCGCGGCGTTACGCGCGGCGCGATTTTTTTTGCCCTCACTCTTATTTCATTAGTCGTCGTTCGAGGTGCTCTCGATGTCTCGTTTCGGACTCGGTCTGCTCGCCGCGTTCATCGCCGTGACCGCCGCGCCCGCCGGTGCGATCTCCGCGCGGCCGCAGCTCGCGATCCCGCACGTCGCCAAAGGCCCCGCGATCGACGGAACGCTCGCCGACGAAGCGTGGAAATCGGCGAAACACCTCACGCTCGCTTCGACCTGCGGCACAAGGCCGCGCCCGCGCAGTCCGACCGACGTCTACGTCGTCGGCGACGACCAAGCGCTGTACGTCGCGTTCGACGCCAAGCAGACCGCCGAGATCGTCGCGAACCAGCACACCGACGACGTCGGCTTCGACACCGACGACGAAGTGCAGGTCGACTTGTGGCCGGGCGGGCCGCAAGGCTTTCGCTATCTCTTCACCGCGACGCCGCTGGGCACGCACTACCAGCACTCCAGCGAGAACGCGGCGTACGCGCCGAAATGGCAGAGCGTCGGCAAAGTGCGGCCGGGCGGCTTCACGGTCACGATGCGCATCCCGTTCGGCATCATGCGCGGCGACGGCCGCGCGAACTGGCCGATCCAGTTCGTGCGCTTCGTGCAGAAGACCGACGATCTGCAGGTGTGGGCGTACGAAGAAGGCCAGTCCGACCACAACGACGTCGTGTACGCCGGAACGCTGAGCGGCCTGTCGAGCAGCGCGGCCGGCGCGCGCCCGCAGCCGCGCATCGGGCTGTTCGGCGTGGGCGAGATCGCCGCCAAGCACGACGACGGAACCACGACGCGCTCGGGCGCGGACGTCTCGATCCCGATCACGCGCACGGCGTCGTTCGTCGCGACGATCCATCCCGATTTCTCGAACGTCGAACAAGACCAGCAATCGATCTCGCCGACGGTGTACCGCCGCTTCTTCAGCGAGGTGCGGCCGTTCTTCGCGCAGATGCAGAACGCCACCAACCCGTTCGACTGCGAGGTGTGCCCCGGCATCACCGAGCTGTACACGCCCGCGATCCCGACGCCCAAGCGCGGCTACGCGCTCGAAGGCTCGCAAGGCCCCGTCACGTTCAACGCGTTCGACTCGGTCGGCGACCGCCGCACCGACAACGCGCAAGCGTTTCAGTGGCGCAACGCGTCGCGCACGATCGGCGTCGGCTACCAAGGCGTCGAGACGTACGCGCCGGGCTTCGCCGACCGGCTCACGACGATCGGCGTGTTCGCGAGCGATCGCAAGCACAAGGTGGTGTACCTGAACTACGGCTGGGACCGCGGCACCAACGTGCTCGACAACGCGCAGGCGCAGCGCATCGACGCCGGCGCCGCGTACTACGGCACCGACTACTACTTCGGCGGCGGCGTCCGCAAGATCGGCGGCTACTACAACCCCGTCGACGGCTTGATCTCGACGCCCGACGTCGCCGGCTGGTCGTTCGACGGCAACCGCACGTTCCGGTTCAAACCGGGCGGCTGGCTCAAGTGCGTCGACCGTCGAGGGCTTCATCGAGCGCTATCACGGCGCGGACGGCGCGCTCGACCGCACCAGCAACGACCTCGCGTTCACGCTCGTCGACAAGAACCTGTTCCGCGTGAACTTCGACACCGGCTCGACGTATCTCAAATTACAGGACGGGCGCATGACGCCGGTGTCGCTCGCCGGCATCGCGCTCGGCTACCGCTCGGCACCGCGACGCCGACGAACTTCGTGTTCAACCACGGCCGCTTCGGCGACGGGCACATCGCGACGTTCGACCGCAACACCGTGCTCAAGCTCGGCCCGATCACGCAGCTGTCGCTGCAGGCGTTCGACACGGTGTGGTACGCCGACGCCGGCTACCGCAACATCCAATGGCTCGAGCGGCTCGCCGTCACGCGCAACATCTCGCGCGACAGCTCGTTCGCGGTCGGCTTGCGGCGCATCATCGGCACGCCGCCGGCGGTCGGCAACTTCGCGTCGTACGGCGTCGCGCCGTTCCCGGTCGGGCCGGCGAGCTTCTTCTCGGCCACGAACGTCTCGGTCGCGTACGCGTACCACCGCAAGCGCGACGAGCTGTACCTCGTCTACGGCGACGCGAGCGCGGCGGTGACGAAGCCCGCGCTCATCATGAAGTACGTGTTCTACCTGGGCGGCGAGAAAGGGACGTAACGAAAAAGACCGCCTCGCTGAGAGGCGGTCTTCTTCTGCTGCGGCGCGCGCCGAGCGAGGGCGGTTTACTTGACGGCGGTCGTCGCGGCGGTCGAGGCGGTCTGGATGACGCGCTCCGCGGCGTTCACGACGTTCTTCTGGGTCACGGTGAACACGCCGGCGAGCTGCGACGCGAACGCGCTCTGCTGCTCGAGGACGTTCTTGGCGAACGCGGTGTTGAGCTCGGTGAGCTCGGCGAGCGTCGGCAGGTTGCCCATCGGCATCGACGGCTGGAACGACGGCACGTTGGAGACGATCTCGCCGATCGTCGTCAGGGTCGCGACCTGGGTCGCTTGCGCTTGCTTGAGGGCGTCGAGGCTCTGCGCTTGGAGCTTGGCGATGGTTTCGAGATACGTCATGCGCTAACTATATCAAGCACATGCTAGATTCGTCAAGCGACCTATGTCGGACGATCTCAAGCGCGTTCGACGAACCCCCGGTAGATGCTGACGAGCGTCTGCTTCTGGTCCTCGGTGAGGCGGGCGTCGGCGCGGATCGCCTCCTCCACGGCGGGCGCCCCGCGGCGGTGCGCTGGGCCGCGGTGCCGTCGAGCAGGCCCGGCCTGGGCGTACATCGTCTCCGCGGAGATCTTCAGCGCCGAGGCGAGGTTCTTGAGCACGTCGGCCGACGGCTTGTGCAGCCCGCGCTCGATCTGGCTCAAGTACGGGTTGGAGATCTTCGCGATGTCCGCGAGCTGGCGCAGCGAGAGGTTCGCCATCTCGCGCTGGCCCCGGATGAAGTCACCGACGCCGCGCCAGATCGCGTCGGCGTCGTCGTTCTTGGCCACCGCGCTACATGTCCAGGCCGCCGTTGATCGTGTAGACGGCCCCCGTGATGTAGCTGGACTCGTCCTCGAGCAAGAACTGCACGACGCGCGCCACTTCTTCGGGCTTGCCGAGCCGGCGCTGCGGGATCTTCTCGATCACCGCGTCGAGCGCGGCCTTGGGGATCTGGCCGACCATCTCGGTCTCGATGAAGCCCGGCGCGACGGTGTTCACCGTGATGCCGCGGCGCGCCATCTCGAGCGCGAGGCTCTTGGTGAGCCCGAACAACCCGGCTTTGGACGCGGCGTAGTTCGCTTGGCCGACGTTGCCGGTCTCGCCGATGACCGAGCTGATGTTGACGATGCGCCCGGAGCCGCGCTCGATCATGTGCTCGAGCACGCTCTTGATCATGCAGAACGCGCCGAACAGGTTGACGTCGAGCACGTTGTGCCAGTCGTCGTACGTCATCTTGCGCACGGTCTTGTCGACGGTGATGCCGGCGTTGTTCACCAGGAAGTCGATGCGGCCGAAGCGCTCCATCACCTCGGCGACGACGCGCTCGCAGTCTTCGGGCTTGTCGACGCGGCCCTGGTGCACCGAGACCTGCGCGCCTTCGCCTTCGAGCTTGCGCTGCAGCGCTTCGGCGGCTTCTTGGCCCTTGCTGTAGCCGGCGGCGACGCGCGCGCCGTTCTTCGCCAGCATCGTGGTGATCGCGGCGCCGATCCCGCGGGTGCCGCCCGTGACCAGCGCAACGTGTCCGTCAAACATCGAGATCCTCCGAATGGCCGATATCGCCGCGGACGGTCGTCTTGCCTTCCGCGCGTCGCCGGCCCGAGGGCTTTTCACGCCGCCGCCGGAAGCTGCGCCGGAACCACGGGTGTTGAGCAGGCGTGCGATTTCCGATGATTATGGGAAGAAGCAGCGCTGGAGGCGATCCATCTACTACGAACAGTACGACGCGGCGTATCTCGCGATGACCCCTGCGCGCTGGTCCGCAGCGGCGACCAAAGCCCTCTTCGGCAACCCGTTCAACCCCTTCACCTACACGCTCCCCGGACGCATGATGAACGCGTCGGCCGACGTGTTTGCCGGCATGACGCGCAAGCGCGGGAAACCGGCCTGGAACCTGCCGGCGACGGTCGAGGTGTTCGACGATCGGCCGTTCGGCCGGCTGATCCGCTTCGTGACCGGCGACCGCCGCGAGCGCCCGCGCGTGCTGCTGGTCGCGCCGATGTCGGGCCACTACGCGACGCTGCTGCGCGGCACGGTCGAAGCGCTGCTCGACGAGCACGACGTCTACGTGACCGACTGGGCCGACGCGCGCGACGTTCCGCTGAGCGCCGGACGGTTCGACCTCGACGACTACATCGGCTACGTCAAGGACTACATCGGCGCGCTCGGCCCCGACGTGCACGTGATCGCGGTGTGCCAGCCCGCGCCGGCCGTGCTCGCCGCCGTCGCGCTGTTGGCCGCGGAGAACGATCCCGCGCAGCCGCGCTCGATGACGCTGATGGGCGGCCCCGTCGACGTGCGCACCGCGCCGACCGCGCCGACGAAGCTCGCGGCGGCGAACTCGCTGGAGTGGTTCGAGCGCGAGCTCACGATGCGCGTGCCGCAATGGTACGCCGGCGCGGGGCGCGCGGTGTATCCGGGCTTTCTGCAGATCGGCGCGTTCATGTCGATGCACCCGCAGCGGCACATGGACGCGCACGTGAAGATCTTCGAAGATCTCGTGCGCGGCGACGGCGAGTCCGCGCAGAAGCGGCGCGCGTTCTACGACGAGTACCTCAGCGTCATGGACATCACCGCCGAGTTCTACCTGCAAACCGTGGACGAGGTGTTCCAGCGCGCGACGCTCGCGAGCGGCACGATGACGTGGCGCGGCGAGCGCGTCGACCCCGCGGCGATTCGCAAGACGGCGCTGCTGACGGTCGAAGGCGAGCTCGACGACATCTCAGCACCCGGCCAGACGCTGGCGGCGCACGCGCTGTGCAGCGGCATCCCCGACGACCGGCGCAAGAACCTGTTCCAGCCCGGCGTCGGCCACTACGGCATCTTCAGCGGCCGCACGTGGCGCGAGGAGATCGCGCCGCACATCGCGGCGTTCATCACCGCGCAGTCGTAGACGTTACCGAACGGCGGTGCCCGCGACGCCGCGCAACGCCGCGATCGCGGGATGGTCCGCACGCGTGGAGACGATCACCGACACGCCGTGCGGGAACGTCTCCAATCGCTGCTGATCACGCCCGCGATGTTGTCGTCGGACGAGCCGTGCTTGGTCTTGCGCCGCAGCACGCCGAGGACGAAATGCGGACGCTGCGGGAGGTGGACGAGCACGCGCCGCGCGAGATACGCTCCCTCGATGTCGGGCAAGTCCAGCGCGTGGCGCACGGCCGCGAGCTCGCTCGTCCGCGAGCCGTGCGGCGCGATCGGCTCCGTGCCCGTGAACGTGCGGCGCTCTTCGGTCGCTGCTCCATCTCGGTGTAGAACGCGCCGCAGGCGCGTGCGGTACGCGATCGCGCGCTCGCGGTCGCCGCGGCGCCCGTAGAACGCGGCGGCCGCCGGTGCGGCGCCGAAGCGTCATGAGCGGGTCGGCGTTCATCGCGCGTTCGAGCAACGCGATCGCGCGCTCGTCGTCCCGCTGCGCCAGCAGCTCGCCGGCGCGCAACGCCAGCTCCGCATCGCCGGGCGCGGCGTCCGCCTCGGCGATCAGCAGATCGCACCGCGTCCGCGCGGCCGAGCTGCGCCGCCGCCACCGCGCGAGTGCGGCGCTGCGCCGGGTCCGCCGCATCGCCGAGCGCGTCGAGCTCGGCGAGCTCCGCGCGCACCTTCGCCGATCTCCGCGTGCCCGTCGACCCAGTGCTGGCGCACGGCGCTGCGCCATTCCGCCGCGATCGCGCGCCGCTGCGCGACCGCGCCGCCGAGGAACACGTCGGCCGCGCTGGGTCCGCGCAGCGCGTACCCGTCGAGCGCGTGCTCGAGCTCGGCGGTCTCCAAGCCCAGGTTGCGCAAGCGGTCGACCAAGCGCCGGGTGCGTGTCGTTTGCCGACGTTTGCACGCCGAGCGCGTCGGTCACGAAGTGATGCGCGTCGGCGATCGGCCGCCGCACGATCTCCGTGAACGACGCGAACACGTCGTCGGGCGGCTCGGGCTCGTCGTGCAGGCGCCGGAAAATCTGCGGCCACACCTCGGCGTCGGCATAGGACGAGATCCCGTGCAGCACGATGAGCGCTTCCGCGGCGGCCTCGCACCGACCGCATCGGCCGCCTCCGCGTCCGCTTCGAACTCCACCGCGCGCGAGAGCTGCAGCGTGACGCGCTCGAAGCGCGGCGCGAACGCGCGGTAGAACGCGAGCATCGGGTACACCAGCCACGACCCGTGCCGCGCGAGTTCCTCCACCATCACGTCGAGCGTTTGCCGCATGCCGTAGATGCGCGCGCTGAAACGGCCGTGGCGGCGCGCGAGGTGACCGACCTCGTGCGCGAGGACGGCGGTGAAATGCGCTTCGTCCATCGCGGCCATCAGCGGCAGCCCCAGCACCAGGTCGTTGCGAAATCCGCCGAAGATCCCGTGGCGCGGCACCTGCGCCATCGCCGCGTTCAGGTCGCCGTTCAGATAGACGCCGTGGATGCGGCCCGCATTGGCCGCGGTGCGCAAGCGCTCGATCGTCGCGAAGAGCTCCGGGCATTGCGCCGCGTCGAGCGGCTCGCCGTCGTGCCGCGCCCCATGTCGAACTCCACAGCGCGCGCAGCGCACCGAAGAGCGGGAAGACCAGAATCCACACGAGCTTCGCGAGAAACAGGATGAAGTGCCCGACCAGGAAGATCGCCGCGACGCCCGCGACGACGATCGCGAGCCCGAAGAGCACCGGGAACGCAATCCCGAGCAGCGCCAACAACGCTGCTTCGAACGTGATCCGCGCCGGAACGCGCGCTCGCACCGCCATGCAAGCGCCGGTTGGGCTCAGGTGCGCCCGGACCCTGCGCGCGATGTGCGAAACCGCGTCATAACCGCGTCACAAACCGCGCGGGGCCTGCCGCCTTTACGACGGAATGGCATGCCGATGCTCACCGCCCTGGTCGCCGCTGCCGGCATCGCCTCGTCGTTCGTCGGCAACGCCGTGTTCTTGTTTCCGTCCGGCACCGAGCCCGCGCTGAAGCTGCGGCTCGATACCGGCGGCTACGATCTCGTGAGCGCCGCCGCGGCGCAGCGGCTCGCACCTCAAGAAAGGCACCGTGCACCTCACCGGCGGCGACCGCAGCACGTTCGACCTGCCGCAGCCGTCGCCGCTCTCGTCCGATGCGCTGCTGCAAGCGCGCGCGGGCGCGCTGGAGTCGACGTTCGTCGAGCCCGTCGACGGAACGCTGTCGTTCGGGCGTTTTGCAGCGCAAACGCTGACCATCGACTTCCCGAAGAAGACGGTTACGCTGGGCGAAACGCATGCGGGCGGTGACCGCGTGACGATGAACGTCGGGCTCGGGCCGCGCCCCGCGCCCGGCCTCGTGCCCACCGCATATGCGCTCGTGCCGGTGACCATCGGCGGCGAACGCACATGATGCTGCTCGACACGGGCACCGACGTCGCGATCGATGCCGCCGACCGCAACCGCTTCGACGATGCCGCCGCGACGCGCAGCCTGCCGCTGATCCCGACCGCGCTCTTCGACCGGCTGCACGCCCGCCACGCGGACTGGACCGTTCTCCACGGCGCCGCACGCATGGCGGAGACGAAATCGGCCGTCACGCTGTTGCGCGTCCCGGAGCTCACGATCGGCGCGCACCGCGCGCCGCCGACCTGGTTCGCAGTGCGCGAGGACGCCGAGACGTACACGAACCTCACCCGCATGTTCTCGACGAAGGTCGAAGGCGATCTCGGCGGCGAGGCGCTGCGCGCGTGGCGCGTCACCATCGACGTCCCGCACGAAGCGCTGATCATCGACTGAGCGCGGGTTCAGCCGGCGCGTTTCATGCCCCACTTGACGACCGTGTTGCGCTCGACGATCGCCGAAGATCGCTTCGACCAGGATGCCCGAGCACCGAGATCACGACCAGCGCCGCGAAGATCGTCGACGTGTTCAAGAAATAGCGCGCGTTGTTGATGTACCAGCCGAGGCCGCCGGCCGAACCGGCGACGCCGAACACCAGCTCCGCCGCGACGACGGTGCGCCAGCCGAACGCCCACGACGCCTTGAGCCCGCTGAGGATCGACGGCAGCGCCGCGGGCAGCAGCACGTCGATGACGAGCCGCCAGCCGCGCAGGCCGAGGTTGCGCGCGGCGAGCTGCGTCGTGAGGCTGATCGTGCGAAAGCCGGTGTCGGTGTTGATCGCCACGGGCCACACGCTCGCGAGCGCGACGACGAACATGATCGACTCGCGGCTTGAGCCCGAACCAGATCATCGCCAGCGGCAGGATCGCGATCGACGGCAGCGGGTTGAAGATCGCGCTGAGCACGGTCAGCAGATCGTGCCCGACTTTGGAGAACACGGCGAACGACGCGAGCGCGAAGCCGACGAGCGCGCCGGCGAACATGCCCACGAGCAAGTTCTGCAACGTCGCCAGCGTGACCGAGAACAGCTTGCCCGAGCGCAGGTCCTCGGCCAGCGCCGCACCGACGTCGAGCGGCGACGACACCAGCAGCTTGTTGACGTGCCACAGCGACACGTAGGCCTGCCAGAGCAGCACGATGACGAGCACGAGCAGCGCGTAGCGCACCGCGACCGGGAGGCGCGACCAGCTCATGCGGCGCGTCGTCGTCGCCGGAATCGTCTTCTTCGCGGTGGACGAGCAGCTCGCGCAAGCGGCCCGTCAGCTCGGCGAAATGCGCCGTGTCGACGTCGCGCGCGCCCGACGTGTCGACGATCTCGCGGATGCGCGCGGGATGCGCCGTCATCACCATGACGCGGTCGCCCAGATACAGCGCCTCCTGGATCGAATGCGTCACGAGCACGATCGTCACGCCGGTCCGCCGGTGGATGTTGGCCAGCTCGATCTGCAGCTGGTTGCGCGTGATCGCGTCGAGCGCGCCGAACGGCTCGTCCATCAACAGCATCGTGGGTTCGAGCGCGAGCGCGCGCGCGATCGCCGCGCGCTGCTTCATGCCGCCCGAGAGCTCGTGCGGGTAGCGGTCGGCCGCGCGCGCGATGTCGACGAGCGCGAGCACGTCGTCGGCGCGCTTGCGCGCGTCGTCGCCGCGGATGTTGCGCGCGACCCGCAGCGCGTACACGATGTTGTCGCGCACGGTGCGCCACGCGAACAGCTGGTCGAAATCCTGAAACACGACCGCGCGGTCCGGCCCGGGCTCGCGCGCCGGCGAGCCTTCCACCAACAGCCGGCCGCGCGCCGGCCGCAGAAATCCGGCGATCGCTTTGAGCAGCGTGGTCTTGCCGCAGCCGGACGGCCCGATGATGACGAACGTCTCGCCCTGGCGCACGTCGAAGCTCGCGTTTTCCACGGCGAGCGTACGCCGGCCCGAAAGGCCGACGTATTCCATCGCGACGCCGTCGGCGACGACGAGGGGCGCGGCCGCGGCGGCGGCGCTCAGTCGCCCGCGCCTTTGAGCAGCGGCAGCTCCAGGTCGCGCACGTTCGCCGGAACCTTCGTCGAGCATGCCGATCTCTTTCATGAACGCGGCCGTGCGCACGAACGCGTGCGGCGTCATGTCCCACGACACGTCGGCGCCGGTGATCCAGCCCTTGAACTTCGCCGCCGGCGTCTTGCCGTCGGTGTCCTTCGACAGCAGCGCGGCGGCCTGGTCGGGATCGCTCTTGAGCATGTTCGTCGCGTTGCGCATCTCGTCGAAGATCGCCTTGACGAGGACCGGGTACTGCTTGGCGAAGTTCTCGGTCGTGTAGACGCTGTTGAACGTGCTGCGGCCGAACGCGACGAAGCTGCGGAACACGACGTGCCCGCCCGCTTCGACTTCCTGCTGCTGGAACGGCGGCGCGCTCATGTGCAGCTCGAGCTGTTTGGCGGCCATCGCCTGCACGCCCAGCGGGTGCTGGATCGCGACGATGTTGGTGTCGAACTTGTGCGCGTCGCCGAACGTCTCTTGCGCGGCTTTGCGCAGCGCGATCGCCTGCACCGCGTCCGGCGACGGCATGCCGATCTTCGCGTTGGGCGGGATGTCCTTGATCGTCTTGATGTTCGGCTCGTCCGCGCGCGCGACCATCCACAAGTTCATCACGTTCATCGGCGCGATCAGCTTGTAGCCGACGCCGCGGTCCCAGCCGATCAGAAACGGTCCGTTGCCGCCGGCGCCGATTTGGATTTGGCCGGCGATGATGCCGTCGCGGATCGCGTCGCCGTTGGTGAGCACGCGCCAGTCGAACTTGGTGCCGGGGAAACGCTTCTCCAGCACGCCCAACTGCTTCATGATGATCAGCGTCGAGTAGCCGATGCCCGGCTGGTAACCGATCGTCACGGTGGGCGGCGCGTCGCTCGCAGCCGGAACGGGCCCAGGGACGAGCGCGATGATGGCCAGCGCGGCAACGAGCGACAAGAAATGTACGGCGCAACGTCATGAACGAAACCCCTCCGAAAGCGGCGGGAACCGCGGAAGAGAATTGTTTCGCCGGTTGCGAAGGCCTCCTCATGGGGGCCATCCTTACTGAACCGGTACGCGGGGCCGTCGCCTGGAGCGGTCCGGAACTGACGGCTGACGAGTCGTGGACGTACCGTGTGAGCGAAAGCGACGTCCGCGAGCTGGATGCCGCGCTCGCCGTCGCACGCGCGCGCCGTCCGATCGTCGAACAGGGCGCGCGCGACGACTTTCCGCTGGCGGCGTTCGGCTCGCGTATCGCGCGGATCGGCGACGAGCTCGAGAACGGAACCGGCATGTACCTGCTGCGCGGCCTGCCGGTAGCGCGCTGGGGCGCGCTCGAAAGCGCCCGCGCGCTCTGGGGAATCGGGACGTATCTGGGCCGCGCGATCCCGCAGAACGCGCGGGGCGACTTGGTGGGGCACGTGCGCGACGAGGGCAAGAAGCTGACCGACCCCAACGCGCGCGGATACCAAACGCGCGTCGCGCAGAGTTTGCACGTCGACCGCTGTGACGTCGTCGGCCTGCTGTGCCTGAACAACGCAAAGTCCGGCGGCACGAGCCGCGTCGTGAGCTCGATGCGCGTCCACAACGAATTGCTCGAACGTTTTCCGTGGCATCTCGGCACGCTGTACACGCCGTTCGCGATCGATCTTCGCGGCGAGGAGCGCGAGGGCGAACCGCCGGTGTACTACCGGCCGGTCTACAGCTACCACGGCGGCGCGCTGAGCTGCGGTGCGAACGCGACCTACATCCGGTCGGGCCAAGAGCGCGTCGGCCGTCCGCTCAACGCGGCACAAGCCGAAGCGATCGACACGTTCTACGAGGTCTGCGAGCGTCACACGCTCTCGATGGACCTAGAGGCGGGCGATCTCCAGCTGCTCAACAGCTACGTGACGCTCCACGACCGCACCGCCTACGACGACTACGACGAGCCCGAGCGTAAACGGCACATGCTGCGGCTGTGGCTCGACGTTCCGAACCGCCGCCCGCTCGCGCAGGATTTTGGTACGTACGATTTCACCGCGGGCCGCGTCGTCGGGATCCGCTGACTGAATCGAACGACGTGACTGCATCGTCTTCGGATCCGAACGCGGAACAGATCGCATATTGGAACGATGAGGCCGGGACCCGTTGGACCGCGATCCAGCGACACACCGACGCACTTTGTCACGATCGAGATCAATTCCGACAACCATCAGACGCTGTTCTCGCTCATCAAGCCGTCGCCGGCCATGGCGAAGTACGAAATCGTCGAGCGCGCGGGCGCCGTGAAGCGCTGGTCCGGCCGGCTCACCGCGTCGGGGGACTATCTCATCGCGGTGTTCACCCACAACCGCGAAGCCGCGTCGCATTTCAAGCTGCGCGTAACGCTTCGCTAGCCGCAACGCGAGAGAACGCGGAGGGGCCGGCCGTGCTATGCTAGCGATACCGATGTCCGCACAGGGGGACGAGGCGCTCATCTCGCGCAACGCCGCGGTCGTCACCAGCCCGGTGAACGGTGGGCTCCTCGCGATGCACTTGGACGACTCGCGCTATTTTCGCCTCGACGTCGTGGCGAGCGAGATTTGGGATGCGCTCGACGAGCCGCGCTCCCTCGCCGCCGTCGTGGTTCGGCTCGTGGCTTGCTACGATGCGGACGCCGCGACCGTCGAACGAGGCGTGCGGAAAGCGGTTGCTCGGATGGTCTCGGACGATCTCGTGCGATTCGTTTGACTCGGCCGGTAGGGGAGGCTATGCTGGCTCATCTACACTTTTTAACAAAGCGAGGAAGCGATACATGGACTTGGAAGCAAGCTCGACCACGAAACGGCCCTGGCACGAGCCGGAGATCGTCGAAGTCGGCGGGGTGAGTGAAGTGACCACCGGCGGGCCGAGCGGCAACGTCAAAGACGAATCGGCCGACGTTTCAAGTCCGACCTGGCGGCCTTTCACGCGCTCCGGGAACGACCACAACGAGGTCGATCTCGACGGTCGGTGACCGCCGGCGACCTGTCCTCGCTCGGCGGAACGCCGTTGGCCGTTACGACGGCGGTGCGGCACGCCGAGGTCGACGGTTTGCGCGTCCTCCTCGATCTGCGGACCGAGGCCTATCGCGTTCTGGATGACGTCGCGAGCGCGATGTGGTCCGCGCTCGTCGAAGACACGGATCTGCCCGGCGCGTGCGCCGGACTCGCGGAGCGTTACGAGGTGGGGCACGACCGTATCGCGGCCGACCTCGCCGCGTTCGCGCGACGCTGCCTTGACGAAGGACTGCTCGCGCCGGTGGGCTCGGAACACGCGAGCTCGCCGCCCGGCGCGGTGCCGCGCGCCTTCGGCGGCTTGCCGCTGACGGCGCGCGCGCTCCTCTCGCTGATCGCGACGCGGCGCGCGTTGAAGCGCGATGGTTTCCGCGCGACGTACGAGCGCTACTCACGCTTTCCGCGCGTCTCCCGACGGTGCGGAGCGAACGCGCTCTTGCCGGCGTTCGTACGCGCGGAGAATGTCTTCGTCGCTCGGCGCGCACCGGACGACTGTCTCGCGCGCTCGCTGTCGCTCTTCCGCTACCTGCGTTCGCACGATGTTCCGGCTGAGCACGTCATTGGCGTCCGCCGCGTTCCGTTCGGCGCGCACGCGTGGGTGGAGTGCGACGGCGAGCCGGCGCTCGAGACGCGTTCGCCTGCCTTCAAACCGATCGCGCGCATCGGCCACGCGCCGGCCGAGCCGCCCCGATGAGACGGTTCCGCGGCTGGCTCACCGCCGGCGGCGAAATCGTGCTGGACGCGGCGAACGCCGTGGACGCGACCGGACCGCTGCCGTCGTACGCCGGGTGTCATGTCCTCATGCGCGGCTATCTCGCCGATCGCGCGGCGCTGTGCAGCCGCCTCGGCCTCGCTTTGCTGTCCCAGGACGATGACGCGAAGCTCCTCGCGCACGCCTACCGGCGCTGGGGACACGAGCTCCAAAAGCACGTCACCGGCGAGTTCGCCGCCGTCATCGCGGACGCGCACGAGCGGAGCGCGCTGCTGTCCCATGACGCGCTCGGCGTCCTGACGCTGTTCTACGCCGAACGGGACGGCGGCTTGGCGTTCGCGACCGACATCGAGGACCTCGTCGACGAAGCCGCGGTCGCCGCGCTCGACGAGGAGTATCTCGCCGACTACCTCGCTCACGGTGCACCCACCGGCCCGCGGACGCCATATCGCGCGATCCGGCGGCTGCTACCCGGGCGAAGTCTGCGCTGGTCCGGCGGGCGCATCCGCGAAGCGGAGGGCTGGAATCTCGCAGGCATCCCCGCGCTGATGTGCCGCGACGACGCCGAGTACGAAGAGCGCTTTCGCGCGCTGCTGGACGACGCGGTTCGATCGGCGTTCGAC
The DNA here is from genome assembly GCA_963791645.1 of Vulcanimicrobiota bacterium. Classification (GTDB taxonomy): domain Bacteria; phylum Vulcanimicrobiota; class Vulcanimicrobiia; order Vulcanimicrobiales; family Vulcanimicrobiaceae; genus Vulcanimicrobium. The sequence goes on along the minus strand of CAWBTJ010000009.1, from coordinate 156,013 downwards.
GGCGGCGGCCCCGCCTGGATCGCACTCTCCGGCGGGCTCGACTCCTCGAGCGTCGCGGCCGTCGCGGCGCGGGCCGCGGCGCCGCGCGCACTCGCCGCGTACTCGGTCGTGAGCGACCGCTGGCCCGAGGTTGACGAACGCCGCTGGATCGGCGCCGTCGTCGAGCAGTACGGTTTGAGCTGGCACCCCCGGGACGTGGAGGTCGCGCTCCCGTTCTCGCGGTTGCCGAGCAGCTACTATGGCGAGCCGACGATCCGGGTGATCGACGAAGGCAGCATCGCGGTGACGAACGATCTCCTTATGGCAAATGGGGTGCGCGCCGTCGTGTCCGGCACCGGCGGGGACACCGTGCTGGGCGCCTCGCCGGGCACCGTGCCGACGCATCTGGCCGATCCGCTGTTCGGCGGACACCCCCTCGGCGCGGTTCGTGCGGCGCTGCGCTGGAGGCGCGACGCGCCCGACGCGCGGTCGTCCACGCATTGGCTGCTCCGCGGCGTCGTCGAGCCCGCACGCGATCACTTGCGCCGAGAGCGCATATCGGGGTCGGAGCCGCTGCGGCTACCGGGGTGGCTCGCGCCGGAGTACGCGCGAACCGCGCAGCTCGCGAGCCGCGCCCGTCGGGGTCTCGCGCCCCGGTGCCGGCAGCCGGGGCGCCAAGCGACATGGGACGGGTTGTGGTCGATCACGATCGCCGTGTCCGCCGCGGCGGGTCAGCATAGACCGTACGATCTCCGGTTGCCGCTGCTTTACCGGCCGCTGGTCGAGTTCATGTCCGCGATCCCCTGGGACCAGAAGCTGCGGCCGCGATGCGATCGCTCGCTGCAGCGCCGGGCGCTCGCGGGGATCTTGCCAGAGATCGTGCGGCGCCGGGCGAGCAAAGCGGGCGGGACGGCGCCGTTCGTCGAGGGCCTGCGGCGTTCGCCGGAATGGCGCGCCTATCTGACGGACAGCTCCGCGCTAGCCGAGCGCGGGATGATCGATGCTGAACGCTGGCGCGAAGCCGTCCGCCAAGCCTCGGTCGGGCGAACGGGCGGCGATCGTGCGTTCCTGGGCGCCGTTGCGCTCGAATCTTGGCTGAAGCAGCTCTCCTCGCGGTCGCGCACACACCCGGATCCGTCGGGCGGGCGCGCCGTGCTCGCGCAGGTCTGACGCCGTGATCGCGCCGCGCTGGATGGAAGCGGCCGAGGTCGAGCAGCTTCCGGCAGCGGCATTCCTCCCGCTGCTGCGCGCCGGCGTCGCGAAGGCGCCCGGCCGAACCGACGTCGCACTGAAACTCGCGCGCACGCTGTACTCCACGGACCGGATGGCCGAGGTCGTCGAGTGGCTCCAGCCGGCCTTGGCGACGCCGGACGCGGATGCCGAGTTGCTGTTCCATCTCGGCCGCGCGGCGGCCGGGACCGGAAACGAGCAGCTCGCGGTCGAGACGCTCACCGCGTCGGCGGCGAAGGGGTTCGCGCTCGCGAACGGGACGCTCGCCGAGGTCCTCAACCGCTTGGGCCGTCAGGGCGAGGCGCTGGATGCGGCGCTGCGCGGCCTCGACGCCTTGCCGTCCGATCACCGTGCGCTAGCGCTGGCGGCGAACGTGCTGATCGAGCGCGGCGAGCCGCAGCGTCTGTGGGCGCTCTGCGAGGAGCTTCGTGCCGGCGGCGTGTGGGGCGGATACGTGCCGTCGGTGCTGGCGCTTGCGGCGACGACACCCGAACAGATCGCCGAAGTCGCCGCGCTGCTCGACGCGCCGCAATGGCTTGCCGCGGTCGAGCTGGACGTCGACGATGCGTTCAACCGCCGGCTGGCCGCCGAGCTGCTCGCGAACGAGTCGATGGTCGCGCTGCCGTCGACGAAGGCATCCGCGGGGACGGGCCGCCGCATCGATCAGCTCGACGTCGCCGCGGGTCCGCTGGCGCGCGAGCTGCTGGCCCGCATCCGCGACGCCGTGGAACGCTACCTCGCGACGCGTGAAGCGCACGGCACGCACCCGATGATCGCGCACCGCCCCGCCGCACTGACGCTCAGCAGTTGGGCACTCAGCATGTACCGCGACGGCCACGAGACGTGGCACCTGCATCCCAGCGGCTGGCTCAGCGGCGTGTACTACGTCGAAGTCCCCAAGATTCCGCACGACCCGAGCGGCCGCGCCGGCACAATCGAGTTCGGTTCGAATCCGTTCGACCGCGAACCCGCGAGCGCCGAGTGGCCGCGGCTGTCGGTGACGCCGCGCGCCGGACTGCTGTTGCTCTTCCCGTCGTACTTCGCGCACCGGACGTGGCCGACGGGCGTCACCAAGCCGCGGATCTGCGTCGCGTTCGACGTGCTCGCCGTGCGCGAGCCGACGTTGGGATGAGCGTTCGGGCGACGAAAAACACCGCGTATCGTCTGAGTGCAAGCGACGTTCGCGAGCTGGGGCCCGCCACGGGTCGACGCCCTACCGTTCCATCACGCGCTGAACCATTTTGTAGACGATCGACGCCTGCGTGCCGCTCTTGAGCGGGTAGTTCGGGTCGTCGTATCCCCACGAATCCCAGCAGCCTTGCGGGTTGAACGGAGCGGTCGACGATTTCGCAGCCTACGGATACAGGACGATGATCCCGTTGCTGTCCGCCCATTCGTCGATGCCCGCCTCGGTGATGAATTTCGTCCCGATGTCCGACTGCGTTTGGAGGCAACCGTGGAACGCGACGACGAGGCCGCAGCGGCGGCCAGCCGATGGTTAGCGGCGAATTGTACGATACCGTAACATGTAGCCTGCGGCCTTTCGGTCTCTTGTTCCTGGCGGTTCTTCTTGCGATTCGTCGTGCCGGAGCGAGCCTGTCTCACTCGCACCAACGGCGCAGCGCGCCGCGGTGATTCTCGCGAAAGGCTTTTCAGGCCGTTGCGCTGCACCCTTGAGCGAGCCCGCGGGAGGCCGTTTCAATGGTGGAGGTTTCTTTGATGTCACGTTCGCGTCCGGCGCGCTTCGGCGCGTGTGCCTTACTTCTCGCGCTCGCGGCCTGCAACGGCGGTGCGGCTTCGCCGCCGCCTTTCAATACCGGACCCGGCAACTTCACCATCATCGCCGGCGGCTCCATGAACATGGAGGCGATGCAGGCGTTACGTTTTTATCCCAACGCGTATACCGTCAACGTCGGCGACACCGTCACGTGGAAATTCCCGGCCGGCGAGCCGCACACGGTGACCTTCCTCGGACCGCGATCGGCACCGCCCCCGGTAACGGATCCTTCGGTCCCCGCGCCGGCCGGCGGCTCCACGTACGATGGAACCGTCTACACGAGCTCGGGATTTCAGCTGCTCAACGCAGTCTACGGCGTCACGTTCACGAAGGCCGGGACGTACGTGTTTCAGTGCTTGATCCACGGCGGAATGACCGGGACGATCACCGTGAACCCGGCGGGGACGCCGTATCCGCCGAGCAACTCCGCGGGCGTCGCGGGTGCCGCCGGCGCGCAGTCAGCGGATCTCGCGCTGGGTACGAGCGCGCTCGCACAATTTCCATACACGCCCGGCGGCCCGCACCTCGTAGCAGGGATGACCCCAGGGCTTACAGCGGGGCCGCCGTCCGCCGTCACCATCTTGCGTTTCCTGGACGGGCCGGATGTCACCGCGACATCCGTCACCATTCACGCCGGCGGTACCGTCACGTGGACCAATCAATCGAACAACGCGCCGCACACGGTGACGGTCGCCCCGGTCGGCGCCGCGTTCCCCACATTGAACCCGTTCTCACCACCGAGCGGCGGGAACGTGTATGACGGTACGACGCTGGTGAACTCGGGCGTACTCGGTCCGACGCAGAGCTTCTCGCTGAAATTCACCAACGTCGGCACGTACACGTATCACTGCATCTTCCACGACGATACGGAGAACATGATCGGAACGGTGGTTGTGACGCCATAGTCGACGCCGCCGAGTCGCGGGGCTTCGCTGGGCGTTCCGGCAGGCCCAGGAACCCGCATGTACCGCGGACCTGCGCGGCGTTACGCCTCTTATAGTGTCTTGGCACCGCCCCTACGTGGTGACGATCGAGACGCCTTCGAACCGCAGCCCGGGCTCGGGGATCTCGCGACCGTCGCGGTCGACGGCAACGAGCGTCAGCGGCGTTTCGGGCGACGGCGCCTGGTTCAGAAACGTGCGCAGCGGTTCGGTGACGTTGAGACGGATCTGCGTCGGTTCGAACTTCCGCTGCAGGCTCGCCTCGTCGGCGGTGCGCGATCCGGCCGACGGCGCCGGCGGCTCTTCGCCGACGCCGTAGAAGTACTCCGAGCCGATGTAGTGCGGGTTGTCCTCGATCGGCGTGCTCGCGCCGGCGTGCGGATCGCCGACGAACGCGCGCAGCTCGAACGACCCGACCGGCGGCGTGACGCCTTCGAAGCGAAGCTCGGCTCGCTTGAAGTCGCGGTCGAGCCCGGACAGCGGCAGCGACGTCACGGTCGCTCCGGACCGAAGGCTTGCGACGCGTTCCATCGCCATCACCTTACCCGGCGGGGCGTCATCGTACGACGATCATGAACCCTTCGAAGTGGAGCCCGGGACACTTCAGCTCGACCCCGTCCCGGTCGACGGCGACCAGGGTGATCGGCGTGTCGGCGGGATGCTCTTTCTCGATCAGGCGTTTCAGCCGGCGCGTGACGTTGACCCGCACTTGCACGGGCGCGTAATGATGCGCGCCGCGCAGGTCGAAGATGTCGCGGTCCGTCGGGTGGCAGTGACCGGGCGCGCCGACGCAATCGCCGTGGCCGAAGAAGAAATGGCTGCCCAGGAAATGGACGTTGTCGTCTTCGATCGACGTGCTCGCGTCGGCGCCGGGCTGATTCGCGAACACGCGCACCTCGAACGAGTCTTCAGGCGGTGTGAGCCCCTCGAACCGCACCTCGGCGCGATCGAAGTCCGGTATGATGTAATACATCGGGAAGGTCGCGACCGTCGCGCCGGAGACCAGGCCGCCGTCCGCACCGGTTTCGTCGGCGGCGCCTCCCGCGTGACCCGCGAGGTTGAGCGACGACGGCGTGAGATGGCTGCCCGAATCGGGCTCGTACGCGTACCCCAGACTGCGATACGACCAGATCTTGTCGACCGTTACGCTGTACGGGCTGAACCGCCGCGTGTCGATCACCGGCTCGAGCGCTTCGGGATGAGCGTCTTGCCACTGGCAGAACACGTACTCGACGAAGCAGTGGTGCGACCAAAAGATCGGGTCGAACGCGGCGACGTTCTGGTCCGTCATGTCGCCGCCGATCCACATGTGCACGCCGCCGTGCGGACCTTCGAGATCCGAGGTCATCGAAAGGTAATCGGGGGCGCGCAGCGCGTTCTGCACCATCCCGGCGAATCGCTCGAGCTCCGCCGGCGGTCGCGGGTTGCGCCGCGTGGGCGCGTGACGGGGGACGACGAGCACCGGTTGCGAGGCGAGCGGATTCGGCTCGACCTGCTTCGTGTCCGGATTCTGCCACGTCGCGTCTTGGAAAATCTGCGGAATTCCTTCGGCCTTGGCGCGCTGCGTCGTCCAGTCCCAATACGGCAGATACACACCCGGCTTGTCGGCTGTGCCCGGCACCGCGTCCTGAAGCAGCTGCTCGTAGTTTTGCACGTACGGCCGGTGCCACAACGCGAACGCCGGGTGGTGGTGCTGGCATTTGTTGCCCGGCAGCCCGTGTACGCCGGCGATCGCCTGATAGCCGCGGCTGTCGTTCACGTTCTGCGCGGAGATCTTCGCGATCCGGTCCACCGCCAGCCGGTACGCGGTAACCTCGTCGGCCGTCATGTCGTAGACGCTCTTGCGAACCGTCATGACGCCGCCGAACTTCCTGTTCGCGATGAACGAGTCGCGAACCGGCGCGACCGCTGTTAAGACCGCCATGTCACATCTCCCGCCCAACGGGCGTTTCCGCCGAGTGCATCGGATACATACCGCACCTCGTCCGGTCGTCGAGAAAACATCGCTCGGCTCGTTAGGTAAACCGGCCCAAGCGGACGGCGCTCGTTCTCGCCGAAATCGACGGCGACCTGCCGCCTGTCAGGGACGTGCATCGCCGTGAAAAAAGCGAGGCTGCATCGAGATGCAGCCTCGTGAATTTGGCTCCCGGAGTTGGACTCGAACCAACGACCCGCTGATTAACAGTCAGCTGCTCTACCAACTGAGCTATCCGGGACCGACTCGCCACGATTCGGGGGGTCAGGTCGAAATCCCGCCGCGCCTGCGAGGATTCGGCCCGCCCGCGTCCAATTTTTGCGAGGCCATGCTTTCGTAGATTCCGCCGCGCCCCCGGCGCGGCCCCGTGCAGACCTAACTCCCCCTTTCGCACGCATTGGAATCTCGTATGGCTACCGTGACCGCTCGCCCGGCGAGCGTCTTTCGATCTTCCGCGTTCGCGCGTTTTTACGCCGGCCAAACCTTCAGCTATCTCGGCGACGGTCTCCGCACGCTTGCGGTGCCGTTACTCGTCTTCCACCTCACTCGGTCCGCCACGGCGGTCGGCTGGACGTGGGGACTCGAGTTCTTCCCGTACGCGGTCGTGAGCTTGGTCGCCGGCTCGCTCGGCGACCGCAGTCGACCGGCGGCGGCTCATGCTGACGTGCGACATGCTGCGCTTCACCGTGATGGCGCTGTTCACGGTGCTCTTCGCGACCGGCCATCTCACGCTCTGGATGATCTATGTGGGCGTGTTCGTGCTCGCCGTCGGCGGCTCGACGTTCCTCGGCGCGCAGACCGCGTCGATTCCGTACCTGCTCGGACAGGACCGCACGAAAGGCGCGGTCGCAGTGCTGCAGGCGACGGAACAAAGCGTCAACCTCGTCGCACCGCCGATCGGCGGCACGCTGTTCGGGCTGTTCGGACCGCTGCCGGCGCTTGCGATCAACGCGCTCACGTATCTCACGTCGCAGGTCGCGATCGCGTCGGTGCGCACGTTCGGTCCCGATGCGCCAGGCGGGATGCCGTCGCTGCGCCAGATCGGCGGCGACATCGCCACCGGCTGGCGCTTTCTGTTCGCGGACCGCACGATGATGCTGCTCTCGCTCGCGGGCTGCGCGTACAATTTCGTCGGCACGATCGGCTTCGTCGCGCTCATCCCGTATTTCAAGCTCGCGTTCTTGGCCGCGCGATCCGGTCGTCGGCTTGGCGTTCGGGTGCATCTCCGCGGGCGCTGCGATCGGTTCGTACGTCGCCGGCCGCACGCACTGGGCGTTCGGTCCGGCCGTCATCCTCGTGAACCTCGCCGACGGTTTCGGCTGGCTGCCGCTGCCGTGGACGCATTCGATCTGGGTCGCGGTCGCCGGCGTCGCCTTCTCCAGCTTCTGCTCGGGCTACGCGATCACCACGATCGTGTCGTGGCGTTTGCGCATCATCCCCGAAGAACTGGTCGGGCGCGTGTTCGGCGTGGTCCGTCTCGTCGTGCTCCTGGGCGTACTGCCCGGCTCGATCCTGGGCGGCTGGTTCGCCGATCACATCGGCGTGCGCCAAACGATGATGATCTCGGCGCTCGGCTACATGGCGTTCACGTTCGTGCTCGCGTTCTCACGCACGGTGCGCGCCGAGCGCCGCTGACGGGCGCTCAGCGCGACGCGATCTGCAGCTCGTCGAAGCTGACAGCGCTCGGGTGCGCCGTCGTCGCGCCCGCCGGGGTGTCGGCCGGACGCAGCAGCCGCACCGTCTGCATCCCCGCGCTGCGTGCGCGCGTCGAGCTCCGCGTCGACGTCGCTGAGAAACACGATGTCGGCCGGCGCGAGGCCGATCACGTCGGCGATCACACGATACGACGCAGCCTCGCGCTTCGAACCCACCGCCGTGTCGAAGTTGCCGCTGAACAGCGGCGTCAGATCGCCGTGCACGCTGTTGGCGAACAGCACGCGCTGCGCTTCGACCGAACCCGACGAATAGACGTACAGCAACAGCCCCGCGTCGTGCCAACGCCGCAAGCCGGCGGCGGCGTCCGGATAGACGTGCCCGCGCAAACCGGTCTGCGCATAGCCTTCCGCCCAGATCAGCCCTTGCAGCGTCTTGAGCGGCGTCGCCTTGCGGTCTTCGGCGATCCAGGCGTGCAGGTGCGCGAGCACCGTCGCGTCGTCGACGTCCGGCTTCAGCCCCGCCAGCCGCGCAGTCTCGATCATCGCTTGCGCAACCTCGGGTTCCTCGCGGTGCGCGGCGACGTAGCGTCCAGGTGCTCGTCCGCGTACGGGAACAGCACCTCGTGGACGAACGCGATCGTGCTCGTCGTACCCTCGATGTCGACGAGCACGGCGCGCGCGTGAATCACTCGTACTTCGGAAACCGCGCGGCGATCGGGTCGCCGGTGAAGTTCGCGACCCAGCCTTCGGGGTTCACGAACAAGCGGATCGCCGCGAACTCCGGCGCCGGTCCCATGTCGAACCAGTGCGTCGTGTTCGCCGGCACGCTCAGCAAGTCGCCGCGGGTGCAGATCGTCTGGTACACCTTGCCGCGCATGCGCAGGTAGAACGACGCGCCGCCCTCGACGAAGAACCGCACCTCGTCCTCGCTATGCGTGTGCTCGTTGAGGAACTTCTCGCGCAGCGCCGGCAGGTTGGGCGTCGTCGCGCCGACGCGGATCACGTCGACGGTCGTGTAGCCGTGCGCGTCTTTGAGACGCTGGATGTCGCCCGCGTACGCGGCGAGGATCGCGTCCGAATCGGACTCCGCCGCGAGCGGCGCGCTCGCGTCCCAGCGCTCGAAGATCACCCCCGCGGCGGCGAGGATGCGTGCGATCTCGGCGCGATCGGTCGTGTCGACCAACGTCTTCGTGCCGTCGTCGTCGGCGTAGACGCGCAGGGTCGAGGTGAGCGTCGTGTTCATCGCAGTCTCCGTTCTTCGAGGTGACAGGCCAACAGGAATTCCAAGCCTTCGACGTGGCGGCGCGCGTCGGCTGCCGTCGCGCCCCACGCGTACAAGCCGTGGCCGGCGAGCAGAAACCCCGGCACGGCGGCGCCGCGGCCGAGCCGTGCTTCGACCGTCTCGGCGAGTGCGGCGGTGTCCTGGTGGTTGCCGAACACGGGGATCTCGATGAAGCTGTCGTGCGTCGTCGCGCCGATCGCCTTGTGCATCTCGAATCCTTCGGTACGCACAGCGCCGCCGATGTCGCAGAGCCGCGACAGCACGGTCGACGCTACCGTGTGCACGTGGAAGATCGCGCCGATGGCCGGATCGGTGCGGTAGCGCGCGAGGTGCAGCGGCGCTTCGGCCGACACACCGACCGGGCGCGGCTCGCCGATCGTCACCACCGCGACGTCACCCATGCCGATCGCACCTTTGTCGATGCCGCTGCGCGTCAGCGCGATGCGCTCGGCGTCGATGCGGCGCGAGAAGTTGCCCGACGTCGCAGGCACCCAGCCGCGCGACGCCGCGAAGCGGCCGAACGCCGCGATCTCCTCGACCACGCCGGGCGGCGCGGTAGGCAGAACCACCGTCACCTCACGCCGAACCCCGGCCCATGGCTTCGAGGTTGCAACCCGCGTGAAGGACGGCCGCGTGCGCGACGAGCGCGTTCTCGTGTACTCGACCGACGGCGGTCTCCCGCTCCCCAAGCCTGCCGCGGCGCAGCGCAAGACGCAGCCGGTCGCCCGGGCGATGCCCGACGACGGCGTCGTGCGCGTCGCACGCGAGCGGCGCCGCAACAGCGCCGTCACGCTGGTGCACGGGCTCGCCCCTGCGGAGCTGGACGCGGTCGGCAAGGAGCTAAAACGCCTGTGCGGCACGGGCGGCACCGCCAAGAACGGCGTCGTCGAGATCCAGGGCGATCACCGCGACCGCATCGTCGCCTACTTCGAGGAACGCGGCCGGCGCGTCAAGCGCGCGGGCGGCTAGTGCCGGACGTCCTGCACCTGGTCCTCTACCTCGTCATCGGCGGCGTGCTCGGCGCGCTCGGCGGCCTGTTCGGCCTCGGCGGCGGGATCATCGCGATCCCGGTGCTGGGGCTGGCGTTCGGCCTCGACGAGCAGCACGCGCAGGGCACCGCGCTGGTGATGGTCGCGCCCAACGTGCTCCTCGGGCTCTGGGATTACGCGCGCCGCGGCAGCGTCGACCGCCGCGTGGCGATCCTGCTCGCCGCGTGCGCGGTGCCGTTCACGTATCTCGGCGCGCTCTACGCGACGCGCGTCGCGGGGCCTGGGCTCCGCATCGGTTTCGGCATCTTTGCCGGCGTGCTCGCGCTGTGGTTCATCTATCGCGCGCTGAGCGCGCCGAAGATCGAGCCGGTCGCGAAGCCTCGGCTCGCGTGGGGCTGGACGGCCGTCGTGGGCGCGTTCGGCGGCATCCTTTCCGGCGTCTTCTCTGTCGGCGGCGCCGTGTTCGCGGTGCCGTTCCTCTCGCTCGTGTTCGCGTACACGCAAACCGAAGCGCAGGGGCTTTCGCTCGCGCTCGTCGCGCCGGGCACGATCGTCGGCATCGTCACGTACGCGCTTGCGAGCGACATCGTCTGGGGCATCGGCATCCCGCTCGCGGTCGGCGGGGCGCTGTGCGTGCGCTACGGCGTCGCGCTCGCGCACCGGCTACCGGAGCGCCGGCTCCGGCTGTTGTTCTGCGCGTTCCTCGCGGCCGCGTCGATCGGCTTGCTCAGCCGGGGATCGTGAATTTGATCGTGCGCGAACCGGCTTTGGTCAGCCCGGTGTCCCTCGAGGCGTTCGCTTGAACGACCGCAACGTTTTTGAACGCGTTGCGCTTGGGCGCGTACGACACCGTGAAGTTCAGCTTCGTGATCGGGCCGCTCCACTTCACGATCAGCGTGTTCGCGCCCTTATGAACCGTGGTCGTGATGTCGTCGTAGCCGGCCGCGTGCAGATCGTCGATCTGCTCGCCGTTGACGTCCACCTCGACGCCGTCGGGTTCGGCCTGCATGTTCTTGAGGATCGTGATGGGGCCGTTGGCGTCGGTCCCCGTTTCGCTGGTCGCCTGCTGCGCAAACGCCGCCCCACCCGATAGCGCCGCGATCGCCGCCGCAGCCGTGAGCATCTTGAACGTACGCATACCAAGCTCGTACCCGCCGTCCCCCCTAACGACCCGCGAGCTGGCCGGCGTCTGGATCGGCTTGCTGGGGCTCGCCGAAGCGCTGGTCGCGGCGCTCTTCGCGCCCAACGTGCCCGCCGCCGCGCGGGCCGCACGGGTCGCGATCGACCTCGTCCTCGCGGCCGGGTTCATCGCCTACATACGTGGCGACCGGGCGCCCGCCGTGACGCCGCGCGGCATCGTCGCGCGGACGATCGCGGTCGCGCTCGTCGGCGCGGGCGGCGTCTTCGCGCTCGTCGCGCCCGGCGTCGACCCGTGGCGGCGCGCGTTTCGGGCGGCCGTCGCGCTCTCGCTCTCGGTCGCGATCGCGCTCGGCGTCGGGCGGACCGTTCCGTCCGCCTGGATGCGGCGCGCGCGCGTGCTGACGGCCGGGTTCTTCGTCATCGAAACCGTCGTCGGCTTGGCGGTCACGTTCGAAGTCGACGCGCCCATCGCCGTCGCGGGCCTCAGCCCCGGCGGCCGCGCGGTCACCCAACGGCTCGACGGCGCCGGCTACGCCCTTCCGCCGCTCGTGGGCGCCGCCATCGTCCGGGTCGCGCCGGAAACGTTTGCGTTGCGCCGCGGCCGCGTCGTCGCGACGACGCGGCTCGCCGACACGCTGCACGTACTCGGCGACGACCCGGTCCCGGTGCTCGCGCGGATCGCCGGCGATTCCGCCGCGCGCGAGGAGCTCGTCCGGCGCACCGACGAGTGCGTCGTCATGCGGGTCCTGAACCCGCCGCTGCACGGCTATCGCGATCGCGGCTTCGGCGCGGCGGTCGCGGCCTCGGTCCGAACGTGCCGCGCCGTGAAGGCGGGCCCGTGAGCTCGGATCTCTCGCTCGCGGAAGCCCGCCGCGTCGCGCTGGCCGCGCAAGGCTTCGCGGACGCGGCACCGCGCGGCGCCGTTGACCGGCGCCTGCTGCGGCGCGTGTTCGCGCGCGTCGGCTTGATCCAGATCGACAGCGTGAACGTGCTCGTACGGTCGCACTATCTTCCCACGTTCTCGCGGCTGGGCGCGTACGACGCCGCGCTGCTCGAACGCGCGGCGTACGGGCGCGACCGCTTCCTGTTCGAGTACTGGGGTCATGAAGCGTCGCTGCTGCCGGTGGAGCTGCAGCCGCTGCTGCGCTGGCGCATGAAGCGCGCGGAGCGCGGAGTCGGGACGTGGGGCCGTATCGCGCAGGCCGTGCGCGACCAGCCCGGCCTGTTGAAGCGGCTGCGCGACACGATCGCCGAACGCGGCCCGCTCGCGGCGAGCGGGTTCGACGGCGCGCGCGGTAAGGGCTCGTGGTGGGGCTGGAGCGACGTGAAGATCGGGTTGGAAGCGCTGTTCTGGTCAGGCGAGATCACGACCGCGTACCGCCAAGGTTTCGAGCGCGTCTACGATCTGCCCGAGCGCGTGCTCCCGCGCGCGGTCCTCGACGCGCCGACGCCGACCGAAGCCGACGCGCAGCGCGAGCTCGTGCGCATCGCGGCACGTTCGCTAGGCGTCGCGTCGGAGCGCGATCTGCGCGACTACTTCCGGCTCGATCTCGCTGACGCGCGCGCGCGCGTCGCCGAGCTCGCGGACGCCGGCGAGTTGGAACGCGTGCAGGTGCACGGCCTGCGCGGCGACCGTTATCTGGCGCGCAACGCGCGCCTGCCGCGCAAGATCGCGGCCCGCGCGCTGCTGTCGCCGTTCGACTCGCTGATCTGGCACCGCCCGCGGACCGCCGAGCTGTTCGAATTCGATTTCCGCTTGGAGATCTACACGCCGCAGCACAAGCGCGTGCACGGCTATTACGTGCTGCCGTTTTTACTCGGCGACCGCCTCGTCGCGCGCGTTGACCTCAAGCACGACCGCGCGGCGCGGCGTGCTGCGCGCCATCGCGGTTCACGTGGAGCGCGGCGTGCGCAAACGCGACATACTTCCCGATCTGCACGACGAGCTCCACGCGATGGCAGCGTGGCTCGGCGCGCGCAACGTCGGCGTGTAGCGAGACAAGAGAGAGAGACACCGCCGGAGCGGTGCCTCGTGTTGCTCGTCTTGGTGCGAGAGACGAAACTTGCGGATCGGCCGGAGGCCGAACGCGAGCGTGGCTCGGGCGTCAGCCCGAACACGCACTAGTGGTACGGGGTGGGGTACGGCGTGGGGTACGAGTTGTTCTGGTAACCGCCGTTGCCGTTGGGGTACGAGCCCTGGCGGCGCGAGAGGACCGTCGCCGGTGCGGTCGTCCGCATCGAGACCGTCGAGCCTTGCGGGACCGTGATGTTCTGACCGGTGTTCGCACCGTACAGCGCGCCGCCGATTGCGCCGATCGCGCCGCCGACGTCGGTGCCGATGTGCTTGCCGACGTAGTTGCCGAGGATCTGGCCGACGACGCCGCCGACGATCGTCTTGGTGGTGGTGTTCGCGCGGTTACCCTGCGGGTCGGCCGACAGCGTCTGCCCCTGCAAAGAGGCGGTCGTGCCGTCCGCCAGCGTCAGGCGATCGAATCCGAAGACCACGCCGCCTTTGTGCGTGCCGCCGGCGTGCGTGACGCTCGCGACGTGGCCGTACACCTTGGCGCCTTGATAACGCATGTCGTCGGCCGGATACGGCGTCTGCACGTCGAGGACGAACGGGTCGCCGACCTGCGACGTCTTGCTGTTGATCGATTGCTCGAGCGTGCCGGTGATCACCGACTGGGACGGTAACAACGTGTCGCCGTTGCCGTTGTTGTACTGGCCGTTGCCGTTGTACTGAGCCGACGCGGCGAGCGGGAACACCGCGAACGCTGCGACGGTGAGAGCGAGAAGAGACTTGCGGAGCATCGAATACCTCATGGTGGAGTCGCCGTAGTAACGCGGTCCGGCGCCGAGGCGTTCCGTGCACAAGCAAAGAGGCGCTGGTCAGTGACCGGCGCCTCTTCTCGTCTCTTCTCGTGCTGTCGACCGGGCCGGTCGACCGAGCCGGCGGCTAGGCCGTCAGCGGAGCGAGCTCCCGGTCGACGTCGCCGCGCAACCCCGAGTCGGCGCGCAGCGCCGCCGCCTTGTCGAGCCGCTCCCACGGCAGATCGAGCTCGGGCCGGCCGAAGTGGCCGTACGACGCGGTCTGCTTGTAGATCGGGCGGCGCAGGTCGAGGTTCGCGATGATCGCCGCCGGGCGCAGATCGAAGTGCTTTTGGATCAGCTCGGCGATCTTCTCGTCGTCGATCGCACCGGTGCCGAACGTCTCGACGAGCACGCTCACCGGATGCGCGACGCCGATCGCGTACGCGACCTGCAGCTCGCAGCGCTCCGCGAGCCCCGCCGCGACGACGTTCTTGGCGACGTAGCGCGCGGCGTACGCCGCCGAGCGGTCGACCTTGGTCGGATCCTTGCCGGAGAACGCGCCGCCGCCGTGGCGCGCCATCCCGCCGTACGTGTCGGCGATGATCTTGCGTCCGGTGAGACCCGCGTCGCCCTTGGGCCCGCCGATCACGAACCGGCCGGTCGGGTTGACGAAGATCTTCATGTGCTCGTCGCGCAGCCCGCGCGGGATCACGGCGTCGATGACTTGCTCCGTGACTTCGCGGCGGATCAGATCGAGCGGGATGTCGTCGTCGTGCTGCGTCGAGATGACGACGGCCTCGATGCGAACGGGCTTGTGGCCGTCGTACTCCACCGTCACCTGCGACTTGCCGTCCGGGCGCAGGTACTTGATGCCGCCGTTCTTGCGCGTGGCGGCGAGCAGGCGGGTGAGATCGTGCGCGAGCGTGATCGGGAGCGGCATGAGCTGCTGCGTCTCGCGGCACGCGAAGCCGAACATCATCCCCTGGTCGCCGGCGCCGGTGAGCTCGAACGGATCGCGGTCGCCGCTCTCCTTTACTTCCAGCGACTTGTCGACGCCCATCGCGATGTCGGGCGACTGCTCGTCGACCGACACCGACACGCCGCACGTCTCGTAGTCGAAGCCGACGGCGGAGCGGTCGTATCCGACCTCGCGAATGGTGTCGCGCACGATGCGCGGGATGTCGACGTAGGTGGTCGTCGAGATCTCGCCCGCGATGTGGATCTGCCCGGTGATCGCGAACGTCTCGCACGCGACGCGGCCCTGGGGATCCTTGTCGAGGATCGCGTCGAGCACCGCGTCGGAGATCTGGTCCGCGAGCTTGTCGGGATGGCCCTCGGTCACCGACTCCGAGGTGAACAGACGGCGGTACGCCATGCTACGTTCCTTCGCTCCAAGAGGCCATGTACTTCACCTGCTCGGCCGTCGGCGTGTCGATCTCGATGCCGAACGCTGCGAGCTTGAGCTGCGCGACTTCCTCGTCGATGTGGTCCGGTACGGAGTAGACTTTCTTCTCGAGCGTCTTGTAATTCTGCGCGAGATACGCTGCGGCCATCGCCTGGTTCGCGAACGACATGTCCATCACCGACGCCGGGTGGCCTTCGCCCGCCGCAAGGTTGATGAGGCGGCCCTGGCCGAGCACGCGCACCGTGCGCCCGTTGCGCAGCGCATACGATTCGACGAACTCGCGCGGCGTCTCTTTGCCGGTCGACATCGCTTCGAGCGAGTCGAGGTCGAGCTCGTCGTTGAAGTGGCCCGAGTTGCACACGATCGCGCCGTCGCGCATCACTTCGAAGTGCTCCTTGCGGATCACGTGGAAGTTGCCGGTGACGGTGATGAAGATGTGGCCGATCTTCGCGGCGTCGGCCATCGGCATCACCTCGAAGCCGTCCATCTTCGCTTCGAGCGCTTTGCGCGCGTCGATCTCGGTGACGACGACGTGGGCGCCGAGGCCCTTCGCGCGCGACGCGACGCCGCGGCCGCACCAGCCGTAGCCGACGACCACGACCGTGGAGCCGGCGATCAGCGCGTTGGTCGCGCGGATCACGCCGTCGATCGTCGACTGGCCGGTGCCGTAGCGGTTGTCGAACATGTGCTTGGTGAGCGCGTCGTTGACCGCGATCACCGGATACGGCAGCACGCCGTCCTTCTCCATCGCGTGCAGGCGGATGACGCCCGTGGTCGTCTCCTCGCAGCCGCCGATCATCTCTTTGAGCAGCGCGTTGTGCTTGGTGTAGATCGTCGTGACGAGGTCGCAGCCGTCGTCCATCGACATGTGCGGTTTGCTCGCGATGACGGACTCGATGTGGCTGTAGTAGGTCCCTTCGTCCTCGCCCTTGATGGCGTAGGTGGGGATCTCGTAGTGGGCGCACAGCGCGGCGGCGACGTCGTCCTGGGTCGAGAGCGGGTTGGACGCGCACAGCGCGATGTCGGCGCCGCCCGCCTTCAGGGCGAGCATCAGGTTGGCCGTCTCGGTGGTGACGTGGAGGCATGCGCCGATGCGCACGCCGGCCAGCGGCTTGGTCTTCGCGAAGCGGTCGCGGATCTGGGCGAGCACGGGCATGAATGTAGCCGCCCACTCGATGCGGGACTTGCCGGCATCGGCGAGGGCGGCGTCTTTGACGTCGCCGCGGGTCTTCTCGATTGTCTGCACGATTCTATTCGACTCCTTATGGTTGGTGAGCGAAGGCGACCGTGCTGGTTGAAACGAGCTCGAACGGGCGACCGGAGTCCATTCGCCGCGAGGCGTCAGGAGTCCATGCCTGGTAAACCGCGGCGTGAGCGGAATCGATGCATACCTGGACCGGCTGGCGTCCGCCGACCCTACCCCCGGGGGCGGCAGCGCCGCGACATTGGTCGGCGCGCTTGGAGCGGCCCTGTGCGCCATGGTCGCCCGGATCACCGCCGGGAACGATCGGTACGGCTCCGTACGCGCCGAGGCCCTGGCGGTCGTCGCGGCCGCCGACGTGCTGCGCGAGCGATTCGCGGCCGCGCGCCCGCTCGACGAAGCGGCGTACGAGCGGGTCGTGGCCGCGTCCGCGCTGCCCAAGGGAAGCGACGACGAAAAGCGCGCGCGCACGACCGCCCTTCAGGCCGCGCTGACCGGCGCGGCCGAAGCGCCGCTCGCCGCGGCCGGGCTCAGTGCCGAAGGGGTCGCGCTCGCCGAGCGCGCCAACGCGCTGGGAAACACGCACCTCGTGAGCGACGTCGAGTGCGCGCTACATTTCTTTCGCGCCGCGCTCGCGGGCAGCGTCGCGAACGTTCGCATCAACCATCACTTCATCAAGGACGAGCAGATCGTGAAGATGCAGGAAGACCGCCTCGTCGCGATCGTGGACGACGCATCGGCGACGCTGCGCCGGCTGTTGCCGAGCCTCCCGTGAATTCCGCGCACCCGGCGCGCGTTTTTCAGTTCGCGGCGGGCGCCGGCGTCGCAGCCGCCGTCGAACCGTTGTGCTCGCGATTTCCCGGCGTCGTGGGTTGGGCGAGCGTCCCGTCCGGCGGGCTCATGTCGCGCCGTGCGAGGATCAGATACGCCGTGGCGACGCCGCCGGCGAGCGCGAGCGCGGTGATGACGGCGCCGTGCAGTTTTTCGTCGAGGCCGAATGCGTTGTCGAGCGATAATGCGCCGTAGCCCGACGAGGCGAGCGCGACCGCGCCGGCCGAATACAGCACGTTCACCTCGACGCCGCTCTTACCGGCGAAGAAGCCGTTCTTTTTATGGACGGTCTCCGCGGCGACGATCATCGTCGAGATCGCGCCGGCCGGCCCGAGCGGGCCACCCAAGCCGAGCGCGATCATCAGCCCGGACGCGATCTCGTTGTACGATGCCCCCTGCGCGTACGTCGCGCCGGGTTTGAGCCCGAGGCTTTCCATGAAGCCGGCCGCCTTTTGCGGACCGGGACCGTCGAACCACCCGAACGCTTTTTGCGCGCCGTGCGACGCGAGGCCGAGGCCGACCGCGAGCCGCGCGGCCAGCAAGCCGAGGTCGTGCATCACTCGACCGCCGCAGGATCGTCCGACGCGTCTTCGATCTCCGTGATGCGACCCGCGCCGTGGATCACCGCGGTCGCCTTGTTGCCGCCTTCGGCGACGGGATCGGAGACCACGGCATAATGGACGTGGCCGTGGCCGCCGCTTTCGTCGGCGTGCAGCGTGCCGGCGAGGACGGCACCGTCGTCGAGCGTTACGCGAACGGCCTTGCCGACCCAGGTACGGACTTCGTCGTCGGTCATGATGAGGTTGCTTTCTGAACGTGAGAGGGGACGCCACGGTGTGTACCCACACCGGGTGCGCATGCCGCGGCCGCGGGCAAGCAGGTGCTCGGAACACTTCAGCCCGCGGAGGTGCGGGGTAGGACCGCCCTCAGCCACACACGCCGAGGAGACCTATCCGTGCGACGCATCGCGTCATCTCTACTTGCATTTCTGTGTATCGCGCTGGTAGCGGTCGCAGGCGTGTTCTACATCGCTCCGCGAGCGTTCGCGTCCGACCATCAGGACTCGCCGCTCACGCGTCTCCCGTCCCGGTACCGACATCACCGACATCTACGTCTTCCCCGCCAACGACCCGTCGAAAGTCGTCTTGGCGATGGACGTGTTCCCGATGATCCCGCCCGGGCTCGGAACGCAGACGTTCTTCGATCCGGGCGTGCTGTACCAGTTCAAGATCGGATTGCAGTCCGACGCCACCGAAGATCTCGTGCTGCAGTTCAAGCCCGACACCGTCGGCTCGAATCAAAAGATCGCGATGTACGGACCGGCGCGGCCCAACGCCGCCGGAACGCGCACGATCGATCGTGACCGGATCGCGCACCGGCTCGATCCCGTACAACGCCGTGACCGACCTCGGACAAGGGATCATGGCGTTCGCGGGACCCCGCGAGGATCCGTTCTACTTCGATCTCGTCGCGTTTCGCAAGATCCAGCCGGACCGTGACTTCTCCAAGCAGCCGAACCCGCCGCCGAACAGCGAGCGCTGCTTCCGCAAGGACGGCAAAGACTTTCTCGCCGGCTACAACGTGCTCTCGATCGTCGTCGAGGTACCGCGCACGATGCTCGCCGACGGCGGACAGCTCGGCCGCATCAACGTGTGGGCCACTGCGTCGCTGAAGGACAGCGATCCGGACGCGTCGCCGCAGTCGCCGCTCGCATCGCTCGCGAACGTCGTGCGCAACCACAACACGCGCGTCGGCGGGCCGACCGACGATAGCGGCACGTGGACGCAGGTCGAGCGGCTCGGCCGCCCCGCCGTGAAAGAAGCGACGGAAGCGTTCCGCAACCACGACGCGACGAATCGTGCGGCGCTCACCGACGACGGCGTGCTCGCGCGCTCGATCCGCGAGTACATGATCCACACCGCCGGCCGTTCGAACGCCGTCGCGGACGCCGCGGTCAAAGCGCTGCAGCCCGACTTCATCGAGGCCGATCTGTCGCAGGCCGGTCCCGCGCGCTATCTCGCCGTCGAAACGAACGGCAAGAGCGGTCTGCCGATCCAGATCATCCGCACCGTTCCGCCCGACGGCATCGAAGGCGTGAAAAAAGCGCTCGGCGATCCGTACCGCCAGTTCGGCGGCCGCGATCCGAAGAGCCCCGTGATCGACCTCTCGCTCGGCGCGATCTACGGCAGCCTGATCCCCAAGCTCGGCCTCGCAGCCGACGACAACCGCGAAACCGATTGTCTCACCAGCGACCACACCACGCCCGCGGCGAAACACCCGCTGCGCGGCTTCCCGTACCTCGGAGATCCGCGATGATCGCGCGTTTCAGTTCACTCACCCTCGCGGCGTTCATCGCGCTCGGCACGGTCGCATCCGCGCAGACCAGCACGAAAACGCCGCAAACCGCTCCGAACCCCGGCGCAGCCGAGGCGAACCCCTCGACGGTGAAGGGCCCCGGCGGATACACCACCGAGCCTGCGCCGGGATCGCAGAGCGCGCCGGCCACGTACGGCGGCGACCCGAACGCGTCCGGTAACGACTTCACGGCGTCGCCGCCGCTCGGGCCGCAGCAGAACCTCGGGCAGCGCATCAACCGCACCGTGCACTACATC
The DNA here is from genome assembly GCA_963791645.1 of Vulcanimicrobiota bacterium. Classification (GTDB taxonomy): domain Bacteria; phylum Vulcanimicrobiota; class Vulcanimicrobiia; order Vulcanimicrobiales; family Vulcanimicrobiaceae; genus Vulcanimicrobium. Next base: position 136,185 of record CAWBTJ010000009.1, on the reverse strand, counting down.
GCCGGCGACTACATCGCGCCGCCGATCGTGTACAACGCGTACGCGCCGGGCACCAAAGGCACGAACTACGGCTCGCGCAGCGCGCGCGCGGTGTTCGAGCTCCCGCTTGGGACAGTACAACGCGTACGTCGGCGCCGAGGCGCGCAAGTACACCTATCCGTCGGGCAACCGCGTCACGACGACGCTCGGCGGCCGCGGCTTCATTCCGAGATTCAACGCAACGGAATACGACGAGGACGTCCGCGCCGGCATCAAGGTGACCGGGCCGCGCATCTACGGCGCGGTCTCGTACCTGCGGCGCGGGAGCAACTTCGAGCCCACCCAGCGCGGGCTCGGCTACGGCATTGAGAAGCTGGCCGACGTCGACCAGAATTTCTCGCTCCACGGCAGCGTGTTCTTCTATCCGAACGTCGGTGGACAGTACGCCATCGGCGGCGTCGGGTCGCGCGCCGAGTCGTTCCGCGTGGTGCGGTATCTGATCGGCGCGTCGATCGTGCCGAACCACTCGCCGCTGTTCCTCGATGCGGGGTACCTCGGCGACCGCAGCAACGTGCGCACCGACGCACCGGTCGGGTTCAATCACCAAGGACCGTACGTCGGGCTGGGGCTGCACTTCTGACCCGGCTTGCACCGCTGGCCGCCATCGCGAGCGCGCTCGTCGCGCTCGCGGTGTGGCCGGCCTTCGCGTCCCGCGCCGCCGCCGGCGACCCGACGGCGGCGCTGACGCCTGCGCCGCTGCGCGACGACGCGACGATCCGCGCGAAGACGATCGCGTTCGAAGAGTCGCGCGCTGCCGCAAGATCCGGAAGACCAAATAACGCCGCGGATGCTCTCCGAGCAGTACCTGCAGCGCTACCGCGAGCGCGGCGACGTCGGCGACGTGCTGCGCGCGGAAGCGGCGGCGCGCCGTTCGCTGCGCAATCAGCCGCGCGGCAACGTCGCGGCGCTGGGAGCGCTCGCATCCGCGCAGCTCACGCTGCACCGCTTCCGCGACGCGCTCGCAACGGTCCGTACGGCGCGCGCGAACGCGCCGGACAACGCGAGCCTCGCGATGAGCGAAGCGTCGCTCGACATGGAGCTCGGCGACTACGCCGCCGCGAGAACGCTGATCGGCCGGTACGGCAACGGCGACACGGACGCGAGCGAAGCCGTCGCATCGCGCGCTATGCCGAGCTGACGGGCGACCTTGCGCGCGCGCGCACGCTGCTCTCGCGCGCGACGCGCCGCGCCGACGCAGTCTACGGGATTCCGAACGAGCGCCGCGCGTGGTTCCACGTGCGCCTGCGGCGAGCTCGCGTTCGCCGCAGGCGACGCCGACGCCGCGCTGCGGGAGGAGAAGACCGCGCTGGATCGCTTCCCCGACGACGTGCAGGCGCTCACCGACAGCGCGCGGTTCGCCGCCGCGCTCGGCCGCTGGACGATGCGCGCGGCTTCGCCGAGCGCGCGGTGCAGCGCACGCCGTCGCCCGAGAACCTCGGACTGCTCGCCGATGCGCAAGAACGTCTCGGCGACGCCGCCGCGGCCGCGCGCGACGCGCGACGAGATCGCCGCGGTCGAGCGGATCGGCAACGCGCAGCATCTGGTCGACCGCCTCCTCGCGCTCGAGTACGCCGACCACGGCACCCGGCTCGACGACGCATACGCCATCGCGCGGCGCGAGCTGAGCCTGCGCGACGACGTCTTCGCCGAGGATACGCTCGCCTGGACCGCCGCCCGCGCCGGGCACTGGGGCGACGCTCGGGCCGCCGCGCGCGCGCGCGACCGCGCTGAACACCGCCGAGCCGCGGATCTGGTACCATGCCGGCGTGATCGCCGAGCACGCCGGCGACCGCGCCCGCGCCGTAGCACGCTACGGCCACGCGCTGGGCCTGAACCCGCATTTCGCCGCCGGGTTCGCCGACGACGCGCGAGCCCGGCTCAGCCGCCTCCGCGGCTGATTCAAAAAAGAAGAACGCCGCCGTCGATCATCCCCGGGGTGTAGACGAGAACGCTTCGGTGTGGAAAAGCGCGTCTCGCAAGGATGATCGGCGACGGCGTCGGCCGCTATGCGTTACGCTTTGCGTCGAACGATCGAACGCGAAGTTCGAGGCTCGTTCGGCGGCAGGCGCATGATAGCGGACGGCTGAGCCGCGTCCCCGGCTCGTGGTGCTGGCAGCCTCCCTCGGAGTGCTGCGCTTCGCGGTGTCCGCAATCCGGACACGTGATGTTCTTCGATGTCGAGCGCACCGGGCTGCCCCACGCGGCGATGGGCTGTTTCATCTGCTACCGATGCTGACGGACGGCTGACGCGAAAACCACCGACCGATCGTACTAGTTTTCGGCACGTTTTCGCCTTTAGGTACGCACGAGTTTTGCACGAGCCACTATACTGCACCAGATAGGTACGATCGTACCTATCTCTCACCGCGCTGTGCTTTCAAGAAGGTGGTTCGAAATGATGGTAGTTTTTGCGATTTTCTTTGCGCTATTTGGTGGTCCGAATGTATCATTATACGCTGGAATGTCGGGTGCTCCGTCGCTCCAGGGCGGACCGGCAACGATGTATGACGGGATGTTCGGGGGGCCGTCCGTTACTTCGAACGATGTCGGATCCGGCAGGCCATCGATCACCGCTCCGACATTCGTTCAATCAGACGACGGGATGTCGGGCGGGCCGTCCGTTACCGCGCCGGCACCCGCATCGGCCATTGCGCCGGGCACGACGGGGAAGGCCGCCGACGGCATGTCGGGAGGCCCGTCGATAACGGGATTCCATTAAGCGGCGCGAAACGTCGCGGAGCGGCAGGGTGTTCGGGAGGCGCCCGGTACGGGCGCCTCCTGTCGTTCCCCGGGAGGACGTTTCGCCGACAGCACTTCAAAAGCGCGCCGACCGGCGTGTCACGGTCCAGGATGCCATGCGCGCGTGGTTTGCCGGCGCGTTCGAGCATTGCTTGGAGCTTTGTGCGGTTGCGCGTCCGCGCGACACGGAATCGAAGATGCACCTCGCGCTCATCACGGCGCGTGCGCTGCTTCGCCTCGAGCGACCGGATGAAGCTCTGACCGTCCTGCGCGACGCGGCAGCGATTCCGTGCAAGGCAGACGAGAGCGCTGACGGTTCGCCTGCTGACCGGCGCCGCTTACGTGCGTCGCGGCGACGTCGAGCAAGGCCTCGAAACACTCGTCGCCGCGCAGCGCGATGCAGCCGGAGCACATCGGACGATCCAATCCGAGATCGCGCTCAACCTCGCGCTCGCGCATCTACGGGCGCGCGCGATCTCGAGGACGCCGAGCGCGCCCTCGATCTCGTCAGGTCCGACGCTGACATCGTCTACGCGCGTGCGCTTGAATACCGCGGCTGGCTCGCCTTTACGCGAGCTGACGGCGAACGGCGCGACGACGTTGTTCGTCAGCGCGCTCAAGGCACTCGATCGCTGCCGGCACTACGATCGCTTTCTGGAGGCAAACTGCATCCGCGCGCTGGCGCATCTCGCAGTCGAGCGCTTCGACCGCCGCAACTTGGTCGATCGTCGAAGAGCGGCGCGCGCGGATGGATTGGTCCGCCGATCGGCTCGCACAGCCGCGGTTCTGGATCGCCTATTGCGCGGCGACATTCGCATCGGACGTGAAGGGCAATCCGCTCGAAGCCGCGCGCGAAGCCCGCGAGGCCGAGCGCATCGCGCCGACGCCGGCATATCGCGTGCAGGCGCAGTGCAAGCGCGCGTCGATCGCACGCTCCGCGGCCGAACCCCTCTCGCAGCGCGACCACGCCGAGTCGGCGGCCGAACTCTTCGCCGACGTTGAAGCCCGACGAGTTGTCCGGAGACGAAACGCATCGTCCCGCTCGTGCTCGCCGAGGAGCTCGCGCACGCGCGGTGCGGCGGCGAAGCGCGCTCGGCTGCTCGAGACGTTCTGAAGTTCTCGCGAACCGTCGGCCGATGTCTGGATGAACCGCTCGCCGACGACGTACGCTTACCAGCGCCTCGTCGAAGCGATCGTTCACGAATGCGGCGGCGAACGGCGCAGCCGCAGTTCGGCGCTACCGCGAAGCATTCGAGACTCTACGCGCGCTCGGCTACAAGCGGCGCGCCGTCGATCGCCGCGCTTCGGCTCGCACGCTCTCGGCATCCGCACCAGACGCAGGCCTACGCCGACGCGCAAACCCGCCGGCTTTCCGCGCATTCGTGGATGCGGCGCGAAGCGCAGGCGATGAATGACGCCAGCGCTGCGGCTCACGACCGTGCAGCGCGACGTGCTCGCGCTGATCTGCCAAGGGAAATCCAATCCCGACATCGCCGCGTCGCGCAAACGCTCGCTGCACACCATCCGCAATCTCGTCGCGCGGCTGTTCGTGATCTTCGCGGTTTCAAGCCGCGAGGAGCTCGCCGTCGAGTGCGTGCGGCGCGGGCTCTACGCGCCGAAATAATCCACGGGGCGCGCCCGCAGCATACTACGCGACGAGGTCGAGGAACGGGCGGATGTCGGCCTCGTCGACGTCCATCCCGACGCCGCGCACGTTCCAGCGCTCGTCGTGGAAGTCCGAGCCCGCGGTCATCACCAGACCGTAGCGGTTCGCCTTCGCGCGGTAGTGCGCGGTCTGCTGCGTCGTGTGGGTTCCGTAGAACACTTCGAGCCCGGCCAGGCCCTGCTCGGCCAGCTCGTCGAGGATCGTTTCGTCCTTGAGCCGGCCGGGGTGCGCCAGCACCGCCACGCCGCCGCTGGCGCGCACGACCTCGATCGCCTCGCGCGGCGTGATGTGCAGCGACGGCGCGTAGCCGGGTTTCCCGCGCGAGAGCAGCTCGTCGAACGCCGTCTGCACGTCGCGGATCATGCCGTTGCGCACGAGCGCCTTCGCGACGTGCGGCCGTCCCAGCGCGTGGCCGCCGCCCGACTCCGCGAGCACGTGCTCGACGGTGACGGGATAGCCGGCGCGGTTCAGCCCGCCGACCATCACGTCGACGCGGTCGCGGCGGTGGTTGCGGTTGCGCTCGACGACGTCGGCGAGCGGCGACGGGCCCGTCGGGATGCGGTAGCCCAGGATGTGGACGTCGCTGCCGTCCCACGTCGTGTTGATCTCGATGCCGGTGATCACGTGCTGCCCCGGGGCGTCGACGGCGTCGTACGCGCGGGTCGTATCGTGATCCGTGATCGAGAACCACGAGACGCCGCGGGCGCGCATCTTCCCCACGAGTCCGGCCGGCGAGAGGGACCCGTCGCTCTCGTTCGTGTGGGAGTGGAAGTCGACCGTCACCTAGGGCGCCTCTGAACGAGGCATCGTTCTCGGACATCGTGGCGAGGGAAATCGCCCAAGAACGGGCACTTCATCAAAATCGCCCTAGTCGGGTTTCGCTGCCGCCAGCGGCCGCCGCTCCACGAGCAGGCGGATCGCGGTGCGCACGTTGCCGTCGATCTCGACGTCGGTGAACTCCGGCACGCACACGAGGTCGAGTCTCGTTCGGGCGCAAGTAGGAACGCGCGATCGCGATCGCCTTGACTGCCTGGTTCGTCGCCCCGGCACCGATCGCTTGGAGCTCGGCGGCGGGTCTTTCGCGCAGAACGCCGGCGAGCGCGCCGGCGACGGAGTTCGGATTGGAATGAGCAGACACTTTGAGGATGCCCGCCGCGGGCGTCCTCTGTGGCTCGATCATGCTAGGCCTCGGAGATTGATGCGTTTGATGTCGAGCGCACGTCCGGTAGCGACGTCAATGGTCGCGACTGCCGCGCAAAATTGTCGTGTACCCGTTTTCTGGACGGCGAAGCGCTCGGATACCGCATTGGTAAAACGCTCCAGAACCGCCGCGGATTCCATCCCGATCACGCCGTCCGACGGCCCGGTCATCCCGACGTCGGTGAGGTAGGCGGTCCCGCCGGCGAAGATCTGCTCGTCCGAGGTCTGGACGTGGGTGTGCGTCCCGTAGAGCAGCGAGACCGTTCCGTCGAAGAAGCGCCCCAGCGCCATCTTCTCCGACGTCGCCTCGGCGTGGACGTCGACGACGATCACCTTCGTCCGCGCGCGAAGCTCGTCGACGTGCTCGCGGCCGACCCGGAACGGGTCGTCCACCGGCGGCATGAAGACGCGCCCCATCACGTTGACGACGCCGACGGTCACGCCGTTGGCGGCGGTGAACGTCCCGGCGCCGCGGCCCGGCAGCGAAGGCGGGTAGTTCGCGGGCCGCAAGATGCGGTCGGTCTCGTCGAGCTCGCGGCGGAAGTCGCGCTTGTCCCAGATGTGGTTGCCCGACGTGATGAAGTCGACGCCGGCCGCGAACATCTCCTCGGCGGTCTGGGTGGTCAAACCGAAGCCGCCGGCGGCGTTCTCGCCGTTGGCGATCACGGCGTCGGCATGGTATTGCTCCCGCGCGAGAGCGAGGCGCGTCTTGAGGACGTCGCGTCCCGGCGATCCCATGACGTCGCCGACGACCAGGATGGTGACGGTGCTCGGCTGCTAGGATCTGGCCCTGGCTTTCGCGCGTTTGCGCGCGTGCACGAAGTAGACGAGAACCCGTTGCTCTTCGCGGAAACCGACGAGCCGCTGGCGCTGCGTCGGATCGCGCAGCGCGTCGAGGGCGACCTCGACCTGCTCGTCGCGCGCGGCGGGGTCTTCGTCGAGCTCCGCGCGCGCTCTCGCCGTCGCGCACCAGCCGGTCACCGTACGCGTCGGCGAACAGCGCGACCAGCAGCTCGAGCTCCTCGCGCGCGAACGACGCCGCGTCGCGGGTGACGTTGACGAACGTCACCGCCGTGTCGCGGTCGCACGCGAGCGCGATCTTCGACGGCACGTCACCGCGCAGATCGAGGAAGGCGTGCAGGTGTTCGGAGACGCGCTCGGCGAGCGCGCGCTGCGTGGCGCGGTCGAGCCGCTCGCGCACCGCGAACGATAGCGTCAGCGTCGCGTCCGCGGGATTCGACCGGACGCTGTGGAGCTCCGGGAAACGAACCAGCAGCGCCACGACCCGGTTCACGGTGTCGGCGGACTCGAAGGCGGACGGGCGCGCGGTGTGCATGTCTCTCTCTAGCTGGCGGCGGGGAAGGGCGGGCGGCGGGGTCGGGCGGCTCGGCGGCGAGCGGGCGGGGGACGATCCTTGAACCGGCCTCGCTGCGGCACCTGTCGCTGCGACCCGGTGGTCGTCTGCGCCGTCCGGCCGGCGCGGCTAGTACCCTTAGGACGCCGTTGGGGACCCGACGGTGGCGACAGGTCGGGCGGTCTCCGGTCCGGAACAATACGGACATGCGACCGCGCGCGGCGGCGTTCGGCCTGTGGGCCGCGCTGACGTTCTCCGTGCGCCGTGCTCGTCCACGGCGTGATCCATGCCGTCGGGGCCCAAGCATTCGTGTGGGACTCCCCGGCTCACGTCGTGATGCTCGCCGTGGCGGTTGGCCTGCTCGGGGCGGTCGCGGCGCCGCTGGGCCTCGTCGGACGGGCGCGCGAACGCCGCCGCCGGCTGGCGCTGGTGCGGGCCCGCCTAGGCCCGCTGACGCCCGCGACCGCGGCCTTCGGCGCGCTGACCCAGGCCGCCATCGCCGCCCTCTTGCTCGTCGCCGAAGGCGCGTCGCTCGAGCCGGGACGGCTCGCGATGGCGCTGGCGTGCGGGCTCGTCGCCCTGATCTGCTCGGCGGTCCTGTTCCGCGCTACGCGCGACCGCGTCGTCGCCCTGCTCGTCGCCTTCGCCGCGGCCGTTGACGGTGCCACCGCGCCGCCGCTGCTGCGCCGCCTGGCCCTGCGCCCGGCGCGCGCCACCGTTCCCTACCGGCTGTTCGTCCCGAACCGCCCCCCGCCGCTGCCTGCCTGACTTCCGGTTGCCGCGCCCCTAGCGCGGCTCGTTCGTCGTCGCAGATAGCAAGGGAATCATGTTCAGCCGTCAATTCGGTGGGCCGCTCCGCGCGCTCGCCTTCATCCTCGTCGCCGCGGTCGTTGCGACCACGGGGCCTGCACTCGCGCAGGCGACCAGCTTTCTTTCCGGCGTCGTCACCGCGAACGGTCAAGCCGTCGCGGGCGCCGCCGTTCAGCTCAACGGGCCGACGCTTCACCGCGAGGCCACGACCGACGCGCGCGGCACGTTCGCGTTCAGCGCGGTCCCGCTCGGCCGGTACTCGGTGTCCGGCGTCCGCGGTCCGCTCAGCGCCGTCGTCGACGTCGACGTCACGTCGGCCGGCGAGAGCGTCAACCTCATCCTCAAAGCCACCAAGACCATCGGCCGCACCTCGGCTACCGTCACGTCGCGCGCCGTGCAGGTCCAGCGCGCCGGCACCGACGTCACGCTGAACACCGAGACGATCGCACGATCGCCGGCGGCCGGCAGCACGTCGGGCATGCTGCTGCAGGTGCCGGGCGCGGCACGCGGCGCGAACGGCGCCGTGCACGTCAACGGCGACCACGGCGACATCAACTACGTCATCGACGGCGTCGCGTTGCCGCAAGCGCTCAACCGCGTCATCGGCAACGAGGTGGACGCGAGCAACGTGGGCTTCGCCGAAGTCCTCGAAGGCGCGTATCCCGCGCAATACGGCGAACGTTTCGGCGCGGTGCTGAACCTCGCGTCGCGCGGCGGCACGCCGGGCCCGGCGGGCGTCACATTCGACGCCGCCGGCGGCGCGTTCGGGCGCTACGAAGCGACGCTCGGCTATCACGCGCCCGTCGGCCGCGGCGGCTCGCTGCTCGTCGCATCGCGCACCGGGCGCGACGGCCGCGCACTGGACCCGCCGTCACCGGATGCCCCGCACGATGCCGGCAGCAGCGCGAACCAGTTCTTCCGCGTCACGCTTCCGTACGGAAAAAGCTCGTTCGCCAACTTCACGCTGTCGCACAGCCTGCAGACGTATCAGATCCCAGCCGACGTGGCGGCCGGCGCGCCGGCGGCGCAGGACGACGTCGAGCGGCAGGACGACGTGTTCGCGTCGCTGCAGTTCCGGCGCGCGATAGGCGACCGCGGCACGTTCTCGTTCGGCCCGTCGATCAAACGCTCGCACATCCAAGACCTGCCGGATCCGGCGAACGACTTCACTGCGGGATCGGCGCGCGGCGGGCCCGCCGATTGCAGCGCGGACGTCACGACGTGCTCGCTGTCGCTGTTCTCGGACCGCACGTCGATCGACTACCGCGTCAACGCGGATTACGACCTGCGCAGCGCGGCGCACGAAGTTCGCGCCGGCGTGGTCTACGACGTGACCACCGTGGCGAAACGGTACGCGATCGGTCTGCAGGCGCTCAACCCGTTCTCGCTCGCGCCGTTCACCGTCGTGGACGCCGCGCCCAACGCGGGCCACCTCGCCGAGGGCTATCTCCAGGACAGCTGGCGCATGGGCGCGCGCTGGCGGCTCGACTACGGCGTGCGCGCCGACGTGTTCTCGATCGCCTCGCCCGAGTTCGCGAGCGGTTTTTCACAACTCAGCCCGCGCGTGAAGCTCACCCGATCGTTCGGCGACACCGCGAGCCTCTACGTCTACTACGGCCGGTTCTTCACGCCGTTCTCGCTGGAGAACGTGTCGCCGTCGGTCGCGCGCGTGATCCAGCCGTCCAGCGGAACCTTCGATTTGCGGCCCCAGCGCGATTCGGACTACGAGATCGGCGGCCATCTCGCGATGGGACGCGGCGACCTCGGCGTGCGCGTCGCGCAGAAGAACGCGACCGATCTCATCGACGACACGCAGGTCGGCACGACGAACCTTCACCAGGACATCAACTTCGCGCTCGGCCGGATCGCCACGCAAAGCCTCGCGTACCAGCGTGCGCTCGTGCGCGGCGGGCGCGTGTACGGTTCGCTCGCGCACACCTATGCCGTGGTGAAGAACTGCGAGACGGCGTTATTGGCGCCGTGTTCGGGCGCCGGCTCGCGCGACTGGCTCCCAGCGGATCACGAAGAGCTGTGGGACGCGAACGCGGGCGTGCTGATCAACGATCGCCACAACGGCTGGCTGTCGGCGAGCGTCGAGTACGGCAGCGGTCTCACCACGGCACCGTCCGACGTGTCGGCGGGGTTCATCAACCCGTACTGCCCGCCGAATCCGCGCACCGGGCTGGGTTCGAGCGCGTGCAAGGTGCCGCCGCACCTCACGCTCGACGTCGAGAAGGGTATCGCGCTCGGGCGCGGCGCGCTCGCGTTGCGCGTGCACAACCTCTTCAACGACCGGTATTTCATCACGTTCGCGAACGCGCAGGGCGACCACGTCGCCCGGCCGCGTTCGATCGAGCTGAACTACCGGCTGGAGCGCTAAGGCTCCCGCCGACGGCTACGCGGCGCGGTCGCGCGGCATGACCGGCAGGACGGCGCGGATCTCGGTTCCGCCGCCGTCGGCGTGGTCGACTGCTACCTCGCGCGCGAGCAGCTCCACGATGCCGAGGCCCCGCCCCGATTCGGCGTACGGATCGCGGCGCGGGGTCCACGGATGGCAATGCAGGCCGGGCCCGTGATCGCGCACCACCAGGACCGGCGGCGCCTGGTCGACGAGCTCGAGCCGGACCTCCACGGCGCCGTTCGCGTAACGAACCGTGTTCGCGACGAGCTCGCCGTAGATCAGCTCGGCTGCATCCACGTCGGAGGACGGCTCGGCGATCGAGGTCAGGCAATCACGAAACGCGCGGCGTTGCCGCAGCACCCGCTCCGCTTCGTCTTGAGCCTTCCAAATGATCGCCACGAGGGGTACCTCCTCCACGTTTCCACGGGTATCGTACCCCGGCCGGAGCAAGGCGTCAGGCCCGAGATCAGGGGATTTGCCTAGGCGGAGACTCCCCGTTCGAGCAACTGCAAGCGAGGGCGCGGCGCCAGCGCGCGCTCCAGCTCGGCGTCCGTCATTGGCGCGCCGAAGCGGAAGCCTTGGGCCTCGTCACACCCAAGCGACGCGACGAAGCCCAGCTGCTCTTCGGTCTCGATGCCCTCCGCCGTGACGCGCAGCCCGAGCGTTTTCGCGATCGACACGATGGAGCCGACGATCGCCCGGTCGTAGGCGTCTTCTGCAACGTCGCGGATGAACGCGCGGTCGACCTTGAGCGCCGTGACCGGCAAGCGCTTGAGCGACGGAAAGCTGCTGTAGCCGACGCCGAAGTCGTCGACGGTCACCTCGACGCCCAGCGCGCATATGCGGCGCAGCGCGAGCAGCACGCCGTCGTCGAGCAGGTCGTGCTCGTTGACTTCGATCGAGAGCGCGCCGGGGCGCAGGCTGTGCTCGATGAGCATCGTCGCGACGACATCGGGGAAATCGGGCTCGCGCAAGTCGTACGGCGAGAGGTTGACCGCCATGCGGAAGCCCGGCTCGTAGGTGCGCACGCGGGCCGCCGTCGCGCACGCTTCGCGCAAAACCCAGCGGTCGAGCGCGACGATCGCTCCGCTCTGCTCGGCGATCGCGATGAAGACGCCGGGCGGGACGACGCCGCGCGTCTGATGGTGCCAGCGCACGAGCGCTTCGCAGCCGACGATGCGGCGGGTCGCGACGTCTATCACGGGCTGGTACAGCAGCCGCAGCTCGTCGCGCGCGACGGCGTGCCGCAAGTCGTTGTCGAGCGCGAGCCGTTCGACCGCCGCGGCTTGCAGCGAGTCGTCGTCGTAGAGCGCGAAGCGTTCGCCCCCCAGCGTCTTCGCGCGCTGCATCGCGGCGTCGGCGTGCGCGCCGAGCGACTCGGTGTCGTCCCCGTGCTCGGGGAAGATCGCCGCACCGACGCTCGCGTCGACGAACAGCTCGCGCCCGCGCGTCGTCACCGGCAGCGCGAGCGCGCCGAGCAGCCGCTGCGCGACGCTCTCGACCTCGGCGTTCGAGGTCACGCGCGGCATGAGGATCACGAACTCCTCGCCGCCGGGACGCGCGATCACCTCGCCCGCGCGCAGCGTCTCCTGCAGCCGCAGCGCCACGTCGCGCAGTACGTCGTCGCCCGCACCGTGGCCGAGGGCGTCGCTGATCGTGCGAAAATGGTTGAGGCCGACGAAGAGCAGCGCGCAGCGCCGGCCGTCGCGGCGCGCGTCCGCGATGGTCTCGTCGATACGCTGCTCCAGCGACAGCCGGTTCGGCAGCCCGGTGACGCGGTCGCGATGCGTGCTCTCGAACAGCCGCTGGTGCGCGCGTTTGAGCGCGGTGACGTCGAGCGAGACGCCGACGGCGCCGACGATCGTATCCGCGCCGTCGCGCAGCGGCTCGACGACGTGGCGCAGCCAGCGCTGGCCACGCACCGTCTCGGCACGCACCGCCGTGCCGGCGACGACGTCGCGCAGCACGTGCTCGGCGATGAGCGCGGCTGACGACCGCCCGACGAGATCGTCGGCGCGCAGGCCGAGATCTTCGAGCGCGGCGCCCGTCACCGACGTGAAACGCGCGTCGAGATCGGTCGTCCACAGCACCGCGTCGACGTTGTCGGCCAGCAGCCGCACGCGCTGATCGCAGTCGCGCGCCCGGGCGGCGACGCGCGCGGGTTCCGCGACGTCACGCAACGAGACGACCACGTCGCGGCCGGCGGGCGCGGCGCGCACCTCGATGATCGAGCCGGTCCCGGGCAGCGCGTACGTGCGTTCCGTCCGCTCGCCGGTGCGCCGCGCGCAGCGTACGTCGGCGAGCAGCTCGGAGGCGAGCGGAGCGGCGATGTCTTTGAGCGCGCGGCCGATGAGCTCGTCTGCGCCGGCTCCGAGCAGCCGGGCGGCTTCGGCGTTGACGTGCGCGACGCGCAGCTGCTCGTCGACGACATACATCCCGTCCGCGACGGCTTCCAACAGATGCGAGCGTTGCGCGAGCGCGGCCGCGTGCTGCCTGCGAAGCGCGACCGCAAGCGCGTGCAGCCGCACCGCCGAAAGGACGGCAACCACCATCACCACGATCGAAAGCGCTACGCCGAATCCGTCGGCACGACTGAACGCGAGCGGGAAGTTCATCCGTGAACCGATCCCATGCTGAGCTCGCCGCGCACTCGAACGCGCGACGTCCTGGACCGACGCCCTCACCCGAAGCGGATCACCGGCGGGCATCTGCCGGGGCCGCGTATGGGGAGTATCGGCCGCGCGTCAACTTTTCGTAAGCGCACCCTGCACGGAACCCGCCGTTCCGTTGTAGAAGCAAGCACCGTGCTCGCATACGCCGCCCTCGGGGCGCTCTTGCTGGGTCTCGCATCCCCGGCGCCCGTCCCGAAGCCCACGCCGACCAACCCGTTCAACCTGGAGCCGATCCCGCAGGCGACCACGCTCCCGCTGATCGGGACGACGCGCGCGAAGCCGGTCTGCACGGCGATCCGGCGCGCGATCGCGCCGGCGGTCGCCGCGGCGCTCAAGAACGACCGGACCTACGGCGGCTTGCGCAAGCGCATCTTCGACTACGTCGTCAAGGACTCGAACGAGGCCCGCGACCTGCACTTGATGCAGATGGATCACGAAGTGGACCTGATGGTCAAGAACGTCGACACGCTCACCGAGGCGCTCAAGTCGCCCTCGCTGGACGTCCCGCCGACGGCGAAGCCCGAGGACGCCAAGACCCTGCGCGATCTGCGCTCGACCCTGACTGGCGTGCTGGCGGCGCAGAAGGTTCAGCTGGACGCCATGAGCGGCTTCGTCGAGACCGAGCGGATGCGCCGGTTCGGCACGCTGAGCGAGAGCGAGCAGAACATGGCGCGCTCCAACGCCCCGAACATCGCAACGGGCCGCGGCGGTGCGCTCCAAACGCCCACGCCGGTTTCCGGGTTTCTCCGGGACACGCAGACGACGTTCGACCCGCAGCACAAGACCGTCACGTCGCTCAACGACGCGCACCTGCTCGACCGCGATCTCGGCGACATCGCCGCGTTCACGACCAAGCACGAGGACGCGGCGTCCAAGGTGATCATCCCGGCGGCCAACAGCTGTAAGTGAGCGCCGGCCTCCCCGCGAGGCCGAATCCGACCGTAACGCGAAGGCGCTGATCCCGATGGGGGTCCCGCGCAAGCCGATCGAGCCGCCGTCGCGTGAAGCGTCGGCGTTCCTCGAGCAGGCGATGGCCCAGTACGGCAAGGCGACGTACAACTTCGCCTACCGCCTGACTGGCAACGAGGCGGACGCTCGCGATTTGACGCAGGACGCGTTCATCCGAGTCTACCGAGCGTGGCGGTCCTTCCAACCCGGGACGTCCTTCCTGTCGTGGATCTACCGAATCGTCACGAACTTGTATCGGGATGAACTTCGGCGCCGGAAAGGACGTTTCCAAGAAGAGATCCCGGAAGACAACGCACCGCAGGAGTACGGTGGACAGCGGCCCTTGGCGGTCGACCCCATCGAGGACTACGTGGCGGGCCAGCTCGGAGAGCCGCTCTCGAAGGCGCTCGCTCAGCTGTCCCCCGAGCAGCGCCAAGTCGTGGTTCTCGCCGATATCGAGGAGTATAGCTACCAGGAAATAGCCGACATCATGGGATGTTCGATCGGAACGGTCCGATCGCGGCTCCACCGAGCGAGAGCGCTTCTTCGCCGGTTGGTGACCCGGGCGCAACAGGAACAACAATGACGACACATTACGATCGCGAATCCCTCATCGACTACCTGCACGGCGCGCTGACCCCTCAAGCGGACGCCGCCGTTTTCGCGCACCTCGCGGCCTGCACCGCGTGCAACGCGATCTACGACGAGGAAGCCTCGCTCGGCGAGCTGCTGCGCACCGCCGCGCGCACCGAGGAGCTCGAGCTGCCGTCGATGGTCAAGGCACGCGTGTGGGACGCCGTGCGGCACGAGACCCCGTCGTGGGCGCAGCGTTTGCGCACGAGCTGGGGCCCGCGGATCGCTTTGCCCGTCGCCGCAGCGCTCGCGATTGCGGCCTATATCGGGCCGAATCTCTGGCATGCGCAGCCCGTCATCGCCGGCGTCAACGCAAGCTACTACCTCGACGAGCACAACGCCCAGGCGCAGCAGAACCCGTTCGGCCCGGGCGCCTCGCCGGCCGTCTACACCGCCGACTCGCAGGACCGCGGCAGCACCACGTCCTCCGCCGCTTCGTACATCGATACCGCCGACGCCGCGACACTCGACGACGCCAGCGGTGCGGTCCACTAGCCTCGCGGTCGCGGCGCTCGCGCTCCTGGCGCTCGGCGTCCCCGCGGTCGGAGCGGCGGTTCCCGCACCGCACGGCACCGCCTCACCACCGCCCGCGCAGCCGGCGCCGATGCTGGCCCGGATGCAGGGCGGGACCGATGCACGGCCGCTCCTCGTAGCGGCCGTCGCCGCGCCCAAGCACGTCTCGTTCGTCGGCCGCATGTCGTCGATCCGGAGCGGCCAGACGCGTTCGTTCGCCGTCGTCTCGCAGATCGAGCACCGCGCACCCGAGCAGACGCGCCGCACCTATCTCACGCCGCACATCCTCTACGGACAGTTCGTCATCAGCCGCGGCGCGATGTCGTGGGACGTCGATCCGCAGCGCAAGCGCGTCGTCGTCAGCGAGAACAAAGCGGCCGTCGATCCGGTCGCCGTCGTCGACGACATCGCGCTCGTCGACGGCAACTACCGCGCGGTGCGCACGGCCGCGGGCAACATCGCCAACCGCAAAGTCGACGTCGTCGACCTCGTCAGCCGATTCACCGGCGAGCGCGCGATGCGGCTGTGGATCGACACGCAGACGCACGTCGTCCTCGGGAAGGAAGCGTATCACAGCGACGGTTCGCTGGCGTGGAGCACGCGCTACGACGACATCCGCTACACCGACGACATCCCGGCTTCGATTTTCAGCTCCACGGTCCCGGCCGGTTTCGTCACGGTGCACGGGCGGTCGTACCAGGAACCGCGCACGCTGCCCAACGCGATCCCCGACGCCGGCTTCAAGCCGATCACGCCGAAGTATCTGCCCGAGGGCTTCGTGCTGAGCGGCGCCGACGTCTCGAACATCAAAGGCGTGCGCAACCTGCACCTCATCTACTCGGACGGGATCCGCACGCTGTCGCTGTTCGAGAACGCGACGGATCGTGCGATCGACTTCGCCGGCCTCGCCCCGCGCGCGATCAACTTCGACAAGCACGACGGCCAGTACGTCCGCGACGGCCCGACGACGCTGCTCGCCTGGCGCGAAGAGGGCCTCGCGTTCGCGCTCGTCGGCGACCTCGATCTCAAAGAGCTCGTCCAGATCGCAACGTCGGTCGTCCCGTAGCACTAGCGCGGCTGATGCCGCGCACGTGATAAACGTGCGTGACACTTTCGCTTTCGTCCGTTCCCGACGTCTTGGGGCGCATCGGCTCCGCGCACGACGTCGCCTTCGGCTCGTACTTTCTGCCGCACGGCGCGATGCGCGACGCGCTCGCCGGAGCGGCGCGACGCGGCGCGCACGTGGCGGTGACGCTGCAAGCCGATCCGTATCGCAACCCGTTCGGCGGCCGGTGCAACGCGGAGGCGGCACGCATCTTGCGCGCAGCCGGGGCCGACGTCGCCCTGCTGCCGAGTGATCGCGCGCCGTTTCACCTCAAAGCCGCCGTGTGCGACGGCGTCGCCTATCTCGACGACCGCAACTGGACCAAGCGCGGTCCGGAGATCGTGGTCGCGGACGACGATCCGAAGGACGTCGCGCTGGTGCGCGACGCGCTCGCCGGGCGCGGCGGCGCCGATCGCGCGCTCGCGACGCGCAAAGACGTCGCGCTCGCCCGCGAGGTCGCGGTCGTCGAAGGCGCGCGCGGCGCGCCGGTCATCGTCGAAACCGAACGCGTGGCGACGTCACCGCTGACGCGGGCGCTTCAGCAGCACGCGCGCGCGGGCGCGAAGACGACGCTCGTCGTCGGACGCTCGAGCCGGCCCAACCCGCAGGAAACGAGCACTATCGCGCGCCTCGTCGCCGACGGCGTCGTGGTGCGCACGGGCGGATCGAATCAAAAGCTCGCGCTCGCCGGCGGCACCGCCTGGATCGGCTCCGGCAACGCGACCGGCGCGTCGGGCCGAAGCGCCGGTCAGATCGAGTGGGGATTGCGCACGCGCAACCGCGCGCTCGTAAGCGCCGTCGCGGCGGAGCTTGCGCGCGACGTTCGCTGAACGCCGCGGCTACAGCGCGCTGTCGATGGCCTTCACGAGATCGGCCTCGGGGATCTCGCCCTCTTGCTCGAAGCGGATGCGCTTGTTCTTGTCGATGACGTACACGGACGGAAAGCCTTGGCGAAGGTACAGTGCCGCAACCTTGAGGTCGCGGTCGAACGCGATCGGGTACCGCGTTTGGTACTGGTCGGCGAACACGTGGACGTTCGACTCGGACTCCGCGGTGTTGTGCTCCAAATCGACCGCGTCGCCGCTGACGGCGACGATCGCGAGCTTCCCGGCATATTTTGTCGCCAGGTCGTTCAGGATCGGCGCTTCGTTCTGGCAGTGCGGGCACCACGGCGCGAACACTTCGAGCAGCACCGGCGTCGACACGCCGGCGAGGTCGAAGTTTCCGGCGTTCGTCGCGATCGTGAACGTGGGCGCGGTGTCGCCGACTTTGAGCTTCGACTGCCCCACCGCTTTGGTCGCGTTCTCGGGTACGACCGACGTGCGCGACGCGAAGCCGACGGCCGCGACGATGCCGATGATGACGACGGCGATCGTGGCGTAGAGGATCGTCTTGCGCGATTTCGCCGATGCGGCGGTCGGTGTCGTGCGGCTCATGGTTCGATCCCGATTCTCCGGTCGAGCGCCAGCATCCCGGGAGGACGCAGCGCCACGAACAGGGCGAGCAGAACGAAGACCGCGTCGCGCGCGACCTCCGCCCACGTGGTGACGGTGGTGTCGTGCGTTCCGAAGCAGCCGCAGTTCAAGGACATGCCGCGCACGACGGCCGACGCGATGGCGGCGTCGAACGCCAGCAGCAGCAGCGCGCCGATCCACGCGGCGACGCGCGTGAAGAGCCCGATGACGAGATAGCCGCCCAGCAGGATCTCCAAGAACGGCAGCAGCAGCGCCATCGGCGCGATCACCGGTTGCGGCAGCAGCCGGAACGCCGCGATCTGCTGCGCGAACTCGGCCGCGTGCCCCACCTTCGATGCGCCGGCGATCAGGAAGATCGCGCCGAGCACGACGCGCACGACGAGCACGGCGGCCGGGACGATCTTCGGGTTCACCGCGAGGCGCCGCAGAGCGCGGCTTCCTCGACTTCGCGCACGATCGCGCGCTGGGCCGGCGGGATCGCGTGGACGTCGGTCTTGTCGGCCTCGACGCGCTCCTCGAACCCGAGGATCGTCTCGGCGACGCACGTCGCCACCATCGCGGGATCGTAGCCGCCTTCGAGCACGAACAGCGCGCGGCCGTCGCAGTACTCGTCGGCGATCTCGCGCACGAGCCGTCCCATCTGGCGCGCGAACGCCGGATCGACGCCCAAGTCGCCGACCGGATCGCCGGCGACCACGTCGTAACCGGCGCTGACGACGATCAAGCGCGGGCGGATGCGCTCGGCGAGCGCGCGCAGCGTGCGCGCGTGGATGCCGATGAAGCCTTCGGTGGAGATCCCGCGCGCGTCGATCGGGACGTTGACGAGCGCGGCGCCGGACACGACGCGGTTGTCGCGCGGATCGCCCGTGCCCGGATACGCCGGATCGGCGTGCGAGCCGAGATACGAGACGCCGCCGCCGATCGCGGACTGCGTGCCGTTGCCATGGTGGTAGTCGAAGTCGAGCACGAGGACGCGCTTGCCCTCACCGTGCGCGTACGTGCGCGCGGCGATCGCCGCGTTGTTGAAGACGCAGAAGCCCATCCCGCGCGCCGGTTCGGCGTGATGGCCGGGCGGACGGACGAGCGCGAACGCTCCTCGGCGTCCGTCGACGGCAGCCTCGAGCGCGACGAGCGTCGCGCCGACGGCGCGCGCCGCGCCTTCGTACGAACCGGCGTCGACGAGCGTGTCGCCGGTGATCAGCTGCGCGACGCCGTCCGGTTCGAGCGCCGCGCACGTGCGGCGCACCAGCTCGATGTATGCGGCCGGATGGACGCGCGCGATCTCGTCGGGGCGCGCGACGCGCGCGTCGACGCGCTCGCCGAGCATCCCGCGGCGGCGGAGCTCGTCCGCGACGACGCGCACCCGGTCGGGCTGTTCCGGATGCCGGATCCCGCTCAGGTGCGCGGTGAGGCCGTCGTCGTACGCGACGAGCACTGTCTTAGGTCTTCGACGTGGTCGTCGGCTTCTTCGCCGGCGCGGGCTTCTTCTGCTGGCGGTCGATCGCGGCGATGAGCGCTTTGATCTCGTTGGCCGCCTGCGAGCCCGGCTTCACCATCGCCAGCACGCGCTGGTACGTGGCCTTCGCTTTGTCGGGCTGCTTCGCGCCCTGATAGCACTGGCCCAGGCCGAAGAGCACCTGCGGGTTCTGGCGCGAGATGTCCGGCGCGCCCTTGTCGAGCGCGTCGTACACTTGCGCGCATTCGGTGTAGTTGTGCGTCTGCAGATCGGCCTGGCCGAGGCCGAGCAGCGCGTCGGGCGTGTGCTGCAGCTGATACGACTGCTTGAACGCGGTCGCGGCGTTGGCGAACTGCTTGTTCGCCGCGTACGTCGCGCCGAGCAGCAAGAACGAGCGCGGGTCCTGCGGCGCGAGCTCGGCGACGCGCTTGAACTGATCGACGGCCTTCTGGTACTGGCTTTGGCCCGCGTAGAGCTGGCCGAGTCGCGCGAGCGCGTCGACCTGATCGCGGTTCGGCCCGGCGCCCGCGACGAACTCGCGCTCGGCGCCGGCGTTGTCCTTGAGGTTGAGCAGATACTCACCGTATGCGGTGTGCGCGCTGAGCACGTTGGGGAACTCCGCGATCGCGCGCTTGAACGCCGCGTCCGCGTCGGCGGCCATCTTTTCGTTCGCGTAGACGATCGCTTCCTGATCGATCACCGCGGCTTTGTCGTTGGGATCGACTTGCAGCTTGTAGATGGTCTCGTACGTCGCGATCGCGTCTTTGACGTTGTGCTGCTGCGCGGCGAGGCGCGCTTTGCCGACGAGCGCCTCGACGCTGGTCGGGTCGATCGCGATCGCACGGTCGTAGAGGCCGGCCGCGAGCGCGATCGCGTTCTGGCTGGTGTACGTCTGCGCTTCGAGCAGGATCGGCCGCACGTCCTTGGGATCGAGCTTCGCGCCGATCTCGAGCTGCTGGCGCGCTTCGTCGAACTTGCCTTCGCCTGCGAGGACCTGGCCGTAGGCGAGGTACGCGTTCTTGTCGTCCTTGTTGAACGTCACCGCGCGCTTCGCGACGCGCTCGGCGTCTTGCGGGCGGTTCGCCTGCATGTACGTCTGGGTCAGCGTTCCGAGCACGCCCGGGTTGGTCGGCTCGAGGTTCGCCGCTTGCTCTAGATCGGCGAGCGCTTCTTTTTGGTGCCCGAGCTGCCCCTGCGCGAGCCCGTCGAAGTAGTAGACCTGCGCCGTCTTCGTGCCGCTCTGCAGCAGCTTCTGCGTGAGCTTGATCGCGAGGTCCGGCCGCGAGATCTGGAGGTAGTCGGCCGACAGCTCGGTGAGCGACGGCCTTGTCGTTCGGATCGGTCTTCAGCTTGGCTTCGAGGCGCGGGATCGCTTTGTCGAGCGGCTCCGGCGTCGCGGTCGGCGACGGCGCGGGCGCGGGCGTTGCGGTCGCGGCGGCTTTGGGCGCGGCGACGCCCGGATGCACGCCGACCGCCGCAACGAATGCGGCGGCCGCGAGACCGAGGACGACGGGGAAAAGACGGCGGTTCATGCTAGGCGTGTGCAGCTTTCGCGTCGCGGACGAGCTTCGTCAATTCCGGAACGATGGCGAAGGCGTCTCCCGCGACGAGGAGATCGGCGAACTCGGCGATGGGTGCGTTGCCGTCCTTGTTGATCGCGATGATCGTCTCGGACGTGCGCATCCCGACCTTGTGTTGGATCGCGCCGGAGATACCGACGGCGATGTAGAGCTGCGGGCTGATGGTCTTTCCGGTCTGCCCGACTTGATGCCCGTGAGAGACCCAGCCGGCGTCGACCGCCGCGCGCGAGGCTCCCACCGCACCGCCGAACGCTTCGGCGAGGTCCTTGAGGATCGTGGTGAACGGTTCCGGACCGCCCATCCCGCGACCACCGCTGACGACGACCGACGCCTCTTCGACGCCGAGCTCGGCAGCAGCTTCATCGACCTCGTCCTCCACGGTAACCGTGGAGGCCTTGCCGCTCGACGCAATCTGAACGATCTCGCCGGCCCCGGAAGTTTCCTTGGCGGTGAAAACGTTCGGCCGAATTGCTGCCACGCCGAAATCCGAGCCGGTCAGCTTGCAGGTCGTGATGACCAAGCCACCCAGCTTCGGCATGACGCATGAGACCTCGCCGCCGTCCGTCTTGAACTCGACGACGTCGGCGTTGACCCCGCAATCGACCCGCGCCGCGAAGCGCGATCCGACGTCGCGCCCGATCATCGTGTTGCCGACGAGGACGAGCGACGGCCCGACAGCTTTCGCGACGGACTCGACGGCATCGACGGCCCCGTCGATGAAGCGGTCTTCGCCCGAGACGTGGATCTGGTCGAGCGGGTATTTCTTGAGCGTCTCGGCCGCTTGCTGCGCGCCGTCGCCTGCGACGACAGCGTGGGCTTTCCCACCCAGCTGGTCCGCGAGCGTGCGCGCCTGCGTGGCCGCTTCGAGCGACGAGCGCCGGATCGTGCCGTGCTTGTGCTCGATGAACGCGATGACGTTTTTCATCACAGGAACTTCCGGTCTTTGAGGAACTGCACGATCGCTTTGGCGCCTTCGGCGGGATCGGGCGCCTGGAGAACTTGGCCCTTCGCGCGCGCCGGGGGCGTGGCGAGGTCGGTGAGCTGCGCCTTGGAGCCGGCGGTACCGACGGCGACCGTCAAGCCGAGGTCGGCGACGGCGAGCTGTTTGATCTCCTTTTTCTTGGCGCCCATGATGCCTTTGAGCGACGGATAGCGCGGCTCGTTGGCCGACTTCGTGACGCTGACGACCGCGGGCAGCGCGGCGGAGAGCGTCATGTAGCCGGTCTCGGTCTCGCGCTGCACGCGCACGCGGCCGCCGTCGACCTCGAGCTTGCGCGCGTACGTCAAACCCGGGAAGCCGAGCTTCTCGGCGAGCATGCCCGGGAGATCGCCGCTGATCGCGTCGGTCGACTGCGTCCCGGTGATCACGAGATCGGGACTCTGCGCTTTGATCGTGGCGGCCAGCGCGACGGCCGTGCCCCACAGATCGCTGCCGGCGACGGCGTCGTCCGACAGCATGACCGCGTCGTCGGCGCCCATCGCGAGCGCCTTGCGGACGATCTCCTTGCCGGATACGGGAGTCATCGAGACGATGGTCACCGTGGAACCATCGTTGAGCTTTTCTTTGAGCTGCAGCGCTGCTTCGATCGCGTACTCGTCGAACGGGTTGAGGACCGTTTCGACGCCGGTACGGACGAGGCGCTTGGTCGCCGGATCGATGCGCTTGTCGGCATTCGTATCAGGGACGAGCTTGACGGTGACGAGGATCTTCAGCGGCGGGACCTCCGGACACACGAAACCCGGCAGCTCGCCGGGTGTCGTCGGGAACCTCCGAAGCTTCTCGGTGAGACTTACGAGCCCTCCCACCTATTCAAAATAACAGGTCGGGAAACGGCGAGCCCCCGGGATTTCTCCCGAGGGCCCGGCCGCTGACTAAGCGGCAGATGCCTTGATCTTATCCGGGTGACTAGTTCCGGTCAAGGGGAGCCGCGTCGTCGGTCGCGCCCGGCGGGATTCGGACCCGCATCTGCCGTTTAGTCATGACGGTGCTCTCTCCAGTTGAGCTACGGGCGCTGCGGTGAGAGTATCGCGCGCACCGTATGTCGAGGATGTCACCAGATCATGACGCGCTGATGAACATCGCGATCCGAGCTTCAAAACAATCAATTGGGATGACCGGGATTTGAACCCGGACGCCGTTGCCGGCAGCAAATTTTCGCACCGCTTCGGCTTTCGCCGCCATCGCGTCACCCGTATGCGACGTTCGTGGTCCGGACTGTGCCTTGACCGTGCCGGTTTACCGTTTCGACATTCGATTCGGCGAACAAGTGTAGGCCGCGCCCGTCCAGTCTCTACACCTTCGGGTTCGCTACGCCGAACTTCGCCGCACCGTACCCGCTTGGCTCGGCGTTGTCGTGCGGTATCACCGCGACGAGTTCACCGAATTTGAGCGCATCCCGGCCGGTGTTTCCGTCCGGCCGGCTCATGTTCACAAGTCTGCTGTGTCTACCGATTCCACCATCATCCCGCAGCGCGCTTCGCCGTCGCGCGCAACGCTACCGCTTCCGGAGCGGGCAGCGCCGGTCGCGGCTACGCCGGCGGGAACGGGGCCGCGCGGAACGCAGGGGACGTCAGATAGCCCAGGAGCAGATCCGCTTCGCTTACGGTGAACCTGTCGACGCCGAGCACGCGGCATGCTTCGTCGATGACGATCAGACCGGCCGGTAAGATGTCCGCGCGCTGCGGGCGGATGTCGGGCATCGCTTTACGCGCGCCGAGGTCGCGGGCGAGCAGATCGCCGATGAGGCGCAGGCAGTCCGCGTGGGTCATCGTCACGCCGTCACGCACGCCGCCCGCAATCATCGCCGCCGCCGTGAACGCCGTTCCGCCGACGACGATGAGCTCCCCGAAGGCCCGGTTCGCGGCGAGCGGCCCAAGGACGGTCGCAGCGTCGGCACGTGCTTCTGCTTCGAGCGCGCGGCGCTGGTCGTCGTCGAGCGCACGCTCGCCGAGTAGCGCCCGATGCCGTTCGGACAATCGAACCGCGCCGATCTCCACGGACGACGTGCGCGCGACCGCGCCGCGTGCGCGTGCCTCCCGGGGTACGTCGATCGCGAGCTCGGTGCTGCCGCCGCCGACGTCGAGAACGGCGATCGCGTCGTCGCCTTCACGCGACGCGGTCGCCCCGAGGAACGAGTACGTCGCTTCTTCCGCGCCGCTGAGCACCCGCGGGGCGATGCCGATGCGCGCGGCGGCCTGCGCGGCGAACGCATCGCCGTCGTTCGCGCGGCGCAGCGCGCTCGTCGCAGTCGAATCGATCGCCGACACGCCGAGGCTGCGTGCGATCTCGACGTACTCGTCGATCGCCGCGAGCGTGCGCTCGCGCGCGGCCGGGTCGAGCGTTCCCGTCTCGCCGATGCCGGTTCCGATGCGCGTGCCGCGCGACTCCGCGGCGATGCGCTCGCCGCCGTCGTGGAGGACGAGCAGGCGTGTGGAGTTCGTTCCGATCGAGAACAGCGCGCGGACCACCGGCGGGCGGTTCGCGCGCGGGCGCGAAGCGACCCGCACGGCGGGTTCGCTCCGGCGTTCCTGTTCGACCTCGACGGCACGCTCTTGGACTCCGACTACCAGCACGCCGGCGCGTGGCGCGAAGCGCGGCACCTCGATGAAATTCGGCGTGCGCGAACCGGATTGATCGAACAACGAAGTCGAGATGATTACCCCGAGTTCGGGCAACCGTTCGCGATCCACGTAAGCCCCGGAAACCCGGGCATGAACACGTACGCGCTCCCGCGCGTCGTCACGAACGGCGTGAGCGGCGTGAACGGCGGCGGCGGCTCCGTCGGGGGTTCCCGAACTCCCTCTATCCTCCGAAAGAAGCATGCGAGTATTCGGGCTAGCGGCTGGGTCGAGGTAGAAGCCGAGGGAATTCGGGCTCGCGGAGCGGTTACGAGCGGCCGTCGTGCCGCAGCCGATACACGAGGCCGAAGCCAAAGTCAGCGACGAGTTCGAATGCGCCGGAAGCATCGACGGTATCGCGTTCGACCGGCGTGTGGTAGAGCAGCACCACCTCGCGGTCCTCGGAGGTCTCCCGCACGTTGCTCACGACGGCGCCGAGCACCGAGCCGCGAAACGGATTGTACATGAATACGACGAGGCCGCCGCGCGGGAATACGTACTGCCCCGCATCCGCGCCGACGATCTTCACGTCGCGCGCGACGCGCAGCGGATCGCGCGCCGTCGCGAGGTTCTCGCGCGCGATCTCCACCAGCGCCGGCGAAATCTCCACGCCGATCACCGCGCGAAACGGCCGCCGCGCGGCGAGCATCACGACGCGTCCCATGCCGGCGCCGAGATCGACGAACGTCGCGTTCTCGGGCCGCAGCGGCGACGCGTTGAGCAGCGCCTCCGCTTGCGCGACCGGCGTCGGCTCGTAATGCGTCGCGAACTCAAGCGATGGTCCGATCGCGTCGGGATCGAGCTCGCCCAAGAACACGAGCGCCTCGGTCGTCACGCCGTGCTCCGCGTCGAAGCGCTGCCCCGCCCGCCGGCCCGACACCTGCCAGCTCGACCTTCGCTGGTCAGTGGTAGCGTTTGGCGGCGGTCGCTTCGCGCGTGCGCTCGATCATCTCCAGCGAGCGCGCGTGGTTCTTGTGCGCGACGCCCACGTACAGCGTGTCGATGACGGCCAGCTGCGCGATCCGGCTCGAGCTCGCGTCGCTGCGGAACGCCGTCTGCTGCGCCGCGGTGACGAGCACGACGTCGGACACCTTGGTGATCGGCGAGGACGAGCGGTGCGTGATGCAGATCGTCGCCGCGCCGTGCCGCTTCGCGCGCCCGAGCGCGTCGGTGACGTCGCGGCTCGCGCCGGTGTGCGAGATCCCGAGCGCGACGTCGCCTTGCGCGAGCAGCGACGACGACATCGCCATCAGATCGCCGTCGGAGAGCGCGACCGCCGCGACGCCGAGCTTTGACGAACTTGTGGTACGCGTCGAGCGCGAGCGGGCTGCTGCCGCCGACGCCGTAGATCTCCAGCCGCCGCGCGGCGGCGATCGTGTCGACCGCGCGCTGCAGCTCCTGCTCGTCGAGCACTTCGAGCGTGTCGCGCAGCGCCTGCGCGTTCGCCTGGAAGACTTTGGTCTTCACCGTCGCGAGGTCGTCGCCGGGCTCGATCGCCGCGTAGATCGCGGTGGCCGGCTCGACCAGATCGCGCGCGAGCACGATCTTGAACTCCTGATAGCCTTTGTAGCCGATCTTCTGGCACAGCCGCACGACCGTCGACTCGCTGGTGTGCGTGCGGTCGGCGAGCTCGGTGACCGTGAGGTAGATCAGCTCGTCGGGATGCGCGAGGATGAAGTCCGCGACGCGCTGCTCGGCCGCGCGCAGCCCCGAGTACGCGCCCTGCAAGCGGACGAACGAACCCGGGACCTTGACCGGATCGACCCGCGCGTCTTTCATCACTCCGCGCGGCTCTCGAAGAACTTCGCGCGCTGCCGCTTGCGCACGAGATGCCGCTCGAACGGCTGCGGCCGGTCCGACGGCGCCCACTCCTCGGTCGATTTCAGATACGCCGCGATCTGCGCCTCGAACGACGGGTCGGTCAGCGGCGGAACGTCGGTCGTCGGCGCGACCTCGTCGATGCGCGTCTGCGCGATGACGACCATCTTGCCGACGAGATCGAACGGCAGCGTGACGTCCTTGTGCTCGAGCGCGCGGGTGTACGCCGAGCGGTTCTTGTTGACGTCGCCGATCGGCGCCGCGACGAGCCGGCCGTCCTCGAGGCGCACGATCGCGCCGAGGTTGTGGACGTTGATCACGCTGCCGCGGACGCGCTCGCTCATGGTCCGTCGCCGGCCGCGGCGGCTGCGGCGGATGGCCGCGCTTGAGGTAGATGATCGCTTCTTTGTCGCCGACGAGGTGCAGCCGGTCGTGGATCTCGGGGATCGCGCCGCGCGGATCGGACAGCCGCCGGATCTCGCGCTGCTGCTGCGCGCGGCGCGCCTTGAGCGTGACGATGTCGTGCTCCACGCCGTGCAGCTGGTGCGCGAGCGCGACGTTGCGCCCGATGACGTGCGCGTACTGCACGCCGATCAGCGACAGCACGATGAGCGCGACGCCGACGACGCCGATCCGGCCCAAGACGCGGACCAGCGCCGAGCGCGTCTCATCAGCCCGCCGCTCCGATGCGGCGGAACTTGCGGTAGCGGCCGTCGCGCAGGTCGTCCGGCGCCACGGTGACGAGCGCGTCGAGCGCGTGCACGACCGCGTCGAGGACGCGCGCCACGGTGCCGGCGGCGTCGCGGTGCGCGCCGCCGAGCGGTTCGGGGATCACCTCGTCGACGATGCCGAACGCGAGCAGGTCGTCGGACGTCAGCTTCAACCGCGTCGCCGCTTCTTCCGCGCGCGCGGCGTCGCCCCACAGGATCGCCGCGGCGCCTTCCGGCGAGGCGACCGAATACACCGCGTGCTCGAGCATCAGCACGCGGTCGGCGAGCGCGAGCGCCAGCGCGCCGCCCGAGCCGCCCTCGCCGATGATCGTCGCGACGATCGGCACGCCGGCGTCGGCGAGCTCGTAGAGCGACTGCGCGATCGCCTCGGACTGCGCGCGCTCTTCCGAGCCGATCCCCGGATCGGCGCCGCTGGTGTCGACGAACGTCACCACCGGCAGGCCGAGGTGGTCGGCGAGCTGCACCAGGCGGATCACCTTGCGGTAGCCTTCCGGCGACGGCATGCCGAAGTTGCGGTAGACTTTCTCCTTGGTGTCGCGGCCCTTGTCTTGCGCGATCGCCATCACGCGCCGGCCGCGCAGCTTCGCGAAGCCGCCGACGATCGCGTGGTCGTCGCGGAAGTGCCGGTCGCCGTGCAGCTCGTCGAACTGGTCGAGCGCGCCGATGTAATCCGAGCCGAGCGGCCGTTTCGGATGGCGGGCCATGTTGACGCGCTGCCACGGCGTCATCGTGCCGAACACCTCGCGCTGGATCTGCGCGTACTTGTTCTCGAGCCCCTGGATCTCCGCCGTCATGTCGACCGGCTGCTGCGCGGCTTGCGCCTTGAGCTCGGCGATGCGCTGCTCGAGCTGCAGCAGACCCTTCTCGCGCTCGACGATGACGTTCACGCGTGCGTCTCCGTCGAAGGCGGCGTGGCCGGCGCGGGCGTCAGCGCCGCCCGGCGCGTGTCCGTTGAGCGGCCGGCGCGCGCCGACGCCGTAGTCGAGCAGCCGCACCAGCCGGTCCTTGAGCTCCGAGCGCTCGACCACCATGTCGATCGCGCCCTTCTCCAGCAAGAACTCCGCGGTCTGGAAGTTGTCGGGCAGCTTCTGGCGGATCGTCTGCTCGATCACGCGGCGCCCGGCGAAGCCGATCGCGGCGCGGGCCTCGGCGAGCACGACGTCGGCCTGGAACGCGAACGACGCCGAGACGCCGCCGGTCGTCGGGATCGGTCAGCACGCTCAGGTAGTAGCCGCCGGCGTCGCGGAAGCGGCGCACCGCGAGCGTCGTCTTCGCCATCTGCATCAAGGCCAGCATGCCTTCTTCCATGCGCGCGCCGCCGCTCGCGGTGAACACGACGCACGGCACCTTGCGCTCGCGCGCGCGCTCGAAGAGCTGCGCGATGCGCTCGCCGACGACGGTTCCCATCGTGCCGCCGCGGAAGTTGAAATCCATGACGCCGAGCGCGACCGGGTAGCCGCCGATCGACGCGAAGCCGCACATGACGCCTTCGGTGAGCTTGGACTTCTCACGATCGCGCTGGAGCTTCTGCGTGTACGGCACTTTATCAGCCCAGCCGAGCGGATCGCCGGGCATCAGCTCGCCGCCGATCTCGGTGAAGTCGGCGTCGACCAGCAGCGAGATGCGGTCGAACGCGTGCATGCGGAAGTGGTGGCTGCACGTTGGGCACACCCACATGTTCGCCGCGAGATCGGGGCGGTAGATCATCGCGCCGCACTTGGGGCACTTCGTCCACTGCGCCGCCTGGTCGGCCGCGACGGGCGTCGCGCGCCGCAGCCGCAGCCACTCCGGCATCGGCATGGCTAACGCGCTCCGCCGTCATCGTTTGCCTCGCAAGCCGCGCGCCGTAGATGCGGCCGAGCTGCTTGAGGTAGTTGAAGATCTCGCCCTGGTTGAGCTTCGACTCGCCCGCGACGCGGTCGGTGAACACGTACGGCACCTCGAGCGCGCGGCCGTAATGCGCCTTCGCCATCACTTCGAGGCCGATCTTGAAACCGATCGGGTCGAGCTCGACGCCGTCGAGCGCCTCGCGCTTGACGAGGAAGTAGCCCGACGTGATGTCCTTGATCGGGCACCAGCGGCTGCGCGAGCGCGATCGCGACGCGCGAGGTGATGATGCGGCGCTTGGGCCAGTTCTCGATCCCGCCGCCGGGGACGTAGCGCGAGCCGACCGCGAGGCCGTAGCCGCCGTCCGCCAGCGCGCGCACCATGCGCGGCAAGATCGTCGCGTCGTGCGAGAAGTCGGCGTCCATCGCGCCGAGCGCGACCGAGTCGGGCGCGCGCGAACTTCCAGCCGTCGATCACGCCCGACGACAGCCCCATCTTGCCGGGGCGGTGCAGGCAGCGCACCGGATAGCCTTCGCGCTCGAGCCGGTCGACGATCGCGCCGGTGCCGTCGGGCGAGTTGTCGTCGACGACGACGATCTCGCCGTCGAGATCGTTCGTCGGCGAACACGTCGCGCAGCGTCGTGACGAGCTTCTCGATCCCGCCCGCTTCGTTGTACGTCGGGACGACGATCGAGAACTTCAGCCGCGTCGCGGCGTGGCGCCGACGTCATTTGAGCTGCTTCATCGTGGGAAAGCTCGCCGCGTCGAACGGCGCGAGGTCCGCGTACTGGTCGGATTCCTGGCGGATCAGCTGCACGCCGTCCGTCGGTGACGCTCTCGATCTCGGTGCTCGGGACCGCGACGTCGTCGCCGTCGCGCGCGTCCCAGCTCACGACGACGAGGTCGGCGCTGCGCGAGTCGCCTTCGGCGTACACGGCGCGCACGGTGCCGACGCGGGTGCTGCCGGCGAAGACGGGGGTACCGGGGTCGAGCGATTCGAGGGTGCGTGCCATGGTCGAACCAGAGTTG
Source organism: Vulcanimicrobiota bacterium (assembly GCA_963791645.1). Taxonomy (GTDB): domain Bacteria; phylum Vulcanimicrobiota; class Vulcanimicrobiia; order Vulcanimicrobiales; family Vulcanimicrobiaceae; genus Vulcanimicrobium. Next base: position 106,571 of record CAWBTJ010000009.1, on the reverse strand, counting down.
TACGCCGCGATCACGTCTTGCTCCGCTCGCTCTCGTCCAGCGCGGCGAGGGCGCGCAGCAGCGCTTCCTTCGCATCGGACCGTCCCCGGAAATGGCGTTCGAGCGATTCGTTGAGGACCGCGTTCATGCTCTTGCGTTCGGACTCCGACCGTCGTTTCAGCTCGTCGTACACATGGTCGTCCAGGCGCGCTGGAAACGCACGCATGGTCGGCCTATGATATCACAATGATATCATAGACGCAAGCGCGGCCCCGATCGGTGGTCTGGCGCGACTCGGCGGGGGTCCGGCTTCGGCGTAGAAGCGGCGGGGCCATGAGCACCACGCCGCCGCCTGCGCACGAACCGGCTGTCTCACCCGGCACGACGCGCGTCGGCGTCGTCGGCGTCGGCCGCATGGGCGCGAACATCGCGCGCCGCTTGCACGACACCGGCTACGTCGTCGCCGCCGTCTCCGACGCCGCGCGCGAGCGCGCGCAGTGAGCTCGCCGGCGAGGTCGGCGCGCAGGTGCCCGACACGCTCGCCGGGGTCACGGCCGCGTGCGACGTCGTGCTCACCGTCGTGACCGACGACGCGGCGATGCGCGCGATCTTCGCCCGCGACGGCGACTCGCTGCTGCAGCGGCGCGCGCGGCAACGTGTTCGTGAACTGCGCGACGATCACGCCGGACGTGCACGTCGAGGTCGACGCGCTCGTGCGCGCCGCCGGCGCGGCGGCGGTCGAGGCGTGCATGGCGAGCTCGATCCCGCAGGCGCGCGACGGCAAGCTCTACCTGATCTGCGGCGGCGACGAGCACGCGTTCGCGCGCGTGAAGCCGCTGCTCGAAGCGATGAGCGTGTCGCTGCGCTGGGTCGGCGGACCGGGCCGCGCGGCGCAGGTCAAAGCGCTCGTGAACATGCTGATGAACATCAACACCGCCGGGCTCGCCGAAGCGCTCGGGCTCGGCGCGGCGCTCGGGCCTCGATCTCGCCGCGCTGCAAGACGTGTTCGCGCACACCGGCGCGAACTCGCGCGTGCTCGAGACGGACGGCGCCGACATGATCGCACGCGAGCACGACGTGTACTTCTCCGCCGCGCACGCCGCGAAGGATTCGGGCATCGCGCTCGCGCTGGGCGAGCGCGCCGGGTTGCAGCTGCCGCTCGCGGCGGCGACGAAAGCGCAGTACGACCGGCTCGTCGCCGCCGGACACGGCGAGCTCGACAAGTCCGCGATCGCGGAGCTGACGTTCCCGGGGCGGGCGCGCACGATGATCGCCGAGGTGCGGCGCGTCGTGCTGGAAAGCGGCGCGACGACGACGGTGGAGTGCTGGGGCGACGCGGGACCGGCGATCCTGTGCGTGCACGGGATCAGCTCGTCGCGGCGCGACTTCGCGCGCTTGGGCGAGGCGCTGGCGAGCACGCACCGCGTGTTCGCGTACGACCAGCGCGGGCACGGCGATGCGGAGACCGACGCACCGCTGACGCTCGACGCGCTGGCCGCCGACCTGCGCGCGGTCGCCGACAGCATCGGCACGGTCGCCGCAGTCGTCGGGCACTCGTGGGGCGGCGCCGTCGCGCTGGTCGGCGGGCCGAAGATCGCGCGCGCGCTCGTGCTCGTCGATCCGATGATCCGCGTCGCGCCGGCATTCGTTCGACCGCGAGTACGTCGACGATCTCGCCGCGCTGCTGGCGCACTGCGCCGGGCGCGGAGCGCGACGCGGCGGTGCGCGACGCGTTCGCGGACGCGGACCCGCGCGACCGCGAAGGGAAAGTGCACGCGATGGCCTCGCTCGAGCTCGAGACGCTGCGCCGGCTCGGCCGCGACAACCGCGTCGACGACGGCGGCTGGGATCTGCGCGAGCGGCTCGCGGCGCTGAAGATCCCGACGACGATCCTGCTGGCCGGCGAAGACTCGGTCGTCGCGCCGGACGATCTCGCGCAGCGCAACGGACGCGTGCGCGTCGAAACGTTCGCCGGGCACGGGCACACGCTGCACCGCAGCGCGTTCGACCGGTTCGTCGGACGCCGTGCGCGAGGCGGTTCTGGCCTAGCCCCGGCGGCTTAACGTTCGGCGGCGAGGCGCGCCGCGACGCCGAGCATAGCGACGCCCGTGACGCGCGAGGTCATGCGGGCCGCGCGCGCGGTTCTCAGCAAGACGCGCGCGCGGTGCGCGAGCGCGCCGTAGCCGGCGAACACGAGCGCATCGCTGACGATGAACGTGGCGCCCAGCAGCACGAATTGCGGCGCCGCGGGGCGCGACGGATCGACGAACAGCGGCAGCAGCGCGCCGAAGAACAAGATGATCTTCGGGTTGGCGAGCTGCGTCGTAAGGCCGAACCGGAACGCGCGCCGCTTACCGCCGCCCTGGGCGTCGACCGCGAACGCCGTGCCGCGGTCGAGCAGCGCGCGCACGCCGAGGTACGCCAGATACGCGATTCCCAGCCAGCGCACCGCGACGAAGACCCCGTGCGAGGCGACGAGCACGGCGCCGAGCCCAAGTGCCGCCGCGGCGACGAACACCGCGTCTCCGACCAGCACGCCGGCATTCGCCGCCAGCGACGCGCGGAAGCCGCCGCGCAGCGCCGTCGACACGACCGCGATCACGGCCGGCCCCGGCACGAGCGAAACGACGACGGCGAGCGATGCGAAGCCGAGCCAGGCGTGCGAGCTCATGCCCGCATCGACCGGTCGGCTTCGCGGATCGGTTGCGCGGCTAGTGGTGGTCGCGGTCGCGGTCGCGGTTCTGTGCGACGGCGTTGTTCTGGCCGTTGTTCCAGCGGCGGCCGTTGTTCGCGTACTGGCCGTTGTTGTACTGGCCGTTGTTGTACTGGCCGTTGTTGTACTGGCCGTTGTTGTACTGGCCGTTGTTGACCGGGTAGTTGTTGACCGGGTAGTCGTAGCCGTACTGTCCGTTGGTGTTCGAGTTCGGATAGTATGTCTGCCCGTCCGGCATCACGACCCGGCCGTCGGCGTATACCGTACCGCCGTTGCGCGTGTAGCCGACGATCGTGTTGGCGGCGGCCTTCTTGTGCTGGTAGTTGTTGTACAGCACGACCGCGCCGATCGCGGCGGCCGCGGTGAGAATGGTCGACGTCGTGTCGGCCGACGCGGGGCGCGGCATGAACGCACCGACGCTGATGGACGCTGCCGCGCCGGTCGCGACGATGAGCTTGGAGAGACGGTTAAGCATGGCGGATGATACCTCGTGTCGGCCGGCATAATGTGAGCGCCGGTTCGTGTCACGAGCGTACCGCACGATGGTGGGAACACGATGGGTGTCCACGGTTCTCCCGCAAGTCTCATGTGGGACCGGAGGTCCGGCGCACCGCGGCGAAGCGCGCGCCATGAAGCTCATGCAACGCTCTCTCGTCGCGGCGTTGGCCGTCGCGCTCGTCGCCGGGGGCTTTGGGACCCGGTTGGCATCGGCGCAGTTCAGCCTGCCCGGCGCGCTCGATCCCAAGCGCGCGGCACTCGGTGCCGCCGCGAAGCAGCTGGCGCCCTTCATCACCGAGCAGAATCCGATCCGCCTCGACCCGGTCGACCTCTACCCGACGCTCGACGCGCTGCCTGGCGCGCCCTTCGCGCCGGTGTCGGGACCGGCACAGACGGCGGCGATCACGTCGATCATCCAGCAGCTGAAGGCCTCGAACACCGGCACCGTGTCGCTCGCGCCCGGGGACTACGCCGTCGCCGTGCGCCTGTTCTGCATGAGCCACGCGCGCCCGGCGCGGGCACCGCTCGCGTTCGTGCTCGGCGCGATGCGCGGGAAGCGCGCGCCGGCGATCATCGCGATGAACTCGCGCGCGTCGTCGACGCCGTATCAGTTCGGCCCGATTCAGACGACGTCGTGGACGATTCAAGGCGGCCTCGGCTACGCGCGATTTCGCGGCGCCGCAGAAATCCGTCGTCGACACGCTGATCCCCGATTACAAGAGCCAGCTCGGATCGAGCACGCTCGACGACATCCAAGGAAAGTGGAGCTCGCTCTCGAGCGCGATCGGCGGACCGTCGCTCGACAGCATCCTCGGCCAGCTCGGCGGCGCGGGTCAGCTTGTCGTCGAGCTGCGCGACGAGCGCTCGCAAATCATCAGCCAGGCCGCCGACTTCAACGCGCTCAGCCGCACGTTCGCGCCGATCCAGACGGCCGATGTCTCGACGCTGACGTCACCGTGGAGCGTCGTCAGCCCGACGATGTGGATGCGGCTCGTCACGCGCGGGCATTACGGGGACGTCGGCACCATCCAGCTCCGCGTCGCGGGCGCGGGTCCCGCGACGGTGCCGCTGATCTCGTCGATCGGCTACGGGCGCTGCACGCCGCAGATCGCGCCGCAAGGCCAGCTGTACGCGTGCACGCAGCCGCTGAGCTTCGAAGCGCTGCGCACCGCGCCGACGACGTAGGTCGAGATGCTAGAGCTCGCCGCGCGCGTAGAGCAGCGCGGCGAGCACGACTAGCGCCGCCGTCTCGGTGCGCAGGATGCGCCGCCCCAGCGAGATCGTCGTCGCGCCCGCGGCGCGCGCGCGCTCGACTTCGTCCGCGGAAAAGCCGCCCTCGGGCCCGATGACGACCAGGGCGCGCTCCGCGCCGGTCAGATCGCGTTCGAACGCATCGCGCAGCGGCGTGGGGTCGGCCAGCTCCCACGGCACGTAGACGCGGTCGTAGTGCGCGAACGTCGCCAGCAGCGCGTCCCAGTCGTGCACGTCCGCAACGGCGGGGACGCGCACGCGGCCGGACTGCTGCGCGGCCGACTTCGCGATGCGGCGCCAGCGCTCGACCTTGCCCGCGCTCGTGTCGTGGCCGATCACGCGCGCGCTGCGCACGGGCACGATCGCGTACGCGCCCAGCTCCGTCGCCTTCTCGACGACGAGGTCCATCTTCTGCCCTTTGGGCACCGCCTGCGCGATCGTGACGCGCAGCGCCGGCTCGACGTCGCCGCGCTCGAGCCGCTCGTCGAGCGTCGCCCGGACACCTATGTCGCGACCGTCGCGGCCGGCAACGTCGAGCGTCGCGCCGAACGCGACGCCGCCGGAGTCGACGACCTGCACGCGGTCGCCGCTGCGCTTGCGCAGCACCGTGGCGAGCTTGTGCACGTCGTCCGCCGCGAACGCGACGACGTCGCCGACCGCGTGAACGCCCTCGACGAAGAACCGGTCCCGCATGGCGGCAGGCCGTTCGCCCCGCCTGCGCGGAAGGCCCGCGGATGGACGACGCCTTCTGGCTGCGCTACCTGCGCGCCCACGCCGACCCGCAGACTCGCGCGCTCCACGCCGCGGGCACCATCCTGGCGACGGTCGTCGCCGCGACGGGTATCGTACGCCGCAGCCCCAAGCTGGTCGGCGCGGCGCTGCTATGCGGCTACGGCCCCGCCTGGTATACGCACGCGTTCATCGAACACAACAAGCCCGAAACGTTCAGCGCGCCGCTGCGCTCGCTCGCCAGCGACTACCGCATGTGCTGGGGCCTGCTGACCGGCACGCTCCACGAAGATTTGCAACGCGCGAACGAGGCCACCGCGGCCGGCTGACAACATCGCCGCAGCTAGTCCGCGCTGAACGCGTCTTTTAGGCGGTCGAAGAACGACTTTTCTTCGATTTGGTCGCCACCCGCGCGGGCGTAGTCTTCGAGCAGCTCGCGTTCGCGTTTGCTGAGCTTCGTCGGGACGACGACGTGTACGGTGACGAGCTGGTCGCCTTTCGCGCCGCCGCGGACGCTGGGCATACCGCGGCCGCGCAAGCGATATTGCGAACCGCTTTGCGTACCGGGCTGCAGCGTGAGCGAGACCGAACCTTCGAGCGAACGCACCGTGATGTCGCCGCCCAGCGCCGCTTGCGGGAACGAGACGCCGACCTCGAGCAGCACGTCGAGGCCGTCACGCCGGAACACCTCGTGCGGCTTGACGCTGAGGTAGACGTAGAGATCGCCGTCGGGTCCGCCGCGCAGCCCCGCTTCGCCGCTGCCGCTGATGCGGATGCGCGAGCCGTCGTCGACGCCCGGCGGAACGCGAACTTGCAGCGACTTCTCCTGCTCCACCCGGCCGCGCCCGCGGCACGTGGAGCACGGGGTTTGGACGATCTGGCCGTCGCCGCTGCACTTCGAGCACGTCGTCTGCGTGACGAACTGGCCGAGCGGCGTCTGGCGCACTTGGCGCTGGATCCCCGTTCCGCTGCAGCGGTCGCACGGAACGATCAGCGTGCCGGGCTCGGCGCCGCTGCCGCGACACGTCGGGCAGCCCGCGAGATGGCGGAACGAGACGTCGCGCGTCGTGCCGGCGTACGCTTCCTCGAGCGTGATCTCCGTGTCGTAGCGCAAGTCGCTGCCGCGCGCCGGACCGTTGCGGCGCTGCTGCGCGTTGCCGCCGCCGCGCGCCGCGCCGAAGAACATGTCGAAGATGTCGCCGAAGCCCTCGGACCCGAACGGTCCGAAACCGCCCTCCGCGCCGCCGCCTTGCACGCCGGCGTGACCGAAGCGGTCGTAGTTCGAGCGCTTCTGCGCATCGGAAAGCACTTCGTACGCTTCGTTGATCTCTTTGAAGTGCGTCTCCGCCGCCTTCTTGTCGGCGGCCACGTCGGGATGGTATTTGCGCGCGAGCTGGCGATAGGCGCGCTTGATCGTGCTCTCGTCAGCGTCGCGGCCGACGCCGAGCACTTCATAATAATCTGTCGGCAAGTTACCTGATCTCGACGTCGTTGAGGTGGTGGCCGAGCGATCGGGCGGTTCCCGACGCGAGCGCGATGAGGCGGCCGTACGGCATGCGGCGCGGGCCCAGGATGGCGAGCATCCCGACGCCGCGGTCGCCGAAGCGGTACGGTACGGTGACGACGCTGCACTCGGACAGCTCGTCGGCGCGCAGCTCGTGCCCGATGCGCACGTGCGGCGCCGGATCCGTCGCCGAACCCTCGGCGGCGAGCTCGTCGGCGATCAGGTCGTACAGTGTGCGCTGCTCCTCGACGATGCGCAGGATCGCGCGCAATTTGCGCAGGTCGTGAAACTCGGGTTGGTCGAGAAGATTCTGCGCGCCCGCGGCGGCGATCTCGGGTTCGCCGGCCTCGCGTGCCGCGGCGAACGCCGCGCGGACCGCGTCGCGAATCTGTGCGGTTACGTGCAGCTCCGCGCACACGGCATCCACGTCGGGCGCGCCGACGTCTTCCATCACGCGCCCGCCGAACCGCGTGTTGAGCGCGTTCGACAAACGCGTGAGATCGTCGGCGGCGACGTCGGTCGACCATTCGACCACGCGCTGCGCGGCGACTCCGCCGGAGGTCACGATCACGATGAGGCTGGTGCGGGCCGAGAGCCAGATCAGCTGCACGTGCTTGAACGCGTGCGAATCTCGCGACGGGGCGATCGCGATCGCGAGGTTGCCGGACAGCCCGGAGAGCAGGCGCGTCGTCTGCTCGATCACGTCGCCGAGCTCGCGCGACGCTTCGCGGAACTCGTCGCGGATGCGCCGCGAGTCGTCCTTGGTGAGCGACTCCGGCTGCATCAGCCGGTCGACGTAGGTGCGGTAGCCCGCATCGGACGGGATTCGGCCCGCGGACGTATGCGGCTGCACCAGGTAGCCGCCTGCTTCGAGCTCTGCCATCTCGTTGCGGATCGTCGCCGACGACACGCCCAGGTTGTACTTCTGCGTGAGCGTGACGGAGCCGACCGGTTCCGCCGTGTTGATGTACTCGTACACGACGGTCGCGAGGATGAAGGCCTTTCGTTTGTCGAGCTCGAGCTTGTCGTTCACCGGAAGAGCACCGCTTGTCGGCACGGCCGGGATTCCGACGTTAGCAGTCGGGTCTTCGGAGTGCCAGGCTTCATGGTAGCGTACCATCCCCGCCCACGGGGGTCAAGGCGCGACGCCCGCCTCGCGCCGGTGCGCAAGCGTGGTCAGCTCGGACAAGACGACTCCGTAGAACAGCACCGTCCCCACCAGGCCCTCCCACAGCGGCTGGACGTTGACGACGCCGGTCACGGGCACGAATACGTCGTTGAGGATCCACCACACGACGAACCCGTAGGCCAGCCCCCACAGCACGGAGGTCGGCGCCCGCCACATCGACGGCAGCCGGCGCGCGAGGGTCGCGTAGGCGATCCCGAATGCCGCGGCGACGAGCAGGTAGAGCACGACGCCGAGCACGGCCAGCGGCACGGACTCCGGCGCGCCGTGGAACGGCGGCAACGCCTGCGCGATTTGCGCGAAGAAGGCGCCGAGCGGGACATCGTGGAGCCACGCGACCGCGACGACCGCGTAAAACAACGCGCTCGTCCCGCCCGCGATCAGCCCGCCGTAGAAGCCGTCGATCCACCGGACCATATCGCTCGACGCCGTTCGCCGCCGGGGGGGCACCGCCTCGCGCGCGAGAATCCCGCCGCCATGTCGACGCCGACGCACAGCGATGCCATCGAAGCGCTCTTCAGCGAAGCACGCCGGTTCCCGGCGCCGCCGGAGTTCGCCGCGCAAGCAAACGCCAAGCCCGGGATCTACGAAGAGGCCGACCGCGACTACGAGGCGTGGTGGAAATCCTGGGCCGACAAGCTCGAGTGGATGACGCCGCCGACCAAGACGTTGGAGTGGAAAGAACCGTTCGCGACGTGGTTCGCCGACGGCGAGCTCAACGCGTCGGTGAACGCGCTCGACCGCCACGTGAACGCCGGCAAAGCCGCGAAGATCGCGTACTACTACGAAGGCGAGCCCGGCGACCGCTGGACCGTGACGTACGGCCAGCTGCTCGACGAAGTGTGCCGCTTCGCCAACGGCTTGCGCAAGCTCGGCATCAAGAAAGGCGACCGCGTCGCGATCTACATGCCGATGATCGTCGAGCTGCCGGTCGCGATGCTGGCGTGCGCGCGCATCGGCGCGGCGCATTCGGTGATCTTCGGCGGCTTCTCGCCCGACTCGATCGTCGATCGCGTCAACGACTCCGAATGCGTGGCGATCGTCACCGCGGACTACGGCTGGCGGCGCGGCAAGAAAGTCCCGCTCAAAGCGAACGTCGACGAGGCGATCGCGAAGGGCATGCCGTCGCTGAAGCACGTCGTCGTGGCGAAGCGGGTCGGCGACGCCGTCGATATGGTCGACGGGCGCGACATCTGGTGGGAGGACGTCGTGCGCGATCAGCCCTCGGCGTGCGAACCGGAGCGGATGAACGCCGAAGACTTGCTGTACTTGCTGTACACGTCGGGGACCACGGCGAAGCCGAAGGGCATCAAGCACACCACCGGCGGTTATCTGACCGGCGTGACGGCGACGCACAAGCTCGTCTTCGATTTGAAAGAAGACAAAGACGTCTACTGGTGCGCGGCCGACATCGGCTGGGTCACGGGGCACTCCTACATCGTGTACGGCCCGCTGTGCAACGGCGCGACGAGCGTGATCTACGAAGGCACGCCGGATTTCCCCGACAAGGACCGCCTGTGGGAGATCGTCGAGCGCTACAAAGTGACGATCCTCTACACCGCGCCGACCGCGATCCGCACGTTCATGAAATGGGGCACGCAGTACCCCGAGAAGCACGACCTCTCATCGCTGCGGCTGCTGGGAAGCGTCGGCGAACCGATCAATCCCGAGGCGTGGATCTGGTATCAGGAGCACATCGGCGGCGGGCGCTGCCCGGTTGTCGACACGTGGTGGCAGACCGAGACGGGCGCGATCATGATCACGCCGCTGCCGGGGATCACGACGCTCAAACCGGGCTCCGCGACGAAGCCGTTCCCTGGCGTATATGCCGACATCGTGAACGACAAGGGCGAATCCGTGCCGCTGGGCGGCGGCGGATACATCGTGCTGAACAAGCCGTGGCCGTCGATGCTGCGCGGCATCTACGGCGACGACGACCGCTACGTGCAGACGTATTGGTCGAAGTTCGCGCACCGGTACCTCGCCGGCGACGGCTGCAAGCGCGACGAAGAAGGCGACTACTGGTTCATGGGCCGCATCGACGACGTGATGAACGTCAGCGGCCACCGCATCTCGACGACCGAGGTGGAATCGGCGCTGGTAGACCACCCTGACGTTGCCGAAGCTGCGGTGACAGGCAAGAGCGACGACGTCACGGGCCAGGCGATCTGCGCGTTCGTCACGCTGAAATCGCACGCGAACGGCTCGCCGGCGCTCGCCGACGAGCTGCGCGACCACGTCGCGGAGAAGCTCGGCAAGTTCTGCCGCCCGAAGTACCTGACGTTCACGCAAGAGCTGCCGAAGACGCGCTCGGGCAAGATCATGCGCCGCCTGCTGCGCGACATCGCGGAAGGCCGCATGCTGGGCGACACGACGACGCTCGCGGACTCCACCGTCGTCGCAGAGCTGCAGCAACGCGCGCACGACGAGGCATCCAAAGAGGACTAACTCAGAGCCAGCCTCGGTCGCGGGCGATGCGGGCGGCTTCCGTGCGGTTCGCGCCGCCCACTTTGCCGATCGCTTCGCTCAAGTAGTTTCGCACCGTGCCTTCGGACAGGCCGAGCACCGCGCCGATCGCGGCGGAGGTTTGGCCGTCGCCTGCGAGGCGCAGCACCGCGCGTTCGCGGTCGGTCAGCGGGTCCGGTTCGGTCCAGGCGTGCACCGCGAGCGTCGGATCGATCGCGCGGCCGCCGGCGTGCACCGTGCGCACCGCGGCGACGAGCTCTTCGACCGGGCGGTCTTTGAGCAGATAGCCCGCGACGCCCGCGTCCATCGCGCGGCGCAGATAGCCGGGGCGCGCGAACGTCGTCACGATGACGACGCGCGTCTTGCTCTCGCGGCGGTGCAGCTCCGCGGCGACGTCGAGGCCTGTCAACAACGGCATCTCGATGTCGGCGAGCAGCACGTCCGGGTTCAGCTCTTCCACGCGGCGTAATGCCGTTGGTCCGTCGTGCGCGTGGCCCACGACCTCGATGTCGGGCTCGAGCCCGAGCAGCGCGGCGAGCGCGCCCGCGACGAGCTGCTGGTCTTCGGCGATGACGACGCGGATCAGCGCGCGGCTCCGGAAGCCAGCGGCAGCGTCACGACCAGGCGCGTGCCGTGATCGATCGTGCGTTCCAGCGAGCCGCCGTACGACTCGACACGCTCGCGCATCCCCGTCAAACCGAGGCCTTCCTTCGCCGAGCCGCCGACGCCGTCGTCCTGGATCTCGAAGCGGCACGCATCGTCCGCCGTCGCCACCCGCAGGCGCACGACGCTGGCGCGCGCGTGGCGCACGATGTTCGTCACCGCTTCGCGGATCGCCAGCGCCAGCACGCTCTCCTGCGGCGCGGGCAGACGCACGTCTTCCGCTTCGCAGTCGACGCGCAGCCCCGCCGACGTGAGCACGTCACGCGCGTGCGCGAGCTCGTCGGGGATCCCCGTGCCGCGGTAGCCGGCGACCGCTTCGCGCAGTTCGTCCAGCGACGTGCGCGCGATCTGTTCGACGTCGCGGATCTCGGCGATCGCGCGCTGCGGGTCGCGGTCGGCGAGCTTCGACGCCAGCTGCGACTTCAGCGCGATCAGCGACAGCGTGTGGCCGAGCACGTCGTGGAGGTCGCGCGCGATGCGCTCGCGCTCGGCGATCTTCGCCAAGCCTTCGATCTGGTCGTAGGCCTGCTTCAGGCGCGCGTGGTCGTTTTTCTGCTGGGCGGCGTTGATGCACGCGACGCCGACGATCACGCCGAAGACCAAGCCGGAGATCGCGGCTGCCGTCTCGACGTGCGTGAGCCACATGACGAGCGCGACGAACGGGATGTAGATCGCAAGGATCCGGTAGGCGTCGCGCGCCGGCACCGCGTACGCGACGAACGAGACCGTGTAGATGAAATACGTAGTCGCGAAGGGGACCGTCGGCGATGCGATTGCGCCGATCACCGCGATCGCCGCAGCGTATGCCAACCCGGTTCGGCCGGCGCGGCCGTAGCCCAGGAAGTAGCACACGAGGAACACCGCGAGCAGCGCCAGCTGGAATGCGATGAGGCGCGGCGGCGAATGGCTCAAGAACAGCCACATCGGCACGCCTCCGGCATACACCAGCCAGATGTACGGCATGACGCCTTGTTCGAAGATCGGCAGCCGGCGGCGGCGGACGTCAGCCATACGTGCGGCCTTCGTCGCGCTTCATTCCGTATGCTGCCGCGGCGGCGCCGGCGACGGTCCACGCCGCGAGGACCAGGATGTGCGTCAGGGCGGAGCCGTGGCCCGGGCCGACGGTGCCGAGCGCGAGCTGACCGAGATGATACGTCGGCAAGAACGGCGCGATGTGGGCGATCACGGGCGGAAGCGCTTCGATCGGGACCCAAAGGCCGGACAAGAACGACAGCGGCAAGTAGATCACGTTGATGATCGCGGGCGCGGAATTGGGCCCGGCCACGAAGCCGAGCGCGAGCCCGATCGCGCCGAACGGCAGCGAGCCCAAGACCAGCGCCGCCATCAGCGCAAGCCACGTCGCGGGCGCGAGCCGGACGCCGCCGAGCTCGGCGCCGAGCAGGGATAGCATGAGGACGATGGTGAGCGCGAACACCAGCATCGTCAGCACTTTCGCGACGAAATACGCCGCAGGCGGCATCGGGCTCGCGCGCTTGACCAGCAGCCAGCCCTGACCGCGTTCCATCGCGACGCTCACGCCGAACGCGAACAGCGCGCAGCCGACGACGCCGAACGCGCCGAACGTCGCGAGCATGTACGTCGCGGCGCTCGTCGCGCCGATGTGCTGCGATCCGTTCATCGCGATCCCGAAGAACCAGTAGAATGCGACCGGGAACGCGAGGGTGGGGATCACGTACGCGGGCAGCCGCGCGAACTTCGTCAGCTCGGCGCGCGTCTCGTTCATCGTAATGCGGGCGATCATGCCGAAATCTCCTCGGACGCGGGCGTCGATACGGACGCGGGCGTCCGCGTCAGCGCCAGGAACGCTTCCTCGAGCGGCGTCTGCGCGACGTCGAGCAGCGTGAAGGTCGGATCGACGGCGTATAGTGTGCGCGCGACCGCGTTGGCGTCGTGCGTCGTGATGCGAACGACGCCGTCCGCGCGGCGGATCGCGTCGATACCCGCGATCGCGCGCAGGCGCTCGTCGTTCAGCCCGCTGGTGCAGCGGATCGTCGAACCGCCCGCACGTGACTTGATCTCCGCGGCGGTTCCTTCGGCGACGATCTTGCCGCGGAATAGCACGGCGATGCGGCTGGCGAGCGCGTCGGCTTCCGCGAGATCGTGCGTCGTGAGCAGCACGCTGCGGCCGCGCGCGACGTAGCCGCGAATCTGCGCCCACAGCGCGAGGCGCGACTCGACGTCGAGCGCCGTCGTCGGCTCGTCGAGGATGAGCGCGTCCGGATCGCCGCAGATCGCCAGCGCGAACGCGACGCGCTGCTTCTGGCCGCCGGAGAGCTGGCCGTAGAGGCGGTTCTCCAACCCGCGCAGGCCGGCGATCGCGAGCGTTTCGGCGACGGGCAGCGGATGCGGATAATACGACGCGAACAGCCGGACGTGCTCGCGTACGGTGAGCGTCGCGGGGACACCGGACACTTGTAGCATCGCGCCGACGCGCGTGCGGTTCACCGCGCTGCGCGGGCTCTTGCCGAACAGCGTCGCCGTGCCGGAATCCGGCGCGATGATGCCGAGAAGCGCGCGGGTCGCCGTCGTCTTGCCGGCGCCGTTGGGGCCCAGCAGCGCGAGCGTCTCGCCGGGGTGGAGCGCGATGTCGACGTCGTCGAGCGCCGTCACCGCACCGTAGCGCTTGGTGACCCGCGACAGGCGGGCCGGAATCTGCGAATCGTGCATGAAATCCTCCGCGCCCATCGTCGCAGGACGGGCGCGGAGGGACCAGGCACGCCCGTCAGCCGCTGGGGATGACGAACGTCATGCGCGCGGCGCTAAGGGTGCGGAGACGGCGAGGGCGGCGCCGCCGGCGCAGGCGTGCCCCCGGCATTCGTGCCGTTGCTTTGGCCCGCCGTCGAGCCGCCGTTGTTCGACGAAGCGGGATTGTTCGGCGTGCCCGGCCCGTTGCCCGATCCGCTGTTGCCCGGGTTCACGTTGCCCGGGACCGGACGCGTTTCCGGCGGCGCGAACGGCGTGAGGTTGTGCGCCGCGAGATAGTTCTGCGTGAGCTGCAAATGCTGCTGCACGGTCGGGATCAATTTCGTCGCGAGATCCTTGAGCCCGGCGGTCGTCCCGTTCTGCGTCTCCCATTGCAGCAGCCCCAGCGCGCGGCGGTGCGCCGGCTCTTGGATGCGCATGTAGTCATTGTCGAGCTGCGTCCCCGTCTCGCCCTCGAGCAGCGCGAGCGCGCGACGGCCGGGGCCGCTCGTTTCGTTCTCACGCGGCGTCGGATACAAGTTCGTGCCGCGCGTCGCGGCTTCGAGTGCCACCGCGGCGGAGCTGTGGTCGTCGATCATGTGCTGCGCGAACCCGTGCACCGTCGCGTCTTTGGTGCGGTTGACGACGTACTTCGCCGCGTTCAGCTCGGCGGTGTTCGCCGCATCGAGCATGCGCACGAAGTCGGCCTCCGTGGCGGGCATGCGCGGTCCGGGGCGATCCATGCCGGGGCCCGGCGGCGGGCCGCCGGGCGGCGTCTGCGCGCTGACGGCGAGCGTCGCCGCAGCGAGTCCGGCAACGGCGACAAACGCTGAGAGTGCGCGAGCAATGGTGGTATGTTTCACATGCGTGTTCCCTTGCAACAGAGTTCGAACAACTGTGTTTCTTCCGCGAACGAGCATGCTGAAACTCGGTCGCTCGCGCAGCGGCCGAGGCTGGGCTCGTCGAAACGACCGTGCGGCTAGTCGCCGAAACCGACGTTTGCGCGCGACGGAACGGTCTTGCCCGATTCGTAATCGCGCACGGGCACGCCGGGATAACCGACCTTCGCATCGGCGCTGGCATTCCACGCATCGACGATCAGATCGCGCATCTCCGCCGCGCCCGCGGCGAGCCGTTCGATCACGAGCGTCTTCGCGGCCGCGCTCGGCGTGTCGATGCCGCCGGCCGCTTCGAGCCGGTACACGTCGGGCACGTGGCTTTCCGTCGCCGTGAGATACGCGCCGACTTGCGTGAGGATCGGATCGGCGGATGCGGCGAGCGCCGGGACGCGCGCGGCGACGAGATCTTCGGTCGCGACCGCGCGCACGAGCGCCGTCTCGAAGCGCGCGTGGATCGTCGTCGAGTCGGAGAAGTTGTTGGGGTTGGGATAATGCGTGCGCGGCGCCTTGGTTCGAAAATCGAATTGGTTCCAGCCGTTGAAGTGCACGCTCACGTGCAGCGGCTGCGAGCCGTCGCCGACGAAGTGGCCCCAGTAGCCGATGTCGCGCAGCGTCACCGCTTCGCGCACCGTGCGGTCGAACGTGAAGAACGCGCGCTCTTCCGCCGTCGCCGCTTTCGTCTCGCCGACCACGTCGACGCGCCAGTACGCGAGGTCGCGCACGATGCGCTGCCAGCCGTCGGCGATCTGGTACGGCAGATAGCCTTGACCGTACTGATCCGTCGGCTCGTGCGCGGCGCGCAACGCTCTGTCGTAGTCCTGGCGGTCCTTCGGCAGCGCGCTCAGCTTCACGGCGCCCGCGATCGTGTAATCGTCTAGCGCGTCGAGATAGTGGCCGGGGTTGTCGTCGTCGTCGAGCGGGTCGCCCGCGCCTTTGACGCGGTCGGCCTCGGGACCGAGCAGCGCGATCTCGTCGTGCGACGTCGTGCTGCGCAGAAAGGCCGGCACGGAGTCGGGCAGCGCGCGAATCGCCGCACCGTTGACGATGCGGTGCCCCTGCGCACCCCACGCGGCGGCGGGGATCGGCGCGGCCGCGAGCGCGGCGCAGCACAACACGACAAGCGGACGAAGGCTCATACGTCCGCGCTTCGCGCGCCGCTCGGACGGTTCCGCTAGGGAGCGCGCTCGGACGGTCCCGCTACCGCGGCCGGAAGAGATCGTCGAGCGCGGCGAGATCGTCGATGCGGGTGGCGGGCGGCAGCGCGCCGACGATCGTCGCGCCGTAGCGCATCGACGTCGCGCGGCCGTCGAGCAGCGCGACGACGCCGCGGTCCGTCGTCGACCGGATGAGCCGGCCGAAGCCTTGTTTGAGCCGCACGATCGCGCTCGGGATCATGTAGTGCTCGAAACCCGAGCGCCCTTTGGCCTCGAGCGCGGCGATGCGCGCGGCGACCAGCGGTTCCGACGGCGACGGAAACGGCAGCCGGTCGATCACGACGCACGAGAGCGCGTCGCCGACGACGTCGATGCCTTCCCAGAACGTGCCGGTCGCGAACAGCACCGCGTTCTGGGTGGACCGGAACCACTCCAGCAGCGCGGTGCGCGGCAGATCGCCCTGCACTTTGGCGGGGAACGGGATGCGGTCGCGCAGCAGCGCGTACACCTCGCGCAGCCGCGCGTACGACGTGAACAGCACGAACGCGCGCCCGCCGCTGCGGTCGAGGATCTCCTCGATCAGCGGCGCCGCGCGGCGCGCGAAGTCGACGGCCTTCGGATTGAGCCGCGACGGCGCGACGTAAAGCCGGGCCTGCTTGGCGTAGTCGAACGGCGACGGCGCGACGAGCTGCTGCGCGTCGTCGACGCCGAGCGAGGTTTTCAGGAACTCGAACGAGCCGTTGGTGGAGATCGTGGCGCTCGTGAGAACGACGCTGCGCGTGCGCGCGAACAGCGCCGCGCGCAGGAAGTCCGCAACTTGGAACGGTGCGGCGTTGATCTCGTAGCGCGCGTCGCCGTCGCCGCGTTCCACCCACGCGACGGCCTCGATCTCGTCGGCGGCGACGGCGCCGTTGGCGGCCTGCTGGGCGGCCTTCTCGATCCGGTCGACCGTCGCGACGTGCGCCGCAACGGAGCGCAGCGCGAGATCGCGGCGCCGCTCGGCTTCGGATTCGTTGTCGATCGGCTTGCGCAGGCCGCTCTGCCAGTTCGCGTGCACCCAGTTCTCGAGGCCGTAGAACGACTCGCGCAGCACCGGCAGCATCTCGAACACGCCGTCGTTCGCGGCAACGGGGTACTTGTCGCCCGGCACGCGCGCGAGCGTCTGCTGCAGGCGGCGCATCCCTTCGTCGAGCTCCGCGTCGTACGCGCCCGGGATCGCGTACGTGCGGTGCAGCTTGCGCATCATGCGGTTCACCGACACCGGCGACAGCGTCGCAGTCAGCGCGGCGGTCGCGTACTTCTCGGCTTGGTGCGCTTCGTCGAGGATGACGAAATCGTACGCGGGCAGCAGCGCGCCGCCGCTGGCGAGGTCGAGGAAAAACAGCGCGTGGTTGACGACGACGACGTCGGCGAAGCGCGCGGCGTCGCGGCGCCCGAAGAAATGACAGTCCGCGAAGCGGTGGCAGTACTCGCCCACGCAGTCGTCGGCGTCGGCGTCGAGCGTCTCCCAGTCGTCGCTGCGCGGCGTGAACTCGAGTTCCGCGCGGTCGCCCGTCTCGGTGCGTTCCGCCCACGCCCACAAGCGCTCGAGCGCGAGCGACGGCGCGATCAGCCGCGCACCGCTCTCCTTCTCGAACTTCGCCTTGCAGAGATAGTGGTTGCGCCCTTTGAGCAGCACGACGCGCGCCTCGATCCCCAGCGCGTTGGTCACCAGCGGGATGTCCTTGCGCACGAGCTGCTCTTGCAGCGCGATCGTCCCCGTCGACACGACGACGCGCGCGCCCGCGCGCAGCGCGGGCACGAGATACGCCAGCGACTTGCCGACGCCGGTGCCCGCTTCGACGATCGTGTGCATGTTCTCGAGAAAACCGCGCTGGATCAGGCGCGCCATGTGCAGCTGTCCCGCGCGCGCTTCGAATCCCGCGAGCGACCGCGCGATCGGGCCGCCGGGCGCGAACGCGTCGTCGATGAGCTTCATTCGCGCGGGTCTCGCACGTGCAGCGGCGGCGCGCCGGCTTCTTCGTGCGGCCCGGCGTCCGGCGGCTGCTCGATCGTTTCCGGCTCCGGCGCGTGCTCGATCGTGTGCACGTGCTGCGTCGCACCCACGGGCACCGCCGCCGATGGCGGCGGCACGAACGACGCGGCAAACTGCTCGGCGTACGCGCGGCGCCCCATCACGAGCACCAGCCCGGCGAGAAATCCCGCGATCAGCCCGCCGACGTGCGCCGCCGCCGAGATGAACGGGAATGCGAACGACAAGCCGAGGTTGAGCACGAGGACCGGCAGGATGCGCATGAGCAGGGCGCGACCGCGCGTGCCGAGGCGCAAGCCGACCGCGCCCAGCGCGCCGATCAGCCCGTAGATCGCGCCGCTCGCGCCGAGCGTCGGGATTTCGTACGTGCTGAAGTACACCACCGCGAGCCCGGAACCCACGATCGCGATCACGTAGAGCGCCGCGAATCGCACTCGGCCGAACACCATCTCGGCGGGCGTGCCGAGCCACAACAGGCCGAGCATGTTCAGCGCGAGATGGGTTTCGTTGCCGTGAAGAAACGCCGAACTGAAGACACGCCACCACTGACCGTACTGCAGCACCGATTGCGGGCTCAGATAGCCGTGATCGTAGTCGACGCCGCCGTGGGTCGTCTTCTGCCAGATGTACGCGACGACGTTCACGGCGATGAGCAGGCCGGTCAGGGTGAATCTCACGCGGTCAGCGCCGGGCTCGCCTCCGTCGAGATCGCGATGAGGCGCGCGAGCTCGATCGAGATCGCGGTGCGGCCGCTCGACCCTTCGACCGTGATCGGTCCGCCGAGCGGACCGCGTTCGATGATGTCGATCGTCGCGCCGGGCCGCAGCCCGATCTGGTCGAGATAGCGCAGCGTCTCGGGGACGTCTTCGACCACCTCGACCACGCGCACCGTCGTGCCGGGCTGCGCGTCGGCCAGCCGCTGACCGACGCGCTTGGGCGCACTCAAGTCCGCGGGCGGGATCGGAAGCCCGTGCGGGCACACCTTGGGGTCGCCCAGCACGGCCACGAGCCGTTCCTCGACCCGCTCCGAGATCGCGTGCTCGAGCCGGCACGCCTCTTCATGAACCTCGTCCCACGGCATGCCGAGGATGTCCTGAAGGAAGACTTCGGCGAGCCGGTTGCGGCGGATCACGCGCACTGCGACGCGCAGGCCCTTCTCGGTGAGCGCCGCCTGGCCGCGCGCCTCGTAGGTGAGGTAACCGTCGGACCCGAGCTTCTTGAGCATGCCGGAGACCGAGGCCGGCGAGACGCCGAGATCGGCCGCGAGCCCCGAGGTGGTGACGCCGGGACCCTCGCGCTCCAGACGATAGACCGCTTCGAGATACTCCTCGGTCGACTCGTCGAAGTGCGTGTGGCCGGGCATGACGGTTAGAAGCTTCGACCCGCCGGTGCGGAGTTCCGGGACCGCTCGAACAAGTCGTGGAGCCGCGCCTTGGTTTCCGGCGGTGCGAAGGACGCGTCGATCGCGTTGCGCGCGAAGCGCAGGATGGCGGCGTCGCCAAACGTCTGGGCGACATAGGCGTACTCGTCGAGCAGCGTCGTGCCGAACAGCGCCGGATCGTCGGCGTCGATCGTGATCACGCACCCGGCGGCGTCGAGCGCGCCCAGCGGGTGGACCGCGTCCGGCGGCGCCGCACCGGTGAGCCGGTTCGACGTCGGGCAGATTTCGAGCGGGATCCGGCGGCCGGCCAAGAGGGCCACGACCGCCGGATCCTCCATCGCCCTCACCCCGTGTCCGATCCGTTCGGCATGGAGGACCTCTACCGCTGCACGAACGCTCGAGGCGCCCGCGGCCTCGCCGGCATGGACCACGCCGTGCAGCCCGCCCTCGCGCGCGATCGCGTAGGCGCGCTCGTAGAGCTCGGGCGGAAAGCGCGCCTCGTCGCCGCCCAGCCCGACCCCGATGACGCCGAGATCGCGCAGGCCGACCGCGACGTGCGCGAATTCCTCGGCGCGCTCGACCCCGAAGTTGCGCGTGAGGTCGGCGATGAGCTTGACCTCTATCCCGAGCGGGGCGCCCGTTTCGTCGAGCGCGGTGCGGATCGCCTCGACCGTCTCGCGCACGTCGAGCTCTTTGTGGAAGAACGTCCAAACCGACGGCGAGATGAAGATCTCGGCATACACGACGCCTTGCGCGGCGGCGTCGACGACATAGTCGCGCGCGATGCGCGCGTAGTCGGCCGGCGCGCGAAGCGTCTCGGACACCTTGGCGAACAAAAGTAGGAACTCGCCGAACGTGTCGAACGCGTAGGCGCGCTCGGGATGCGCTCGGTCGCCCAGGTCGATGCCGTACTTCGACGCAAGCGCATGAAAGGTGTCCGCGCGGACAGTTCCCTCGAGGTGGCAGTGGAGCTGGACTTTGGCGAGCGCGCGCAGATCGAGACCGGGCATCTTGACGTTCGTTCGACAGCGGTGTTATAGTAACCGTCGCCCGTCGCGGGGTGGAGCAGTCCGGTAGCTCGTCGGGCTCATAACCCGAAGGTCACAGGTTCAAATCCTGTCCCCGCAACCAAGGAAAGCCCGTTTCGACGGGCTTTTTCTGTTGCCCAGGAGGGCGCGGTTGCCATAACGTTGCCGCGTCGCGTGTTTGAGGGCTGGCGGTGGCCCCACGTCGACGCCCGGCGATGAGATGCGTCGCCGCGGTGAGCCGCAAATCGTGAAGCCGCGTCGTCGAGAGCTTCGCCGCGATCGCGAGCCGCGCGAATGCGTTCGTCGCGGCCTCGGGCCTCGCGCGCCGGCCGATCGTCGGTGAAGATCGGTTCACTCGCGTGCGCCCAATCAGCTTGAGACGCGTGCCCGAGCGCACAGCGGAGCTCAGGAGCCCAAACGCGTGCTTTGCCGTCTTCGCTGCGTTGGAACGGCCATCATGACGGCCGCGCTCGAGCAGCGTGCATCGGCACTACTTCGCGGCCGAGCGTGCCGCGTCTAGCGTGTCGTTCGCGGCCATGAACGGGCGCACGATCTGCCTAAACCCGTCCGGCCGTTCGAACCAGGTGAAATGGCCCGCGCGCGGGATGATCGCCTTTCTTGCGCATGGCACGAGGTGACCGACTTCTCTGATGCCAGGATCGCCGTACGGATCCGCCGCGCCGTAAACGATCAGCGACGGGGGACACGGCCCGTTCAGGACAGTGAGATGCGGCTCGAGCACGATATCGAACGTCACGCGGTCGTTGACGTCGACGTGGTCGAAGACCTTATCTTTTGCCATCGGCGCCACGAATTGCGGGATGCGGGCCGGCGCGTAGAACAGCGTCGGAAGCTCGGCCTGATCGCACGCCTCGCTCGGCCGCATCGATGCGCACGCGAGACGAGCCTTGCGGCGTTCCCGCGGCTCGAGCTTCGCGAGCATTGACGGCGTGATCGGCAACCACGAACGCACATCGTTGCCCCCCGCGTCCAACAAGATCAGCGCCCGCACCGTGGACGGGTGGCGCGCGGCATACGCGAGCCCGAGATAACCGCCCCACGAATGGCCGACGAGACGCAGCGCCGGCTCGTGCAGCGCAACGCGCAGCGCTTCGAGATCTGCAACTTCGCCCGCGACATCGAGCATCGCGGCATCCGAGACGGCGGAACGGGACAGGCCCGTCCCGCGCTGATGCAAGAGGATGACCGTGCGGTTCGGGGCAGCGATGAGCGGCACCACAGTTCTGATGTAGGTCGGCTCGTAGCCGGGGCCGCCGGCGAGCAGTACCCAGATTGCGGAACCGGAGCCGTACAACTCGTAGGCCAGCGTCGCGCCGTGCGATGTGTAATGGCCGGTTCGCGGGCTCGGACTCGACGCGCGAGCAGGCACAAAAACGACGCTGACCAGCGCAGCCAACAACGCCCAGGCGAAAAAGGAGCGCATCATCGTGCCCAACTTCGGCGCGCGGCCGAGCGATCCCGGTGAACGCACGGTCGGGTTCAGCGCAAGGAAGGCCGTCTACGCGCGCAGCGCCGTCGCGAGCTTCGGCGGGATCCGCGTCGCGCGCAGCGTCGTGCGGTCGAGCGCGGCGAGCACGAGCGATCCGTCGATGAGACGGACGCCGTCCGCGCGCTCGACCGGGAACGTGAACGTCAGCGACGAGCCGCCCATCTTCTGCAGCTCCGCGCGGCAGGTGATCTCGTCGTCGAGCTTCGCGGGCGCGCGGTAGTCGCACTCGAGGTGAACGCGCGCGATCCACACGCCGAGCTCGTCGGCGATGACGTCGTACGGAAAACCGAGCGCGCGAAAGAACTCGCTCTCCGCCGCTTCCATGAACCGGAGATAGTTCGCGTAATGCACGACGCCCATGATGTCGACGTCGCGCCAACGCACGCGCTCGCGTACTTCGGGCCCAACGCGGATCGGCGCCGTGCCGCCGGGCGCGCTCAGATCTCGTACGCCCAAGCGACTTCGTCGGCGGTCGGCGCCGAGTCGCGCTGCTGCGTGTACGCGGTCACGGCGCCTTGCGCGTAGCGCGCGACCGGGTCGATCTCCAGGTTGACGCGGTCGCCGGGACCTTTGGTGCCGAGCGTCGTGCGGCGCGCGGTCTCCGGGATCAGCGCGATCGTGAACCGCTCCCGGTCGGCGGATGCGACGGTGAGGCTGACACCGTCGACGGCGACGTACCCCTTCTCGACGATGTACGGCGCGAGCGCGTCGGGCAGCACGACGTGCAGCCGAAAACCCTGGCCTTCCGGCTCTTTGGCAAGGATCGACGCGGTGCCGTCGACGTGGCCGTACACGAAGTGCCCGCCGATGCGGTCGCCGACGCGCAGCGAGAGCTCGACGTTGACGCGGTCGCCGGCGCGCAGCCGGTCGAAACCGGTGCGCGCGACGGTTTCGGGGACGACGTCGAAGCGCACGGTACGCGCATCGAACGCGACCACGGTGAGGCACGCGCCGTTGATCGCGACGGAGTCGCCCATCGCGACGCCGTCCGCAACGGCGTCGGGCGCCTCGACGACCAGCGTCACGCCGCGCCGCGCGTCGCCTTCGATCGAAGCGACGCGGCCGTCGTGCAGGATCAGGCCGGAGAACACGTGGTGAGATCGGCGGAGAGCAGCATGTCGTCGCCGACGCGTTCGATGCGGTCGAAGCGCCACCCGTTTCGCCCGCTCAGATCGGCGCCCGCGAGGGCGGGCACGGCGGTCTCCGTGCGCAGGAAGGCCGGTGCGACGAACCAGACCACGCGCTGGACCAAGCCCGCCGCGAGCAGCCGTCCAGCCAGCGTCGGGCCGCCCTCGCAGAGCACGGTCGCGATGTCGCGCTCGCGCAAGGCGCCGAGCGCCGCCACGAGGTCCAGCTCGGCCGCGTCCTCGGCGCCGGCGTAGACGACGTCCGCGAGCGGCTCGAGCGCAGCGAATCTCTCGCGCACGCCGCGCGGCGCCAGCACGATCGTCCGGCGGTATGCGTCCGGCGGAGCATCCGACGGCGGCGCGAGCACGCGGCTGTCCGGCGGGATCGCATCGGTTTCGCAGACGACGATCCGCGCGTACGGCTTGCGGCGCGTCGCGTGGGGGCGCACGGTCAGCAGCGGATCGTCGACGCGGATGGTTCCGGCGCCGACCATCACCGCATCGTGCTCGATGCGCAGATCGCGCACGCGCTCGCGCGCGAGCGGGCCGGTCAGCCACTGCTGTTCGCCGGGCCGCGATGCGACGTAACCGTCGAGCGACGCCGCCATCTTGAGCGTCACGTACGGGCGGTCGTGCGCGATCGTCCAGCGGAAGCGCTCGATCAGCGCGCGCGCGGCCACATCCTCAAGGACGTCGACCGCGATGCCGGCGTCGCGCAACCGGCGCACGCCGCTTTGCGCGGTCTTCGGGTTCGGGTCGAGCGCGCCGATCGCGACGCGCGCGATGCCCGCGTCGATCAGCGCTTGCGTGCACGGCGGCGTGCGCCCGTGATGGTTGCACGGTTCGAGCGACACGTACGCGGTCGCGCCGCGCGGCTCGTGTCCGCGAGCGCGCGCGTCGCGCAGCGCCTCGACCTCCGCGTGCGGCTCGCCCGCGCGATGGTGCCACCCTTCGCCCAGCGTCACGCCGTCGCGCACGACGACGCAGCCCACCGGCGGGTTCGGTGCGGCGTCGGCGACGGCGCGCGACGCGAGCTCGACGGCGCGCGCGAGGTAGCTGCGGTCGCGGTCTACGGCGTGACCTCGACGCCCTTCCAGAACGCGACGTAGCCCTCGATGTTCTTCGCCGCGTCCTTCGCCTGCGGGTAATACCACGCGGCGTCGGGATTGCGCTTGCCGTTCACCTCGACGGTGTAGTAGCTCGCGGTGCCCTTCCACGGGCAAACCGAATGCGTGTCGGACGGCGTGAAATATTGCTTGTCGACCGCGTCGGGCGGAAAATACTGGTTCCCCTCGACGACTTCGGTGTGATTGCTCTCGGCGAGGACGGCGCCGTTCCAGACTGCTTTCATGATGATCACTGACCCGCCGCGGGCGGGGTTGGTTCCGCAGCCACGGGCCGCTCAGCTACCGCTGCGCGCCACCACGACGATTCCGCGCACGTCGACGCCCGCCGCGCGGAGTAGCCGCGCCGCGTCGCGCGCGGTCGCGCCGGTCGTGCAGACGTCGTCCAGCAGCGTCACGGCAGTGGGCAGCGGTACGTCCGGCCGCAGCCGGAATCGGCCGGTGGCCGCGAGCCGTTCGCGGCGCCGGAGTCCCTCCTGAGCGGCGCCGCGCTTCTCGAGCAGCTCGGCGCAGGCGATTTCCGCGCGCCGCGCCGCGACCCGTCGTGCCAGCTCGACGCTCTGATCGAACCCGCGCTCCGCGCGCCGCGCGCGGGACGTCGGCAGCGGCACGAGCGCTCCGTCGAGCGGCGCCCGAGCCGCGAGCAGGTCGGCGAACGCGTCGAGCGGATCGCGCTCGCCGTTCTTCATCGCGACGATCGCGCGCCGCAGCGCGCCGTCGTACGCACCGAGCGCGAACACCGGAATCCCGTCGAGCGACAAACCGGACGGCGTCGCACGACGCGGGCGCGCACCGGTCGCACAACGCGGGGCCGGGCACGTCGCACGCGACGCACGCCGCCGGAAACAGCCAGGTGCGAACAAAATCAAGCACACCTGTCTATCACGCCGAGAGCGGCGGTCGCTAGAGCGCGGGCGGCCTTCAGTCGCCCCGGTCGTTGACGACAGTGCTGTTCTCTTCCGGCTGCACGTTCACGACAGCATTACGGGGGACCAGCCGTTTCCCGGTGGCATGGTCCGCGACGTAATAGCCATCAGGACGCCGCTGACCGGGGCGCAAGGGTACTAGGCCCTCGCGCTCGGCGATGCGTTTCCCTAATTCTTTCAGCGCTTTGCTCATATGCGAATATTGTACCATCTCTGACAAGCATTTGCTAGTGGCTCGAAACCTCATCGAGAGCACGCCCAACGACGATGACGCCGCCGACCGCGGCGATCGCGAGTAGCGTTGCTATGATGATAAAGGATCGCTTAAAGAGTCGCGCCACGACGTTCGCCTGCTAGGTCGGGCCCGGCTCGTTTGCGACGATCGCGCCTTCGAGGACAACGTCGTCGTCGACCACGTAGCGCTCGCCGACGATCGTGTCGCGCACGGTTGCGCGGGCGCCGATCGTCGAGCCGTTCCAGACGATCGCGCGCTCCAGCACGGCGCCGTCGCCGATTCGCACGCGGTCGCCGATCACGCTCGGCCCGACGATCAGCGCGCCGTTGCCGATCTCCACGCCGTCGCCGATGCGCACGTCGCCTTCGATTCGTGCGTCGCCGGGACGACCACGCCGGGCGGGATGCCGGTCGCGCGCGCGCCGCGCACGTGCACGCGGCCCGACAGCACGTCGTCGGTCGCGCGGCGGTATTCGTCGGGCGTGCCGATGTCGCGCCAGTACGCGCCCTTCAGCTCCATGCCGTAGAACGGCAGCCCGTCGGCGACGAGCTCCGGAAACACCTGTTTGCCGAAGTCGTAGAACGTGTTCGCCGGGATGCGGTCGAAGATCGCCGGCTCGAACACGTAGATGCCGGTGTTCGCGAGCTTCGACTTCTCCGTGCCTTTGGCGGGCTTCTCTTGAAAGCCGGTGATGCGCCCGTGCTCGTCGAGGATCACGACGCCGTACTGGTCGACTTCGTCGACTTCGAGCAAGCCGATCGTCGCGAGCGCGCCGCGCTCTTTGTGAAAGCGCACCAGCGACGCGAGGTCGGCGTCGGTGAGATCGTCGCAGCCGACGACGACGAACGTGCCGTCGAACCATCCTTCCATCTGCTTGAGCGCGCCCGCGCTGCCCGTGAGCTCCCGCTCGCGCAAGTAGTGCAGCTTCACGCCGTAGCGGCTGCCGTCGCCGAACGTCTCCTGGACGAGGTCGGCGAGATAGAACACGTTGATCGCGACCTCGTCGAAGCCGAACGACGACAGCCAGCGCATCACGTGCCCGCTGATCGGCTCGCCGGCGACCGGCACGATCGGCTTGGGGACTTGCTTGGTGAGCGGGTAGAGCCGCGTGCTCATGCCGCCCGCGAGGATCATCGCGCGCATCAACGTTGCTTCTTCCCGGCTTTGCCCGCGGTCACGGCTTCGCCAAGCGCCGCGAGCGCGAAGCGCGGCAGCGCGAGCTGGCGGCGCCAGCGGCGCGGCTCCTTGCCGAGCCGGTACGCCCACTCCAAGCCCGTGCGCCGGAAGAACGCCGGCGCGCGCACGACGTTGCCGGCGTAGACGTCGAGCGAGCCGCCGACGCCGATGCCCGACGCCGCAGCCCGTCGCGGCGAGATACCGCTCGATCCAGAACTCTTGCTTCGGAAAACCGAGCCCGGCCAGCAGCACGTTCGCGCCGCTCGCGCGGATCGCCGCGGCGACCGCGTCGCTTTCGCTCGGGACGAAAGTAGCCGTCGCGCGCGCCGCTGACGATCGCGCCCGGATACGCGCGGCGCAGCGCGTCGCCCGCGCGCGACGGCGGTGTCGCCGGCGCCGCCGAGCAGGTACAAGCGCACGTCGCCGGCCGACGCCGAGCGCGCGGCGAGCGCATCGACCAGCTCGACGCCGGTCACGCGCTCGTGCAGCGGTCCGCCGCGCAGCCGCGACGCGAGCAGCAAGCCGATCGAATCGCACGTGACGAGCGCGGCGCGGTCGATCGCGTTGCGAAACGCCGCGTCGCGCTGCGCCGCCATCACCATCTCGACGCCGAGCGTCACGACGAGCCCCGGATCGGTCGAGCCTGCCGGTTCGCGAGCGCCGCGATGCACGCGACCGCCGCATCGCGGCCGATCGCGTCGACGCGGCAGCCGAGCACGCGAAACGACGGCGCCTACCATCTCCGTCATCCTGAGCCTGTCGACGGATTACGGCCGGTACGGCGCGATCAGCGGCTCGAGCGTCGCTTTGAGCTCCGCGGGCATCGGGCCCAGCGGCGAGCGGCACGGGCCGACGTCGAAGCCGTACGTTCCCATCGCCCACTTCACCGGGATCGGGTTCGACGTCATGAACAGCGCGGCGATCAGCGGCGACAGATCGCGGTGGATGCGGCCCGCCGTGTCGACGTCGCCGGCGTCGAACGCGTCGGCCATCGCGCGCAGCTCGCGCCCGCACAGATGTCCGGCGACGGAGATCAAGCCGTAGCCGCCGACCGCGAGCGACGGCAGGTAGATGTAGTCGTCGCCGGCCCAGAACGTCACGTCCTCGCGCGCGCGGTCGCGCAGGATCGCGGTGAACTGGTTCACGTCGCCGGTGGACTCTTTGATTCCGGCGACGTTCGCGTGGCGCCGCGTCAGCTCGGTGAACGTCGCGGGCAGCATGTTCGCCGCGGTGCGGCCGGGGATGTTGTAGATGATCGCCGGCAGCGGCGTCGCGTCGAGGATCGCGCCGAAGTGCGCCAGCATGCCGTCCTGCGTCGGCTTGACGTACGCCGGAACCGTCAGCAGCACGCCGTCGACGCCGCACTGCTCGGCCTGTTTCGTGAGCTCGACCGACTGGCGCGTGTTGTTGCCGCCGGTGCCCGCGATCACGGTGCCGCTCGATCCGAGCGCCTTCTTCACCTCGGCGAACAGCGTGAGCTTCTCGGCGGTTTCGAGCGCGTTGCCCTCGCCGGTCGAGCCCGCCAGCACGACGCCGTCGTTGCCGCGCTCGATCAGGAACTGCGCGATGCGCACCGCTTCGGCGACGTTCAGCGCGCCGCTCGCGTCGAACGGCGTGACCATCGCGGTGAGGATGCGGCCGAGCGTCTTCATCGCGCCACCGCGCCGCGGCCGAGCCGGAACGCGTCGTGCAGCGCCTGCTCGGCGTCGTGCGCGCGGTCGGCGGGGACCAGGATCGAGATCGTGATGTTGGAGTCGGTGGAGTGGATGATCTCCACGCCCGCGTCGGTGACGGCCTTCACGACGCGATACATGACGCCGGACGTGCCGCGCATCCCTGCGCCGACCACCGAGATCTTCGAGCAGTGCGGCCGCATCCGCAGCGCCAGGTTGAGGTCGGCGAGCGCCGGGCGGACCGCGTCGGCGTGCTCGTCGTCGACGATGAAGAACACGCCGGCGTCGTTGACGTTCACCATGTCGATCGAGATCGCGCGCTCGGCGACGCGCGCGAGCACGTCGCGGTCGACGTCGGAGCGGTCGGCGTCTTCGGTGAGCCCTTGGATGATGCGGCAGAACGTCACGTCGCGGATGACGGTGAGCCCGGTGACGGGGCGTTCCGCGTCGACCGGCGCGTCGTCGTCGACGGTCGTGCCGACGCCGCTGCGCAAGCCCTTCACCACGTACGGCGTGCGCGTCGCGTGCGCGAGCTCCGCGGCCTTGTGGTGCATCACCTTCGCGCCGTTGCCGGCGAGCTCGACCATCTCGGCCTGCGTGACGCGCTCGAGCGGGTGCACGCCCGCGACGCGGCGCGGGATCGCCGGTCATCACGCCCGAGACGTCGGTGTAGATCTCGACCGACGCCGCGCCGAGCGCGTCGCCGAGCGCGACCGCGGTGAGATCGCTGCCGCCGCGGCCGAGCGTCGTGACGGCGCGCTCGCGCGTACCGCCCTGGAAGCCCGTCACGACGGGGATCACGCCGCGCGCGAGCACCGCGCGCACCGGCGCCGGATCGACTTCGACGATCTCCGCGTCGCCGTACCGGTCGTCGGTCACGATGCCGGCCTGCAGCCCGTTCATCGCCTCCGCCGGCGCGCCGAGCGACGACAGCAGCTCCGCGAACACCGCGCACGCGATCGCTTCGCCGCACGCCAGCAGCAGATCGCGGTTCGGCCCGCTGCGCACGGGACCGAGCAGCGCGGCGAGCGTGTCGGTCGCATACGGTTCGGGCGCGCGCCCGATCGCGGAGCACACGACGACCGGCGAATCACCACGCCGCACGACGTCGAGCACGCGCGACGCCGCGATCTCGCGCAGCTCGTCGGTCGCGAGCGAAGAGCCGCCGAACTTCAGGACGACGACGTTCACGTGGCGACCGCGGCGCGGGGTGGCGCACCCTTCGACAAGCTCAGGGTGACGTGAAGCATGTCTTTCTCGATCAGCAGCTCCAGGATCTGCACGGCGTTCGTGGCGGCGCCTTTGCGGAGCTGGTCGCCGACGATCCACATTTGGAAGTGCGTGCCGGTCGGGTCGTCCGGTTCGGGGCGGATGCGGGCGACGTGGACGAGGTCCGTGTCCTCGACGTCGCGCGGGGTGACGATCCCGCGTTCGTGCAGCACGACGCCGGGCGCGTCGCGCAGCGCGTCGTGCAGCTCGCGCACGTTCGTCGCGCGTGCGGTTTCGAAGAACACCGACTCGCTGTGCGCGCGCATCACCGGGACGCGCACCGTCGTCGCCGCCATCGCGAGGTCGGGGCGGTCGAGCATCTTGCGCGTCTCCGCGACGACCTTCTTCTCCTCGCCCGTGTCGCCGTCGCCGTCCCAGCCGCCGACCTGCGGCACCACGTTGCGGAAGATCGGCGCGGCGAACGTGCCGTCGGGCGCGTCGCCTTGCTCCTCGCGCGCGAGCGTGTCGAGCCCGGCGCGGCCCGCGCCGCTCACCGCCTGATACGTCGCGACGCGCACGCCGCGCAGGCCCGATCGCGCGCTCGATCGGCGCGAGCGCGACCGTCAGCACGATCGCCGTGCAGTTCGCGACGGGAAAGATGCGGTGCTCGGCGCGCACGGCGTGCGGGTTCACTTCCGGAACGACGAGCGGCACGCCGTCCGCCATGCGGAACGTCGCCGAGTTGTCGATCACGACCGCGCCGGCATCGGCGAGCGCGCCGGCCAGCTCGGCGCTGGCGTCGTCGCTCGACGCGAAGAACGCGACGTCCGGCCGGTCGGCGACGAGCCGCTCGCGCGTCGCCGCGAACACCGGCACCGTCTCGCCGCGAAACTGCACGCCGTCCGCGCGATCGCGCGACGCGTACGCCAGCAGCGTGTCGACGCGGAACGTCGCCGTTCTTCGAGCACGCGCAGGATCGTACCGCCGACGACGCCCGTCGCGCCGATGACCGCGACCTTCACGACGCCACCAGCCGGTCGACGATCGCGTCCAAGCCGATCGACGAGCCCGCGCTGCTCGCGCACCGCGCGCACCGCGGCGACGATGCCGGGGCCGTACGACTCGCGCGAGACGGTGTCGTGGCGCAGCGTCAGCGTCTCGCCGGTGCCGCCGAAGATCGTCTCCTGGTGCGCCATCAGGCCCGGCAGCCGGACGCTGTGGATCGGCGGCAGCGGCGCGCCGGCGTCGTGGATGCGGCGCGCGGTCAGCTTCGCGGTGCCGCTCGGCGCGTCGCGCTTCTGGTCGTGGTGCAGCTCGACGATCTCCGCGCGCGGGAACACGCGCGCCGCCTGCGCGGCGAAGCGCATCATCAGCACCGCGCCGAACGAGAAGTTCGGCACCAGCATCGCCGGCACGTCCGCTTCGTCGCAGCGGTCCGACAGCACGACGAGATCCTCGTCGGTCCAGCCGGTCGCGCCGATCACCACCGGGACGCCGGCGTCGATCGGACTCGCGCACGACGTCCACCGTCACCGGATACACCGTGCAGTCCACCACGACGTCGAGCCCGCGCGCGACGAACGCGCCGAGCTCGTCGTCGATCACGACGTTGCCGCCGAAACCGCCGAGCGCGTCGGCGAGCCGTTCGCCGCCGCGGCGCGCGAACGCCGCCGACAACGTCAGGTCGTCGGCGGCTTCGATCGCGGTACAGGCGACGCGGCCCAGTCTCCCGAGCGCGCCGGCCACCCCGACGCGCAGTGTGGGCACGGCGCTACGCGATGACCTTTTCGAGCGGCGCGTATTTCAGCATCACCATCTTCTGCCCGACGTTGGGGAAGTTGATCGTGAGCAGCCCGTCGCCGCCCGCGCCGACCGTGTTGACGACGGTGCCCTCGCCCCACTTGGGATGACGCACTTTGTCGCCCGGGTTGAGCTCCATGCCGACGCCCGCGCCGGCGTTCTCGTGGATCGAGACCTCGCGCCAGCGCCCGCCGCCGGGCCGCGGCCCGATGCCGACCCCGCCGATCACTTCGATCGACGGCATCTCTTCGATGAACCGCGACTTCGGATGCGAGAACGTGTTGCCGAACAGCGTGCGCCGCGCGGCGAACGAGAGGTAGATGCGGTCCATCGCGCGCGTCACGCCGACGTACGCGAGGCGGCGCTCTTCTTCGAGCTCGGTCATGTCGGTGAGCGCGCGCGTGTGCGGGAAGACGCCTTCTTCCAGACCGGTCAGGAACACGATCGGGAACTCGAGGCCCTTCGCCGCGTGCATCGTCATCAGGGTGACGAACGACGACTCGGGATCGAGCGTGTCGATGTCGGTGATCAGCGCGATGTTCGACAGGAAGTCGTCGATCGTCGTGCCGCTCTCGGGGTTGGCCTCGAACTCGCGCGCGACGCCGACCAGCTCTTGCAGGTTCTCGATGCGCGCGCGGCCGTCGGGCGTCTCGTCGGCCTGCAGCTCGCGCAGGTAGCCCGACTCTTCCATCACGGCGACGAGCAGCTCGGCGACGCCGAACGACTTCGCCTTCTCGCGCAGGTCGTTGATGAGCTCCGCGAAGCGCTCGAGCTCGCGCTGCTTCTTGGGCACCGCGCGCTTGAGCAGGTTCGAGTCGAACACCGCTTGGCCGACCGACACGCCGGCCTGGTTCGCGGCTTCGAGCAGCGACGCCAGCGTCTGCTGGCCGATGGAACGGCGCGGCACGTTGACGATGCGGCGGAACGCGACCGCGTCGGACGGGTTGACGATGTAGCGGAGGTAGGACAGCATGTCCTTGACCTCCGTGCGCGCGTAGAAGCCGACGCCGCCGACGACCCGGTAGGGGATGCCTTCGGCGAGGAAGCCTTCTTCGAAGTAGCGCGACTGCGCGTTGGTGCGGTACAGCACGAGGAAGTCGCGGTACGCGGCGCCTTCGCGCACGTGCTCCTTGATCTTCTCCATCACGTAGCGCACTTCGGCGCGCTCGGACTCGGCCTGGAACGCGGTGAGCTTCTCGCCCTCGGCGCGCTTGGTGAACAGGTTCTTCGGATGGCGGCCCGCGTTGTGCGCGACCAGCTCGTTCGCCGCTTCGAGGATCGTCTGCGTGGAGCGGTAGTTCTCTTCGAGCTTGAAGACCTTCGCGCCCGGGAAGTCTTCCTCGAACCGCAGGATCATGCGGTAGTCGCTGCCGCGCCACGAGTAGATCGACTGGTCGTCGTCGCCGACGACCGTGATGTTGCCGTGCTCTTTGGCGAGCGTCGCGACGAGGCGGTACTGCGCGTAGTTGACGTCCTGGTACTCGTCGACCAGCACGTACTTGAACTTCGTCTGGTAGCGCGTGCGCGCTTCGTCGTCGTTGTCGAGCAGCTTGATCGCGTTGGCGATCAGGTCGTCGAAGTCGAGGCCGTTCGATTCGGCCAAGCGGCGGTCGTACTCGCGGTAGACGTTCGCGTAGCGCTCGCCGGCGAACGACGGGTTCTTCGACTCGTACTCTTCGGGCGACCACAGGTTGTTCTTCGCCTTGGAGATCTCGGCGAGCGCGGCGCCCGGGCGCGATCTGGCGCTCGTCGTAGTCGAGGTCGGCGACGACCTCGCGCACGATGGCGCGCTGGTCGGCGTCGTCCATGATCGCGAAGTTCGGCGAGATGCCGATCTTGCGGCCGTCGCGGCGGAGCATCCGCACGCACATGCTGTGGAACGTCCCGACCCACAGGTCGCGCGCCGGGGCGCCGACCATGCGCTCGAGCCGAGCCTTCATCTCGCCGGCGGCCTTGTTGGTGAACGTCACCGCCAGGATCCGGTCGGGGAAGACTTTCTTCTGTTCCAGCAGGTAAGCGATCCGGTGCGTGAGCACGCGGGTCTTGCCGGATCCGGCACCCGCGAAGATCAACACAGGGCCGTCGGTAGTCTCGACGGCCTTGCGCTGGACGTCGTTGAGTTGTTCGGTTTGCGCCAGCATCACGTCAATGTTCGCCGCGCAGGGTAATTTTGCCTATTGGGCCCGGATCGGGCACGTCCGGCGGCAGCATCGGGCCGTATCGCCGACGAAAGTCGGGCGGTGCTGAACCGTTCGCAGGAGACCACGCTCGCCGCCGTCGTCGACACGTTCGTGCCGCCCGACGCCGACGCCGCCGCGACGCGCGAGCTCGTCGTCGACCGCCGTGAACAGCCTGCCGCGCGCACCGCCAAGCCAAGCTCGCGCTGGTGCTGACGCTGCTCGCGAACCCGCTCGCGGGGCTGCGTGCTCGCGGGGCGGCCGCGCGGCTTCGCGCGGCTCGATCCGGCCCGCGCGCGAGCGCGCGCTGCTGCGGCTCGCGGCGCTCGCGCCGCTGCGCCCGGCGTTCGACGCGTTCGCGCACCTCGCGCTGTTCGGCGCGTACGCGCTGGGCGACGAGCACGGGCGCAGCGCGGTGTGGGACCGGCTCGGCTATCCGGGCCCGCGCGCCGACGTGCCGGCGGACGCCGCGACGCCGTTCGCGGTCGCGACGCCGCCGGCCGGCGAGCGCATCGCCGCCGACGCCGTGGTGGTGGGTTCGGGCGCGGGCGGCGGCGTCGCCGCGGCGCTGCTCGCGCGCGCCGGGCTGCGCGTCGTCGTGCTCGAAGCCGGGCCCGCGTTCGAGCCGGTCGCGGCGCGCCAGCGCGAAGCCGAGTCGTTCGCGGAGCTGTACCTCGAAGCGGGGCTGTGCGCGAGCGACGATCTCGGCGTGTCGATCCTGGCGGGCGCGTGCGTCGGCGGCGGCACGGCGGTGAACTGGTCGACGTCGCTGCGCCTGCCGCCCGCGACGGCGCGCGCGTGGTCGCGACGCGCTCGGCCGGCCCGGAGTTCGCGGCGGAGCTCGCCGACGCGTACGACGCGGTCGAGTCGCGGCTCGGCGTGACGCCGGCGACGACGCACAACCGCAACAACGCCGTGATCGTGGACGGCTGCGCGAAGCTGGGCTGGGAAGCGCGCGCGATCCCGCGCAACGCGGTGTGCGACCGCGACGGCTGCGGCTACTGCGGCTTCGGCTGCGCGTACGGCACGAAGCAGTCGACCGCGGTGACGTACTTGCGCGACGCGGTCGATGCGGGCGCGAGCGTGTACGCGCGCATGCGCGTGGAGCGCGTGCGCATCGAAGCGCGGCCTGCGACCGGCGTCAGGAAGGCTCGTCGTGCGCGGCGTGGATGCGGTCGGCGAGGACGGGCGCGCGATCGCGGTGGACGCGCCGCTCGTCGTCGTCGCGGCGGGCGCGCTGCGCACGCCGGGGATCCTTGCGCGCAGCGGCGTGCAGTCGGCGCATCTCGGCCGGCATCTGCACCTGCACCCG
The DNA here is from genome assembly GCA_963791645.1 of Vulcanimicrobiota bacterium. Classification (GTDB taxonomy): domain Bacteria; phylum Vulcanimicrobiota; class Vulcanimicrobiia; order Vulcanimicrobiales; family Vulcanimicrobiaceae; genus Vulcanimicrobium. The sequence continues at coordinate 72,116 of CAWBTJ010000009.1, read as the reverse complement.
ACGACGGCGCTGTCGGCGGAGTTCGACGCGCCGGTCGAGCCGTGGCTCGGGCCGATGCAGACCGCGCTGTGCGACCGTTTCTCCGCGAGTCGAGGACGGTTTCGGCGCGACGATCGAGGCGGCGCCGTCGCATCCCGGTCTGATGGCGCTCGGCTGCCGTGGAGCGGGCGCGAGGCGCACGCGAGCGAGATGTCGGGCGCGCGCAACCGCGCGGTGCTGATCTCGCTCACGCGCGACCGCGGCGAAGGCAGCGTCGGCCTGGACGACCGCGCCGACGTGACGTACAAGATCGCGCCCGACGACGCGCGCCGCATGGCGACCGGCCTCGCCGGCGCGGCGCGCATCGCGTTCGCCGCCGGCGCGGCGTCGGTCGCGACGCTGCACGCCGACCCGCTGCGGCTCACCGCGGCCGAAGCGACGCCGGCGGGCCTCGACGCGTTCGCGCGCGCGCTCGCGCAGCGGGCGGCGTCGCGCGCGCCGGTCGCGTTGTTCTCAGCGCATCAGATGGGCACGGCGCGCATGGGCGCGACCGCCGAGCGACGGCGTGATCGACCCCGACGGCCGGGTCTACGGCGTCGAAGGGCTGCTGGTCGCCGACGCGTCGGCGTTTCCGAGCGCGTCCGGCGTGAACCCGATGCTGACGATCATGGCGCTCGCGCATCGCGCGACGAGCGCGCTCATCGCACGGCGTGCAGCGATCGTCGTCGAGCGATTCGCTAGCGCGATCGCGCTCATGAGGTAGCACACGGTCGACTCGGCGCCCATGTTGCGCGTTGACGCCGCTCGCGTCGAGCCCGTCGCGGCAGCCGGCTTCCGTCGCGACGTGCGGCGTGCTGGGTGTTGCCGCCGAAGAACCACGCGTGCGCGATCTCGGCGACGCTGCGCCAGCGCTCGTCGCCGGTGACGTCGAGCGCGGCGAACGCCGCGTCGACCATCGCCGCCGCCTCGAGCGGCTGCTGCCCGTAGCGCGCCTTCACGCCGCCGCGCGGATACCAGCCGTCGTTGCCGACCGGAACGAACATCGCGCGGCCGCGAGTACGCCGACGCGTCGTCTTCGATCACGACCGACGTGTAGAACGTCGAGCATCGCGAGCCCGGTCTCGACGTAGCGCGCGTTGCCGAGCGCCGCACCGCCGCGCAGCAGCGCTTCGCACAGGCGCGCGTTGTCGTAGGTCAGCGCGTCCTCGCACCACTGCCAGTCCGGCGCGGCGTGCGCGTCGTACGCGTCGGCGATCGTCGCGAGCGACGCGTCGAGCACCGCGCGCACGGCGAACTCGTCGGCGGGCCGCGTCGCGAGCGCGTGCACGAGTCCCGAGCGCCGCGTACGCGCGCGAGCGGACGTACGTCATCGCCGGGATCGCGGCGAGCGCGTGCGCGCGCATGCGGCCGGCGACGGCGCGCCACGTCTCGCGCGGCGCGTACCGCTCGGCGTAGCCGAGACCCCAGATCGCGCGGCCGACCGCGTCGGGCGTGCCCGCGTGATCTTGCCAGCGGCGGTCGTAGCCCATGAAGTTGTGGAACGAGCCGTCGGGCAGCTGCGCGTCGTGCAGGTACGCGAGGTACGTCGTGACGAGCCGCGCGCCGTCCGCTTCGGTGCCGCGGCGTGCGGCGGCGTCGCAGGCGACGATCAGCGCGCGGCCGACGTCGTCGGTGCAGTAGCCGCACGAGCGGTTCGGCACGTCGAGCGTCGCGTGCTGCAGGAGCCCGACGTCGTCGGTCATCGCGAGCAGATGATCGAGCGCGGGCCGGCGGTAGGTGCGCATGGGTTCTCCGCGCTAGGCGGAGGTCGCGAGCTCCTCGCGGCGCGACTTGCGGCAGCAGCTCGGTGAACAGCTCGCCGTAGCCGTGCGCGACGTTGGGCCACGTCATGCGGCGGCCGAACTTGTACGCGCGGCGCTGCGTGGTCTCGCGCAGCTCCGGATCGTCGAGCAGCGCGACGAGCGTCGTCGCGATCGCGGACGAGTCGCGGAACGGCACCATGAAGCCGCGCCCGTTGCGCGAGCAGCTCCTGCGCGTAGAGATACGGCGTCGACGACGACCGCCTTGCCGCAGCCGATCGCGTACGCCAGCGTGCCGCTGACGATCTGCACCGGGTTCAAATACGGCGTGAGGTAGATGTCGCTCGCGCTCAGGTACGTGATGAGCTCGTCGAAGTCGAGATACTTGTCGACGAGCTTGACGTTGTCGGCGAGCCCGTTCGCGGCGATCGATGCTTCGAGCTCGCGGCGGTACGACTCGCCTTCGTTGCGGCGCACGACCGGGATGCGTCTGGCCGAGGATCAGATAGAGCGCTTCGGGATGCTGCCTGCGCGACGGCGCCCATCGCGTCGATCGCGTACTCGAGGCCTTTGCCGCGGCTGATGAGACCGAACGTCGAGATCGTCATGCGGCCGGCGAATCCGAGCCGCTTCTTCGCATCGACGGTGTCGCGGAACGGCACGTCGGGCACGCCGTGGTGGATGACGCGGACCTTCGCGGGGTCGACGCCGTAGCGCTCGATCAGGATGTCGCGGCCGGTTTCGGACAGGACGACGATCGCGCTGGACGTCGCGCAGATCGCGCGCGTCGAGCTGCAGATGCTCGGGCGACGGATCGGGCAGCACGGTGTGCAGCGACGTGACGACGGGCTTGCGCACGCCGGCGATGAGCTCGACGATCCACGCGCCGTCGTCGCCGCCGAACAGCCCGTACTCGTGCTGGATGTTGAGCACGTCGCAGGGATAGGCGTTGACGAAGTCCGCGATGCGGCGGTACGACTCGTGGTCGTCCTGGACGAGCCGCGCGACGACCTGGTCGGGATAGACGCGGTCTTCACCGCCGGGCTCGTCGATGGCGACCACGGAGCTGCGGGTGCCGAACGTCGCGTCGTAGCTGTCCACGACGTCTTTCATGAAGGTCGCGATCCCGCATTCCCGCGGCGGAAACGAACCGAGAAAGAGCATTCGAGGCGCTTGGGTAGTCAACGTGGTCCCTTTGTTGGAGGGCGGCGCCGCACTGCCGGCACCACCATTTGCGTCGCCCCGAGGTGTCGTCCGGAGGGACTCGCCTCTCTAGGGACACGCTCGCTTGGGTGAACAGTTTCGTACCCGCGACGCCTTGGGATGACACTCGGCGCCCGGTTGCTTCAGCGTTCGGTGCAGCGTACGGCGGCTGCGTCTAGCGGGCGTCGTCAGCGCTCGACGGCGACCCGTGCGTTCGCGGCGATCTCCGCGCCGGGCGCGATGACGGCGTCGTGGCCGATGACCGCGCCGTGCCCGATCCGGGCGCCCGCGCCGATGCGGGCGCGGCTGGCGACGATGGCCTTCTCGACGTGCGCGTCCGGCGCTCGACGACGACCTCGTCCCACAGGAGCGAGTCCAGCACGACGGCGCCGGAGCCGACCTCGCAGCCGTCGCCGAGGACGGTGTAGGGGCCGACGACGGCGTCCGGGGCGACGCGGCAGCCGACGGCCGACGAAGACCGGCGGCCGGACGGCCGAGGCGGGGATCGTCTCGCGGCCCGGGCCGTCGACGTCCGGGGTGAGCCCCAGCGGCATCGTCGCCGTCGAAGATGTCGCGGTGCGCGCCGAGGTACGCCTCGGGCTTGCCGAGGTCGATCCAGTAGTCGTCGGTGGTGAAGGCGTAGAGCGCCGCGGCCGCCCGCGGCGATGAGCTCGGGGAAGGTCTCGCGCTCGATCGAGACCGGGCGGCCGGCGGGGATCCGGTCGAGGACCTCGCGCTCGAGGAGGTAGGTGCCGGCGTTGATCTCGTTGGTCGGCGCGGTCTCGCGCGGGGGCTTCTCGACGAACTGCTGGATGCGGCCGGCCGCGTCGTGGACGACGGCGCCGAACGGGCTGGGGTCGTCGACGTGGATGAGGTGGATCGTGCCGATGCCGCCCTTCGCGCGGTGGAACGCGAGCATGGCGCGCAGGTCGAGCGAGGTGAGGACGTCGCCGTTGAGGACGAAGAACGGGCCGTCGATGAACTGCTCGACGTTCTTGAGCGCGCCGGCCGTGCCGAGCGGGATCTCTTCGATGACGTAGCGGAGGCGCAGCCCGAGCTCGGAGCCGTCGCCGAAGTACGAGGTGATCGCGTCGGGGAGGTAGCCGGCGGGCAGGATGACGTCGTCGATCCCCGCGTCCTTGAGCCGGCGCAGCGTGCGCTCCAAGAACGGCATGTTCATGACGGGGACCATGGGCTTGGGCGTCTCGAGCGTCAGCGGCCGAAGCCGCGTGCCCTCACCGCCGACGAGAACGACTGCCTGCACGAGGTCTTTTTGTATCGGCCTTGGCCGCGGGAACGCCTGCCGTGCGAGGGTCGCGAGGAGAGTGACCACCTGCTGGCATAGTGAGCGAGTAAGCTTCGCTTACTATGACGGGTGACGTACGATTGGGCGGCGGTCCAGCGGTATCTACGACGAGGGCATGGACTCGGAATGCCAGCATCGCGAAGTTCGGATTTTCTCACGATCGTCGTGGTACAAAGCGATCCGGTCGCGGCGAGCTGTCGGGCGCCCGGTTCGTTCAGAGACCGTCGCCGAAAGTACGACTGGGCAGCGGTCCAGCGGTTCTACGATGAAGGGCACACCTATCGCGCAGTGCCGCCGCGGTTCGGCTTCAATTCGGCGACGCTGGTCGAAGGCTCGTTCGACGGGGCGAAATAAAGACGCGCACCGCTGCGGCATGGCCGATTCGAGAGCGTGCTCGCACGAGGCAAAGAGCCGACCGACACCGTCAAACGTCGCTTGCTCGGGCTGGTATACTCGAAAATCGGTGCGAGGACTGTGGGCTCAAGCGAATGGAGGGGCAAGCCGCTCTCACATCCAAATCGACCACAGTCAACGGCATCCGGGACGACCATCGCCTGGAGAACTTGCGGATGTTGTGCCCGAACTGCCACAGTCAAACGGAGACATTCGGCGCACGAAATCGAAAACAGTCAAGCTTACCTTTCCCCGTTAGCTTAGTTGGTAGAGCGCCTGACTCTGACTCCGGTATGGCGTGGTTCGATTCCATGACGGGGAGCCACGGCCCTATCGTCTAGAGGCCTAGGACGCCGCCCTCTCACGGCGGTAACACGGGTTCGAATCCCGTTGGGGCTACATTTTTGAGCCGCATGCAAATGCGGCTCTTTTTTTTCCGCTAAGTCGTTGCATCGCTTGCAGCAACATCCCGGCAACAAATTTGTGTGATAATAATGATATGCCATGCGGAATTTTCAAATATGATTGGGAGGTCGTTAGAGGTGGCGCCGATTTCGTGTCCGAAAAACCGGCGCCACCTCTAAACATCGCCATGATCGCGGCGATATAGTCGATAGCACCTGTCGATTGGGACAGAAGCGCCGTTCGCTGCGCTAGCGACCGCCTGGGCAGGTAACCGCGATCTTCGGCGTCTTCGGCAAGCGTTCTACCCTGCTGCAGATACTCTGCCTTATAATGAATCTTTCCGGGACCGACGAAGCGTGCGAGGCCACCCATTGTCGTGCTTCGCACGTTCACGAGCGACTCGTATGCGACGAGTTCTACAATGGCGCGCCGGTCAACCCGAAAGCGCCGTTCGTCTTTGATAAGCGCGTCGTGATTGAGTCGCGACCATGCCTGTACTCGCGAAAGTGCTGTCGGCCCAGACGGAGCGAGCGAATCGATCTCGACGGAAAGGCGGTTGTCAGGACCCTGGCGTTGCCACCGCCGCCAAGCCCACCAACGAAATGACGACGACAAGCGGAGCGGCGATACGTCGGGCGCTGTAACGTTGCATACGGCGCCGTCTTAACGAACGCAGCTCTCGTACTCTTGTCGTTCGATGTCCGTAGTTTTCCGAATACCCCAGCGCGCAAGCTCGTCCGGTTTATCCCCGTTGAGCAACACGATCATCAGAAGGTCGTCCGCACGGAGCTTAGGCGCATGGAGGACTTTGATCCTTCGCTGAGTCGGAGCGCCGCCGCATGCGCCAGCGGTCACGTCTGCGACCTGCGCGGCAGCACCCATGGCATGCACGCTACGAACGACAATGATGCCCTGCGGCGCGTTCGGATGGTGACTTTGGACGAACGGCAATGGCGACCTCAAAGGGTCTGAGGCAGCCTTGATCGCTTCGATCGAAAAGGGCGCCGTGCTCGATAGTGCGATCGATGCGGAAAAAAGAACGCTAGATAACACTTCCCACCCCCGACGGACCTGCGACCCGCTGATAGTACTGCAGGCGAACTGTTGGCGTCAATGTCGGTGAGCAAAGGTAGCGCCGAGGAGCAGTCAGGTCTGTTCTTTACCGGCCATGCTAAGCGCGGGATACGTACCGTCTTTGAATTCGAAGATCAGTCACGGCTCATTACGACAACCGGTGCCGGAAGTGCTCCCTGAGGCTGTCGGGACCCCACCCCCGGCGTATCACATTCGTATCACAAACGTTTCGGAATCGGACGGTTTTGCACGGGATGGGGCTAAATCAAGAAAAACCGCGCGAGCGCGGTTTTTCGCTTTGAACGATCGTCAAAAAAAACCGTCACGGCCGCACCGGAACGACCTCGTCGTTGAATTGTCCGGCGCAGCCTTCGCCGATAACCGCCCACATGCGCTACGTCATTTGCGCGATCTCACTCCGACTAGCATTAATATCAGGCAAAAGTGCACTTCTTATGGCGAGCAATCGCACTGCCAGTGTACTTTAGAATGACCTTTGATATGCCCGCACGCGGAGACAGTCATAATGAATATCGGTACCGGAGCCAATAGATACCGCGAATGGTTCGATTCGATCGCGCGCTCCCGAGAGCTGCGTGTTTACGGACAATTCGATACCGCTGCACAGCTAAAGCCAGGGCACCTCTTGGTCGTGACGGTACCGATGAATGTCTGTTGGCAGTTCGATCCGACCACGGGAGACTTTCGTTACCTATTCGAGCTGAACTGGGATCGTGGAAGCCTTCTCTGGCGTGTCGTGTGCAACGAGGCCGGCGAGATGTACTGTACAATGTCCGGATTAGCCTCAAGTCCGCCCATCGTCGATACCGCATTCGGAACATGGGGCGCAATCGTTCGTGCGAACCACCGCACACGGAAGATTACGACGCTTGCCGTTAGCGGATCCGGCCCGGTGGTCGATCCATTTGGTTTACAAATCCTTGATGACGGGCGTCTTCTCATTACCGACTTCAACGATTTTGGGGGTACAGGCTCGATCTACAAACTGGACCCGAGCACGGGAGTGATCGATGTAATAGCTAAAGGTGGGCGTTTGCAAGATCCAACGAACTCCTGGGCCGATCGCAACGGTGTCATCTGGGTCGCAAATGGAGATCAAGAAAACCAGGACGGGGAAGTCATCGGTATTCGACCCGATGGTACGCAGAGCGTTTTGATTCCGCGCGAGGGACCCGACTCAGGTGCGGTCTTGGGTATCTGGGGCTCGAACCATCCTGATGAGGTGATAGTCTCGCGAAACGAGTGGGACCGCCGAATAAAGAGTCGCGTCGTGGTCGCGAACACCCAGACGGGCGAGGTGACGACACTGCTTGAGGGCAGTCCGGAGCATCCGCAATTCTTTGGGACCGTGGGCGATGTCATCGGCGATACAATGTGGGTTGCCGAGTGCTGCGATAAACACATTATCGAGTATGATCTCCAAAACCGGCGCGTGCGCAACCGGCACGATCTGTCGCGCGTAATGGGAAACTATCGAGGTATGCGGGACTCATTTGACAGTGTCCCCAGCATTTCAATTGTTCCGAAACTGCGCGCGGCGCAGGCCTAACAGCGTCTTTCGTCTTCTTCGGAGGAAGCGTTCTGTGAGCTCGACTGTAAATGAATGGATATCCCTGGATTTAGAAGCGCAATCACGTGGCTTGGACCTCGCCGAGACGGCTGGTTTCAACAGTATGGTCGAGGACGTTCCCACGTTCGACATGCGCTCCGACTCGGAACTGATCGGCAGCGCGTTTCATCACCCGGACGCCGTACAGCGCGAGCGTGCCATCTGGGAGTTCGGTTTTCGCAATCGCGATCGCGCGTTCGAGCAGCTGCGGCGATTCTTTGAACGAGAGGCGCGCCCCGATCTGCGTTGGAACGCTTTGTGGCTCGCAATAAAGTACTGCCCGGAGCACGCACCGGACATGCTCGAGTCGGCGCTTTTCGATGAACATCCTGAAGTGCGCGACTGGGCGAAACTGTACTTGCGCGAGGTTACCGGGCGCGCAATATCGTCAGAATTTCAGACCGGTCGGTATGTCTCCGGGGCGTCGTTCGACCAGACCCTGCCGCTGCAGATATCGGGCTTTGCTATCATTGACGTTCCGCTCGTCGGAAACCGTCGCGTAAATCTCTCGCCGCTCTGGTTTTCCGCGATCCAGGGACGTGTAATGGCATGTACGAGAACGGATAGCTTCAAGACGAACCTGACCATTGAAAAATGCATGTTCGGCTATCATCCGGACGGCTCACATCACTACGAAATCTATCCTTTCGCCGGCACATCGTGGGAAACATCGGATGGCCGAATCCAGCACCGCTACACAGCCAGCGCAGTTCATCATTTCTACACCGAGGGGAGAGTCGAGGAAAATCTCGATTGTTCGGTCCCTGTCCCGATGCTCGCGGGTCGGTCGGCTTCGTCGTTCGCCGAGCCCCTACCGGTATTCGAGGGATCGACTTCGTTCGCTGGATCGCGCAACGTCGTCCGGGACGTTCGGGGTCAGTTTTTCGGCTTTTGCTTCACGAGCACGAAACACTATCTTCAACATGGCGAGGTCTTGCCTGGTACTGTGCAAATAGCGAACCCGCATGAGCCTGTCGCGGCTGCACTAATCAATACGTATTTGTGCGGGACGTTCCGCGGCAAGGCTAGCGACCACGACGAGGACGGGATGCTCGACGTAAATGTCATCCCATGCCACGGTAGCGCCGATGGCCGGCTTGACTACTTCGCAGATAGAACCTACGCGCAAGATCCATACGAGCCCTCGGCATAGAGTGCCCACCTTCGATACGGTTGATCGGCTCTGCTTGACTGAGTTTTCCGACGAGGACGTTGCGGAGATCACTGCGACGTTTTGCGATCCGCGTGTCAGTGAGTTCTTTCCGCCAAGCTTTCCGCGAAGCGCCGAGGACGTCGGGCGAATGGTTCGCGAAGAAAACGCGGAATATTCTCGAACGGGTTTTGGGCTTCGTAAGCTCGTGCTCTCTGAAACAAACGAGGTCGTTGGTGTCGCGGGGGTGCAGCAAGTGCAACTCGATGATGCTCCAGTGGCGGAGTTGGTCTACATTCTGAAGCCTACGCATTGGGGAAGAGGTTTCGCGACCGAGGCCGTGCAGGCTCTTGTCAGCTACGCATTCGGACCGCTCCACGTTGAACGAGTTGTCGATTTCATCGCGGCCGAAAACGGTCGAGGCCGTAAAGTTGCCGAGGCTGCAGGTCTGAGCGCCAAGGGTTGGGTGTTGGTCGAAGGAATGAAGGTCTTGCTTTATCAAATATCGCGGCACCGTCCAAGCCCTGCTGACTCATAGCGGCAGCCATCGCCTCGGACGTGCGAGGATCTCGCGAACGATCCTTGGCAACAGCATTTCCTCTCCGAAGAACCGTGCTGCAGTCCGAACGGGTTGAACCGCTGCTGCCGGCGGTCATGCAGTCGCCGAGGGTCAGTAGGGCGGATTCCATCGCGGCCTACCGGCGCCCGCGCTGGAAGCAGTCCAGGAAGATCTCGCAAACGGCTGCACACTTTGGTCGTGATGGAATAGACGTCGGATTCTGCGCACCTTTGTTCTCGTAGATGACCGCGCACCGCTGAGCATCAATGTCTGCGATACTCACCTCGCTGCGTTCGCAGCGACCGACGTTTGTCGTAACGCTGTCGATCGTGCGAGGACTTAACCGGCCGACGTGTACAATCACCGCGCGGCGGAGTTCCCGGCGGGCATCGTCGGCAACTACACCTCCGGCCCGCAGGCGACCGTCCCGACCGGCTCGCAGCCGTACGGCATCGCGTTCGATCCGTCGGGGCGCATGTATGTGGGCGACAACGGCGGCACGAACGTGTCGATCTATCCGGCCGGGCTCGCCGGAAACGGCGCGTACGGCGGCGGCGCGATCGGCAACATCGGCGGCGGCAGCACCGGGGCGAACCTGCCGACCGGCATCGCCATCGACTCCACCGGCACGACCTACGTTGCCAACTACTACGGCAACTCCGTGACGATCTACCCCGCCGGCATCACCGGCAACTACACGTCGGCACCGAGCGCAACCATCAGCGGCGGTGCGACGGGATTGCAGAACCCAACCGGGATCGTGATCTTCTAAAGATCAGCGAAGGCGCCGCCGGCCGCGATGTTGCGTGCCGGCGGCGATTCCGCTTTTTCCGATTTTTTCACGACTCGCGGCCGGCGAACGCTCGGGCCGGCAGCAGCACTTTGATGTAGCTCCCGAAATGGGGCAACCGGTGTACGACGACCTCGTCGGCCAGCGCCTGCACCAAGAACAGTCCGCGCCCCGACTCCGACCAAATGTCCTTCGGCAGCGCCGGTTCCGCGTCGAAGCCCGTCCCCTCGTCCATCACGTGCAGCCATATCCCTTTTGCGTCGGTGGAGAGCGAGAGGCTCAACCGTCCCGGCGCATGTCGTAGCGCGTTTCCGACGAGCTCGCTGAAGATGAGCGCGCACGCGCTCACGTCCGCGTGCGGTCCCGCGTACGCCGACACCGCAGCGAGATAGTCTTGCTTGATCGCATATGCGGAGGCCGAGTCGACGACGTCGAAACCCCAGTTCGCGCGGTTGCCGTCGAGGCGAACCACGAGGACGGCCGTGTCGTCCCTCGCGCGCTCCCCCGAGGCCAGGCGCATGATGAATCGCGCCGGGTTTGCCGAGGTCAGCACCTCTTCGCCGGCCAGCAGATCCGCGAGGTCGTTCTCGCCCGCGACCGGATCGCGGTGAACTTCGGTCAACCCGTCCGTGTAGAGCACCAAGAGCGAGATGTCGTCCAGCGCACGCGTCTTGGCGACGAACTTCGCCTTCGGATCCGCGCCCAAGGGGAGCGCGGTTTCGAGCTGCAGCACGGACACCGTCCCGTCGACGTGCCGCGCGAGCGGCGGCGGGTGGCCGGCCGACGCATACTGCAGCCGGTCCCCCGAACGGTCGATCACCGCGATGAACGCCGTCGCCAGCTCGTCGCCGCTACTGTCGTTCACGAGCGCTTCGTTGAGCAGCGTCAGCATTTCGCCGGGATCGCGCGTCACGACGGCGGCCATGCGGACCCATTGTCGCAATTGCACCATGAGACGTGCCGCGTCGACGCCTTTGCCGGTGACGTCGCCGATCGTCATGACGATGCGGTCGTGCGACCGGAACGCGTCGTACCAGTCGCCGCCGAGGGCCGATTCGTCTTGCGCCGCTTGGTACATCGCGCTGAACTGCACGTTCGGGCTATCGGGCATGCTCTCGTTCAGGAACGCGCGCTGCAGCGTTTCGGCGACGTGCTGTTCGCGGCTGAACTGTTTGGCATTCGCTACGGCGAGTCCGGCACGACGACCGAGCTCTTGCGCGGCTTCCATGTCCTTGGGGTCGAACGGAGCCGACCCGCTCGTACGAACGAACGTCAGCGCCCCGAACACCGCGCCGTGCGCTTCGACGGGCACGACGATCTTGGAGTGATATCGCATCAGCCGCATGAACGCTTCGTGCTCGTCCGACGAAGCGTGGCGCAGGAGGCTCGCTTCATCGAAGCTCGGCACGAAGAACGACTCGCCGGTTTGCGCAACGTGCCGTGCAGGATGGATGCCGCGCGTCTCGCCTTGCAACAGCGGCGTGACGAGCGCTTTCAGCGATGATTCTTTCTCCGGATCGTGATGCGCACCGACGCTCACGTACAATTTGCCCGTGTTCTCGTCGATGAGGTCGAAGAGACAGAGGTCCGAGAACGACTCGACGGCGGTGCGCGCGACGTTGGTCAACGTCTCTTCGAGGTCGAGCGAGCGGTGGAACAACTCGCCGGCGCGGACGAGTAACGTCAGCCGCTGCTGCGTCGCGCCCTCGCGAGCGTACTGCTCCGCGTTGGCGACGGCGAGCCCTGCACGCCGGCCCAACTCCTCGGCGGCCTCCGCGTCGGCGGCGTCGAACGGCTCGGCGTCCGCGGTGCGCACGAACGTCAGCGCGCCGAACACTCGCTCGTGCGTGAGCACCGGAACGACGATCTTCGACCGGTACTTCATGCGCCGCATGAATGCTTCGTGCTCCGCGGACGACGCGTGTTCGAGAAGGGTCTCCTCGTCGAACACCGGCACGAAGAACGTCGTCCCCGTCTGGGACACCTGCCGAGCGGGGTGCTTCCGGCGCGTCTCAGCCTGGAGAAGCGGCGTCACGAGATCCGCGAGCACGCCCTCGATCTCCGGATCGCGATGCGCGCCCAGGCAGAGGTACAGCCGGCTCGTCGGCTCGTCGATCAAGTCGAACAAACACAGGTCGGCAAACGACTCCACCGCCATGCGAGCGACGTTCGAGAGCGTCTCGCGCAGGTCCAGCGACCGGTGAAAGAGTTCACCAGCCCTCACAAGCAGGGCGAGTCGGCGCCGAGTAGCGTCGGCTCCAGAACCGGTCAACGCGGCCAAAAGCCCTCCAGCCAAAGTGCCGGGACCGCCATGATGCGGTCCCGACCACCGTGGGGCTTGTACCCAGCGGGTTGCGCTAGTACGCGAAGGACCGGTACGACTTGCCGCTCGACGGCGCGACGGCGTGCGCGTGCACCAAGGCCGGAGCGAGGGCACCGAGCGCAACGAGCGGCTCGGCGATGATGCGCAAAATTCGCCGGATCGTAGTATGCGCTGGCGGTTGGGCGGTGCAATCGATACAGTGATACTGACGGGAGCGACGTTGACACTGATCATTTGCATCTTTGAAGCGGGGACATGGCGCGGGCACGAGCTTGACCGTCAATGCGACGTACACCTCGACCAACGGCGGCGGCTCGATCGTCATCCCGAATTCAAAGCACATCTACGTCGCGAATCCTATGGTCGTGATCGAATACGCGGCGTTACGTCGTAACGCAGCACCGCGCCGCCGGTCGGCGCTTCGCCCGGGGATGCGGCGACATAGAGGCGGTTGAGCGACGGGACGAGGATCGCGGTTTTCGCGCCTGGGGCGCTCGGGATGCGGCCGAGGTCGGTGTAGTGGTCGGCGTCGATCTGCTCGAACACGCCGATGAAGCCGTCGCCGCCCGTCACGTAGATGCGGCGATTCGCTTCGTCCCACACCACTTGATCCGCGCGTTCCGGCGCCTTGAACGATGCGACGGTGCGTCCGCCCGCGGTGTCCAGCACGACGAGCGTGCCCGGTTTGCGGGCGACGTCGAACAGCCGGTGGTTGCGTTCGTCGAACGCGAAGGCGGCGTTCTGCTCGGCTTCTTTGAACGGCCACCACGCGACGATCGCGCCCTTGTTCTTGTCGACGACCGCGATCGCGTTCTTGTCGGACACGTTGATGTACAGCTTGTCGCCCTGCTGCTCGATCGCCATCGCTTCGACGTGACTCGCGTCGAAGTGCACCTTCTTGACGATCGCGCCCGTCGCGGGATCGAGCTCGACGAGATTGCAGTCCGGCATCGGAACGTCTTTGCCGCCGGTCACGACCCACAGGTGCTGCGTCGCCGTGTCGTAGTCCACCGAGTCAGCGCCCGCCGGGATCTTGATCGTGCGCTTCAACGCCAGCGTCGTCGCGTCGATCACCTGCGACGGCTTCGTGCCGTCGATGATCAGCAGCTCGTTGCGCCCGGGCATCATCAGCAGGCTGTGCGGGACGCCGTAGCCTTTCACGCTCTTGAGCAGTGCGCCCGTCGTCAGGTCGAGCACTTCAAGCTCCGCGCCGTCCTCGCCGGCGAGGAACAGTCTGCCGTTCTTCATGTCGACTGCGAAGTGGTCGAAGTCGCCGTGGTAACCGGGCAGCATCGTCGTTCCGGCCAACGTCAGCGCCGGGCGCGCGGAAACCGCCGTGGTTGCGCGCGATGCTCGCTCCAGCAGCGCCGTGACGCGCGGGATCGCTCGGGCCATCTCGTCGCGGATCGCCACCGCACGCGCGTTGAGCGGCGCCTTGTCGTCGCCGGCGGTGTAGCGGAAGACCGTCCCGAGTGCGCCGATGTTGCGGCCGGATGCGTCGCGCAGCACCAGCTCGACTTCGTACCGCTTGCCGTTCGTCGCCACCTCGAAGTTCGACGCCTCGGTGTTGACGACGCGCATGTCGTCTTCGTCGGCTTTCTTGCCGATGCGCCCGATGTTGGAGCCCAGCATCACATTACCGCGGCCGTCCGGCAGCGTCACGTGCATGCCGAGCACGATCAGCTCGGGATGGCGCGCCATCATCGCATCGACGAGCGCCTGCGCCGCGTTGTCCGGCGTGAACTCTGCGCTGTACGGATACGGATCCATGAGGTTCGCTTCGCTGATCACGTGCTTGCCGAAGAACGCCTGGATGTCGGACGCGACTTGCTCGGCGGCCTTCGTGTCCTGACCCTTCGGGTCGCGGAACACGACGCCGAGTGCGCCGATCGTCTCGCCCGAAACGTCCTTGAGCGGTTTCTCGACGTAGACGTGGTCGCCGGCCGCGTTCGCAGCGACGATCACCTTCTCGCCTGCGTTCGGCTGCGTGGCGCGGACTGAGATCGCGTCCACGCCCGGATGCGCCGCGCGCGCCGTGTCGACCAGATGCTGCGCCCACGTGGTCTGACCGGGGCCGAGCGGCACCACGGGTTCGGCTGCGCGCGCCGCGAGCGCGAGCGCCGCCGTGCACGTGAGAACCGCCGCGGGCAAGAGGACGAGGCTGCGTACGCGCATGCTGAGCTCCGTTCGGATACTGGTGCTCCGAGTATGACCGCGCAATCTTTCACCCAGCTTTCACGACCGCTCCGCAAGAAATTTATGCCATCTGCACCTGCGACAGCCGCGCGGTGAAAGGTTGCCGAAAGCTTGGGCGACCTATAGTGCGGTGGAACTGCACGACGCTTGCGAGGAGACGCGTTTGACGAAGCTGGCTACGGCGCTTGCCGTCATGATCTCGCTTGCCGCCGCCGGTTCCGCAGCGGCGCAGCAAACGCCGGCGCCTGCCGCGGTCGAATGGCTGCTACCTCCCGCCCCGCCGGTGAAGCCGCAGACCGACGACGAAAAACAGCGCGGCATGACGAGCGGCCGCGATCTTCCGCCGCTCGAGTTGTTGCAGCCGACACTGGACCCGGGCCTGCCCGCATACCAGCCGCGCAGCGGAGCGAAGCTGCAAGGCCATTTCAAAGCGGCCGCGTCCGACGTGCTGCCTGGTCTCGCGAAAGCGTGGGTTGCTGCATTTCGCGTCTACCATCCGGGCGTGCGCATCGACGTCGATCCGCCGTACGCCGGCAGCCTCGGCGCCAAGGAGCTCGTGAAGGGCAACCTCGACTTCGTGTTCGTCTCGCGCGAGCTCAAGCCCGACGACATCACCGACTTCCACACCAAGTTCGGCTACGATCCGCTGAGCGTCCCGGTCTCGGGCGGCAGCTACCGGCACTTCGGATTCCTCGACGCCGTCGGTTTCATCGTCAACAAGGACAATCCGATCGAACGGCTGACATTCGATCAGCTCGACGCGCTGTTCTCGAGCACGCGTTTCCGCGGCACGCCCGCCGCGACGACGTGGGGCGATCTCGGCCTCACGGGCGAGTGGGCGAACAAGCCCGTGCACCTCGTCGGCGTCAAGCCGTGGAACGGCTTCGAGGAGTTCATCCGCCAGCGCGTGCTGAGCACGCCCGGGCACCGCGGCGAATGGCGCGACGGCATCGACTACTCGCCGACGGTGTTTCCGATCGCCGACAAGGTCGCGAAAGACCGCTACGCCATCGCGTACGACGGGCTCGCCTACCTGAACGCGCCGGTGAAAGTGCTCCCCGTCGCCGCGCGCGCGGCGGGGGCGTTCTACGCACCGTCGTACGAGAACGTCGCGTCGGCCGACTACCCGCTGAGCCGGCTCATCTTCTTCAACCTCAACAAGGCGCCCGGAAAACCGCTCGATCCGGCAGCCGCGGAGTTTCTGCGGTTCGTGCTGAGCCGTCAGGGCCAGGCGATCGTGCAGGCGCAACGGCTCTATCTCCCGCTGCGCGCGGGGCAGGTGCAGTCCAGCCTGAGCCTGCTGACGCGCTGAATCGCGCAGGGGCGTGGAGCCCGGCAGCCGGAATCCTGACCGGTGCGGCTCCTGCTCGTCGAGGACAACCGGCAGCTCTCCGATTGGGTGGCGAAGACGTTGCGCGCCGAACGCTACACCGTCGACTGCGTCTACGCCGGTGACGACGCGGATCACGTGCTGCGCACGGAAGAGTACGCGCTGGTGATCCTCGATCTCGCGCTGCCCGAACTGGGCGGCCTGGAGATCCTGCGCAAGCTGCGCGCGCGCGGCAGCACCGTGCCGGTCATCATCCTCACGGCCAACGACACGCTCGACGCGCGGATCGCCGGGCTCAACAGCGGCGCCGACGACTATCTCGCCAAGCCGTTCGAGATGACGGAGCTCGAGGCGCGGATCCGCGCGCACCTCCGGCGCGCGCAAGCGCACCCGCAGACCGTCGTGCAGTGCGGCACGCTCGTGTTCGACAGCAACCGGCGGCAGTTCGCACTGAACGACGAGCCGCTTTCGCTCACGGCGCGCGAGCACGCGGTGCTGGAAACGCTGATCCTGCGCGCCGGCGCGACGGTGAGCAAGGGCATGCTGACCACGACCGTCTTCGGATTCGACGACGAAGCCAACCCGAACGCAATCGAGATCTACGTGCATCGCGTGCGCAAGAAGCTCGCCGGAAGCGACATCTCCATCGTCACGCTGCGCGGTCTGGGCTACGTGCTCAAGGCCGGCGATGCCGGCTAGGCGCAGCCTTCGCTACCAGCTCCTCGCGGGATTGCTCGTCCCGCTGGGATTCGTCGCGCTCGTGCAGTTCGCGGTCGCGTACCGCAATGCCGAGGCGACGGCCGCAGCCGTGACGGATCGCATCCTGCTCGCGTCGGCGCGCTCGATCGCCGAGCACATCGGGTTCGAGTCGACGGGCCTCGACGTCACCGTGCCGCCAGCGGCGCTCGGCATGTTCGACCTCGGTTACGGCGACACGGTCTACTACCGCGTCACGGATCTTCGCAGCAAGCTGCTCGCAGGGTACGGCGATCTTCCGCCTCCGCCGGGCGCCGTCGTCGCGGCGCAGCCGACGTACTACGACGCGGCCTACCGCGGCGAGACGATTCGGCTGGTCGCGGTCGCGCAGCCGATCGCGCTCGCGCGCGGCGTGCAGCAGTCCACGGTCGTCGTCGCGGAGACGCTCAACGGACAGCGCGCGATGTCGCGGGAGCTGTGGATCGGCAGCGCGCTGGAGCAGTCGATGCTCATCGCGATCGCGTGCGTGCTCGCGTGGCTGGCGCTGCAGCGCGTGCTGCGTCCGCTCGTGCGCCTCGGACGCGAAGTGGAAGACCGCAGCCCCAGCGATCTGCGGCCGTTCTCGGTCGCGGCGCTGCAAGCGGAGCTCGACCCGCTGATGCGCGCGCTCAACGCGTACATGATGCGCCTGGGCGCGCAGCTCGACGCGCAGCGCCGTTTCACCGCCAACGCGGCGCACCAGATGCGCACGCCGCTCACGCTGCTACGCACGCAGGCTTCGTACGCGCTGCGCGGCAGCAACGAGGGCGAATGGCAGGAAGCGATCCGCGCGATCGTCGCGACGACCCGCCAGATCACGCGGCTCACGAACCAATTGCTCAGCCTGGCGAAGGCCGAGCCGCAAGGGCACCCGCCGCAGCGCGATCCGCTCGATCTCGTCGCGGTGACGCGCGACATCCTCGTCGAGCACGGCGCGCTCGCCGTCGAGCGCGGCATCGACCTCGCCTTCGAAGTCGCACCGTCGGGCGGCGCCGCGCTCGTCGACGCCGATCCGGCGCTGCTGCGCGACTTGATCGTGAACGTCGTCGACAACGCGGTGCGCTACACGCCGGCCGGCGGCACCGTCACCGTCAGCGCGCAGCGCGAGGACGACGGGTCCGCGGTGCTGCGCGTCGAGGACACCGGCCCCGGGATCCCGGCGGCGCAGCGCGCGCTGGTGTTCGAGCGGTTCTACCGCGTCCCGGGGAACGAAGCCGACGGCAGCGGCCTCGGGCTCGCGATCGTGAAAGAGATCGCCGACGCGCACCACGCGACGGTCACGCTCGCCGCGGGTGCGGAGGGCGGACTCGTCGTCGAGGTGCGCTGGTTGCCGGCGAGTGCGTCAGGCGCCGACGTCGGTGAAGGCGGGCGGGCGCCACTTGAGGAGCCGGTTCTCGGCGTACGTTAAGCCGTAGTCGGCCGCGAGCGCGAGGACCGCGAGCACGATCATCGCGGCGAACACGCCGGCCGGGCTGAACAAGCCCTGCTCGGTCGCGATCAGCAAGCCCAGACCGTGCCGCGAGCCGAGGAACTCGCCGACGACCGCGCCCACCAGCGCGAAGCCGAAGCTCACGTGCAGGCTCGCGAGGATCCAGCTCATCGCCGCCGGCACGATCACGGTGGTTGTCACCTGCCACGACGACGCGCCCAGGATGCGCGCGTTCGCGATCAGCGCGCGGTCGGCTTCGCGCACGCCCTGGAACGCGTTGGCGAACACGACGAAGAACACCATCACGACCGCCAGCGCGACTTTCGACTGCATCCCCAGCCCCAGCGCGATGACGAAGATCGAGCCCAGCACGATGCGCGGGATCGAGTTCGCGACCTTGATGTAGATGCTGAACACGTCCGCGAGCAGCTTGTCGCGACCGAGGACGATACCGCACACCACGCCGAGCACGGCGCCGATCGCGAATCCGAGCACGGTTTCCTCGAGCGTCACGAGCACTTCGCCCCACAGTGGTCCCTGCGAGGTGCCTTCGGTGATCCAGGTCCAGAGCTGCGTCGCGATCGCCGACGGCATCGCGAAGAAGAACGGGTCGATCAGATGCGTGCGCGCGGCGAGCTCCCACCCGCCCAGGAACACGACCAGGATCGCAACGCGCAGCGCGAGCACCAGCCGCTGCCGCGCGTTGGGTGAGGCCGTCATTGCGGCGATCATCGGCGAACCTCTTCTCGCAGGTCTTCCCAGATGCGCCGCGACAGCTCCACGAACTCGGGCTGGTAGCGGATCTCGGCCGTGACGCGCGGTCGCGGCAGCGGGATGTCGTAAACGGCTTTGACGGTGGCAGGGCCGGCGGTGAGCACGTAGACGCGGTCGGCGAGCGCGACGGCTTCCTCCAGGTCGTGCGTCACGAACACCACCGACGCGTTCGAAGACGACCACATGTCGAGCAGCTCGTCCTGCATCACGATGCGCGTCTGCACGTCGAGCGCGCTGAACGGCTCGTCCATCAGCAGGATCGCGGGGTTGTTGATGAACGTCTGCGCCAAGGTGACGCGCTTGCGCATCCCGCCCGAGAGCTGATGCGGATAGTGATCCTCGAAGCCGGTCAAGCCGACGCGCGCGATCCACGCCCGCGCCGCGGCATACGCCTTCTCTTTGGGCATGCCGCGGTAGAGCGGACCGGCCGCGACGTTGCGCAGCACGTTGCGCCACGGGAACAGCGCGTCGGTCTGGAACACGAAGCCGATGCGCGGATCGTTGCCCGTGACGGTTTTCCCCATGACGCGCACGTCGCCGAGGTTCGGCTTCGTGAGGCCGGTGATGAGGTTGAGCGTCGTCGACTTCCCGCATCCGGTCGGGCCGACGATCGCCACGAACTCGCCGGGCCGCACGACCAGATCGAAGTCGCGCAACGCCGTGTGCGATGCGCCCGTCGGCGAGACGAACCGGCGGGTCACGCCGATCAGCTCGATTGCAGGGAGCTCGGCGGCGGGCGGCGGCGCGAGCATCGCTAGCGTGCCGCCGTCTTCTGTGCCGCGTTCACGAACTCGCTCGTGTACGTGCGCGAGAGGTCGATCTGCTTGCCTTTGAGGCTCCTGCTGAACGCCGCGAGCACGCCCAGCACGGTCTTCGGGCCGCCCTCGGGCATGCGGCCGTCCGCGGTGAACATCCCTTTTCCGCCCTGCAACGCGTTGACGTACATCGGCTTGTCGCCGGCGAAGTAGTCGGTGGGCATCTTGTCGGCGATCTGCGCGGCGCTGTGCGTCTTGATGAAGTGCAGGGTGCGCACGAACGCGTTGGCGAGCTTCTGCGTCACGTCACGGTGGCTCTCCACCCACGACGTCTGCATGTAGAGCGCGGCGGCCGGATACGTGCCGCCGAGCACCTTGCGCGTCTGCGCCGCGGTTCGCAGGTCCACGAGCACCTTCGCGTCGCCCCGCTTCAACAGGCGGGAGACGGTGGGTTCCGTGGTCATCCCGCCGTCGATCTTGCCCTGCTGCAGCGCGATGATGAACGTGTTGCCGGCGCCGACGGGCAGCGACGTGAACTCGCCGAGCTTGAGCCCGTTCTTGAGCGCGATGTACTGCGTGAGAAAGTTCGTCGACGAACCCAGGCCGGTGACGCCCAGCGTCTTGCCTCGCCAGTCGGCCGGCGAATGGATCGTCGCCGACGCCTTCGTACCGACGAGCTCCACTTCGCCCGGCGCGTCGCTGAGCTGCACGATCGATTCGACGAACTTGCCCTTCGACTGCAAGTCGATCGTGTGGTCGTAGAACCCCACCACGGCTTGCACGGCGCCGGCGAGCAGCTCGTCCTCCGCGTTGACCCCCGACGGTTCCGTCAGCAGCTCGACGTCGAGCCCTTCGTCTTTGAAGTAGCCGAGCTGTTCGGCGAGCTTCGCCGGCAGATAGATCTGCTTCTCGACGCCCCCGACCATGATACGGACCTTGTCGGCGGCGTGCGCCGACGTCGACGTCATCATGGCGAACGCGAGCAAGGCGGGCAGCAGCGCGGCGGTGCGGATACGCATGCACATCTCTCCGGGGCGGCTCCGGCCGATGATCCGGCCGGCGTCCTCGCTGCAGTATGGCGAGTTCAACCTTTCTCCAGCCTTTCGCGGTCCGGGGTGAAGAAAAAATCTTTCGTCACGGCGCTCCCGAAAGGTTGCTGAAAGCCTCCGTCCGCTACAGTGCATCCAACTTAGCTGCGGAGGGACACCTCGTGACGACGAAGATTCTTTGGAGGCGGCTCGTTGGCGCCGCAGGGTGCGCCGCCGCGCTGGCGCTGAACGCACCCGCCGCCGACGCGCTCAAGTACGCACCGGTCGAGCACCACCTCAAGGTCGATCCGGCGATCCCGCCGTGGCAGCCCGCGCCCGTCGCCTCGATCCCTGAAGAGGAGGTCTCGCTGGTCGGCGCCGACGTGATGGACGAGATCACGCTCGGCTGGATCAAGCGCTACCGCCGCGCGTATCCGCTGCTGAGCGTCACGATGGAAGCGAAGGCATCGGGCGCCGGCGCACCCGGGCTCATCTCCGGCAAAGCCGACATGGCGCCCGTCGGCCGCGAGCTGCTGCCCGCGGAACATCAGGCGTTCCTCGACAAGTTCGGTTACGAGCCGACCGCGATCCGCGTCGCGACCGGCAGCGTCGGTTCGCTCGGCAAGACCGCGACGTCGATCGTGCTCGTCGACAAGGACAACCCGATCCAAGGGCTGTCGCTCGCGCAGCTCGACGCAATCTATTCGACGACGCGCAAGCGCGGCCACGCGGACATCTCGGTCTGGGGCGATCTCGGCCTGACGGGCGCGTGGAAGGATCGCCCGATCCATCTGTACGGCCTCAAGTCGCCCAACGGAATCGAGCAGTTCGTGAAGATGTCCGTCATGGAAGGCGGCGACTACAAGCCGAACATCCAGTTCACGAAAGGCGTCGGCTTCACGCACGCCTTCACCGTCGCGGCGCAAGACATGGCGACGCATCCCGGCGGCCTGACGTACGCGCTTCTCGCGAACGTCACGCCCAACGTGCGCGTCGTCCCCCTCTCGGTGAACGACGGCGGCCCATACGTGATGCCGACCGTCGACAACGTCTACTCGCATGCCTATCCGCTGAGCCGGTACGTGTACATCTACATCAACCGGCCGCCGGGCAAACCGATCCCCCCGAAGGTCAAGCAGTTCCTCGAACTCGTCCTTAGCCGCGACGGCCAAGAAGTCGTCGCCAACGAGGGAGTCTACATCCCGCTCACGCCGCAAGCCGTGCAGCAAGAACGCAAGAAGCTGGAGTGACGCACGTGACCGCAACGAGGACCCGTCTTTTCTCCGCCGCGCTCGCGACCGTATTCGCGGTCGGCCCGGTCGCAGCGCTCGCGGCCGACAAGAACTGGACGCCGCCCGCCGGCAAGATCTACGCGCAGGTGCTGTCCGACCAGATCATGGCGGCGCACCCCGAGCTGCTCAGCGTGACGTTCCACGGCGTCCCGCCGACGAAGAGCAAGGTCTACACGATGTTCGCCGGCTCGTTTCCGGAGCGGATCGGCAACCCCGACGATCCCGACGACATCGACGTGTCGACGAAGGGGATCACGATCGTCGACCCGCGCTGGCACCGCACGAACGATCCCGTGAAGAAGTTCGTCGTCCTCATGCCGCTGCGCGATGCGAGCGGCGCGAACGTCGGTCTGATCGTGTACGCGTTCAAGAACGACAAGCCGAGCGCCGATGACGAGCGCAAGTACTACGCGGCCGCGCTCGCCCTGCGCGACGACCTCCAAAAGCGCATCCCTAGCTACGACGCGCTCTTTCAACCCGCCAAGTAACGAAGAGACGGAGTAATGATGCTCACCGCGCCCCGCGGCACCGTGGCCCGCGTGCTCGTCCTCGGGATCTCGCTGACGCCGATGCTCGCCGCGCCCGCCTTCGCGCAATCGCCATCCGGGCCGCGGCCGATCACCGGCTGCACCGGCTCGACGTTCGCCAGCGCGAAACGCGCGTACGCGGTGGCACAGGCGCGCCGCAACAGAAACCGCGTTGCTTCCACCGGCGCGGTCACCGCGCAGTCGACGCAGAGCGAGTCCGACCGCCCGGCCGTCGAAACGCGCAGCGGCGGCGTGGTGACGAAGACGACGATCACGAGCGACGCGCTGCAGTCGTCGAACTCGCAAAACACCTACGACGCGATCAAGAACATCCCGGGCGTGGTGCAGACGGACACGCGCGGCGGCGCGATCACCGACAGCCTGCAAATCCGCGGCATCAAGCTGAGCAGCACCACGAGCTATCGCCTCGACGGCGGCCTGCCGCTGGTGAACAACATCGCGCTGCCGGTCGAGGACAAGTGCCGCGTCGAAGCGTTCAAAGGCGCCGGCGCGCTCGAGTTCGGCATCGCCAGCCCGGCCGGGATCGTGAACTACGTGCTCAAGCGCGCGAGCGACGTCCCGAACACGTCGATCACGATGGTGGGGAACGGCTACGGGCAGTCGATCGGCTCCGCCGACATCGGCGGCCGTTTCGGCTATGCGGACCAATTCGGAATTCGCGTCAACCTCGCCGGCGGAGAGTATGGCTCGTTCGTGAAGGGGGCCGGCGGCACGCGCTACTTCGCCGCGGTTGCGGGCGACTGGGCACCGTCTGAGCGGCTCACCACGCAGGTCGACTTCGAGCAGTTCGGGATCGATGTGATCGAACAAGCACCGTTGCAACTGCTCAAACCCGTGAACGGCAAGATCGCGGTGCCGAAGGTCCCCGATCCGACGAAGCTGCTGTCGGGCACGTGGGCGCGCTCGGTCGGCATCGGTCAGAACGTCTTCGCGCGCACGCAGTACGGCTTGGGCAGCGGGTTCACGCTGGTCGCCGAAGCCGGGCGCTCGGAGGGCGACCGGCCCCAGCGCAACGTCGGCCAGATCAGCAACTACAACCTGGTCACCGGCAAAGGCACCGAGACCGTTACGCTGGTCACCAACCAGCAGACGGTGAACGGCTATCTCGACCTGCACCTCAAGAACCACGTCGAGTCGCGCGGCGTCGTCAACGACGTCACGTTCGGCTACAACCGCAACGTGCGCAATTTCAACAACCCGCAGAACCCGAGCGTCACCTATACGCAGAACATCTACGATCCGGTCACGCTCCCGACGCCCATCCGGCCGCAGACCGTTGCCGACCTGCCCAACAACAGCCACGACGAAGACTACTACGTGTCGGACACGCTGTCGCTGGGGCGGCTGCGGCTGCTCGGCGGCGTGCGGCAGATCAGCTACACGTCGGACTCCGTCGCGAAGGGCGGCAAGCATCTCACCACGCAGCAATCGGTCCTCGCACCGGCCGGCGGATTCGTCTACGACGTGAACCGCGGCCTGTCTGTATACGCGAGCTACTTGCAGTCGCTCGAAGAGTCGGGCCAGGCCCCGGTGAACGCGGCGAACGCGTACAACGTGCTTCCGCCCGCGCGCGCGACGCAGCGCGAGGTCGGCGTACGGACGACGGGCAGAATGCTTTCGACCACGCTCGGCTACTTCACGATCGACAAAGGCAACGCGACGACGGACCCGGTGACGAACATCTTCGCCCTCAACGGAACGACGATCTTCGAAGGGCTCGAGTCGACGATGGCGCTCAACCTAAACCGCCACCTCACGTTCAACACGGGCGCCCAGCTCATGCGCGCGCGCCAGGACTCGATCGGCGATCCGTCGATCAACGGGAAAGTTCCGGAGAACACGCCCAACTTCAGCGGTAACGCGGGCTTCACGTATCGCCCCGCGCTGGGCGGCCTCGGGCTTAACGTCGGGATCATCGCGTACAACCGGCGGCAAATCAACCCGCAAAACCAAGCCACGATCCCCGGCTTCGTGACGGCGAGCGCGGGCGCCAACTACACCGCGCGCCTGGACGGCCGGCGCTACACCTTCAACCTCAACGTCGGCAACCTGCTCAACAAGCGGTATTTCAGCTCGTCGGTGGGCGGTGCGTACGGCGTGGGCGCACCTCGCATCATCTCGCTGACGTCACGGGTCGACCTGTAGCCATCGCTGAAAGAGCGCGTCATGGACGACGCGCTGCGCGATGAGCTGCTTCGCACCGGCCGGATTTTCGCGAGCACCGGCGGAAGTTCGCGCGATGGGCGCGGTCCGTCGGCTGGCGCTATCATCCGGAGGGAGATTCCATGGTACACAAGATGGCGTTCGTCGCCTACTCGGTTCGCGATTTGCCTGCGGCGAAGACGTTCT
This sequence comes from Vulcanimicrobiota bacterium, assembly GCA_963791645.1. Classification (GTDB taxonomy): domain Bacteria; phylum Vulcanimicrobiota; class Vulcanimicrobiia; order Vulcanimicrobiales; family Vulcanimicrobiaceae; genus Vulcanimicrobium. The sequence continues at coordinate 47,069 of CAWBTJ010000009.1, read as the reverse complement.
ATCGCGACACGGTCGGGCTCACGCCGAGCGACATGTTCGGCGAGCACTGGGCCGAGTTCGACGTGGACGGCGTCACGTTCGGGATCGGCAACGGCGACCCGCTCGGGATCACGCCCGGCACGTCGTTCAGCGCAACGTTCGAAGTGGACGACGTCGCGAAGGAGCGCCGGCGCCTGCTCGATCTCGGTGTTCCCGTCACCGAGATCCACGACTCACCCGTGTGCTTCAGCGCGTTCGTCACCGATCCCGAAGGCAACAAATTCGGCATTCATCAGCGCAAACCGCAGAGATGACGAGCGTTTAGCGGGCGCTCGTCACCCGGCGTGCGCCGGAATCTTCGGCAGCAGTTCGTGTAGGCCGAAGCCTTCGAGCACCGCGCGCTGGACCGGCGCATGGAAGTCGTTGAGCGCGGCGACGCTCGGGTCGTTCGGGACCGGCGTGCGCAGCGGGCGCGTTCCGGCGGGCTGTTCGGCCAGCGCGAAGATCGCGTCGGCGACCTCGCTGGAGCTGCGTCCCTCCGCGGATGCGGTCAGCGCGCCGAAGACGTTGGCCGCTAACGGCATCACCCGGCCGTAGGCGCCCACGCGTTCCTCGTCGTCGGGACCGACGCGCGAGTTCGAGATGTTCGTGCCGTACGCACCGGGCTGCACGAGCATCCGCTTGATCCGGCGCAACCTCCACCTTTTCCGTCCGGTCGACGCCGGCATGAACACCGTCAAACTCGGCTCGCAGGGTGCGATCGTCTCGCGCATGGGACTCGGCTGCATGGGGATGAGCGAGTTCTACGGCGTGCGCAACGACGAGGAATCCGCGGCGACGATCCTGCGCGCGCTGGAGCTCGGGATCACGTTTCTCGATACCGCCGACGTGTACGGGATCGGCGACAACGAGGAACTGATCGGCAGGACGCTGCGCGGCCGGCGCGACGAGGTGTTCCTCGCGACGAAGTTCGCCAACATCCGCAAGAAAGACGATCCGAGCTACTACGCCGTGAGCGGCAAGCCGGAGTACGTGCGCGCGGCATGCGACGCGTCGCTGCGGCGCTTGGGCTTCGACCACATCGACCTCTACTACCAGCACCGCGTCGACCAGCAGACGCCGATCGAAGAGACCGTCGGCGCGATGGCGGAGCTCGTGCAGGCCGGCAAGGTGCGGTACATCGGTCTCTCGGAAGCATCACCGGCGACGATTCGGCGCGCGCACGCGGTGCATCCGATCACGGCGCTGCAGACGGAGTTCTCGCTGTGGGAGCGCCACGTCGAGGACGGCATTCTCTCCACGGTGCGCGAGCTCGGGATCGGATTCGTTGCCTACAGCCCGCTCGGCCGCGGCTTTCTCACCGGCACGATCACGAAGCCGAGCGACCTCGGCGACACCGACGCGCGGGCGCGCCGCTATCCGCGCTTCGAGAGCGAGAATCTGGCGAAGAATCAGGTGCTCGTCGAGCGCGTGCAGGCGATCGCGGCGCGCAAAGGCGTCAAGGCCGGGCAACTCGCGCTGGCGTGGGTGCTGTCGAAAGGCGACCACGTCGTCCCGATCCCCGGGACGAAGCGCCGGATCTATCTCGAAGAAAATGCGGCCGCGGCTGCGATTCGGCTCACGCCGGACGACGTCGCCGAGCTCGAGGCGGCGGTTCCGCGGAACGAGATCGTCGGCGAACGCTACGCGCCCGCGAATCTGAAGGCCATCGACCGCTGAGCGTAAGTTCGCGCGCACAGCGATCTCGAAGGGATCGCCGAACGCAGTCTAAACGAGCAACCGAATCAAGGAGGCGGTGATCAACAACCACGTCATCCGCCAGCTCAAGACGACCCCGCCGTATACGGTGACGACTTACGCCGGACACGCTCCCGGACATCCGAATAGCTGCGCGGACGGAACGAAGTAACCGCAGACGATCGGCCTCAGGCCGGGCGCTCGCGCGCGTCCGGCGGTGCGTAAAATCGCGCGATCGCGTCCGCGCTCAGGTCGAGCCCGCCGCCGTCCGCGAGGAGCCGGGCGATCTCCGCGTCGCTTCTCCCCGCTTGTCGCAATTGCTCGATCTCATCGGAGATCATGCCGACGAACTGGGCCGTTCCAAACCGCTCCGGAGCCAAGCCGAGGGCGGCGCGCAGCACCGAGTTCGCCGTTGCCGCGTCGCCGGCCGTATACCGTCCATCGTCGTTTTCCATCGTCGCGAAGTTGGACTGTCGCCGAAAGGCCGCGAGTTCCTTACCGTGCCGGCGCCGGCAGCAGCGGCGCCTTGTAGCGGATCGGCACGTTGAGGAGCGCGGCGGCGTACCCCACGCCGACGATCGTGATCCACACCGGCGTGTAGGAGCCCGTGTACTGGAGCGCGAGCCCGCCCGCCAGAGCGCCGAAGAAGCTCCCGATCTGATGGCCGACGAAACACACGCCGAAAAGCGCGCCGAGATTGGGCAAACCGTGAAGCCGTGCAATGACCGCATTCGTAAGCGGCACGGTCCCCAGCCACGTCAGGCCCATCACCACCGCGAAGGCCAGCGTCGTGACCGCGGAGATCGGGACGATCAGGAACGCCGCAGTCGCCGTCGCGCGCACGGCGTACAGGACCGTGAGCAAGAGCTGCGGCGGCACACGGTCCGCGGCCCGGCCGAATCCGAAGCTGCCGATGATGTTGAAGAAACCGATGGTCGCCAGCGCCGCGGCGCCGATGTTCGCGCCGATGTGACACATCCCGAGGTACGTCGGCAGATGCACGCCCATGAACGCGAGCTGAAATCCGCACGCGAAGAACCCGGCGGTGAGAAACAGAAAGTTCGGATCCCGCAGCGCCGTGCGAATCGCCGAGCTCGTCGCGACCGGCACGCTCGTCACGGGCACCGCGACGTGCCCGCGCCGGCGCAACAACAGCCCCATCGGCGCGACGGCGACGATCACCAAGGCGAGGATCGTCAGGCCGGCGCGAAAGCCGGCGTGCGCGATCGCAATTTGAGCGACGGGAACGAGCGCGACCTGTCCCAGCGACCCTCCCGCCGCCGCGAGCGCAACCGCGGTCGCGCGCTGCGCCGAATCCGCGGCTCGGCTCACCGATGCGATGACGACCGCGAACGTCATCGCGCTTTGCCCCACGCCGACGAGCACACCGAATCCGAGGACCACCGCGAGCGCGTCGGGACGATGCACGACTGCGAACAGCCCCGCGCCGTACAGCAGCGCACCGCCGGCCACGACGGGGGCGGGACCGAACCGGTCGGTGAGCGCACCGGCGATCGGCTGCGCCAATCCCCACATGAGATTTTGCACCGCGATCGCGAACGACAAGAACCCGACCGTCACGAGATGATCCGCCGCGATGGGCCCGATGAAGAGCCCGAAGGTCTGGCGGGCGCCGAGCGCCACCGAGAGGACCAGGGCGCCCGACGCGACGACCACGGCCAGGGACGGCCCGCGCGCGGTGCGTTTGTTCGTCATGCGCACGTCCGTACCGGCGCGCCGGGATACGCCCCTGTGTACGAACCACGGCTCGCGGCTTCGCTCGATAGGTGGCCGTGCAGGTATACAGGGTGGTATACGTGAGCGCTGAAAAACCGCGCTATGCGCCTACGAGGTCCCGCCGGACAGTCGATCCCCGATCACATCGCGGAGGTGGCCGCGCGCCTCTTCTACCGCGACGGCATCCACGCCGTGGGCGTTGACCGCGTCGCCGCGACGGCCGGTTTGACGAAACGAACGCTCTACCGGCACTTCCGTTCGAAGGACGAGCTGATCGCGGCGTCGTTGCGCCGCGCGCCGCGCGTGCAATTCCCCGGGCACGGCGCACCGGTCGAACGGATCCTCGGCGCGTTCGACATGCTGGAGAAATTCCTGGACGGCAGCGAGTACCGCGGGTGCCCGTACATCATCTTCACCGCCGAGCTCACCGAGCCGGGACACCCCGCGCGCCGGTTGATCGAGCACCTGCTCGCGAAACGGCGCGCGTGGTTCCACGACCGCGCGGTGGAAGCGGGTTTGCAGAACCCCGACGACGTCGCGGAACAGCTCGACGTGCTGTTCGACGGTGCGGCGGCCTCCGGCGCGAAGCGCGGCAACCTCATCGCCGCGCGCACGGCTAAGCGGCTTGTCACCATGGTCGTCGCCGGCGCGTCGTCCGCAAAGACCGGTACGACGCGCGCGCGCAGCGCCGCGCTACGCTCCGTCCGCCACCCCGCCCGCACGTCTCGCGGCTAACCGGACTACGGCGTCCGCGGCCATGACGACCGTCATTCGGCGCGCGACCGCCGCGGACGAGGCGTCGGCACGCGCGATCATCGCGGAGTACAACGACGCGGTCGGGGTCGTCGTCCGCGACGACGCGGCGACGCTTCGCATGTACCTCGACGGTCCGGGCGCTCTCTGGTTGGCGCAGCGCGGCGACGAGATCGCCGGGTGCGTCGTGATGCGGCCGCTGACCGGTGTGGAACCGAGCGCCTGCGAGGTGAAGCGCTTATATGTGCCGCCCGCGCAACGCGGTTTCGGTATCGCGATCGCGCTCATGGACGCGCTCGAGGCGTTCGCTTTTCGCGAAGGCTACCGCGCCGTGTATCTCGACACGTTCGACGACCTCGCCGACGCGGTGCGCTTCTACGAGCGGCGCGGGTACGAGCGAACCGCGCGCTACAACGACAACCCGCAGGCGACGATCTTCATGCGGCGCGCGCTCGTTCCATGACGGGGCGGAAACATCGGCTGCTTGAAAAAGAGCGTGTCGATCTTGTTGTCGGCGCCGACGTGCGCGAGCACCTCGTCGGTACCCTTCTCGAAGTGCGCGGTGTAGTCGCCTTGCGCTCCCGTCGTGCTCTTGTACGCGCGAGACTCGCCGTGAGCTGCGCGACGATCGCATCGAGCTGCGCGACGGACACTTGCGTGAGAAACGCAGCGCCGAACCAAGCCGCATCGGCGTGCCCGCTGCGCAACAGCGCATCGACGCGTCCTCGTGCAACGTCGTCGAGCGACGCCGGCGTGGGTCGGGGCGCGGCTGTGGTGGGCGCGGCTGGGGTCGCGGACGGCGACGGCGACGGTATCTGCGCAAGCGCCGGTGCGACCGACACGGCGAAAAGCGCCGCCAACAGAACGAAACGCATACACTTCATAACCCGCCGACGCAACGGTTCCTGCGCGATTTGGCGGTGCGCTTCAGTGGTCCGCGTACCATCGTTTGAGCAGGATCGCGCGCTCGCGGCCTTGCGAGTCGCGAAATTGCGCCCCTTCCTCGGGTGTCAGCTTGTCGTAATAAGTGTTCAGGGGCGCGTACTCCGACCACTGCCGCAACACGTACGAGCCGCACGATGGGCACGTGCCAAGATCCCAGTCGACCGACTCGACGTGGCCAAGGTCTTCGACGAGCTCGAATTTGGGATCGTCACAGCACTGCATTCGATCGCTCCGTCGTGCGCGTCCGCAATGCTTCCCGCTCGCTAGAGCTTTCCCTCGATCTTCGTGGCGGCGCATCACGTCGCGCTTGTCCCGCGGCGCCGATCCTTGCAAGATACGCGGCTGATCGACAGAACGAACGCTCCGTTATGCCGTTCTTGCAGATCCACACGACGCGCAGCATGTCGCCGGAGGCAAAGCATGCGCTCGGCGCGGCCTTGGCCGCCGCGTACGGCGAGATCATGCAGACCAGCGCGCGCATCGTCAACGTCGGCTTCGTCGCGTACGCGGACGGTGATCTCGGCCGCTACGACGCGTCCGGTGACGCGCCGCGCGAGATGGCGATCGTCACCTGCGACGTTCGCGACGGCCGCACGCCGGCGCAGCACGAATCGCTTGGGCGCGCGCTCACGGCGCTTTGCGCCGCCGCGCTCGGCGTGACCGACGACCGCGTCGCAGTCTATCTCACCGAGCACGCGAGCCAGCAGATCTACCGCGACGGCGGGCGTGCGCCGGCCTGGAGTCCAGCCGAGGCGAGCAGCCCCACTGGCACTTAAGAGCCGGCGCTGCTCGGCACGGCGCAAACGTTCGTGCACCGTGCGAAGCTCGCGCTGGGCGCGAGATGCGCGCCGGCGACCGCCGCCGCGGTGTGAGCGCTACCGGTCGATGCCCATCCGGTTGAGCATGAAGGCGTCCTCGAACGCAACCTCGTGCAGCGCGTCGTACCGGCCGGACGCGCCGCCGTGGCCCGCGTCGAGGTTCGCTTTGAGCAGCACCGGCTTGCCGCTGGTCGTGAGCGCGCGCAGGCGGGCGGCGAACTTCGTGCCTTCCCAGTACGGCACTTGCGAGTCGTTCAGCGACACCTCGACCAGCATGTCCGGGTACGCGCGCGGCGCGACGTTGTCGTACGGCGAGTACGTGCGCATGTACGCGTACGCCGCCGGCTCGTTGGGGTTGCCCCACTCGCGATACTCCGACGTGGTGAGCGGCAAGCTCGCGTCGAGCATCGTGTTGAGAACGTCCACGAACGGCACTTGCGCGATCACGGCGCGCCACAGATCCGGGCGCATGTTGACGACGGCTCCGACCAGCAATCCGCCGGCGCTGCCGCCCTCGATCACGATCTTGTCCTTCGCCGCGATCTTCGCGCTGCCCAGATACTCGCCCGCGGCGATGAAGTCGGTGAACGTATTGCGTTTGTTCATCATGCGGCCGGCCTCGCGCCAGGGCTCGCCGAGCTCACCGCCGCCGCGGATGTGCGCCGTCACGTACACGACGCCGCGGTCGAGCAGCACCAGGCGCGTCGCGGAGAACGTATCGGGGATCGTGATGCCGTACGAGCCGTAGCCGTACAGCAGCGCGGGCGCCGTGCCGTCCAGCGGCGTGTCGCGCCGCCGCGTGACCGTGAGCGGGATCTTCGTACCGTCGGACGCGGTCGCGAACACGCGGTCCACCACGTAGCGCGCGCGGTCGTACCCGGGGACCTCCGTCTGCTTGAGCACTTGGCGCGTGCGCGCGAACGGGTCGTACTCGATCACCGTCGACGGCGTCACCGGCGACTGGTACGAGAACCGCCACGTGCGCTGGGCGTACTCCGGGTTGGCCGAGCCGAACGCCGCGTACGCCGGCTCGTCGAAGCCGATGCGGTGGCGCGCGCCGGTGCCGAAGTCGAGCACTTCGAGCTGGTCGAGCCCGTTCTCGCGCTCGCTGATCACCATGAAGTCGCGATGCAGGTCGAAGCCCCCGACGTTGACCGCCGGCCGGTACCCGACGACATCGGCCCAGCGGTCGGTCGCGCCCGGAGCATCGTCAGAGGCCGTGACGATGCGGAAATTCGGCGCGTCGAGGTTGGTGCGGAAGTAGAACTTGCCTTCGCGGTGGTTTGCGAAGTAGCGCAGGTTGGCGCGCCGCGGCACGATCGTGCGCAGCGCATCGGTCGGCCGTGCCGCGTCGAGGTAGCGCACGTCGTCGTCCGTCTTGCTGATCGCGGTCAGGAACACGAACCGCCGGTCCGCGCTGCGGCCTACGTTGATGTCGTAGAGCTCGTCGGGCTCGTGATAGACTTGCACCGAATCGGCGCCGAGCGTGCGGCGCCACATGGTGTCGTTGCGCTTGGAGACGGCGTCCTCGGTCACGTAGAGCAGCGTCGCGTTGTCGCTCGCCCACACCACCTCGTCGACGCGCTCCGCGCGGTCCGGCAGCGTCGCACCGGTGCGCAGGTCCTTGACGGCCAGCGTGTACTGGCGGTAGCCGGTCTCGTCGAACGTGTACGCCAGCTTGGTGTCGTCGTCGCTGACCACCAGCGAGCCGATCGCGAAGAACTTCTTGCCGGCCGCGAGCGCGTTCGCGTCGAGCATCACCTCTTCGGCACCCGCGAGCGACCCGCGCTTGCGCGCGTAGATCGGGTACTGCTTGCCGGCTTCCGTGCGCGTGTAGTACCAGTAGTCGCCGCGCCGGTACGGCACGCTCAAGTCCGTCTGCTTGATGTGGCCGAGCATCTCGTCGTACAGCTTCTGCTGCAACGCCTCGGTCGGCTTCATCATCGCGGTGGTGTAGGCGTTCTCCGCCTTGAGGTAGTCGAGCACCTCGGGCTTGTCTTTGCCGCGCAGCCATGCGTAGTCGTCGACCCGCCGGTCGCCGTGCAGGGTCGAAACCACGGGGATCTTCGTCGCGACCGGCGGCGCGGGCGCCGTTTGCGCCGCGGCCGGCGCCGCGCACGCGAGCGCGAAACCGGCGAGCAGGAACGCGTTGAACGAACGAGACGGCATACGGCACTTCTCCGTTCGCCGCGCGCCGAATCCTGCGAGGCGTGCGCAAACGCGTCCCGAACCCGGCCGGCATGAGCGAGGGGAAGGTCACCGAACGCGCCCGTGCGCTGCTAGCGCGGATCGCGACGGTCGACGCGCAGCTGCGGTGCTACGTCGCGATCGACGAAGCGGCCGTGCTGCGCGAAGCCGCGCGGCTCGACGCGGTCGCGCCCGCCGCGCGCGGCCCGCTGCACGGCTTGACGCTCGCGGTGAAGGACATCATCGACGTCGCCGGGCTGCCGACGCGCGCGGGCTCGTCCTTCTTCCGCCGCGATCCCGAGCGCGACGCGCCGGTCGTCGCCGCGCTGCGCGCCGCCGGCGCACTGGTGATCGGCAAGACCAACACGCACGAGTTCGCGTGGGGCATCACCACGGAGAACCCGCACTTCGGACGCACCGCGAACCCATGGGACCCGTCGCGCACCGTCGGCGGCTCGAGCGGCGGCTCGGCGGCGGCGGTCGCGGCGGGCCTGGCCGATATCGCGCTCGGCAGCGACACGCTCGGCTCGATCCGCATCCCGTCCGCGCTCAACGGCATCTCCGGTGTGCGCCCGGCGACCGGGACGTTTTCGCTCGACGGTATCTTCCCGCTCGCGCTCGGACTCGATACGGCCGGCCCGTTCGCGCACGACCTCGACATCGTGCGGCGAGTCTACGCCGTGCTCGCAGGCAGCGCCGTGCCGGATGCCGCGGTGCGGCGCGCGTGCCGGCTGCGCGGCGGCCGCTGGGACGCCGTCGACGCGCCGGTGAGCGCCGCGCTCGACGCGGCCGCCGCGGTGCTGCGCGCGAATGGAATCGCGGTGGACGACGTGACGTGGTGGGACGACGACCTGGTCCGCGCCGTCGGCGTCATCCAGCAGCGCGCCGCGGCACGCGTGCACGAACGGTTGTTTGCGGAACACGAAGCCGAATACGGCGAAGATGTCCGCGCGCGCGTCGCGCACGCCCTCACGCTGACCGAAAGCGACGAGCACGACGCACGCGCGGTCGTCGCGCGCGCACGAGCATCATGGAATGCGGCGACCGCCGGCTACGACGTCGCGCTCGCGCCGTCGGTCGGTTCCGAAGCTCCGGTCGCGCCGGTACCGAAGACGTTCCGCGACGAGACGATCCCGCTCGTCACGCCGGCGAGCGCGTTTCGGGCTCCCGGCGGCGGCGGTACCGATCGGGTTCGGCCCGGCCGGGATGCCGCTGGGCATGCAGATCATCGCGCTCGGCGGCGACGTGTCGTCCGCGTTCGCGTGCGGCACCGCGTTTCAGCAGCGCACCGATTGGCACGCGCGCCGTCCGCGCCGATGACGACGGCGTAATTCAGTCGGCGCTGCGAACGGGCTCGCGCGCGAACGCCGCGCCGACCGCTTTGCCCGCGTCGATCACCGCTTCGCGCCCGCGTGCGAACAGGCCGATGAACGAGAAGAAGGCGTGGATCTGCCCGTCGTACACGCGCAGCTCGACCGGCACGCCGTCCGCGCGCAGCCGCTCCGCGTACGCGATGCCGATGTCGTAGAGCGGGTCGCACTCGGCGAGCACGATCGTCGCGGGCGGAAGCCCGCGCAGCGATTCCGCGCGCGCCGCGCACACCGTCGTCAGCTCGGCGAGCTCCGGCCGCGGCACGTAACATTTCCAATAGAACGCGATGCGCTCGGCGGTCAGGAAATGCCCTTCGCCATACACGCGGTAGGAATCGGTGCCTTCGATCTCCGCGACCGCGGGGTACACGAGCAGCTGGTGCGCGATCGCGGGTCCGTCGTCGTCGCGCGCGTGCAGCGCGACGCTCGCGGCGAGCCCGCCGCCGGCGCTGTCGCCCCCGATCGCGATGCGCCCCGGCTCCGCGCCGACGTCAGCCGCGTGCGCGGTGAGCCATGCAAACGCGGCGTACGCGTCCTCGAACGGCGCGGGCGCGGGAAACTCCGGCGCGCGGCGGTAGTCGACGGACGCCACGATGCAACCGCTGGATTCGGTGAGCTGCCGGCATACCGCGTCGTAGCTGTCGCGGCTACCGTTCACCCAGCCGCCGCCGTGAAAATACACGAACAGCGGACGCGGCCCGGCCGCACCTTCGGGCGTGTACACACGCACCGGGATCGGCCCGCGCGGCCCCGTCGCCTCGACCTCCGCGACGCGCCCGACCGCAACCGGAGGACCGCCCAACCGCGTGAACGACTCCTCGAAGAGCGCGCGCGCGTCCGCGAGCGGCATGCTTTCGATCGGCGGCCGGTTCAGCCCGGCGATGTAGTCGAGAAAAGCGCGCGCCTGCGGGTCGAGCATCCCGCGCGTTTCGGCCGCCGCTAGCGGCAGCCTGCTCGCGGATTCACGGGCGAGCAAGTGGGCATCATCGGAATATGGACAACGAGACGAAGGTCACCCAGACCAAAGAGACCACGACCGAGACGAAGGTCGTCAAGCAAGAGGTGCCCGAGCCCGAGCACCACACGACGACCATCACGACGACGCACACCGAAGGCTAGCGCCTACGACGCGCACGGCGTCTACGGCTTGCCGTACTGCGCGGTCAGGTAGTCGACGATCGCAGGCATCGCGTCGTCGGCGATCGGCGCGCCGTAGACGTTCTTCATCTTCGTCACCTCGGCGGCCCACTGTGCCTTGCTGAGCACCGGCTGCGTCGACACGTACGCCGACGAGTGACAGCTCAGACAGTTCGCCTGCGCCGCGCCGACGCCGGGACCGGGCTTGAACGCCATCCCGGCGTCGCCCGGCAGCGATATTGCCGCTTTGCCATGCGGCGGTGCCGTCTTCGGCGCGGCGAGCGCCGTCGCGCCCAGCGCGACGAGACAGGCCAGAACGATCGGCGTGCGTTTCATCATGCCACCGTCACGTTGTAGGTCTCGAACGCGTTGCGCAGGTAGCCGCTGGGGTTCCAGCCCTGCGCCGCCGTCTGCGTCGCGCCGTCGTTGGCGGTCGCACGGACCACGACGATGTACGAGTTGGGCGGTGCTTGCATCGTGATGTTCCAGCGGCGGAAACTGTACTTTCCGTAGTCGCGTTCGAGCGTTGTCTCGAACCAATTCGAGCCGCCGTCGGTCGAGATCTCGACGCGCTTGATCCCGCTGCCGCCGTCGAACGCGATGCCGCGCGCCACTTGCGGGCCCGGCTTGAGTTTCGCGCCGTCGGCGACGTTGGTCATGAACGAGCGCACGCGCATGCGGTTGATCGGAATCGTCGGAAAACCCGTCGAGCCCGGCGTCACCGCGTTGTCGGGCGTGTCGGGGATGCGGTACGCCGTCTTCATCCAGAAGTTGTCGTCGACGTGATCGAGTACGGTGATCGCCGAGAGCATCTTCACCCAATAGGTCGAGTACCAGCCGGGCACGATCAGCCGCACCGGGTAGCCGTTGAGCACCGGCAACGGCTCGCCGTTCATCGCGTACGCGATGATGATGTCTTCGCCCCGCGCGACGTCGACGTCGAGCGACTTGCGAAAGTCGGGCGTGGCCGGGAACACGCCGTGCTCGAGCCCGCGGAATTGCACCTGCTTCGCCGCCGGCTTGAGCCCGGCGCGGTCGAGCACGTCGCGCAACCGCACGCCCGTCCACAGCGCGTTGCCCATCGCGCCGTTGTTCCACTGGCCGCCGGGGACGCGCGGCGACGAAAGCCCGCGCCCGTTCCCGGAGCACTGGTTGACCGCGGCGATCTCGACGGCCGGAAGTTTCGCGAGGTCGTCGAGCGAGAGCGACAGCGGCCGGCTCACCTCGCCGGTCACCGCGATGCGGTGCGCGCCGGCGTCGATTTGCTGCGGAATGTTGGACAGGTGCCAGCGCACGAAGAACGCGTCGTTGGGCGTGTACACGCCTTGGTCGAAAACCGCGAACGGCGTCTCGAGCTGCGGCGGCCGCGGCGTGAGCACGATCAGCGGGCGCTTCTGCGGGAATGCGATCAGCGGACGGTCCCCGTTCGCGAACGGCAGCTGCACCGAGTCCGCGTGCGCTCGCGCGGGCAACGCGCCCGCGGCGACCGCCGCTCCCGCGCCTAAAAGAAAACGACGACGGCCGAGCTCCATAAGAACGCCTCCTCTGTCCCCTGCGGCTCCGTTCACGCCGTGCCGGGCGTTTCCTCGCGCGCATTTTCATCCCAGCCTCAGGCAGGCGCGCACCGCCTGGGGTACGGTGCTCACATGGGGATGCGTCTGGTCGCCGTTCCGCTGCTCGCGCTCGTCACCGCCGCCGCGCTCGGCGGAAGCTCGGTCGGGAGCACGACGGCGCCCGATCCCGGGATCCGCAAGATCGAGCACGTGGTCGTCATCATGCAAGAGAACCGCTCGTTCGATACGTACTTCGGCACGTATCCCGGCGCCGACGGCATCCCCGCCGGCGTGTGCGTGCCCGACGCCGCGGGCAGCGCGTGCCAGCGCCCGTACCACAACCCGAGCGACGTCAACGGCGGCGGCCCGCACGGCGAGCGAAACGCGATCGCGGACGTCGACGGCGGCAAGATGGACGGTTTCCTGATGCAGGCGAAGAGCGGCCGGCGCGGTTGCGCCGACCCGAACAACCCCGCCTGCACGAACTCGCGCAACGCGGACGTGATGGGCTGGCACGACGCGCGCGAGATCCCGAACTACTGGCGCTACGCGCAAGCGTACGTGCTGCAAGACCGCATGTTCGAGCCCAACGCGTCGTGGAGTCTGCCCGAGCATCTGTTCCAAGTCTCGGAGTGGTCCGCGTTCTGCACGCGCCACGACGATCCGTCGAGCTGCACCAACGCGCTGCAGTCGCCCGGCCGGCCGCCGGACATGCGGCGCGCACTTCGGCGCAACGGCGCCGCGCCGCGCGAGGCGCCGATCTACGCGTGGACCGATCTCACGTACCTGCTGCACCAAAAGCACGTGAGCTGGGCGTACTACGTCGTCGCCGGTGGCGAGCCCGATTGCGAGAACGACGCCGCCGTGTCGTGCGTCGCGCCCAAGCAGAACGCGAAGACGCCCGGCATCTGGAACCCGCTGCCGTACTTCGACACCGTCAAAGCGGACGGCGAGCTGGGCAACATCCGTTCCGTCGCCGATTTCTACGCTGCGGCGAAAAAAGGCGCGCTGCCCGCCGTGTCGTGGCTCGCGCCGTCGAACGCGGTAAGCGAGCATCCGCCGGGCGCGCTCAGCGCGGGGCAGGCCTACGTCACCAGCGTCATCGACGCCGTGATGCGCTCGCCGCAGTGGAATAGCACCGCGATCTTCGTGGCGTGGGACGACTGGGGCGGCTTCTACGATCACGTCGTCCCACCGCGCGTCGACGAGAACGGCTACGGCCTGCGCGTGCCGGGGCTCGTCATCTCGCCGTATGCGAAGACCGGTTTCGTCGACCACCAGGTGCTCAGCTTCGACGCGTACGTGAAGTTCATCGAAGACGATTTCCTCGGCGGCGCGCGCCTCGATCCGAAGACCGACGGACGGCCCGACCCGCGGCCCGGCGTGCGCGAGAACGCGCCGGCGCTCGGTGACCTAAGCCGCGACTTCGATTTCGCGCAGCAGCCGCGCACGCCGCTCATCTTGCCGGTTCATCCGACGCCGGGTCCGGCGTCGCGCTGACTACGACGACAATCGCGCCGGATCGCCGAGGGCGGTGAACACGATCGTATTCGACGCGTAGATCGGGTCGAGGATCTGCATCAAGCGCGCGAGGTCGGCGTTGTAGAGGCGCACGCCGCCGTCGCCGCGGGTGAAGCGCTGGTACGGCGCGAGCGGATCTTCGGCGGGCGTCGCGCGCGCGAGGCTCGGACCGCCGCCGCGGATCGCGATCGCCGAGCGGTTCCACTGCGCGAGCCCACCGACGGCGCCCGCCAAGCGCGCGATCTCGGCGCTCGCGCCGCGCATCGTCGCGCGGCCGGCGTTGACGAGCGTTTGCAGCGCCGCCGTGTCGAGGTCGTCGACGTAGATCAAGCCCGGTCCGTCGTCGGGGGTCGGCGGGTCGTGCGCGGCCTGGCCGATCAGCCGGTAGTGGCCCGGTGCGATCGGGAACCCCGGGCCGTACGGCGCGCGCATGCCGCCGCCCCCCGCGTCACCGGTCGCGGCGACCGCGTGCCACAGCCGGCCGTCGGGACCGAAGATCGACAGCCGTTCGGACCGCCGCTCGAAGACGACGTGGATCATCCGACCGCTCCGCGCCCAGAACACCCCACGAGGGCGACGTTGGCGGGCCGAGCCGGCAAAAACCTCTATATTATACTATCGTACGATGGAATTCTATGGTACTACCGTACTAGAACTAGAACCGCTTGCGCGGTCCACACCCTGCTGCCTGCCGGCTGCGTTCGCTCAAGACACCCCGGCGACGATCCCCATCGCGGCGCATTTCGACACGAGCGCCGAGCGCGTGCGAACGTCCATCACCTCGTACACGCGGCGGGTCTGGTTGCGGATCGTGTTCTTGCTGCGCCCGAACCGGTCGGCGATCTCCGCGGTCGAGCGGCCTTCGCAGATCGCGAGCATCACGCGGTGCTCGGCCGGGCTGAGCTGCTCCACGCCGCGCGCGCGCTCCGCGAGCGCGGCGTAACGCCGCCGCAACCACGAGCGCGGAACGACGCGCGTGAGCTCGTCGACGCGGTGCAGCGCATCGCCGCCGGGCGCGATCTCCGCGAGCGCGAGCAACGCGACGGCTTCGTCGAAGCGGTCGCCGAGCCGGCGCCATACCGCGACCGCCGAACGCAGCCGATTGAGCGCGTCGCCGGTATCGCCGCGGGCGCGGGCGAGCGCGGCGCGCGCGACGTCTTCGAGCGCGTCGAGCCGCGGCTGCACGTCGAGCACGTCGAGCGGCGCGCGCGGCGCGGGCAGCGATTCGTACAGCGCGAAAAGGTTCGCGGCCGTCGCGGTGTCGATCTCCGCGGCGTCGCGGATCAGCGCGAGCAGCGACGCGCGATCCTCGGCGCCGGTCGCGCCCCAGTCGACGTCGGCGGCGACTGCGGCCGCCTTGCGCACCAGACGTTCCGGCGTGAACGCGTCGCCGGCCGCACGCACGATGCGCGCCATCGTGACGAGCGAGGCGACGCGCTGCGCGCCGGCGGCCGATGCGAACAGCGTTTCGTCCGCGAGCCGCCATGCTTCGCCCGCGTTGCCGTCCAGCAGCTCGACGAACGCGCGGTCGCGGCGGATCGCGAACCAGCGTGTCTGCAGCCCCGGCGACCACGTCATCGCGTCGACGTCGGCGCGGACGCGCGCAAACAGCTTGAGGTCGAGCGTGTCGAGCGCGATGCCGGTCATGCCGTGCAGCAGCGACGCGACCATGAGCGCGTCGCGGTGCGCGGTTCCGCGCAGCACCTCGAGCGCGTCGAGGAAGTGCCGCGCGGCGATCGGATAGCGTTCGCGCCGCACTTCGATCCAGCCGTACAACTCGAGCGCGCGCGCGTGGATGATGTCGGCGCCGGGATCGGCATGCGCGTCGAGCACCGTCTCCGCGTCGTCGAGCCGATTCGCCGCGTAGTACGCAAGCGCGAGATCGTAGCCGGCCTCGGCGCGCACGGCATGATGCGCGTTCGCGCCGTCCGCCGCCGCGCGCTCCAGCAGCGGCAGCCCCTCACCGGCCCGGCCCAAACGTACTAATGCGGTCCCGCGCAGCATGGCAGCGGTGACGCGCTCGTCGGCGCCTTCGGCGAGCTCGGCGGAATCGTCCAGGGCGATGAGCGCCCGCGGCGGCTGGCCGGCGCGCAGCGCGGCGCGGGCCAGTAGAAACGCAGCCTCGACGCGCTCGGCGCGCTCCTGGAGCTCCGCCCCGCCGAGCAGCGCGATCGCGCGTTCCCAGTCGCCGGCGAACCATGCCTCGCGTGCATCACGCAAAGCGGTGCGCGCCGTGGAGCGGCGCGCTTTGGGCCGCGGTCCGACGACGCTCAACGCAGCTTCCACCCGTGAAGCGACAGCGAGCTCACGCTGCTCGTATTGCATGTACCCGGGGGCCGCACCTCGTCGGCGCCCCGCGAGCTCAGCGGGCTACGTCCCCGTGCGGGTCCCGCACTCCGGGCAGAACTTCGCGTTGGGAGCGAGCTCCGCGTGGCACTTCGCGCACGCGGGCTTACCCAGCGGCGCGCCGCACTCGGCGCAGAATTTGCCGCCGCCCGCCACCGCGCCGCACGCCGCGCACGTGGGCGTCGCCGACGCCGTCGCGTTCACGTCGACGCCGTGCGTCTGATCGACTTCCTGCGCGCGGGTGTACACCTGCTCGCGCGCGACCGTGGCCTGCGCCGACGCGAGCTCTTCTTGCAAGATCGGCGCGCACTGTTTGCACAGGCTGCGGTCCGCGTTCCAGCACACCTCGCCGCAGACCCAAGTGCCGCAGCGCTTGCACTGATGGAAGTGCGGCTTGATCTCATCCACCGCCGCCTTCAGCGCGGCGTCGTGCTGCGGGCCGCCGACGGCGCGCTGGATGTCGTACGCGCTGTTGCCCGCGTTGCCGAGGATGCCGCCGAACAGGCCGCCCGCCGCGCGCAGCAAACCGCCGGCCATCCCGAGCGGATTCGACTGAAAGCTCGACATGTAACCGTTGCCGCAGCGGTCGCAGAAGAACTTGAACTGAAAGCCCTCGTCGGTCGAGAGGTCGCTGTAGTTCTGCGTGAACTCGATCATCGCCATAGCTCGGGACGATTCCGAGCCGCCGCCCGCCGTACCTTGGCGTCAGCCGGCCGAGGCGCCGTCGCGCACGCGCCAGCGGCCGCGCACCATCACGTGACGCGGCGCCGCGCGATCCGTCGCGAACACGTAGCGGTCGAGCAGGTCGCCGGGCGGTGCGCCCGCGAGCGGCGCGGCGCGGTCGTCGAGCACGATCAGGTCGGCGCGGTTGCCGGGCGCGAGCGCGCCCGCGCGGATGCCGCAGGCCTGCGCGCCGCCGCGGGCCGCGTGCGCGTACAGCGTTTCGCCGCACGACGCGCCTGCCGCGGTCGCCGCGACGATGCGCCGCCGCGTCGCGAGCCGCTGGCCGTACTCGAGCCAGCGCAGCTCTTCGACGGGCGCGATCGACACGTTGCTGTCGGAGCCGATCCCGATCGCGCCGCCGGCCGCGAGGTAGGGCGCGAGCGGAAAGATCCCGTCGCCCAGGTTGGCCTCGGTGGTGGGACAGAGCCCCGCAACGGCGCCGCTGCGCGCGAGCGCATCGCGCTCCGCATCGTCGAGGTGCGTCGCGTGCACCACGCACCAGCGCGGGCCGACGTCGTGGTTCGCCAGCAGCCACGCGACCGGGCGCGCGCCCAGCGCCGCCTGCACCGCGTCGACCTCGCGCGTCTGCTCGGCGGCGTGCACGTGCACCGGCACGTCCTTCGGCGATCCGTCGACGAGCGCGTGCAGCTCGCGCGGCGTGACGGCGCGCAGTGAGTGAGCGCACGCGCCGACCACCACGTCGGGATCGTTCGCGTGGTCGGCGCGCAGCACCGCGGCGATCTCCAGCACGTCGTCCACGCTCGTCGCGAAACGCTGTTGGCGCGCGCGCAGCGGCGCACCGCCGGCGTCGCCGTGCGCGTAAAGCGCGGGCAAGAGGCAAATCGCGATGCCTGCGTCCTTCGCCGCGGCGATCAGCGCGCGCGAGGTCGCGGCCTTGTCGGCGTACCACGCGCCGCGCGGATCGCGGTGCAGGTAGTGGAACTCGGCGACCGCGGTGTAGCCGGCGGCGAGCATCGCTCGGTAGACGCCGAGTGCGATGAAATGCAGCGCGTCGGGCTCGAGGCTCGCGGCGAGCGCGTACATCGCCTCGCGCCACGACCAGAAGTCGTCGTCGCCGGCCGCGCGCCGCTCCGCGCTCCCGGCCATCGCCCGCTGGAAGGCGTGCGAGTGCAGGTTCGGCAGCCCTGGAAGAACGGGTCCGTCGAGGATTTGCGCGCCGCCGGGCGACGCGCCCGCGCGCACGTCCACGAGCGTACCGTCCGGCGCGACGTCGAGCGCGACGTCGGGCGCCCAGCCGCCGGGGAGGAACGCTTGGCGCGCAAAGAGCCGCATCGAAAGATGAAGCGCCGCTCTCGCGGCTGAATCCTTGGCCGAACGTGAACTCGGACTTCTACGAGCGGCTCGACGCGCGCGTGCGCGACTTGGAGAACTCCGTGCGCGGCTTGCGCGCGGAGCTCGACGCGGCCCGCGCGATCGGGGACGTGCCGGCGCCGCCGGCCGCGCCGCCGGTGCCGGAAGCGTTCGCACCGTGGCCCGATCCCGCGCGGCCGACGTACGTGCAGATGTTCGGGCGCCCGATGCCGGGCCGTGCGATGCCGGTCGCGGGGCTGCTGCTGGTGCTGCTCGCGGTCGCATTCTTTCTCGACCAGGCGTTTCGCAACGGCTGGATCGGGCCGCTCGAGCGCATCGTCCTCGGGCTGGTCGCCGGCTCCGCGCTCATGCCGATCGCCGCACGGCGCATCGGCGCGGAGTACACGTTCCTCGCCGAAGGGCTGATCGGTGAGCGCGCGGTCGTCGTTCCGGTTCGTCGAAGCGCTCACGTTCGTCGCGCTGGCGTGCTCGTCGCGGTGTCGCTGTGGTATCAGCGCGTGATGGTTCGTCAGAAAGCCGCGGCGCAGGATTGACCGGCGCCGACGCTGCGGCGGGCGGCTTCGACACGCTGTGGGTGAACGCGCGGCTCGCGACGATGACGCCGGGCGGCGCACCGTACGGTGCGATCGCCGACGGGGCGCTCGGCGCGCGCGACGGTACGATCGCGTGGGTCGGCGCGCGCGCCGATCTGCCCGCCGACGCTGAACGGCTCGCGACGCGCGTGATCGATGCCGGAGAGCGCTGGATCACGCCCGGACTCGTCGACCCGCACACGCACGTCGTGTTCGGCGGCGACCGCGTCGGCGATTTCGAGCGCCGCGTGGCCGGCGAAAGCTACGTCGCGGCAGCCGGCGGCGGGAGCGGGATCGCGCACACCGTCGCGATGACGCGGGCGGCGGACGAAGAAACGCTGTTCCGCGACGCGGCCCGGCGACTGCGCACGATGATGGCCAACGGCACGACGACGGTCGAGATCAAGTCGGGTTACGGGCTGGACGTCGAGACGGAGTTGCGGCTGCTGCGCGTCGCACGCCGGCTCGGCCGCGAACTCGGGATCAGCGTGCGCACGACGTACCTCGGCGCCCACGTCGTGCCGCAGGAGTACGCCGAACGCCGCGATGAATACCTCGCGCTCGTGTGCGACGTGATGCTGCCGCGTGTCGCGCGCGAAGGGCTCGCCGACGCGGTCGACGTGTTCTGCGACACGATTGCGTTCTCGGTCGAGGAGTCGGCGCGCGTGCTCGACGCCGCTCGGCAGCTCGGGCTCGCGGTGAAGGTGCACGCGGACCAGATCGCCAGTACCGGGGCGGCCACGCTGGCGGCGCGTTACGGTGCGCTGTCGGCCGATCACATCGAGCACACGGACGAAGCCGGCGTCGAAGCGCTCGCGCGCGCCGGAACCGTTGCGGTGCTACTGCCCGGCGCGTATCACTACTTGCGCGAAACGGTGAAGCCGCCCGTCGCGCTGCTGCGCGCGCACGGGGTGCCGATGGCACTGGCGACCGACTGCAATCCCGGCACGTCGCCGGTGCTCGCGCTGCCGGCGGTGATGAACCTCGCCTGCGTGCTGTTCGGCCTCACGCCGGAAGAGAGCGTCGCCGCGGCGACGCGCAACGCGGCGCGCGCGCTCGGCCTCACGGACCGCGGCGAGCTGCGCGTCGGCGCTCGCTGCGATCTCGCGCTCTGGGACGCCGACTCACCGGCGGAGTTGTGCTACTGGCTCGGCGCAAGCCCGTCCGCGGGCGTGGTCATCGGCAGCGAGCCGCGCTGATGTCATGCTGACGTAGATATCGCCGCGCGGCGCCGGGCACCGTGCATATCGATGGACCGGGTGTGGGATGCGGCCCTCGATCTGATACTGGAGCGCCAAATCGGCCTGAAATGGTGCTGGGCGGCGACGGCAAAGGGAATCGTCGACTACTACGGCGGACCGCAACTTCCGCAATGCCGCTACGCGACGTATTTTCTCCACCAGGCGGAGAGCTGCTGCGACGGGAACGAGCGATCCGCGCGCTGCGACAGCGCGCACGAGGTCGATGGCGTACTACGGCATTTCGGCGTGTACGCGCCGCCGCCGTTCCACCGCCCCGTCCAGTTGGCGACACTGCGCCGCGAGCTGGACCGCGACCGGCCCGTCGTCGCGCTGATGCGGTTTCCCGACGCGACCGTGCACGCGCTGGCGATTACCGCGGTCGACGTCGCAGGACGGATGATCGGTTATTCCGACCCGTGGTACGGGCCGCATACCAAGTCGCTGGTCGCGCATGACTTCACGAACCACTATGAAGCGGGCGGGCGTTGGATCTATACGGTTCTCACGCGTCCGCCACGCTCGCAACCTGATGCGGCGATCTCGTTCTTGTACGACCGCTTCGGCGACGATGAAAAGCGGTCATCGCACCATGCGGGCCGAACGGAGAGCGCGTTGAACCTCGACGTCTACTTCATCGGTCCCGCACCGCTCGCTGCCGGCGAAGACCCGCAAACCGCGGAATGCCTTCCGGAATTTTCGCTCTCGGTCGATCCAGCGCCCGGGAACGAGCCCTCGCGCTTGCAACGCGAGCTGCGCACGATGCGCGACGATATCGAGGCTCGGCTCGCCCGTGGTTTCGCAGTGCGCATGCTGCGCGTTCCGTCGCTCATGATCACGGCGTTGTGGTTCGTGCGCGAAGGTGCGCCCGCGGGCGGCGACGCCCATTTCGTGCCGGTCGCACCGGCGCCGTTTTTCCTCGAAGCGGGCCAGGAGTACTCGCACCGCGAGCTCCGCGAGATCCTCGTCGAGCCGGCACGGCGCGCGCTGCGCAGCAACCAGATCGACCGCGAATTCATCGCGCGCCTCGACCGCGAAACGGAGCACAGCGGCTAGGCCGTCGTCGGGAACAGCTCCGCAACCAGGGGCGTGAAGCGGCCGGTGCGGACGAGCGCGGCGACGCGCTCGATCTCCGGTGAGAGATAGCGGTCGCCGGTGGCGCCGCCGTCCGGCGCGACCTCGGCCAGCACCGTTTCCAGCGCCGCCGACGTGCGCAGCGGGCGGCGGAACGCGATCCCGCGCGCGGCGGACAGCAGCTCCACCGCGACGATGTTCGCGGCGTTGCGCAGCATGTCGTCGAGGCGGCGCGCGGCGTGCGTCGCCATGCTGACGTGATCTTCTTGTCCGGCCGACGTCGGGATGCTGTCGACGCTCGCGGGATGCGCCAGGCCTTTGTTCTCCGATGCGAGCGCCGCGGCGGTGACTTGCGCGATCATGTAGCCCGGACTCCAGTCCGGGATCGGTCGCGAGAAACGCCGGGAGCTGGCTGAACGTGGGATCGACCAGCAGCGCGCAGCGGCGTTCGCTGATGTTGCCGATCTCGGCGATCGCGACGGCGAGCGCGTCGGCGACGAGCGCGACCGGCTCGGCGTGGAAGTTCCCGCCGGAGATCACGTCGCCGCCGGCGTCCCCGTGGTCTCCACTCGGGAACACCAGCGGATTGTCCGACACTGCGTTCGCCTCATCGACGAGGACTGCCGCGGCGTCGCGCAACGTGCGCAGGCACGCGCCGAGCACCTGCGGGATGCACCGCAGGCTGTACGGGTCTTGGACGCGCCCGCAGTCGCGGTGGGACTCGTTGATCTCGCTGCCTTCGATCAGGCCGAGCACCGCGGCGGCGACGTCGCTTTGCGAGGCGTGACCGCGCACGGCGTGGATGCGCGCGTCGAACGGGGTGACGCTGCCGAGCGCGGCTTCGATCGTCAGCGCGCCCGCGACGAGCGAAGCGGCGAGCACGTCTTCCGCGCCGACGAGTCCGCGCAATGCGAGCGCGGTCGACACTTGCGTGCCGTTGAGCAGAGCGAGCCCTTCCTTCGCGCGCAACTCGACCAGCGCGATCCCCGCGCCGTCGAACGCCTCCGTTGCAGGCAACCGGCGCCCGGCGACGACCGCGTCGCCGACGCCGATCAGCGCGGCAGCGAGGTGCGCGAGCGGCGCGAGATCGCCCGACGCGCCGACCGAGCCTTGCCCGGGAATCGCCGGCAGCACGTCGCGCTCGAGGCACGCGAGCAGCGTCTCGACCACGGTCCAGCGCACGCCGGAATATCCGCGCGCGAGCGAGTTCACTTTGAGCGCGAGCACGAGCCGCACGACCTCGCGCGGCAGCAACGGCCCGACGCCGCACGCGTGCGACACGACGAGGTTGCGCTGCAAGTCGCCGAGCTTCTCGCGCGGGATGCGCGTTTGCGCGAGCTTGCCGAACCCGGTGTTGACGCCGTAGACGCTCGCGTCTTGCGCCGCGATGTTCGCCACGACGCTAGCAGCGCGGTCGACTGCCGCGCGCGCGCCGGGGTCGAGCGCGAGCGCCGCATCGGCGCACAGCAGCGCGCGCACGTCGGCGGCGCGCAGCTCACCGGCGCGCAGCGATACCGTCGCGCTCACCCGAGGTGCATCGGCAGGCGCAGCCCGTGCTCGCGCGCGGCGGCGAGCGCGTCTTCGTAGCCCGCGTCCGCGTGGCGCGCGACGCCGCTCGCCGGATCGTTCCACAGCACGCGCGCGATCCGTTTCGCGGCCGCTTCGGTGCCGTCGGCGACGATCACCACGCCGGCGTGCTGCGAAAAACCGATCCCGACGCCGCCGCCGTGGTGGATCGATACCCACGTCGCGCCGCCCGCGACGTTGAGCATCGCATTGAGCAGCGGCCAGTCGCTGACGGCGTCGCTGCCGTCGCGCATCGCTTCGGTCTCGCGGTTCGGCGACGCGACGCTGCCGCTGTCGAGGTGATCGCGCCCGATCACGATCGGCGCTTTCAGCTCGCCGCTCGCGACCATTTCGTTGAATGCGAGCCCGACGCGGTCGCGGTCGCCCAAACCGATCCAGCAGATGCGCGCGGGCAGGCCTTGGAACGCGATGCGTTCGTGCGCCATGTCGAGCCAGCGGTGCAGGTGCTTGTCGTCCGGCAGCAGCTCCTTCACTTTCGCATCCGTCTTGGCGATGTCGTCGGGATCGCCCGAGAGCGCCACCCACCGAAACGGCCCGATGCCGCGGCAGAACAGCGGCCGGATGTACGCCGGCACGAAGCCGGGGAACGCGAACGCGTCTTGCAAGCCCGTGTCGAACGCCATCTGGCGCAGGTTGTTGCCGTAGTCGAACGTCGGCACGCCCATGCGGTGGTACGCGAGCATCGCCTCGACGTGCGCGACCATCGACGTTTTCGCCGCCTCGGCGACACCGTTCGGATCGCGTTCGCGCTGCTCGCGCCACCGTTCGAGCGTCCAGCCGGCGGGGAGATAGCCGTTCACCGGATCGTGTGCCGACGTCTGATCGGTCACCGCGTCCGGCCGCACGCCGCGGCGCACCAGCTCCGGCACGATCTCGGCGGCGTTGCCGACGACGCCGACCGACACCGGGATCTTCGTGCGCTTGGATTCGTCGATCAGCGCGAGCGCTTCGTCCAGCGATTCGGCGCGTTTGTCGAGGTAGCGCGTCTGCAAGCGCTTCTCGATGCGCGTCGGATCGCACTCGATCGCGAGCATCGACGCGCCCGCCATCGTCGCGGCGAGCGGCTGCGCGCCGCCCATCCCGCCGAGCCCGGCGGTGAGGATCCATCGTCCCGCGAGATCGCCGCCGTAATGCTTGCGGCCCAACTCGGCGAACGTCTCGAACGTCCCTTGCACGATCCCTTGCGAGCCGATGTAGATCCACGAGCCGGCCGTCATCTGGCCGTACATCATCAGGCCTTTGCGGTCGAGCTCGTGGAAGTGCTCCCACGTCGCCCAGCGCGGCACGAGGTTGGAGTTCGCGAGCACGACGCGCGGCGCGTCGGGATGCGAGCGGAACACGCCGACCGGCTTGCCGGACTGGATCGCGAGCGTCTCGTCGTCGCCCAAGCGTTCGAGCTCCGCGACGATGCGGTCGAACGACGGCCAGTCGCGCGCGGCCTTGCCGATGCCGCCGTACACGACGAGGTCGTCGGGCCGCTCGGCAACGTCGGGGTCGAGGTTGTTCATCAGCATCCGCAGCGCGGCTTCGGTCTGCCAGCTGCGCGCGCGCAGCGTGGTGCCGCGCGGCGCGCGGATCGTCCGGGCGAGTTCCTGAACCAAGCGGGTGTCCTCCGGGACGACTACTCCCGGCCGCGACGGCGCGGCTCCTGTCGCCGCGCCTAATCGGCGCGCGCGGTGTACCTGACGCGGCGGATCGTGCGGATGAGCGGCCGCGGACCCTGCTGTCCGAGCTTACCGCGCAGATAAGACACGTACGTCTCGACGACGTTCGGCTCGACCGCCGCATCGCGTCCCCACACGCGGTCGAGGAGCTGGTCGCGCGTGAAGACGCGGCCGGGCTCGCGCAGCAAGGTGACGAGCAGAACGGTGACCGGCATCGAACTGGCCGTCATCCCGTACAACTCGGCGAACATCGCCGCGCGACGGCAACGTTCAACGCGGTCGCGGCTCGGCGCCCGGCGTATGGCGGCCGGGTGCGGGATGGCCGCGCTGAACGCTCGGCTGCAAGCCGCAGCGCGCGCCCGGCGGCTGAGAACGGCGAGCCGCGTGCTCGCACAGGAGCGGTTCGCCTACGGGCAGCATTGATCACCTCGAGGAGGGGATCGAGCCTTGAACACGCTCCACGGGATCGATGACCTCGCCGTCGCGCTGCGGGAGCTCGGCGAGGTGCTGCAGCCGGTGCGCGTCGCCGCGACGCTGCGCGGCGTGCGCATCGACGAGCGCACGCTTTTGCCGTACCTCACCTGGGCCCCCGGCCGCTACACCCGCAACCTCGTCCACCGCGACACGGCGTTCGAGCTGATCGCGATCTGCTGGGAAAAAGACGCGCGCTCGGCGATTCACGACCACGCGGATTCGGACTGCGCCTTCGTGCTGCAAACGGGCTCGATCACGTGCGAAAACTTCCGCGTGTCGTACCCGGACGGCTTCGAGAATGCGCCGTGCGATCTGCGCCGCACGAGCACGCGCACGCTGCGCGAAGGCGAGATCGACATGCGCAGCGGCCACCTCTCCGTGCACCGCGTGGGCGCGTGCGACGGCCGCGCGGTGACGCTGCACGTCTACGCAAAGCCGATCGAGTGTTGCCGGCAATTCGACGAAGACGGCACGTCGCGCGTCGCATACTCGCACTACGACACGAAGCCCGCCGCGTTCGACTAAGGCCTCAAGCGGTGCTAAGGCGGGCTTGGTTCCGTCCGTCGCGCTGCTGGAACGCTTTTCCGCCGAATGGGAAGCTGCTCCGCCGCATCGCCGCTTCGCTCGGTGACGTCATTCTGTTCGTTGCTGTCGGCATCGAGCTCGACGCGGCCCTGCTGCATCAAGACGGCATCGTGATCCTTGCGAGGCGCAGACGTCCTCTGGCTGAAGTCATCCTTCATCGCCACGTACTTCCGTGCGGCTTAGCGTTGACCCGCCGCGGCACCCGGCCCACTCGTCACGCGCGGCGCCGCCGCGCGGATCAGCACAACCGCCCAGGTTCGAAACGGCCGCCATGCCTCAGCGATCTCCGTTAGCTGGTCGGCTCGTCGGGGCGCCGCCAAGGCCGTAGAGCTCGCCGACGAGCGCGAGCGACTTCTGTTCGTCGCGTGGAAGGACGTCGGCGAAGCCGCTCGCGCGAATCACGATCAGCGCGCTGTAGAACGGGCCGATCCCGTTGATGCGCTGGAGATCTTCGAGCGCGGCTTCCGGACCGAGCTTGTGGATGCGCGACACGTCAAGCAATCCGTCGAGTGCGGCGCGCGCTACGCCGTGCAGCCGCGTCAACCGATCCGCCGAGATCCCGGGGAACGCGTCGACGACCAGCAGCTGATCGGGTGTCGGGAACGCGGCGACGCGCTCGCCGGCGAGCTCGAAAGTTGCCCCGTGCGCTTCGCTGAGACGACGGCGGACCGTATCCATCTGCTTCGGCACGCGCCTCACGCTGAGCACCGCCCACGCCGCGGCCTCGTACGGCGAGTAGAACAGCGGCGGTCGAAGGCCGGGCGCGGCGGCGAGCAGCCGCGCGATGACCGGATCGCGGTCGCCGACGTGCGCGAACGCGGCGCCGTCGTAATCGAGCGAGAGCACGCGCGCGACCTGACGGCGCACCGCGTCGAGGTCCGCGTCGCCGGAGACGATGCAGTGGACGCCGCGATCGTCCTGGCGCACCTCGACGCCGGCTTGCTCGGCGTAACCGTCGACGCAGAAGGCGAGGCGCAGCACGCCGTCCCATGAGGTTTCCAGGCGCTGGCCGAATCCGAACGTCGCCGCCTCGCGCAGCGAGAACGGACCCTCCGGTACGATGCTGAACGCGCGCCGCGTATCGAGCTGCATGACGACCCCCTTCATCTATGGGGATCGTACCGTGGCAATGTTGCCGGCGTGTGTCAGGTATGGGGCCGGGCGATGACGCGCCTACGACGCTTTGCCGCCGAAAGGATCCAGCGGTTTGCCGGGGTCGAGCGGCGACGCGTCGTCGTCGTGCATCCCGCGCGGCATCCCCGTTCGCGGGTCGATGTCGCCGCGGTCGTCGCGGGTCACCGGCGCACGCTCGGAAGGTGTCCGGTTCTCGGCCACGCGCTCGTCGGTCTCGGTGGGTTCGTTCGAACGATCGTCTTTCATGGTCGCAGCGTTCCCGGGCCGCAGGCCGGCGAAAAGTGATCCTAGCGCAGCATGACTGCGGTCGCCTCGATCTCGACCTTCGCTTGGTCTTCGAGCAGCGCGGCGACCGCCACGACCGACATCGCCGGAAAGTGGCGGCCCATCACCTCGCGATACGCTTCGCCGATCTCGCGCTGTGCCGCGAGGTACTCATGCTTGTCGGTCACGTACCACGTGAGGCGCGCGACGTGCTCCGGCCGCGCGCCGGCTTCGGTCAAGATCGCCACGACGTTGCGCAGCGCTTGGCGCACTTGGCCGGCGATATCGCTCGCGGGAAAACGGCCCTGTTCGTCCCAGCCGATCTGGCCGCTGACGAAAACGACGGTACCTTCGCCGCTGACGCCGCAGGAAAAACCCTTAGGGCGCGGCCAGCCTGGTGGTTGAAGGATCGTCATGCCGTTGCCTCTGCTTCCGCGTTGCGCAGCTTGAAACGTTGCAGCTTGCCCGTTTGCGTGCGCGGCAGCTCGGCGACGAACTCGATCGCGCGCGGATACTTGTACGGCGCGATGCGCGCCTTCACGAAGTCTTGCAGCTCCGTAGCCAGCGCCGGCGTCGCCGCCTCCCTCGCGGAGGACGACGAACGCCTTCACGACGTGCCGCGCGCTTCGTCCGGCGCGCCGACCACCGCGCACTCGAGCACGCGCGGGTGCTCGAGCAGCGCGCCTTCGACCTCCGGGCCGGCGATGTTGTAGCCGGACGAGATGATCATGTCGTCGGTGCGCGCCTGATACCAGAAGTATCCGTCATCGTCGAGCAGGTACGCGTCGCCGGTGAGGTTCCAGCCGTGCTGGACGTAGTCGCGCTGGCGCGGGTCGGCGAGGTAGCGGCAGCCGGTCGGGCCTTTCACCGCGAGACGCCCGACGTTGCCCGGCGGCAGCGGTTTGCCGTCGTCGTCGAGGACGCACGCCACGTAGCCGGGGACCGGCTTGCCGGTTGCGCCCGGACGGATGTCGTCGCCGGATGCTGCGATGAAGATGTGCAGCATCTCCGTCGAGCCGATGCCGTCGATGATTCGCACGCCGGTGGCGTTCTCCCAAAGCGTGCGTGTCGCGACCGGCAGCGTCTCGCCCGCCGAGACGCAGGCGCGCAGCGTGCGGATCTTTCGCGCGGTCGGCGAGCGGTGCCATCGCGCGGTACGACGTCGGTGCCGTGAAGCAGACGGTCGCACCGAACTCGGCGATCGCGTCGAGCAGCACGTCCGGCGCCGGTTTCTCCAGCAGCACCGTCGATGCGCCCGCGCGCAGCGGGAACAGCAGCGCACCGCCGAGCCCGTAGGTGAACGCCAGCGGCGGGGTTCCGACGAATACGTCGTCCGGCGTAGGCGCGAACGAGGACGGCGGGAACGTGTCGCAGATCGCGAGCACGTCGCGGTGGAAGTGCATCGTGCCCTTCGGGCGGCCCGTCGTGCCCGAGGTGAACGCGATCATGCACACGTCGTCCGATGCCGTCTCGACGTTGTCGAACGTGTCGCGGTGCTTCGCCATGCGCGCGGACAGACTGGCGGGACCGTCGTCATGCGAGAGCACGACCGTCGTCAGGCTCGGGCACGACGGCCGCGCGGCGTCGAGCTCGTCGATGAGCCGCTTGTCGCAGATCGCGTGCGTGATCTCCGCGGCCGTGATGACGTCGACCAGCTCCTTGGCGCGCAGCAGCGGCATCGTCGTCACCACGACGCAGCCGGCCTTCACGACGCCCAGCCAGCACGCCGCCATGACGTCGTTGTTGAAACCGCGCAGCAGCACCCGATTGCCGGGGATGAGGCCGAGATCGCTCAGCAGCACGTTCGCGATGCGGTTGGCTTCCGCCAGCAATTCGCTGTACGTCATGCGCCGCTGCGGGGTGACGACCGCCGGCCGGTTGCCGAAGCCTTTCGCGACGGTCGTGTCGAGCAACTCGGCGGCGCAGTTCAGCATCGCGGGATACTGCAGCTCGGGGAGATCGTACAAGAACTCCGGCCATTGTTCGCGCGGCGGGAGATGATCGCGGGCGAAGGTGTCCAGGTGCGCGGTCTCGGTCATCGCTCGTCCTCGCGGTGGCGCGCGAGCGTCGCCCGCGCGATGATCAGTTGCTGCACTTCGCTGGCGCCTTCGTAGATGCGCAGCGCGCGAATCTCGCGGTAGAGGCGCTCCGCGATCGTCCCACGCGTCACGCCCAGCGCGCCGTGGAGCTGCACCGTGCGGTCGATCACGCGCTGCGCCGTTTCGGTAGCGGTGAGCTTCGCCATCGCGGCCTCGCGCGTCGTCGGCTCCTTCTCCACGTCGCGCTGCCACGCTGCGCGGTACGTCAGCAGCGCGCTGGCGTCGATCCCGGTCGCCATCTCGGCGAGCGCCGCTTGCGTAAGCTGGAAGTCGGCAAGCCTCCCGCCGAACATCGATCGCGACGTCGCGTGGTCGAGCGCCTCGTCGAGCGCGCGGCGGGCGAGGCCCAGCGCCGCCGCCGCGACGCTCGCGCGGAACACGTCCAGCGACCGCATCGCGAGCTTGAACCCGTCGCCGCTCGCGCCCAACCGGTGCGACAGCCGGGACGCGGCAGTCGCGCAGGCGCAGCGTCGCGAGCGGATGCGGCGCGATGAGGTCGATGCGCTCGGCGATCTCCAGCCCGGCCGTGTCCGCGTCGACGACGAACGCGCTCAGCCCGCGGCTGCCCGCGGCCTCTCCCGTGCGCGCGAACACGACGTAGAAGTCGGCGATCCCACCATTCGAGATCCACGTCTTCTCGCCGTCGAGCACGTACGCATCGCCGTCACGGCGCGCGGTCGTCGCGATCGCGGCGACGTCCGAGCCCGCATCGCGCTCCGACAGCGCGAACGCGGCGATCGCCGTGCCGGCGCAAACGCGCGGCAGATACCGCGCCTGAATCTCCGCGTCACCCGCGAGCACGATCGGCGCGCTGCTCAAACCTTGCATCGCGAACGCGAAGTCGGCGAGCGCGTTGTGCCGCGCGAGCGTCTCGCGGATGATGCACACCGCGCGCGAGTCGACGTCCTCGAACGCCCCGCCGAACCGCGCCGGTACGGCGTAGCGCAGCCAGCCGTCGCGACCCAGATCGGCGACGAGCGCGCGGCACCCGGCGTCGACGTCGTCGTACTCGTCGTCGGCGACGTGCTCCGCCGCCCACGCGTCGAGCGCCGACGCCAGCTCGCGGTGCTCGTCGTCGAAGAACGGCCAGGACAGGAACGTCGCGTCGCTCATCAGTCGCCTTCGAACACCGGCGCGCGCTTCGCCGCGAACGCCTCGTACGCGCGCCGGAAGTCGCGCGTCTGCATGCAGATCGCCTGCGCCTCGGCTTCGGCTTCGATCGCCTCGTCGAGGCCCATCGCCCACTCCTGGTGCAGCATCTTCTTCGTCATCGCGTGCCCGAACGTCGGCCCGTCCGCGAGCGTGCGCGCGAACGCCGCCGCCTCGCGCAGCACCGCATCGGGCTCGCACAGCCGGTTGAAGAATCCCCACGCGAGCGCCTCGTCCGCGTGCAGCGAACGCCCGCTGAACAACAGCTCCGACGCGCGGCCGTGGCCGACGACGCGCGGCAAGAGCGTGCACGCGCCCATGTCGGCGCCCGCGAGCCCGACCCGCGTGAACAAGAACGCGACGCGCGCGTTCGGCGTCCCGTAGCGCACGTCCGACGCGAGCGCGAGCATCGCGCCCGCGCCGGCGCACACGCCGTCGACCGCCGCGACGATCGGCTGCGGGCACGCGCGCATCGCCTTGACGACGTCGCCCGTCATGCGCGTGAACGCGAGCAGCTCCGGCATCGCCATCTCGGTGAGCGGTCCGATGATCTCGTGCACGTCGCCGCCCGAGCAGAAGTTTCCGCCGGCGCCCACGATGACCACGGCGTGAACGTCGCGCGCGTAGACGAGCCCGCGAAAGAGATCGCGCAGCTCGGCGTACGATTCGAACGTGAGCGGGTTCTTGCGCTCGGGCCGGTTCAGCGTCAGCGTCGCGACGCCGCCGTCGACCTCCCAGCGGAAGTGCCGCGCTTCGTAGCCCGTGAAGGTGCGGTCTCGGTTCATGGCGCGTTCAGTCGCTTTCCGCGGCGTTGAGGTGGCGTTTGAGCTTGGCGAGCAGCGCGTAGAGCTGCGTGCGGTCGGCCTCGGAGAGGCCGGCGAACATCTCGACGATCCAGCCTTCGTGGCGGCGCGCCATGTCGGCGAACGCGCGGCGCCCCGCGGCGCTCAGCTTGACGATCGCGGCGCGGCGGTCGCCGGGCGCCACGCTGCGCGTGATCAGCCCCTCCGCGAGGAGCTGGTCGGCGATGCGCGTGACGTTGCCGCCGGTCACCATCATGCGCTTGGAGATCTCCGTCATGCGCAAGCCGCCGGGGTTGCGCTCGAGCTGCGAGAGGAAGTCGAAGCGCGGCAGCGTCGTGTCGAAATCGTCGCGCAGCCGGCTTGAGACGCGGCCTTCGACCAACGTGGTGCACGTCAGCAGCCGCAGCCACACGCGCACCGACAGATGGTCGTCGTGCGTCGCGCGCGACTCGGTGTCGACCAGCATCAGTGCTGCACCTCGCCGCCGTCGATCACGATCGCCTGGCCGGTGATCGCCGCGGAGTCCGGCCGGCACAGCCACGCGACGGCCTGCGCGACCTCGTCGGGGCGCACGAACCGGCCGAGCGGGTTGCGCCCGAGCAGCGCGCGGGCCGCGTCGTCGCGCGTGCGCCCGGTCGTCTCGACGATGCGGTCGAGGCTGCGGTCGAGCATCGACGTCTCGGTGAACCCCGGGCAGACCGCGTTGACGGTGATGCCTTTTTTCGCCAGTTCGACGGCGAGCGAGCGCGTCAGGCCGATCACGCCGTGCTTGGCGGCGCTGTACGCGCTGATGTACGCGCCGCCGACCAGCCCGGCCGTGCTCGCGACGTTGACGATCCGGCCGTCGTTCGCCGCGATCATCGCCGGGACGACCTCGCGCGTGAACGCGTACGTCGCCGTGAGATTCACCGCGATGATCGCGTCCCACGTCGCGGCGTCCAACTTCGCGAACGGCACGGCCGTCGACGCCCCGGCGTTGTTCACCAGGATCTCGACCTCGCCGTGGCGCTTGCGCACCTGTACGAACGCCTCCGCGATCTGCGCGGCGTCGGTGACGTCCGCGACGACGACGTGCGCCTGCGCGCTCTCCGGCAGCGTCGCGGCGTGCCGCGCCAACACGTCCCGGTCGCGCCCGAGCAGCGTCACACGCGCGCCGTCCGCGGCGAGCGCGGTCGCGATGGCGGCGCCGATGCCGCGCCCGCCGCCGGTCACCAGCGCATGCTTGCCGGCCAGCGCGCCGCTCATCGCGTCACCTCGCTAGCCGCGTCGGCGGCGATCTGCGCGGCGCGGCGCAGGTTGCGCAGATATTGCTCGCGCCCGGTGAGGTACTGCTCGGGCCAGTGCTGTTCGTCGTAGCCCAGCTGCGCCGCGGCGTGCAGCGTGAAGTACGGATCGGCGAGGTGCGGCCGCGCGAGCGCGACCAGATCGGCGCGTCCCGCGGCGACGATGCTGTTCACCTGATCGGCGTCGGTGATGTTGCCGACGGCCATGGTCGCGATGCGCAGCTCGTTGCGGATCTTGTCGGAGAACGGCGTCTGGAACATGCGCCCGTACACGGGCTGCGCGAGCCGCGACGTCTGTCCCGCCGACACGTCGATCAGATCGGCGCCGGCCGCGTCGAACGCGCGCGCCACCTCGACCGCATCGTTGGGCGTGATCCCGCCCTCCACCCAGTCGGTCGCCGAGATGCGCACCGACATCGGCTTGTACGCCGGCCACACCGCGCGCACCGCCGCGAAGACTTCGAGCGGAAAGCGCAGCCGGTTCGCCAGGCTGCCGCCGTACTCGTCGGTGCGCTGGTTGGTGAGCGGCGTGATGAAGCTCGACAGCAGATACCCGTGCGCGCAGTGCAGTTCGAGCAGGTCGAAACCGCAGCGCAGCCCCATCTCCGCCGCGCGCACGAACTCGCCTTTCACGCGCTCCATGTCGGCGTGCGTCATCACGCGCGGGATCTGATGCCGCTCGCCGAACGGGATCGGCGACGGCCCCATCACCGGCCAGTTGCCGTCGGGCAGCGGCTCGTCCGCCTCTTCCCAGCCGCGCTGCGTCGAGCCCTTCGGGCCGGCATGCCCGAGCTGCAGCGCGATCTTCGCCTTCGTGTACGTGTGGACGAACTCGACGATGCGCGCCCACGCCGGCACGTGCTCGTCGCGGTACATCCCCGCGCAGCCCGGGCGAGATGCGCCCGTCCGGCGCGACGCACGTCATCTCGGTGAACACCAGCCCCGCGCCGCCTTGCGCGCGCGCGCCGAGGTGCACGAGGTAGAAGTCGTTCGGCGTGCCGTCGACGCAGCTGTACATTGCCATCGGCGACACGACGACGCGGTTCGCCAGCTCCAGCTCGCGCAGCCGGAACGGCGCGAACATCGGCGGCACCGGCTTCGCCGGTCCCGGCGCGCTGCGACAGCCACGCCTCGATGTTCGCGATGTACTCGCCGTCGCGCAAGCGCAGGTTGTCGTGCGTGAGCCGCTGGCTGCGCGTGAGCAGGCTGTACGCGAACTGCTCGGGCTCCAAGCTCGCGTAGCGCGCGACGTTCTCGAACCATTCGGTGGAGTTGCGCGCGGCGTTCTGCAGCCGCAGCACCTCGATCCGCCGCTCGGCCTCGTACTCCTCGAACGCGCGCGTCCGCTCGGGATTGCGCCGCAGCGCGCCGGCGAGCCCGATCGCGTCTTCGAGCGCGAGCTTCGTGCCGGATCCGATCGAGAAATGCGCGGTGTGCGCGGCGTCGCCGATCAGCACGCGGTTGCCGTCGAACCAGCGCGCGTTGTTCACCTGGACGAACGTGACCCACGGGTTCGCGAGGTGCTTCGCGTTGGTCATCAGGCGGTGGCCGCCGAGGTACGGCGCGAACAGCCGCTCGCAAAACGCGACCGACTCCTCGGCCGTCGCGGCATCGAGCCCCGCCGCGCGCCACGTCTCCTCGCGGCACTCGACGATCACCGTGCCCGTGTCGGCGTCGAATTGATACGCGTGCACTTGGAACCAGCCGTGCGGCGTCTCTTCGAAGACGAACGTGAACGCGTCGAAGCGCTGGTGCGTGCCGAGCCAGATGTAGCGGTTCTTGCGGTTTTCCAGCGTCGTGCCGAACGTGTCGGCGTACTTGCGACGCGTCGGCGAGTTCGCGCCGTCGCCGATCACGACGACGTCGGCGCCGGCGTAGTCCTCGTCGTTCGCCTCGACCTCGAAGCGCAGGCCGACGCCGAGTTCCAGCGCGCGCTCTTGCAGGATCTGCAGCAGCTTCTTGCGCGCGATCCCGGCGAAGCCCTGACCGCCCGCCCGGATCGTACGACCGCGGTAGTGAACGTCGATGGCGTCCCAGTGCACGAAGCTCGCGACGATCCGCTCGTACGTCGCCGGATCGGCGGCCGCGATGTTCCCGAGCGTCTGATCGGAGAACACGACGCCCCAACCGAACGTGTCGTGCGGGCGATTGCGCTCCAGCACCACGATCTCGGCGTCCGGCCGCGCGGCTTTCATGACGATCGAAAAGAACAGCCCCGCGGGTCCGCCGCCGATGCAGACGATTCGCACGATGCCCCCGGCCCAAAACTTGAGGTGTCGATAGTTTATGCCTAAACTAATCCGCCGTCAAGCGCGGGGGCCACGGCGGGGCGCGGTGAAGAACGGTTGCCTGGCTCCCGGCCGCCGTTCCGTAACGAAAGGGTCACTCATGCTCACGTTCGCCCGCGCGTCGATGGCCGCGCTGTTGATGGTCTCCCTCGCCGGCGCGAGCGCGTTCGCCGCCGATCCGCCGCCGCTCAAGATCGGGATGATCACCACGCTCTCCACCGCGGGCGGTTACCTCGGCGAAGACATGCGCGACGGCTTCATCCTCGCGATGGACGAAGAGCACGGAAAGCTCGGCGGCGTCCCCGTCCAGCTGATGGTCGAAGACGACAACCTCAAGCCGGCCAACGGCAAGCAGATCGCCGACAAGTTCCGCATCCAGGACAAGATCGACGTCTTCACGGGGATCATCTACTCCAACGTCGCGCTGGCCGTGGTGCCGGGGCTCGTCGAGAGCGGCGCGTTCTACGTCAGCCCGAACTCGGGCCCGTCCCAGCTCGCCGGCAGCAAGTGCAACAAGAACTTCTTCGTCGTATCGTGGCAGAACGACACGCCGCACGAAGCCACGGGCCACTACGCGCAGTATCTCGGCATCAAGAAGATGGTCGTCGTCGCGCCGAACTACACCACCGGCAGGGACGCGATCGCAGGGTTCAAGCGCACGTTTCACGGCCAAATCGTCGAAGAGATCTACACGGCGCTCGACCAAACCGACTACTCGGCGGAGCTCGCACGCATCCGCGCCGCGAACGCCGACGGCATCTTCTACTTCCTGCCCGGCGGCCTGGGCATCAACTTCCTCAAGCAGTTCACTCAAGCCGGGTTGAAAAAGACGATGAAGGTCGTGCTGCCGGAGTTCTCGCTGGAAAGCCACGTCGTCTCGGCCGTCGGCAACGACGCCGAGGAGCTCTACGGCACGGCGCACTGGCTCGCCGACCTGCCGTACCCGGCGAACAAGAAGTTCGTCGCGGACTACACGCGCAAATACCATCGCGATCCCACGCCGTACGCGAGCCAGGGCTACGACACCGCGAAGCTGCTGGCCAGCGCGCTTCGCGCCGTCAACGGGGACGTGACCAAAGCCG
Organism: Vulcanimicrobiota bacterium; assembly: GCA_963791645.1. Lineage (GTDB taxonomy): Bacteria > Vulcanimicrobiota > Vulcanimicrobiia > Vulcanimicrobiales > Vulcanimicrobiaceae > Vulcanimicrobium. Next base: position 11,635 of record CAWBTJ010000009.1, on the reverse strand, counting down.
ACGCGTTCCGCGCCGCGCTGCGCAAAGCCGATTTCAAGTCGACGCGCGGCGCGTTCAAGTTCGGCCCCAACCAGTACCCGATCCAGGACTGGTACAGCATGAAAGTGGTCCGCGACCCGAAGACGCACAAGCTGACGATCCGCGGCGTCGGCAAGATCCTGCGCGACACGGGCGACGTCTACTCGAGCCAGTGCAAGATGTAGCGTGAGCCTCGCGCTCGAGCAGGTGCTCAACGGCCTGCAGTTCGGCGTGATGATCTTCTTGCTCGCGGCCGGGCTCACGCTCGTGTTCGGGATCATGGGCGTGATCAATCTCGCGCACGGCTCGATCTACATGCTCGGCGCGTACGTCGCCGCGTCGACCGCGGCGAAAGGCGCGCCGTTCGTGGTAGCGGTCGCGGCCGGCGCAGCGGCCGCGGCGCTGGCGGGCCTGGCCATCGAGCTGGTCGTCATCCGGCGGCTGTACGTGCGCGATCACCTCGACCAAGTGCTTGCGACGTTCGCGCTGATCCTGATCGCGAACGACGGCGTGTCGGTCGCGTGGGGCAAGACGCCGCTCAACATGACGATGCCGCCGGCGCTCGCGGGCGCTGTGTCGCTGGGCGGATTGACGTACCCGACGTATCGGCTCGTCCTGATCGCGGCGGGGATCGCCGTCGCCGTCGGGCTCTATTTCCTGATCGCGCGCTCGCGGCTCGGAATGCTGATTCGCGCCGGTGCGACGCACCGTGAGACCGTCGCCGCGCTCGGCGTCGACATTACGCGCTTGAACACCATCGTCTTCACGTTGGGCGCGTTGCTCGCCGGCGTCGCGGGCGCGCTGCTCGCGCCGATCCTCGCGGTCCAGGTCGGGATGGGCGAGCAGATCCTCATCCTGACGTTCGTGGCGATCGTCGTGGGAGGCCTCGGCTCGATCCGCGGCGCGTTCGTGGGTGCGCTGCTCGTCGGCCTCGTCGATACGCTCGGTCGCGCGTACATCCCGGTCTTCCTCAAGCCGGTCGCGCGGCCGGAGATCGCGGACTCGCTGGGCGGCGGGCTCTCCGCGATCGCGATCTACGTGCTGATGGCGGTCGTGCTGGTCTGGAAACCGCGAGGCCTGTTCCCTGTCGGCACTCGCTAGCACGCGCCGCCGCGCCGTCGTTCTCGGCGCAACGCTGGCACTGCTCGTCGCGCTGCCGTTTCTCGCCGCGGCGTTTCACCAGCCGTTCTGGGTGAACGCGTGCACGCGCATCCTCATCTACGCGCTGGTCGCCGTGAGCCTGGATCTGATCGTCGGCTACGGCGGCATGGTGAGCTTCGGACACGCGGCGTACTTTGCCGTCGGCGGCTACACCGTCGCGGTGCTGGGACAGAACGGGATCGACGCGGCCCTGATCGCCTGGCCGGTCGCGATCCTCGTCTCCGCCGCGCTCGCTGCCGTGGTCGGCGCGCTGTCGCTGCGCACCTCGGGGATCTTCTTCATCATGATCACGCTCGCGTTCGCGCAGATGGTCTTCTTCGCGCTGATCGCGGTGAAGGCATGGGGCGGCAACGACGGCCTCCCGCTCGACGCGCGCAGCGTGCTGCCCGGCGTGGACCTGCGCGATCCTAACGTGCTGTACGGCGTGTGCCTGCTGCTGCTGATCGCGTTTGTCGTCGTCAGCGCGCAGCTCGTCGAGTCGCGCTTCGGCATCGTGCTGCGCGGCGCGCGGCGCAGCGAACGCCGCCTGCTGGCGCTCGGCTTCCCGACGTTTCGCTACAAGCTCGTCGCGTTCGTGATTGCGGGCGCGGGGGCGGGGCTCGCCGGCGCGTTGTGGGCGGAGTATGCGCGCTTCGTAAGCCCCGACATGGCGTCCTGGTCGCGCTCGGGCGAGTTTCTGGTCACGGTGATCCTCGGCGGCATCGGCACGCTCGCGGGCGCCCTGTACGGCGCGGCCGTCCTGCTCGGACTCGAATCGCTGCTGTCGGGTTTCACCGAGCACTGGATGCTGTTGCTCGGCGTCATCCTGCTCGCGATCGTGCTGTTCGCGAAGCGAGGGCTGTACGGCTGGATCGCGGGGACGAACGATGGCTAACGCCGCGCCGCTGCCACGAACCAGCCCTGACACCGCACTCGCCGTGCGCGGCTTGCGCAAGACGTTCGGAGCGCTGATCGCAACTGACGATCTGGATCTCGACGTCGCTCGCAACGAGTGCCACGCGCTCATCGGCCCGAACGGCGCAGGCAAGACGACGCTGCTCGCGCAGCTTGCCGGCGAGCTCACACCCGACCGCGGCAGCATCTTCTTTGGCGACCGCGATGTGACCAGACTCGGCCCCGACGCACGCGCCCGGCTCGGCATCGCGCGCTCGTTCCAAATCACGACCCTGGTCGACGAGTTCACCGCCGAAGACAACGTCGCGATCGCGGTACAGGCGCGCCACGCGACCGCGATGCGCTTCTGGCGCAGCGCCTTCACCGACCCCGCGCTACGCGTGCCGGCCCGCGCCGCGCTGGCACGCGTCGGCCTCAATGAACGAGCGAACGTGCGCGCGTCCGACCTCGCGCACGGCGAACAGCGTCTGCTCGAGCTCGCGATCGCGCTGGCCCAAGAACCGGCGGTGCTGCTGCTGGACGAGCCGATGGCCGGCCTCGGGCACGACGAGAGCCGCGCGATGATCGAGCTGCTGCGCGGGATCAAGGGCACGGTGACGATGCTGCTGGTCGAGCACGACATGGACGCTGTCGCGCAGCTCGCCGACCGCGTCACCGTCCTCGTCGCGGGATGCGCCATCGCCGCCGGCGACTACGACACCGTTCGCAACGACGCACGGGTGCGCGACGCATACCTCGGTGAGGACGGATGAGCCGCCTGCTCGACGTCGACGCGATCGACGCAGGCTATGGCCGCAGCCGCGTGCTGTTCGGCGCGACGCTGCACGTCGACGAGGGCGAGAGCCTCGCGCTGGTCGGCCGCAACGGCATGGGCAAGACGACGACGATCCGCACGATCATGGGCCTGTGCCAAGCGACCGCGGGCCGCATCACCTTCGGCGACCACACGATCACGAACGAACCACCGTACCGCATCGCGCGCTACGGGATCGGCCTCGTCCCGGAGGGCCGCCAAATCTTCCCGACGCTAACCGTGCGCGAAAACTTGATGGCAACCGCCGCAAACCACGGCAAACTCGAAAAAACATGGACGCTGCCCGACGTCCTCGCGCTGTTCCCGCGCCTCGCCGACCGCGTGAACGCCTACGGCAGCCAGCTCTCGGGCGGCGAACAACAGATGCTCGCGATCGGCCGCGCGCTGATGCTCGGCCCGCGCCTGCTCATCCTCGACGAAGCAACGGAAGGCCTAGCCCCCGTCGTCCGCGACGAAATCTGGTCGTGCCTGCGCACGCTCCGCGAACGCGGCCAATCGACGCTCGTGGTGGACAAACACCTCGCCGCGCTAGCGACGCTCGCGGATCGCGCGGTGGTGATCGTCAAGGGCCGCACGGTGTGGGAAGGCGAACCGTCGATTCTCGCGTCCGACCGCGGTCTGCACGACCGTTTTCTGAGCGTATAGAAAGCACAGTCGCTTCGCGGTTCGGCAAACCCGCGCTCATTCGTTGTTGCGGTGCTTCGCCATGCGGTCCAGCGCGGTGAGGATGCTGGGCGCGAGCGGCGAGTGGCTCTCGGCGCCTTCACGGCGCACCGTTTCGTCGTTCAGCGGCGGCGGCAGCATGCGCGCGACGACGCCGAGCAGCCGCGTCGTCGTCGCGGGGGCCAGCGCGTTGACCACCTGCGCGACGCGCGCGAGCGGCGTGATCGTGACGAACCGCTCGCGCCGCGCGATCGCGTGCACGATCGTCACCACCGCATGCCGCGTCGAGGCCGACAGCAGCGGGTTGCTGTCGCCGATGGTGAACCAGGCGTACTCCGCCTTGGTGCGGCCCTTGAAGATCGCGTGGTCGGGCGAGCCCGTGCGCATCAAGCCGGGACAGACGCACGTCACGGTGATGCCGTCGTGCGCGACCTCCGCCGCGTAGGCCTGAGACAAACCGACGAGGCCGAACTTCCCGGTGGAATACGGCGCGAGGTGCGGCGTACCGACGAGCCCGCCGATCGACGCGATGTTGACGATTCGCCCATCACCGCGCGCGCGCATCGACGGCAGCACGGCGCGCATCGTGTGCAGCGGGCCGAAGATGTGCGTCTCGACGGATTCACGGAAGTCGCTGAGCGATTGATCCCACACCGAGCCGACTTCGATCACGCCCGCGTTGTTGACGAGCACGTCCACCTGTCCGTGCCGCGCCTCGACGTTCGCGATCAGCGCCTCCGCCTCGGCGTGGTTGCGCACGTCGCACGCGAAGCCGTCGACGATCAAGCCTTCCGCGGCAAGCAGTTCACGCGCGCGGTCCACCGTCGCCGCGTCGCGGCCCGCGATCGTGACGAGGGCACCGCCGCGCGCCAAGTCCTCGGCGAGCGCGAACCCGAGCCCGCGCGAGCCGCCGGTGATCACGACGACGCGGTCGCGCAGGCTCTCGCGGTCGGCGACGTGCGAGCGGCGCGACGCGAGCGCGGCGCCGACCGCCACAGCGGCGGCACCCAAAGCGAAGGAAGCGATCCGGCGATTACGTGACATCGCCATCACCATACCCTTGCGACGGCGCAGGCGAAGCCGAAACGTAGGGTTCGCGACTCTGTCAGCCGGCGATGGCGTTGCGGCCGGCGGCCTTCGCTTGATAGCACGCGGCGTCGGCGTCGGCGAGCGCGTCGGCGCCGCTGGTCGTTTCGGCCTCGATCGGCGAGAGGCCGACCGACACGCCCACGTCGAGGACCTCCCCTTCGTGCTCGATGCGATAGTTGTCGACCGCCGCCCGCAGCTTCTCCGCGACGTGCCGCGCGTCGTCGAGCCGGCAGTTTGCGAGCAGCAGCGCGAACTCGTCGCCGCCGATGCGCGCGAGCACGTCGCCGCCGCGCACGACGCGGCCCATCACGCGCGAGATTTCGTGCAGCAGCCGGTCGCCCACCGCGTGGCCGAAGCGGTCGTTCACGATTTTGAAGCGGTCGAGGTCGATGAAGCCGACGGCGTGGTGTTCGCCGCGCTCGCGCGCGCCGCGCACCGCTTCGTCGAGCCGCTCGGTGAACGCGCGGCGGTTCTGCAGCCCCGTCAGCGGATCGTGCGTCGCCTCGAACGACAGCCGCAGCGCGATCCGGTTCTCGATCGTCACGTCGCGCAGCACGATGACGGTCCCGTGCTCGTCGGCATCGACCCGCGACGCGACGTATGCGACGTCGATGATTCCGTGCACGGTACGCAAGTGACCGGTCCCGCGCCGCACCTCCTCGCCGCGATGGTCGGCGACGACGTCGATCGGGCGCGCATCGTCGTCGACCATGCGGATCACCTCGCCGACGGGCGCACCGTACGCGTCCGCCGCATCGATTCCGAGCAACCGCTGGGCGGCGGCGTTGACGAACTCGACGCGCCCGTCGGCGAGCACGCTCACGACGGCGTCCGCGATCGCCGCGAGCGTCGTGACCAGCTTGCGCTTCTCCGCCGCGAGCGCGTTCTCGAACTGCTTTCGCGTCGTCACGTCGCGGAAGGTCACGACGTGATGCACGGCGTTCGACCCGTGACGCACCGGCGTCGACGAGATCTCGGTCCACAGCGGCGAGCCGTCTTTGGCGTAGAGCACGACGACGACGCGCGCCGCTTCGCGCTCGGTGATGCGCGAGCGCAGCCACGCCATGCGGTCGCGATCGGTCCGCGGGCCCCAAATGCGATCGGCCGGATGGCCGACGAGCTCGCGCGCGGTGTAGCCGAACAGCTGTGTGAACCCGGCGTTGACGTACAGCACGGTCGCCGGCGCGCCGGGCTCGTGCGCGGTGTCGAGCACCGCGACCGCTTCGTCGAGCTGTTCGGTGCTTTCAGCAAGCCGTTCGATCGCGCTCGACGCTTCGCCCACGCGGCTCGCGGGATCGCACGCCGCGCCGATCTCGACCGCGAGCGCCGTCAGCGCCGCATCGTCGGCATCGGCGGAGGGAGCGACCAGGATCAGCTCGGCCGCGCTGCCGTCGGAAAGCGTCAGCGGCAGCGTCCGGAACGACCACGCCCCAATCGGCGCGGCTCGCCGCAGGACGCGCACGAGCGCCTGCGCGCCAGCGCCGCCGCATCCCCACGCCGCTACCGGCGCATCGTCACCGATGCGGGCGACGAGCGACGCGGTCGCGCCCGCGACGCGGGCGGCGATCCGAAGCAGCGCGGCGGCGGCCTCCATACCTGGTTTAGGGATCGGCGGCCAGGCCAAATCGCGCGAGGGCAGGCAAGCGCCGTGTGCGCGGGATCATACTTTTCACTACGGCAGCGTGAGCGGCCGGTAGCGCAGCCGGTGCGGCCGAGCGGCCTCCTCGCCGAGCCGGACCTTCTTGTTCGCCTCGTACTCCTGATAATTGCCCTCGAAGAAATAGACGCTGCTGTCGCCTTCGAAGGCGATGATGTGGGTCGCGATGCGATCCAGGAACCAGCGGTCGTGGCTGATGACCAGCACCGTCCCGGCGAACTCGCTGAGCGCGTCCTCGAGCGCGCGCAGCGTCTCGACGTCGAGGTCGTTCGACGGCTCGTCCAGCAGCAGCACGTTCGCGCCGACGAGCAGCGTCTTGGCGAGGTGGAGGCGGCCGCGTTCGCCGCCGGAAAGCGTGCCGACCGCCTTCTGCTGATCGCCGCCCTTGAAGTTGAAGCGCCCGAGATACGCGCGCGACGGCATCTCGAAGCGGCCGATCGTGAGGATGTCGCGACCGCCGGTGATGTCGTCGAACACGGTCTTTGTATCGTCGAGCGACTCGCGCGTCTGATCGACCACCGCGAGGTTCACGCTGGCCCCGATCGCGATCGTTCCGGCGTCGGGCTGTTCTTTGCCGGTGATCATCCGAAACAGCGTCGTCTTGCCCGCGCCGTTGGGCCCGATGATGCCCACGATCGCTCCCGGCGGGATGCGGAAACTGACGTCTTCCATCAACAGCCGGTCGCCGTAGGCCTTGCGCACGCCGGCGAAGTCGATCACCTGATCGCCGAGCCGCTCCGCGACCGGGATGAAGATCTCTTGCGTCTCGTTGCGGCGCTGATATTCGTAGCTCGACAGCTCCTCGAAGCGCGCGAGCCGGCTCTTGCTCTTCGACTGCTGCGCCTTCGTGCCGGAGCGCACCCAGGCGAGCTCGCGCTTGAGCGCTTTCTGGCGCGCGGATTCGGTCGCTTCTTCTTGCGCGAGGCGCGCCTGCTTCTGGTCGAGCCAGGAGCTGTAGTTGCCCTTCCACGGAATGCCGCGGCCGCGGTCCAGTTCGAGGATCCACTCCGCCGCGTTGTCGAGGAAATAGCGGTCGTGCGTCACCGCGACGACGGTGCCGGGAAACCGCTGCAAGAACTGCTCGAGCCACTCGACGCTCTCCGCATCGAGATGGTTCGTCGGCTCGTCGAGCAGCAGCATGTCGGGCTTCGAAAGCAGCAAGCGGCACAGCGCGACGCGGCGTTTCTCGCCGCCGGACAGCGGTCCGATCTTCGCGTCCCACGGCGGCAGGCGCAGCGCGTCGGCCGCGATCTCAAGCTGCTGCTCGAGGTCGTCGCCTTGCGCGAACAGCACCGCTTCGAGCTTCGCCTGCTCTTCGGCGAGCTTGTCGAAATCGGCGTCGGGCTCGCCGTACGCCGCGTAGATCGCGTCGAGCCGCTTGCGCGCGGCCATGATCTCCGTCAGCGACTCCTCGACCGTCTCGCGCACCGTCTTGTCGGGATCGAGCTTCGGCTCTTGCTCGAGATAGCCGATGGTGAGGTTCGGCATCGGGATCGCGTCGCCGTCGATCTCGGTGTCGATGCCGGCCATGATGCGCAGCACCGTCGACTTGCCGGCGCCGTTGAGGCCGAGGATGCCGATCTTCGCGCCGGGCAGAAAGCTGAGCGAGATGTCTTTGAGAATCTGACGCTTCGGCGGCACGATCTTGCCGACCCGATGCATCGTGTACACGTATTGCTAACGAAAACCTTATCGCGAGTGGAAAGCGGAACCTGGCAGTATTGCGCATCGACGGTGCGGGAGCCTGGCGCACAACGAAAGAGAGCGCCTTGCGGCGCCCTCTGCGGTCGATCCCCGGGTCTGCTCTACATCAAGATCAAGAGATCAGCTGGGTGACGGTTGCCAGGGCGGGCGTCTGATAGCTCTGGCGCACGCGCTCGTTGCGGTCGCGGTTGACGCACTTCGCGAGCTCGCTGATCCCGCCCAACGCGGCTTCGAGCTGATCGCCGACGGCGAGCGCGTTCTGCACGTGAGCGCGGCGGTTGGCGACGGCCTGCAAATCGACGATGCCGTGCTCGTCGTGCACCTTCTCACCGAACTTGATCGCGATCCCGACCAGCGCGTTGTAGTGGTCGAACAGCTTGCGCTCCGCGGCCGGCCGCTTCGCCGTCGCTGCCTTGAGCGCCACGCGCGCCTCGCGCAATCCGAAATTGTCGTCGTCGCCGGTGAGATGGTCGAGATCGAGCCGCAGCAGCGTGTTCATGTTCGCGATCTGCACCCAGTCGGCGACGTCGCCGCCGAGGCGGCGCGCGCGCTGGTACGCCATCACGCCCGCGGTGATCCCCCCGCCGGCGCACAGGGCCAGGAACGTCCAGATCAAGGCTTCGGTCGACACCGTTGCGTCCTCCGTGCAAGCTGCGTACACGGAGTGATCGGCATGGGACTCGGGGCGCCTTAGCCCGTCGGCGACGGCAAAGCTTTGGCCCTGTCGGTTACCAATCGGTGAAGGGGTCCTCCCAAAAGGAGAAGCCTCCCTCGGTTTTTGTCATGAACCCCAGCGCAAGCTCGATGAACTCGTCGAAGGATCCGGCGACCAGTTCGCCCGGCTCGATCGGCCAGCCGATGACGTTGATCTCGATAAGGGGGCATTCCATCGCCGCCGAGCGAGCCGCGGCATCGAGAAGAAGCCGCCGATCCGGGTTGCCGAGATCCACCGCGTCGATGTAATGCGCCGCATACGGCACGTCGGGTTGGGGCGGATACCCTCCGAGCTGAGCGTGATAGTCGCGGAATTGCTGCGTCTGCGCCGCGATGTCGGCAGTACTGCGCACCTCGAGGCTGAACTGCTCGAACCAAGGCGATCGCGGCGATCGCCGTGATCCGCTGATCGAGGTCCACGAGGAGCGCGTTCAGTCCGGGCTAGACCTGAAACTGATCGAAATTCGCGGCGGCGTCGCGGATCGCCGGCGCCATCTCAGTGGGAGCGCTGTAGCCGCGCACGAGCGCGACCATGCTCGCGTTCGCCAGCAGCAGCGCGTTGATGCAATAGTCGGCGGCATCGGCGTTCGTCAACCCGGCCCCGATGATCAGCATCACGGCGAACGCCGACGACGCGCGGTCACCGGTGGAGCAATGGATCAGCGCCGGCCCGGCGGCGCCGTTTATCAACAGCGCGACCGCGGCCTGCGTCGCCGCCGTGTTGAACTCCGCTTGCGTCATCGTGCGCGTGATCGGGATGTTCTGATACGACACGCCCAGCTGCTGCAGCGTGGACGCTTCGGTCGTGTCGAACGGCGGCGGCGGCGGAACCGGCGGCGGCGCGACGGCCTCTCCCGGCTGACGAACGCAAATGACGGACCGAATCCCCGCCTCGGGGATCGCGGGATACGCGAACGCCGACGGTTGTCCGGTCACGTAGTAGCGGTCGAATACGATCCGCGCGCCGCTGTAGGCAACGAACGCGAGGTTGTTGATCGTCGGAAGCAGCGGTGTCGCCATGATCGCCTCTTCCGCCGGCGGTTCACGATAGCCCTACTTCACCGCAGCTGAAGCGAGGTTCCCGTGACCCTCTCGCCGCGCAGCAGTTCGTAGAACCGAACCTCCACGAGCGCGATGTACGCCGCCGTCGCGCCCCCGACGAAGAACGCCGTGAACAGGCCGATGACCGGCAGATGGATGGTCGCGGCGTCGACGATGCGGCCGATGATGAACGCGCCGATGATCCCCGCGAACGCAACGAGACTCGGGCCGCTGTTGGATGTGGTCATGCGGAAGGATGTCGCAATGGCGGTCAGACCGTCTTCGCCGCCGATGATGATCGCCGCGCGCACGTACATCAGGAAATAACCGAGCACGAATAGCAGCGGGATGCCCACCAGCAAGAACGACAGCGCGACCGGGATCGCGTACAGCATCGCGGTCGCGAACGCGGCCACCAGCAGCGCCGGGAAGCGCGCCAGCGTAACGCGGAACGCGGCGCCGTAATCGGGATCGCGCCCCGCCCACGCGTCATCAGCGGCCGACAGCACGATCGCGTGCGCGGCGGTCGAGATCAGCATCATCGCGACGATCGCGAACGCAACCGTCGACGCACCCGCGCTCACCGCCGCCCACGCGCCGCCGTGACCGCCCATGAGAATCGCCGCAACCGCGGAAACGACGACCGCGCCGATCACGAAGAACACGATCCCGGCGATCGCCAGCGCGGAGAACGCCGTCGGCAGCGCCAGCGTCCAGCGCGCGTACAAGATCCGGGCGGCGGCTTCGAGCTCGCGAGCGGCGTCGAACTGCTGCGTGACCATGGCGGACCTCCGGGCAAGCGCGGTTACGACGCCTAGTAGCGGCGCCCGCCGCGAAAGTTTCCGGGGCGGGCGTCGCGGCCGCGTCATATCTCCGAATCATGGCGGAAACGCCGCGCCGGTACGCTGCGCACCATGCGCAATCGACCTACCGTCGACGCGAGATCCGACGCGCTCGCGGCGATCGAGGCCGTCCTCGACCGGTTCGGCCCCGGCGCGCTTCGCGTCGCGACGAGCGCCGGCGTGCGGCTCGTCCACCTCCGCCGCAACGAAGCCTATCGCGACCGCTCGCGCGCGCTGCGGCGTCTGGCGAGCGGCGTCGACGACTGGCCCGTGCCGCCGGCGGGTTTGTTCGTCGTCGAGGAACGCACGGTCTATCTTCGGTCCACGTCCCCGATGACCGTCGCGCACGAGTTCGCGCACGCACTCGACTGCGCGCTGGGCGGCGGTGTCTATCTCAGCGGCGTCGACCCGCGCGTGCGACGTGCGTTTCGCGAGGCCCGCGCGTTCATCACACCGTACGCCGCATCCGCGCTCGACGAATACTTCGCCGAATCGGTTCGCGCGTGGGTCGAAGCGAATGATGCGCGCTCGCCGTGGCCGCGCGCGACGCGATCGCGCCTGCGCGCAATCGACCCGGCGATGGCCGCGATCTTGGAGTCGCTCTTCGCCTACGACCTCATAGCGTGAGCCGGAGCGCGGGCGAGAGCCCGCGGCTACTTCTCTTCGGTCGGCTCTTCGTCGCGGCCCGGGCCGAAGATCGCGCCGAACAGGCCGGCGAAGCCCGGTTTGCGCTTGCGGCGGTCGGGGCCGCGGCGCTCGAAGGGGACCTCGACCGCTTCAGCCGCGAGGCCACGGCGGGGGCCGCGGCGGCGGTCGAATTCCGGGTACTTGCGCTCCTCGTCGGAGCCGGTTGGAAGATCCTGATCGGCCATGGTGTCCCTTCCATCATCGGCGCGGCACGCGCAATTCTTTAGTATCGGGCGAGCCCGCCGCGGACCTTAGCGAGCAGGCCGACACTTTACCCGTTCTTTACGAAGTCCCCGACCGTCCTGCCCGAGGCACGGCCGGACGGCGCTCGCTCGAGATCGCCCAGACCAG